>JBFRWI010000109.1:0-19893 GCA_051439505.1 Hormoscilla sp. | reverse complement strand
CTTAAATTCCTTTACAATACTTTACAAAAAGTCTAAGATTAGGTCATCATACCAATCATTCGTACCTCGAAAACCAAACAGGAATTATAACCAACATGACTACCACCTTACAACAACGCTCTGGCGTTTCCTTGTGGGAACAGTTTTGTCAGTGGGTAACCAGCACCAACAACCGCATTTATGTCGGTTGGTTCGGTACTCTGATGATCCCCACCCTCTTAACTGCTACCACCTGCTTCATCATCGCTTTCATCGCTGCTCCTCCCGTGGACATCGATGGTATCCGGGAACCGGTTGCTGGTTCTCTGCTGTACGGCAACAACATCATCTCCGGTGCAGTTGTGCCTAGCTCAAATGCGATCGGTCTGCACTTCTACCCCATCTGGGAAGCAGCTTCCTTGGATGAGTGGCTGTACAACGGTGGTCCTTACCAGCTGATCATCTTCCACTTCTTCATCGGCATCTGCTGCTACATGGGTCGTCAGTGGGAACTGTCCTACCGTCTGGGTATGCGTCCTTGGATCTGTGTTGCATATAGCGCACCAGTAAGCGCCGCAACAGCAGTGTTCCTGATCTACCCGATCGGGCAAGGTTCCTTCTCCGATGGTATGCCCTTGGGTATCTCTGGTACATTCAACTTCATGTTGGTGTTCCAAGCTGAGCATAACATCCTGATGCACCCCTTCCACATGCTGGGTGTTGCCGGTGTCTTCGGTGGTTCTCTGTTCTGCGCGATGCACGGTTCTTTGGTGACTTCTTCTCTGGTGCGTGAAACAACCGAAGTGGAATCACAAAACTACGGTTACAAATTCGGTCAAGAAGAAGAAACCTACAACATCGTCGCAGCTCACGGCTACTTCGGTCGTTTGATATTACAATACGCTTCTTTCAACAACAGCCGTTCCTTGCACTTCTTATTGGGTGCCTGGCCGGTGATCGGTATCTGGTTCACCGCCCTGGGCGTGAGCACGATGGCCTTCAACCTGAACGGTTTCAACTTCAACCAGTCCATCATCGACTCTCAAGGTCGCGTGATCGGTACTTGGGCAGACGTGCTGAACCGCGCTAACCTGGGGATGGAAGTAATGCACGAGCGCAATGCTCACAACTTCCCCTTAGACTTGGCCTCCGGTGAAGCTGCCCCCGTGGCTTTGACCGCTCCCCAAATCAATGGCTAATTATTAGCTAAAAATTAGCTAATTTAGCTAACTAAATAAAAAAACGCTCTCCTGGAAAGGGGGGCGTTTTTTTATGGTTGAATTCACGCATCCGGGCTGAAGACATCTTCATAAATTTGTGCCATTGTCACCGTTAGCCCCACAGATTAATTCTAAGGTTAAGTCATTGTCTTTTCCTAAGATTTGGACGGTCCAGTTGCCTGGAGGATCTTGACGTAAGTCCTATTTAATATACTGTTGCCAAATTGGATTGAGAAGAAACATTCCTCGCCCTCCCTCTGAGATTTTTTCGACTAGCCCTCGTCTGACTAAAGATTGCATGGCTGACCATAATTCCGATTGGGATAATTCACAATTCGCCGGTTGTTGGGAAAGGGCGATCGCCTCATTTTCTCGGAAACAGGAAATTACCTGTTGTTCTAATTCTGATAATCGTTCTAACTGAGATTCTAGAATCGGTTCTAAGTCCCCTAAAAATATCTCCGCTGACTCCCCCCAGGTTTGGGGAGTTGGGGGGGCTAGGGGGGAATCAAAGGAATCAATTTTTATTGGCCCGCCATCGGGTTGGGGGGAATCGCCTAAAAATAGAGAAACCTTACCGTCAAATAGTTCCACGATAGTTGAAGCGATAATATTTAACCAGGTCGGATGACCTTGATAGAGGTTAATTAACTCCGGCCATCGTTCTTCATCGGTTAATCCGTATTCTCGCAAAATTTCCTCAGCCCCGGATTCTAATCCTTTCAGATGTAAGGTTCGGGCAGGTCTGTTTTTCCCTTCTAAGGTAGCGAGTTCTCTGGATTTTTCCCAACTGAGGAGAATCACACAACTCTGATGATGGTTTCTGGCAATTTGTTTCAAGAATTTGCCATATTCTTTATATCCTGTTAAGTATTCACCGGCGAGTTGACCGCTTTGAAAAATAGTCTGCAAATCATCGAGGATGACTAAACAGCGCGAGGAGCGAAAATAATCCAGAACTGTCGGTAATGGGTTCGGTTGCGACTGGGCAAAAAATTCTTTTAGTTCTGTTTTCAGAACGGACAATGTGGGAACATTGCTCGGGCTTCGCCAAATAATATAGTCAAATTGATTATGGATTTGTTCGATGAGTTTGAGGGTAAGTGTACTTTTGCCAATTTCACTGAAGCCGTAGATGGTGATTAACCGGGTATGGTCTTTTAATATCCATTGTTTCAGGGTGGATAGTTCGGTGGTGCGATCGTAAAAGTCGGTGAGTTCTGGTGCGTCGGTTAAGTCAATGATGGGCGATCGATTTTCGGTGGAGGTTGAAGAGGGAGAAGAGGACTCAGAGGGCGATCTGGTTTTGGGAGTTTTTATACTTTGTATTAATTTACTATCAATGTTAAGCGTATCAACTTGGTTAACAGTATTAACTTGTAGACAGTGGTTGGCTTGTGAAGATTGAGAAACTCTATGTTTTTTTTCCACCTTGGAACGAAAATTATATTTATTCAGGTCTTCTCCTAACTCATCCCGCAGCTTATCCCATAACTTCGCGGCTTCTTTCTTAACGTGAGATGGACTGCAATTCAAAGTTTCAGCGATTTGCGGATAGGTTTGTCGCTGCCAAACACCCTTGAGGATCGCTTCCTCTATCGGTGTGATAGGTTCGCCGGTTTGGTCAACGATTACATTTTCAGCCCACTCTAACACTTCTTCGATATGCTTCATCAGTATAAATACAGAGACTTAATCTTGAACAATTAACGATATCCTACCAAATCCTACTTTGTAAACCAGATCCTACTAAATCCTACTAAATGAGTTTTTAACTTTTTCGGAAATTTATGTCCTAAATCCTACTTTTCAGACTTGGCAATCTCTAAAAATAGAAGTTATATTTGTTTATAGAGACAGACCCAAATTAAACGGTTGTTCCAATGAAAAAGTTCTTAATGGCAGCAGGTACAGATGTTTTACTCTCGAATGTGGCGATCGCTCCTGCTTTTGCTGATTCTTTATCATCAGAAATTGAACCGGAGACACAAAATCAAATTGTACTACCGGAAGGGGCAATGATGACCGATGCCGAACTCGCAGAAATTGAAGGCTCAATGGGAGGCCGACCCATGGGAGGCCAACAAGGAGGCCCAGGCATGGGAGGCCAACAAGGAGGCCCAGGCATGGGAAGCCAACAAGGAGGCCAAGCCCGAGGCCAACAAATGGGAGGCCCAGGCATGGGAGGCCGACAAAGAGGATTTTCGTCCCGCCAGCGTTGGTAATTTTCTTTTGCTGAAAAAGCAATTTTTTTCCAGATTGAAATTTACCTGAAAATTGCATGGGTTGGAGAGTCTATTTTCAACCCATTGCTTTTTTATTGAGAAGAGGTCGCCAATATTTTAAAAATGTTGAAATATTGTTTTTACTTTTGTGTATTATGTCAGATAATTAACTTCTTTATTTTAGTGGCTCCTAGTTTGGCTAATCCAATAACACCTTACCGCACTCTTCGCTATGAAGGAGTCGTCGGTCAAACTACCTATTACACTTGTGGTGCTGCGGCTGTTGCCACCTTGCTGACTCACTACTACGATCGCCCAACCACGGAAGCAGAGATTTTAGCACTGTCAGAAACAGCAATGGCAGAAAGCAGCAAAATTCTAGAAGAAACAGGAATCACCGCTTTAGCATTAATACAAGCTTTAGACGATCGCGGCATTCAAGCTAGGGGAATGCGACTAACCCTCACATCCTTAGCCGAATACTTTGGTAACGGTGGACTGCCGGTAGTTTTGCACGTCACCAAACCTCAAATGCACTACGTTTTAGCTGTCGGTATGGTAGGAGATTGGATCATTTTAGCCGATCCATCATGGGGACGACGCATTCAACCCCTTGATGCTTTAGTCAATGAACAAGGTTTTAGTGGTGTAACCCTTGTACCCGTTCCACCGGAAAACTTAATTTTCACTGTAAAAGAACAACAAAACGAAACCTTAAGCTGGGCCGAGTCCCGTTTAGTAACCCTCAACTCGTTGAGAAGGAAATTATGAACAAGGGGCTGTTGATTCTGCCGATCGCTTTGTTAATCTCTCAACCCGCAGTCGCTCAAGTTCCCATTGACCCATTGCGACTACCAGAAGAAGAAACGGGAAGCTACATCTATAATTTCAGCATCAATTATATCCCCGATGGAAGAGAAGGATTTGACTTTGAGCCAGATGGGACTCCGTTTAATTTTGAAACTTTCAATCAATTGATTAACTTTTCTGGTTCAGGAAGCTACAGTTTTAGCCCCTATGTAAGTATTTCCGCCAGCGTCATCCCTAGTTTGTTCATTTTTAAGGAAAAAAGAGATTTTGGCGATCGGACTGAAACGAGAACGGAAACTGACACTGACATTAGCACTGATTTATCTTTAGAATACCGTCCTTCTCCTGGCTCTACTATAGATCCTCGTTTTTCCGTCGGTGTTGCATACCCTTGGACAATCACCGTTCAAAGTCAAGCGAGTTTAATCAGAGATCCTGTCATCATCTTAGCTTCTCTGGGATATTCTCAATCGTTAGAGTCCGATAATCATAGCTTAAATTTTGGCATCGGAGCGGGGTTTGTCGCCAATGAAAGAGTCAGCTTCAGTGGGTATGCAAACTACAGCATCCCGATCGGCGATACCAATTTGCCTGTCACTTCTTTGTCCTTCCGTACTGGTTACAATTTGGACGATCGAGGAAATCAAGATATTGGACTACGCACCACTCTTAGTATGCGGGGTGGAGATACCAGATTAGGAATCAGCATTGAGTTCGGAGGTCGAGGAATTATTACCAGGGAACGCCAAATCCCCGAAGATGAGAATACTACATCTGTTATTCCTTCTTATTCTATTAATGATAAATTGATGAATTCTCACGCTCAATAATATGCAATAACTACTTGGCCCGTGCAGAGAACATAAGTACGTGAAGCACCCTCTAATTCATTTTTTAAAGCCCGCTTTTTCAGCCAGTCATTTAGCTTGCTGTTGCCGGAATCAAATTGGTCAATTTGATGCGATGAATTGAGCTTTTCTGGGGGATTCAGCTTGTTTTGCTCTTGATTTAATCCCACGGCGACTTCGTTGTTAACAAGGTGTGTAATTTGTCATTTCGCGTTGGGGGGGCATCAAGCCGATCCACAAATTGCTGAAATTTCACTTCATCTACCCCAAAAAAGCACTCGGATAAAAGAACTTCTTGGGCTTTTTGGTACGCTGATTCCAGCATAAATTCCGAGCGACTTTTCCCCTGGACTTGTGCCGCGCGATCGATTAAATCTCGTTGATTTTGTTTAGCCCTAATGTTGATTTTTACATCACGGGTCTGACTCGCTGCTTTTTCAACTTCTGACGCTGACATCACTGTCACCCTCTTAACTAACAAAAGCTTATCTCTCCCAATATAACGCTTTGTGCGTACAGTGTCAACACAGACCCGATCGCTTCTGATTCAGAACTTACGCACCTACTCTACTTGTAGGGTAGGCACAGGGGCGCTACCCCTACAAACCACTAAATATGGATATTGTGCGTAAGTCCCATTTTGGGAGTTCGGAGGGAAGGAGTTCGGAGTTCTCCGTTCGGGATCTCTTGAACACAATCATGCGGGTTTGAGAGATTTTCAACCCGACGTGAAATAATGGTTATCGCGGCTGTCGAACTCACGTCCCAAAGCATAAGCTCTGCTTATATGAGGTATAAGTACAAAAAAATTAACAGGGGTTTACAAAACTCAATGAAGTTAGCTATGCTGTATTCAGGTAGGAAAAACAACCTACCAAACGAACCTCGAAAAATAAATAGCAATCATAAATAACATGACTACGACCTTACAACAGCGTGAAAACGCTAACGTTTGGGACCGGTTCTGCAACTGGGTGACCAGCACCGACAACCGCCTGTATGTGGGCTGGTTCGGCGTCCTGATGATCCCAACCCTGCTGACCGCTACCACCTGCTACATCATCGCATTCATCGCTGCTCCTCCCGTGGACATCGATGGTATCCGGGAGCCGGTTGCTGGTTCTCTGCTGTACGGCAACAACATCATCTCTGGTGCAGTTGTGCCCAGCTCAAATGCGATCGGGCTGCACTTCTACCCCATCTGGGAAGCAGCTTCCTTGGATGAGTGGCTGTACAACGGTGGCCCTTACCAGCTGATCATCTTCCACTTCTTCATTGGCATTTGCTGCTACATGGGTCGTCAGTGGGAACTCAGCTACCGCTTGGGTATGCGTCCTTGGATCTGTGTTGCTTACAGCGCCCCAGTTAGCGCCGCAACCGCAGTGTTCTTGATCTACCCGATCGGCCAAGGTTCCTTCTCCGATGGTATGCCCTTGGGGATCTCTGGTACATTCAACTTCATGTTGGTGTTCCAAGCAGAGCATAACATCCTGATGCACCCCTTCCACATGCTGGGTGTAGCAGGCGTGTTCGGCGGTTCTCTGTTCTGCGCCATGCACGGTTCTTTGGTAACTTCTTCCTTGGTGCGTGAAACAACCGAAGTAGAATCACAAAACTACGGTTACAAATTCGGTCAAGAAGAAGAAACCTACAACATCGTCGCAGCTCACGGCTACTTCGGTCGTTTGATCTTCCAATATGCTTCATTCAACAACAGCCGTTCCTTGCACTTCTTCTTGGGTGCCTGGCCGGTGATCGGCATCTGGTTCACAGCTTTGGGCGTGAGCACGATGGCCTTCAACCTGAACGGTTTCAACTTCAACCAGTCCATCATTGACTCTCAAGGTCGCGTGATCGGTACTTGGGCAGATGTGCTGAACCGCGCTAACCTGGGGATGGAAGTAATGCACGAGCGCAATGCTCACAACTTCCCCTTAGACTTGGCCTCCGGTGAAGCTGCTCCTGTTGCTTTGACCGCTCCGGCGATCAATGGCTAATATTTAGCTAAAATAACAAAAAGCGCTCTCCTTTACTGGGGGGCGCTTTTTGTTTTACTACGTTGATTTACTACTGATGGCTAGTTCAAATTAATATCGAAGAATACGACGATTTTTTGTTTTGTTTCCTTATGTAACCAAACCTACGAACTGAGGCGTTTAAGAATGCTCAGAACCCGATACAAATCATTCCCGGGGTTGCGCAGGGAAAATTCAGCCGATGTCGCGTATCTTGGGGCTTCACCTTTGACTAATTTGATGAAAATAAAGGTGCCGCCAGTGGTTATCATGCCAAAGCACGGTTTCTGTCGCTCGGGGTTGGCCAGCATATAAGCTAGAATTTGTGGGAGTCCAGCTTCTATGGAGAAGCTAGCCCGTTTAGATTCGATTACCATTACCCACAAGTGCTCTTGCAAAACCAGAGTATCAATGCTACCCTTGATTACTATTTCTTCATCAGACGCTGAAATTTCTACAGCCTTTTCAGCTTTGAAGTGAAAAGGTGAAAGATAAAATTCTCCGATAAAAAGCAGGGGTGAGACGATCGCCATATTGACGGGCTTTTCTAGCAAGGGAGGGTAATAGAGTAAATTAAAATATCCAGCTTTTACCCGGTCTAACATTTGCTTTTGCCAATCAGTAATTTCTGGTAAGTTGTCTTGCCACTCGCGGAAAACTTGCTCATCTTCAGCCAGTTGAAGATCGAAGATAGTTTTTAATTGCTTCAGAGTGACGTCTTTAGCTGAAATTGTTTCTACCATAGTTGTGAGTTATCAGATATTATGAATCAGTAGTGATATTATACAATCAGATTCCCCGATCTGGAAGGTCAAAGGGCAACACTTCGTAGGTTTTGGATATAGGTTGTCATTGCGAGGGGGGGGCAACAAGCGCCTCGGACTTATGCTCAATTGAGTGGACCCCCCCCGTTAGCGCAGCGGCCCGACGCAGGAGGGCTAGCAATCTCCTACTCCCTGCTTAACCGAGAGGTATTGGGTCAGAGGGACCATCCTTAGTTTAAGATCGGGATAGAACTCTACCCTGGAGGACTACAACCGTTTACACTCGACCTTTAGCTCGCCTGATCGAGCAATTACAGCGCTTACCTGGAGTTGGGCCCAAAACAGCTCAACGACTGGCTTTACATATCCTGAAGCGACCGGAAGCCGAGGTGCAAGCCTTGGCCCAAGCCTTAGTCGAGGCCAAAAAACAAGTTGGTCTCTGTCAGATATGCTTTCACCTGTCCGCCGAACCCACCTGCGAAATTTGCCGCAACCAGAACCGCGACAAAAACACCATTTGTGTGGTGGCGGACTCCCGGGACGTAATCGCCCTGGAAAAAACCCGGGAATATCGCGGTCAGTATCACGTGTTGGGCGGGATGATTTCTCCGATGGATGGCATTGGTCCAGAACAGTTGACCATTCAAGCCTTAGTGCGGCGGGCCAGTCAGCCATATATTCAAGAAGTGATTTTGGCTATCAACCCCAGCGTTGAAGGTGAAACTACTACCCTCTATATCGGTCAACTGCTCAAGCCCTTTACTAAAGTCACCCGCATCGCCTTTGGTTTACCGATGGGGGGCGATTTAGAGTATGCTGATGAAGTTACTTTAGCACGAGCTTTGGCAGGACGCCGCGCACTGGATGATTAAGCTTACTCTCGGGAAGTTTCCCCTGTACGGAAGAAATCTCTTTCGCCAGTTGTATCCTCGGAAATCGGCAGGTTTTAACCTGCCGCATCTGTCCCTTGACATGAGACAATTAACGTTCCACCGATATAATTTCATGAGCTTTCTGTATCTGTTACTGCCAATGGGCCTGGTTCTCTTGCATCTCTTTGCTGGGAAGCTGCGCTGGCTGGATCTCATGCCCCGTTATCGCTGGTTTTCCCTAGGTGCAGGGATATCTATTGCCTACATTTTTCTCGACATCTTACCGGAGTTGCATAAAGCTCAAGAGGAAATCGAACATTCTGGCAGCCCCATTGTAGAATATCTGGAAAAGCACGTTTACATTCTCGCTCTGCTCGGTTTGGCGGCCTTCTACGGGCTGGAGTTATTAGCCCAGCGATCGCGCCAGTCCAACCGCAAGACTCAAGAGTCAGACTCTACTTCTCTTGGGGTTTTCTGGGTACATATTGGTTCTTTTGCGATTTATAATGCGCTCATAGGAAACTTATTAAGCGATGCGGAAGAACGTGGCTTAGTTAGTGCCTTGCTGCTGTTTGTAGCTTTGGCCGGACATTTCATTGTTAACGACTACAGCTTGCGAGAACACCACAAACATGCTTACGATCGCAGGGGGCGCTGGGTATTAGCAGGAGCGATTATTTTGGGCTGGGTGCTGGGAAACTCAATCCATCTTGACTCCGCTGCGATCGCGACTATCTGGGCCTTCGTAGCTGGCGGGATAATCCTGAATGTCCTCAAAGAAGAAATACCCGAAAATCGGGAAAGTTGTTTCTGGTCTTTCCTTGTCGGTGCAGGCTTTTACTCAGTGCTGCTGCTAGCAGTTTAATCACCCTGTACAGACTTTATATATCACTTCCATACAGGGGAGATAGTTGCTGTGATATTACTTCACCTTCTGTTTGACGAAGTTAAAAATCTTGGCCACGTTCTGTTTCAAGGGCTCGATCTGGGCCACCTGTTTTTTCAAGGCTTCAATTTCAGCCTGCATTTTGGCCATCTGCTGTTTGAGCTGTTCGATCTCAGCCGAGCCAGCACCAGCTGTGGTGGCGGCCCCGGATGGTGCAGTTGTAATCGCTGGGGCGGGAGCTTCCTGTTCTAGTGGTGGTTGCGGCTTGGTCGCCTTTTTCATGGCTGATTTGATGGCACCAATCAGCTGTTTTTGCTCAAAAGGCTTTTCGATGAACTCCCAAAACTCGAAGGGTTCGGGGATTTTCTCGGTCACCTCTTCTTTGCGACCAGACATCAACACTAGGGGAATCTTCCGAAACTTAGCATTGCCGCGAATATGCTGAAATACATCCCAGCCACTGACCTTAGGCAAGAGGAAATCTAGCATGATCAGGTTTGGGTTTTGCTGGCGGATAAAATTCAGTCCTTCTTCGCCATCTTTGGCTTCCAGGACTTCAAAGTTACCTTCTGGCAACATATCCCGCACCCGCATCCGGATAACTCTACTGTCATCGATAACTAATATTTTGTGTTTTTGTGCCACGACTGACTCCTAGGAATGGTGAGTGTAAAGATGATATTATGAGTTCACAGGTTGAAGATATTGATGCCCCAGTTGCTGTTAAAAATATCAGCATGACCGACAGGTGGGTTAAAATTACACTACTTCAACTAGAATCCCCTCTGGCCAAGGGAAATTAATCAACTTATTTCAACATATTAACGTACTAAGTTGGCCGAATATGCTATATGTCAATCACAAAATCTGACCAAACTCAGTCCGCTGCCAGGCAGCGCCCTGCCTCAGGAGATCGTCTCCCACCTTGGTTGCGACGCCCCGTCGGTAACGCTAGCGATATTTCTACAGTACAGCGAATTATCAAGCAACGTCAAATTCACACGATCTGCGAGGAGGGACGCTGTCCCAACCGGGGAGAGTGCTATGCTAATCTGACGGCGACTTTTCTGCTGATGGGGCCTACTTGTACTCGCTCTTGTGCTTTTTGTCAAGTGGATAAAGGTCACGCACCCATGCCCCTAGATCCCCAGGAACCGCAAAAGGTGGCAGAGTCGGTGCAGTTGCTGGGGTTGCGCTATGTGGTGCTGACTTCGGTGGCCCGAGATGATTTGCCCGATCGGGGGGCGGGTTGGTTTGCGGCCACAATGGCTGCGGTGCGCCAGTTGAACCCAGAAACGGAAATTGAGGTGCTGACACCGGATTTTTGGGGACAAAAGGAATTGGTCGCTACGGTGGTCCGCGCTCAACCGGCTTGTTATAACCATAATTTGGAGACGGTACGACGCTTGCAAGGACCGGTGCGTCGCGGGGCCAAGTACGATCTCTCCCTAGATGTGTTACGTTTTGTCAAGGAGTTGGATCCGACTATACCTACGAAGTCGGGGTTAATGCTGGGACTTGGGGAAACGGAAGCGGAAACGATCGAAGCTATGGCCGATCTGCGGGCCGTCGGGTGCGATCGCCTCACCATCGGTCAATATATGCGGCCTTCTCTGGCACACCTACCAGTGGAGAAATACTGGAGGCCAGAGGAGTTCGATAAATTGGGCGCGATCGCCCGTGAGATGGGTTTCTCTCACGTCCGTTCCGGTCCCCTAGTTCGCAGTTCCTATCACGCGGGAGAAGCATAACAGTTGGTAGGGTGGGCAGTGCCCACCATGTCAGTTGTTAGGGAAAAAAGATCGATCTGATGGCGATCGTTCTTTTTCCCTTAAGTCATTAAATCCTGTAGTCAGTCAATCTTGGCGTTGCACAAGAACACCGATGAGTTGTGACATTGCACCATACACCAGTGACCGACGAGGGTGAATAAATGTTAATTAATGGCAATATGCTCGCTATTAGCCATTAGCCATTAGCCATTAGCCATTAGCCATTATCCATTATCCATTAGTCAATCTTTTTGAATAATTGGGCAAATTTTGTCCTGTTGTTCTGAGACTGGCTTCCAAGCAGTCAGGAGTTGGCAGATATCAGCTTTTAGACCTTGCAAATGTTCTATTTTTCCTTCTATTTCTACCAGTTTTGCTTGCAACTTGTGCTTGATAGCGTCGCAGGGAAGCTCCCCGCGATCGTATACTTGCAGACATTGAGCAATTTCTTGTAAGCTGAGTCCCAGACCTTGGCTGCGCTTGATGAAAGCCAGACGAGTGAATACCGAGGGGTCAAATAGCCGAAACCCTCCTGAAGTCCGGTCTGAAGCTTTAATCAGACCGAGTTGTTCGTAATAGCGAATGGTTTTAATGGGGATACCGCTTTTGCTTGCTACCTGACCTATTAACAGTAGCTGCTGCTCGGTGCTTAACATGACAGTTTATCCTGAAATCTGCCCTTCGAGAGAGCGGAGCTTGTAATAGGGAACTCGCAAGAGGTAAGACATGGTTTTGGGTGCGGAAACTGCCCAGAAATTAATCAGCAGACAAACGCATCCTAGAAAGAACAGGATGTAGGTAGGTGCCATGACTACCCCAATGATGAACCAACTCAGCACGTGCAGAAACATGGCGATCGCCGGTAGTGAAGCCAAGCCTGCTGCCCCCCAGACTTGCATCCGAGGGCGATCGACTGCCACCAGAATCATAGTCAGCAAGGTTGCCAGCAGGTTAGCTGGCACCAGAAAGGCACAAATGGCGATGCAGTTGTTCCTGGAGAATTCCCAGAGAATGTTAATGTCAATCATAGGTAAAATTATAGCATACACTTGGAATGGGATCGACTTGCGCTTTTTGCAGCTATTGAATATGTCATTGCGAGGGGGGGTTTTTGTGAGATTGCTGATATTCACAACCGCCATCCCCCCCGAAGCAATCTCCTACCCAGCAAGACCTCAGGAGATTGCTTCGGGGGGGGGGTTACTCCTAAAACACAAGGCTCTCTCAATTATCCCCCCCTCGCAATGACAATTTTGCCTAGTCAAAAAAGCGCAGTTCCTGACCGTTCGGAGCATAGCATCTGAATTTTCAGTTATGAACGCATTTACACAAATTACCCTTGAGGGCTACCGGCGCTTGTTTGACCTGAATCTGGAGCTACGACCCCTGACTGTGATGATTGGTGCTAATGGTGTGGGGAAAACTTCTTTCTTGGAAATCTTTTCTCTGCTAGCAGCTTCAGCAAAAGGTCAGTTGCAGTCCCAAATTTCCGAATTGAGCGGTCTCAGTCAAATAGTGACGCGAGACAAGACTGATGCTATAGGAATTTCCTTGTCCGTGCCCGTACCGGATGGGCAACCGCTGCATTACTACCTTAAACTCGTTCTCAAAGGTCAGTTCTATGAAATTGCTAGAGAAATTTTGACCCAACAGGGTGCTGATGCAGTCTCCATCCAGTACATCGACTCTCGTGGCTTGGATATCAAGTATTATAGTACCGAAGATGGGCAGCTATTGCGCCCTAACTGGGAACATAATCCTTTAGAAACGTCCCTATCTCAGGTTCCCAAGATGTATCAGCAGCCAGAAAATATCAGAACTAGATTGGCTAACTGTGCTTTTTATACTGCTGGAAACTTAAATGTTTCCCCTAGAAGCCCCGCGCGTCTTCCCCAACAGATGCGTCCAGCTAAATTACCAGGAGCAAATGGAGAGACTTTGGTTTCTTGTCTTTACTATCTTCGAGAAACAAATCCCGATCGCTTTGAGGTAGTGCAAGATACTTTAGCTGCGGCATTTACAGATTTTGAGCGATTGGGGTTTCCGCCAGTAGCAGCAGGAACCTTAGCATTGACTTGGAAGGATAAAAACTTTTCCGAACCCTTTTACATGGAGCAGCTATCGGAAGGAACATTGCGGTTTCTCTGGCTAGTGACTCTCTTACAAAGTCAGGAGTTATCTGCTGTTACTATGATTGACGAGCCAGAAGTTTGCTTGCATCCAGAGTTGTTGCGACTGCTAGTGGATGTCATGCGAGAAGCTGCTCAGCGCACTCAGTTGATTGTAGCAACCCATTCAGATAGGTTAATTAGATTTCTCGATCCGAGAGAAATCCTAGTTTGTGATGCTGTCTCTGGGCTGACAACTATGACTTGGGCTGACTCTCTAGATTTAGATAAATGGCTGATAGACTATAGTTTAGACGAGATTTGGGCAATGAACTTGATAGGAGGCAGACCTGAAAATTTCCATGAGAGCATGTCTTGTTTGAGAGATTAATTGAGAAGCACTAAAGTGCTTACTCCGAACGGAAGCACTTTAGTGCTTACTACGAACGAAGCACTAAAGTGCTTACTACGAACGACTCTTATTTTTGGGTAGCCTGTCGTGCTTGTTTAACCATGGCGATTAGGGTATGATGGGCGTCTTCAGCATCGGCCAGAGTATGGTCGAATTTTATCCGTACAGGAACCTCCGAACCGTTGATTTGGGCTGTAATATTCATTCCTTCGGGGTCTATGGAGTTCATGTACGCTGATGTCGTTTCGGGACTATTGCCAAAGGTTTGGGCGTAAAGCGCGATCGCCGAGGCGTGGTCTTCGTTCATGTGCTTGCAGATGCGATCGCTAATTGCTGGCGTAATTTGTTCTGACATGGCCGTATTCCTTAGTTTGTCTATTCTGCTGGTTTTTTCTCAACCATAACTTATCTTCTTGGTAATGACAACTGACCACTGACCACTGAATTGGTGGGCAGTGCCCACCCTACAAACTGACAACTATCATCCCCAAAATGTGCAACGTCCCTAATTCTTTATCGATCCGCGCTAAAAGTTGCGATCGCCTGTATACCCCGATAACTCTGCTAGCTGTTCCAACCCTTGCACCCCTGGGTACAACTGACCCTTCACTTCCCAAGTCGGATAGCTTGGGACCCCCGCCGTTCTGCATAAAGCCATCTGCGGATTTTTCCCGTTCGGGTCACACTCAATGTAGTTTAATTCAGCAGCAGCTTCTTTTCCAAATAATGTCTTTTGATCTTGACAGTGACTGCACCAAAATGCTCCATACATTTTAAATCCCGCTGCTTTGAGATGCTTCGCTAGGGCAATTTTGGCCGGAGTTGAAGTAGTCGTAATCGCATAGCCTCCCCCTTGTTCGGCCCGGGGATTATTAATGGGAGCATAAACTGCTAAAGTTCCCACCAGAGTAATCATTCCCACGATCACGCCGATGAAAAACACTTGCCCGATATCTTTCCAATCACGACCGATGAATGCCAGTATAGCTAAACTCACAGAGCAAACAGCGGAAAAAATACAGTACAGACAAAGGGACTTGATCTCAAATGCCATCACGTACATCAGATAGCCGCTGAATAGGGCCATTGATGTCCCGCCTGCGAACATTAACAACCACGTCCAGTTTTCTAGCTGTGAACGCAATTCCTTTTGGGAATCAGGATTGAGCAACCAGGGCGACACTGCCATCCCCGCCATACTAGCATAGGCTAACAAACCGAACAATGCCAGAGGTAAGCCAAAAACAATGGCATAGGGACTAGACAGGACTTTATCACAACCCTCCGTGGGACAGGCAGCAGATTCTCCTGCAAAAGTAACCGCAGTCAGATAGGCCGTTGTCACCGCACCTAAAGTGGCGACGATCGCAATTATAAAACGCGACTGACGATGAATCCAGGGAGAAGAACGTTTGCGGCGCATAAATGTCTCCTTTTTTGTAGGCTATTTCTGTAGAAACCGGATTTATCTCCTGTCAGATGAGGGACGGTTAAAACAGAGGCTAAGAGCAAAAGTACACAAGGCGTGGGCTAAACGCATCTGACAATGCTTTCAGTGGGTTTTAACCCACTTGAGCTAAAAGCCTTAGGGTTTTAACCCACGGCGGGCCATGAGGCCAATCTGATTATGTTGCTAATAGCTTGGCCTGTTGGGGAAGTTTTGCTTCGGGTTCGGACTGGCCATCTAGTAACCACATCCCTGCTGCAATCTTCGGTTGAGTTGCATGCAAACTTAACCCCTGCTGCAATCCTCTGACTAGCAACTCTAAGCTTTCTACCAGTTTGGGGTCAAATTTGGCTCCCGCTTGGGCCTGACAATCTGCTAATGCCCGAGTCAAAGGATTTGTGGTGGACTCTTCTCCTTTATATATTGTCACTTGCTGCTGAAACTCTGCCACCAGACTCAATATTCTTGATTCTAAGGGAATCTCATCATAGGCTAAACTATCTGGTTGCCCGGATCCATCCCAGCATTCTGTTTGATGGGCCACGATCTGGGCGATCGCCTGTAACTGGGGCATGATCCGCAAAATTGATGCTTTCGGCATTTTATCACCCTGCTGCATCGCCTGAAGCTGGGCAACTGATTTACTTGTAGAGATTGTCTCCTCCACACCTTGTAATGATGGCAGACGATGCAGTAACCCCGCCAGACGCAGACGCTTCACTTGCCATGCTGGCAGATCTAATATCTGCCCCATTGCTTCTGATAGCGTCGCTACCTCCGCTGCTGCCAGGGGATTTCTCGCATCCGCCCGATCGATCAACTGTGCCATCCGCAAGAATGCTTGCATTTCATTAGAAACCAAATTATCATCTAGCACTTGGCGATCGCTAGCATCCGGTAAATCCTGCTGACTCGCTTGCAGATAATTTACTACCCGGGACACCACTTTCCCCACATCATGCCCTGACATCTGGCCGCTAGTCATCCCCTGTAATTGGGCCGTTAACTTCTGTTCCAATTCTTTATTGTAACTCCCAATATGGGCGATCGTCAGTTCCACCGTTTCCCGGACTAAATCTGGTTCAAAAGTCCAGAAACCATAGAATTTCCTTTCTTTATCTTCACTTGGTTGTCCTGTTGCCCCATAATCAGCAGCCGACAACTCTTGACAAAGTACCATTGCCGTGTATTGGGGCGACAGAATCATCAAATGCCACTCTTGCGCCACCGGATCCTCTGGTTCTAAGCCCACCAAGGTCACATTTGCCAACTGACTGGTAGGATTTTCGCTAAACCCAGTCCCAGCTGCTGCCATTATGACAATATCAGAAGCAACCCGGGCAATCTCTCCGTAGCGATCGGCCTCTTGGATGTACCATTTCCCCTGTTGAAAGGCCGCGATCGTCACCGGGTTTCCCCCAGACTCCAGAATAAAATCTTCCAGAGCATGACACAGAGCCACCAGGGTATTTTTATAGTACACCCCAAAGTTTAATGGTCTTTTACTGCCCCGATGCGCCCGATCTAGCTTTTCTAAAATGGAATCTTTTAACATGGTTTTACTTTGAGAGCATCTCTAGGGTGGGCACTGCCCACCTTACCACTGTTCAAACGTTTGCTAATATATCTGGTCACAGCCCGCGCGGGCTTTGCATCTGTATTCCTACCCTTTAGGGTGGGGATAGATGGCTATTCATATGACCCGTAAAGCCAGTTACCAGGAGCATTAGGATCGTCACTCGTATGAAATTCCTTGCTTCGCTCCATATATTCTTCACGGGATAGAACACCGTCTCCATTTTCATCTAACCGCGCGAAAGCCTCTTCAGCAAGCTGTTCGCCGATACCAACTGCCGTGCAAAATTGCTTGTATTCAGCCAAACTAATTTCTCCGTTCCCATCAGCATCCAAGCAGCCGAATATTGTGTTCGCTTTGGCAACATGAGCTTCTTGAAGTTTTACTGAACTTGCAAAACTTGCAATCGATTTTTCTGCCACACTCAAATACTCCTCTAATTCGACTTTGCCGTCCCCATTTACATCTGCTGCCTGCCAAAAATTACTCCATATTGCTACATATTTTCCCCGAATGTCTTCAAATTCTGACGCTCCCGGTTGTATGCCCCGCATCGCCGCAATCTTCTGAGCGCATAGCTCTAGATCTGCTTGCTCCACGCAACCATTTTTATTCACATCGTACACCTGAAAGTTTTTCGTGTGTTTTTTCCTCAAAAGTTCACTCAACATCTTTATATTCCTTCAATCTTAATTCATTAACTCTGTTCTTATTTTCCGGGCGATCGCATTTAAAACTCCGGCTCTTTGAGAATATGCCCCTTGTTTATTCTTGCGCTTACCCTGTTCGGTTTCGATCTCATTTTATAGCACCAGGAGTACATTAGTCAAAAAGTTTCGTATGTCAAGACCATTTTAGACTTTTTTAATACTTACAGCAACAATCCTGGTGAGTTTAGCCCCACTCCTGCGACGGGATCTGCCCGTCGCAGTTAGGACAACCTTACTTTGATGATACAGCAACCAATTCCTTTTGCTGAGTCTCCTGAACTTTAACTGCACTTCTGAGAGCTTCTGCTAAGGGAGCACAACCCAATCTTTCCTCCAGTATCTGCATCACTTCCCGCCCAAAATCATTAGAGTTGCGCCGCCACGCTTCCAGACAAACCTCTCCGAAGAAGGAACCCAATGGTTCGGGATTCCAGAGTAATTTCCGGGCTGTCCAGGGCATCATACTCATTGGATTATAACCCGGTTTCAGGATATTACTTTTGAAAGCGTACTGTTCTAAATGGGTGTGGGGTTGCAGGCCGATGAAGAAGATGGCGGGTTCCACCTTATCCGCGCCAAAGATCCGCTCTAACTCCCGATGATAGGCGATCGTCTGGCGAATGGTCTCATAGGTTTCATCAATCACGTTAAATGAATAGTTGACCGAAACCAAGTCATTAAAGCCAGCGGCTTTCAAATCCCGGCAGTTTTCCAGCACCACCCGCAGGTTATAACCCATGCGCATTTTCCGCACCAGTTCCTGGGAACCGCTAGTAATGCCGATTTCAAAGTAATTCATCCCCGTTTTCACCATCAGGTCGCACAACTCGGGTGTCAAATTATCCGCCCTGATGTATGCTGCCCAATGGATATCCTCCATCCCGGCATCCAGGATTTTCTGCAACAGTTCAACCGCGTCTGGTATAAACTTGCGGGCCGGGATAAACTGAGCATCGGTAAACCAGAAGTTTCTAATCCCCCGCGAGTATAGCTGGCGCATTTCCGAGACCACCTCATCCGCTGGGTTGATCCGCACCTGCTTGCCCTCCACTACCGTATAGATGCAGTAGCAGCAATTATGGGGACAACCCCGCTTCGTTTGCACCCCCAAGTAGAAATCTTGGTCCTGTAGATAATAGTCAAATTCCGGCCAGATGCTAGCAATATAGTCATAATTGCAGGCAGTTTTCTCCATCGGGGCCGGTTGTTCGTGGATCATCCGCTGACGGGATTGGGTAACGCCCACCACATAACAGCGTTCGTCGCTGAAATCTTCACCTCGCAGAATCTTCTCTAATAATACTTCCCCTTCGCCCACAGAGACGATCGCGCCTTTTGGCAGCATGGCCCCCAACTGTTCGTAAAACACGCTCACAGCACCGCCTCCCACCAGCAGGCGACAGTCCCGATGATATTTGCGGGCCCGTTTGAGTCCCCGTTTAATTAATCCCAGGTTGCGCCAGAGTTCGCCGTAGTAAGAACTGGCCAAGCGCAATCCTCCCAAGGCCCCCCGCAACTTGATCGCAGGATTGCGGGCATAGTAAAACTCAAAAGCATTTTGCAGGGGATTGCCTCCTCTACCGCCCACCGGCGCATAGATCTGAATATCCCGCCAGGAGAAGACTAGCAGCGTCGGCTGAAATTCATCAATGCACCGGTCTAATGCACTGGCAAAATCTAGCGGCGGCACAGTTCCCAGGTCAAAAATCCGCTGTTCCACCTCCCCAAACAGCTTGTGAATGTGATCCGCTAGGTAAACAACCCCGATCGGGAAGATGGGGTTACAGGGGAGACGAACGTATAGAATCCGGTTTGCCATGAGTATGGACTCCTAGAGGTCTCTGTCTTCATGAAGAATTATGAAACAGTTTTTCATATAACTTCACAATAACATCCCTTTTCCTTCCAGGTTCGGTATCTCTCCCCTCAGACCTCGTTCAACCCATACCACCGGTGCTTACTGCTCCCGCCTGAAGTCTCCACAACCCGATCGCCTCGATTTCTGCTTTTTTAGCTGCTACACATGGGTGTGGTCTGCATTTGTTGCAAGGGATCCCCCCCAAACCCCCCCTTTTGGAAGGGGGGGTTTGGGGGGGATCCCCGCATCTTCGGGTGGTTTGGGGACGTGAGTTCGACGGATGGGAAAACCCTGATTTCTCATCCGGTTGAAAATGCCTCAAACCCGCATGATTGCGTTCGGGAGATCCCCAACTACGAACTACGAACCGCGCAGCGTTGCGAGGTACGTT
>JBFRWI010000108.1:0-3884 GCA_051439505.1 Hormoscilla sp. | reverse complement strand
AATTTAAGGGCGATCGGGATAATTGCCAATGGGGAAAGCAAGGCGTAGGATCGCCCGAGGGCGAAAAAATATGTCCTGGGACAGAGAAAAAAAGGATGGAGTTGAAAAAACAAATGCTAACATAGAAAAAAGTGGGAGAGAGAAAATGTTAAAAGCAGGTAGCGAACCAAGGTCATTTGTAGAATTTAAGAAAGAAGATATAGAACAATCGGTGCCCGATCGCTTGGGGCAGATGGTGGAGCGATATCCAGACAGAATAGCGGTAAAGTCAAGAACGACGACCCTCACCTACGCAGAGTTAGATAAAGGATCGAATCGTGTGGCGAGGATGGTCAGGAATAAACAAGGAGATGGGGTAGAACCAATTGGGATATTGACGCAAAAAGGTGCGGGGTTTATCTCTACAGTTATGAGCCTGTTGAAGCTGGGGAAAATCTACGTGCCACTAGATCCAGATTTTCCTCGCCAGAGACTGACTCAGATAATAGAAGACGCCAACATGAAAGCGCTATTGACGAATAGCAAGAACATGGCGCTGGCAGAAGAACTGGTACCGTCAGGATGCCAACTGATTAATATAGACGAGGTGGATGAAAGCATTTCCTCGGACAAGCTAGAACTATCTATCCCGCCAGAAACACCGGCATTCATCATGTATACCAGTGGTTCAACAGGCCGTCCCAAGGGGGTGTTTCATAATCATCGCAACATACTGCATAACGCAATGAACAATATCAATGCGATGAAAATATCGGCGGACGATCGCATGACGATGTTATATTCCCACAGCGTGCTGGGCTCGATCAGAGGAATATCAAGCGCTTTGTTAAGCGGGGCCAGTTTATATCCATTTAATGTCAAAAAAGAAGGATTAATTAATTTAGTAGACTGGTTGATAAAGGAAGAAATCACGATTTATCATTCAGTGCCTACCCTGTTTCGCCATTTCACTAGCATCCTGAGGGGAACAAGGCAGTTTCCCAAATTGCGATTGATAGTATTGGGCGGAGAAGCAGTTTCTCTTAAAGATGTGGAATTGTACAGGCAGTATTTTAACTCCAACTGTATCCTGCACACGGGTTTGGGTGCCACGGAAGCGGGAATAATTAGGCAATATAATATCGACAAGGATACTCAGATAGAAGGGAGTCGCGTCCCCCTGGGATATGCGGCGAAGGATATGGAAGTTTTGTTGCTGGATGAGACCGGAGGTGAAGTAGAACCCGGTCAAGTTGGGGAAATTTGGGTCAGAAGCGAATACCTGGCCCTAGGATATTGGCAAGATCCTGAAAAAACCGCAGCTTCATTTATCCAGGATCCATTTGGGGGCCCTGGCAGAATATATCGATCGGGAGACCTGGGGAAACTACTGCCGGATGGGCGCTTAGTCCACCAAGGGCGCAAAGACTTTCAGGTGAAAATCCGAGGTTTCCGAGTGGAACTGCTGGAGATCGAGCGGGCATTGCTCGACCACGAGACGGTCAAGGAAGCAGTGGTCGTGGGAAAAGAAGATAGATCGGGAGAGCTTTGCTTAGTCGCTTACATCGTACCAGTATCTATGCCCGATCGCTTCCCCTATCAAAGGGACCTCCAGGTGGAGCTTTCCGAAAAAACGATTAACCTGAAAACAGAAGATATTTCCCATGATAGTATTGGTGTCATCGGAATCACGTCAATCTTCTGTGAAGGTCAAGAGGTGCGCCTGCACTTGCAGCTACCGGGTGAGTCGTCCCTCTTATGGCTGAAGGGAACAGTTGTCTGGGTACAAGAACCCCGTGCTCGAATTAAATTCCAACTATCACCGGATGAGAAAACGCAAGTGGACCGGAGCATTCAGTACCTCTGCGAAGCAGAAGGATACTTTAAGTTTTTGCAGAGTACCATAGTGGGGAACCTGCGCAACCACCTGAAGCAGGTTTTGCCCGATTATATGGTGCCTGGGGCCTTTGTGCTGCTGGAGTCTTTACCCTTGACTGCTAACGGCAAAATCAATCGTTTGGCATTACCAGAACCGGATGACTTGCACCCGGAATTGGCAGAAGACTTTGTGGCGCCTCGGACAGAGGTCGAGCAAGAACTGGCGGAGATCTGGGGTCAAGTCCTGGGTTTGGAGACAGTTGGAGTCGAACATAACTTCTTTGAACTGGGGGGCCATTCTTTGCTGGCCACGAAGGTAATGTCTCGGTTACAGGAGTCTTTTGGTGTTAAACTGCCAATGACGACTTTGTTTGAATTGCCTACTGTGGCAGCTTTAGGCGATCGGATCGAAACTCTCCGTTGGGTAAAGCAAGACAACGGTTCGGCGACTCTCACCCAAGCACAGGAGGATAGAGAAGAAATTGAGTTATAACATCCGGCAAGATAGTGGTTGGTTCGTTGTCGCGCTGAAGCGCAACAACGAACGGGGGATTAACATATTATAAAAAGAGGGATTTTAGTTATGAAAACAACAGAATTTTTATCCGAACTTCGCAGTCTGGACATTAAGGTTTATTTAGAGGGCGATCGCCTGCGAGTGAATGCACCCAAAGGTGCGATAACACCCGAGATAAAAGCAGAATTAGCCGAGCGAAAACCAGAAATCATAGAA
Organism: Hormoscilla sp.; assembly: GCA_051439505.1. Lineage (GTDB taxonomy): Bacteria > Cyanobacteriota > Cyanobacteriia > Cyanobacteriales > Desertifilaceae > Hormoscilla. The sequence continues at coordinate 1,294 of JBFRWI010000108.1, read as the reverse complement.
TTTATCAAAATGAGTAATAATTTAGTCACAGATGACAACAGGCAATCGATAAAACAGATTTCCAGAGAAAAAGAAATCCCCTTATCCTCAGCTCAGCTGCGACTGTGGCTTTTGGAACAATTGGAACCGGGAAGTTCCTCAGCTTACAACATCAGTCGCACCCTGGGGATTAGGGGAAAACTGAATCGAGGGGCCTTAGAAAAAAGCCTCGGGGAAATTGTGCGACGTCATGAATGCTTGCGGACCAACTTTGCGATCGGTAACGGGCAACTGCATCAGGTAATAAAAGCCCATGAAAACTTCAGCTTGGCAATAGAAGAACTAGAGGAGGTGCCGATTTCAGAACGCCGAGGGAAAGCGTTAGAGTATGCCACAACAATGGCGCGGCGACAGTTCGATCTGGCTCGGGAGCCGTTATATCAGTTCAAACTGTTTTGCCTAGAGCCCTCCGAACACCTGCTACAGATAGTCATGCACCACATGGTATCCGATGGTTGGTCGATCCGTTTGTTCCAAAGAGAGTTGACAGCCAGTTACGAAGCATGTTGTCAAGGAGTTAAGGAAAAATCGCCGCTAGCGCCACTGCCAATACAATATGCCGACTATGCCTACTGGCAGCAAGAGTGGCTCAAAGGCGAACAATATCAGGAGCAACTTGCCTATTGGAAACGGGTGTTAGGGGGCTCTTTACCGGTGCTGGAGTTGCCGACAGACTACCCTCGTCCGCGAGTGCAAACCTACCGGGGCGATCGGGAAGAATTGCAGCTTTCCTGGGAACTGAGCGACAAACTCAAGCAGTTAAGCCAAAAAGAAGGAGTGACCCTAGCGATGACGATGCTGGCAGCGTTCAAGACGTTGCTGTACCGTCACAGCGGTCAAGAAGATATCATCGTGGGGACGCCAGTAGCAGGTCGAAACCAAGTGGAAGTAGAGGGACTCATCGGGTTCTTTATCAGCACCCTAGTGCTGCGCACGGACCTATCAGGGAATCCCAGTTTCTCTCAATTGCTATCGAGAATTCGCGACTGTACGCTAGGAGCATATGCGCACCAGGAAATGCCCTTTGAGAAACTGGTCGAAGAACTGCAACCCGAGCGAGACATGAGCCGCACGCCGATATTTCAAGTGTGGTTCAATATGCTCAACTTAGAAGAGAGCAAGCTGTCCTTGTCAGGGCTAACTGTAGAGTCTCTCTCGCGAGAGGAAGTGCAGTCCAAATTCGACATCACCTTGTACGTGAAGGAACTTAAAGAAGGGATAAAATGTGAGTTCGTATACAATGCAGATCTGTTTG
>JBFRWI010000107.1:0-7436 GCA_051439505.1 Hormoscilla sp. | reverse complement strand
GAGGTTTAAAACCTCTCGGTTGAGGTCCAAAACCTCTCGGTTGAGGTCCAAAACCTCTCGGTTGAGGTCCAAAACCTCTCGGTTGAGGTTTAAAACCTCTCGGTTGAGGTCCAAAACCTCTCGGTTGAGGTCCAAAACCTCTCGGTTGAGGTCCAAAACCTCTCGGTTGAGGTTTTAAACCTCTCGGTTGGGGTTCTAAACGGGTACGGATTTTGCAATCCTATTGTAAGTAGGGCGTTGCACAACTCCACCGATGATAACTAAGCCACGAAAGCTTGTATGGGGTGACGATCTCTGGTTGGTAATGACATGTGACAACTGACTGACTGTGGGCACGGCCCACCCTACCAACTGACTGACTGTGGGCGTTGAGAAGCACTGGGAGGAAATCGATGAGTCAAGAATTAGTAGATTTAAGAATCAGTATCCTGCAAGGGCGCGATCGAGATGCTTTGGCCATTGTGGATGAAATGGAAGAAATGAGTAGAGAATCTATTTTGCGGAACATCAAATCATTTTTAATCAGGATGTTAATTCATCTAATTAAAAACCAAATCTAGCAAGGACTAATTCATGGGCAGCGTCTATTCGAGATTCACTGATGGAAATTCAGGATTTTAATATCCAAGAGAATAAAAAAGCTTACTATATTAAGCAAGATGGTTGGGAAACACTATTAGCGGAATCGATGAAAAGAGCAGTTTCGACAGCGACGGTGGAACTGTGCGACGGTGCCTACAGTCCCTTTCAATTGCAGAAACTGGTAAATACATTAGAGATTCTGGAAACAGCAAGGGAGTTGTTGGATCTCACCTACGAACATGAAGCACGGGACTTACCTGATATAATCAATGAATATCTGAGTCAGTTACCAGTTGGGAACGACTGGAAATTCGGAAGCCGTAAAGTGTGTCTTACTACGAACCTCGAAAGCACTACGATCTCAGCTAAAACTCAGAATTAACTCATCATCGCCTCACGGGTTGATTGTATAATGCCAAAGAAAACCAAACGTCAAGAGTGAGAGATGTTAAATCAACGGAAACAAGGGCGATCGGGTCGCCAAAGGAGACGAATTGTGAGTTATTGCCTAGCTGCTATCTTGGTTGCAGTGGTAATTATTGTAGCAAAAGAGTTCCAGATGCAAGAACTATTAAGGAGGGCCTTAGCGTGGATAGACAGTCTTGGTCCTACTGGACCAGTAGCTTTTATTATTATTTATAACCTAGCTACTGTACTATTCATACCAGGAGCCCTGCTTACTCTAGGAGGTGGTGTCATATTTGGGGTAATTTGGGGCTCGATCTACGTCTCGATCGCCGCTACCTTGGGTGCGACAGTTGCGTTCTTGATCGGAAGATATCTATCACGGGGTTGGGTGTGCAAGCAGATGGAAGCACACCCGAAATTTAAGGCGATCGATCTAGCAGTTGCCAGGTCAGGATTTAAGATTGTCTTCTTAACGCGCCTTTGTCCCATATTGCCATTCAACCTATTGAACTATGCCTTTGGCGTCATGCAGCTTTCCTTAAAAGACTATATCTTGGGGAGCGTTGGCATGATTCCAGGAACAGTAATGTATGTTTATATGGGTGCTTTAGTGGGAGATATCGCCAAGATCGGGACAGAAAGTACCGTCGCCCTCAGTCCCCAAGCAGAAGCCATCAAGTGGGCGATCAATATTATTGGTTCGATCGCCACAGTGGCAGTGACAGTCTATGTTACCAAACTCGCCCATAAGGCTTTAGCAGAGTTTAAGATATAACCTGTCGAGTCAGGGCTCCAAGTAGAAGTTCTTGCTCTGATTGAATAAAGAAATGATCGCCTGGAAACACGTGCAGGTTAAAATCAGCAGTGCTATGCTTAGCCCAAGCTTCGAGATCCTGACGAGTGGCCTCCGTATCCTGCAAGCCACCAAAAGCAGTGATGGGAAAATCAAAAGCAGGCTCATTTTTGTAAACATAGGTTTCCAGCACCTCAAAGTCTGCCCGCAAAATGGGGAGAAACAGTTCCATTAGTTCGGGATTTTCTAACACCTCTGAGGGCATACCGTTGTAACGGCGGCACAGTGTTTCTACAAATTCAGCTTTTGGTAGGGCGTAGATGGGCGGTTCTCGGTCGGGAATTTCCGGGGCGTGGCGACCGGAGACCGAGATGTGCTGAGGCTGGGGACTTGACTGTTTGCGCAGCAGACGGGCAAGCTCAAAACTCACCAGTGCCCCCATGCTATGACCGAAGAAAGCAAAGGGTTTGTCCAACTCTGGCAGCAAGGCAAGGGCGATCGCCTCTACCAGAGGTTCCATCCTGGTGAAAAGCGCGTCCTTGAACCGAGTTCCCCGTCCGGGAAGTTCCACAGCACAAACCTCCACAGTCGGTGGCAGACTATTGGGCCACAAACGGAACACCATCGAATTGCCACCAGCGTAGGGGAAGCAGAACAGCCGCATCTGGGCCTTGGGATTTGGCTTGGGGTATTTGAGCCAGGGGTTTTTGGTTTGGGTGCTTGTCACGATCGGTATTAATCAGTTATACTTAGATATCGGCATTCAGTGGGTAGGCCATCGCCTAAAGGTTCCCACTCTGACCTCTAACTATACCAGTAAATTACAAGCTTGTAAAGTTTCTCGATCTTATTTTATCTAATTATCTCCAACCCTGTAGCTCAATCATCATGGCAAAATTGGTCGAAATTTTTCAAAAAGTCATCAAGGGCAAACAAACAATATTAAGTGAAGCTGGCGAGAGTACGAACCAGATATTATCAAAATTGAGTTTTAGCCCGATCACTGCATTATGCATGGCAATAACGACGATCGTGATTGGTTTGACATTGGCAAACCATAAAAGTGGGAAAATTGTGAAAAATTCCGATGATATTTGCCAGCAGTTCGTCAAAAACAATGCCACAGTCGATCGAGCACAAATACAGCAACTGCAATTCAAAGAAGGGGTGAAAAAAGCGGTCATTCGCGAAATCTTGGGAGAACCTTACTGTCTGCTGCCCAAAGCGGCCATTCGGGCTGGCGCGATCGCGGAAAGCGAAGTTTACCAAAGTTCAGAAAATTACCGCTTGATTGTCGCCTATGAAAACGACCAATATATCGGCTATGGGATTGAGGGGGATCGTTCAGCTGAATACCAACCAAGACGGAAACAAATAGAAGTCGAAAAAGTCTGGGGTATTGAGGCCGGTAAAGTAATTGCCGGTCAGCGCGTAATTGGGGGTTTGGGTGATATTTCCCTGGAATTCAAGGGCATTGTGAAAGCCCCATTAACCGGTTATGTGGAAGGTAAATTTGTGCTGGTAACGGAGGAAGATTTGATTGAAGGTACAAAGGATTGTATCATCTTTTATAGCCCCCAGATGCCAGCTTATTTGTTAAAGATCTGCGGTTTAACAAGGCGAAATTTAGGACCAGTCGATCGCGGCAGTCCGATCGGTGAAACCGGTGGTAAGTTGCATATTTCCCTATTGTCCTTCCGCAAGGTTGCTGACCAAACCAACAAATGGATTTATGTTTCCCCTTCAGAAACATTGATTGAACAATTGGTCAGATGATATTGTAAATGGTAACCATAATTCAGAATGAGTTTTGCGTTCGCAAAACTCATTCTCGTGAGGGCGATCGGCTCATTTGCCATCAAGCCCCTTTTTTCGCGATCTTTTGTAATTTATTATACATTGTCTCTCTTGCCGCTGTGGCTCTCAAAATAGGTGGGAGATATGATAACAATTAATTTAGTTCCAGAGAAATTAATTGTGCCACTTAGGAACTCTGGCACAGTGAGTGGGGTCCGTACTCATAAGAAAGAGAAACATGGTTTCTATGAGTGAGGCAGGCAAAAGCTTAATTTTCCCCACTCTTTATTTATGGGAGTAGGGAAAACCGACTGCTTAAGAATATCTGCTGGGGTAAAACTTCGACAGACTTCGGGAGGAAAACCCTCCCACAAAAAAGAGAAGCAGTTTATAATGTTGACAGATACTTCAACATCCGCGTGTGCGATCGCCAATTAGGAGTCAAAATATATGATGATATCTTCTGTCCACAAGGAAAAGCAATCTAGCAAAGCAACAGGTCTCATTGAGAATGAGAAGGGATCACTGGTAGTCAAGCAGAATCGCCGTCGGAAATTGCCAAATTTTAATTATCTGCTAAAAGGGCTAACAGGGACAACTGGCCTCGCATTAGTAGTGACTTTATTGCAGGTAGTTCCCCCTTTTAATGAACGGGAGTCGAACATGATGACAAATTATGATGCTCATTGCCAGCAAATGGTCAATAAAGATGCTGCGGTCACTCAAGGCCAACTGCAGAAACTGCGAGGAAAGGAAGGAGTGCAAAAATCAGTCATTCATCAGATTTTGGGCATTCCCTACTGCGTGCTCCCCAAAACATCGATTCGTTCGGGTGTAATTACCGAACGCGAAGTTTATAAAATCTCGGAAAATTCCCGTTTGATGGTTATCTATGAAAAAGACCAATATTTGGGCTATGGGATTTCCGAGTCTAATGGGGATCGATCCCAACCTAAGCTGAAACAAATTGAAATCAAAAAAGTCTGGAAAATTCAGGCGGGTGAATACATTGCCGGTCACCGAGTAATTGGTGGTTTGGGAGATATTTCTCTAGAATACGAGGGTTCTGTATTAGCCCCTGTGCCTGGTGTAGTTGATAGTGAGTTTGTGTTAGTAACTGATTCGGATTTGATTGCTGGGACAAAGGATTGTGTAATCTTTTCTAGCCCCCAACTACCGGCTTATTTATTAAAAATCTGCGGCTTGACAGAGCGATATATAGGACCGGTAGATGAAAATAGCCCGATCGGGAAAACCGATGGCTCATTACATCTGTCTCTCTTGTCATTCCGCAAAGATGCTAAGCAAACTAGCAACTGGATTTATGTTTCTCCTTCGTCAAAACTGATCGAACAACTGGTGAGGTGACATGAACAAAAAGCATTATTACCTGGCAAATACGCTCCTGGTTTTGCTGCTCTGTGCAGAGATGAATCAGGTGGCGATCGCCTCTGACATTGGACTAGATTTTGAGGTTCCCAACTTAAAGGATCCGGTTTTGTCTCCAGTAGTTGCAGCACCTGCGATCGAGGTAGTTCCGGAAAAGACGGCTGTGGCCAACTTTGAACCATTGGAAGTTGCGGCTCCCTATTTTATCGATCGCACGCCACCGGGAAGTTACGATTTTACCCTGTTGCGGAACAATCAAGACAATGTAGAAATTCCCGCACCCTGCGGGGGGACGGTTACTCATGTCAAATATAGCAGTCAGGGTTATGGTAATCGCGTGGAAGTTTACTGCGAAGAGTCGGGTTATGCCTATTTCATGGGCCATTTAGAATCAATTGCCGTCCGGATCGGACAAAAGGTAATTAAGGGAGAAACCTTGGGAGTTCAAGGGAGTACCGGACGATCTACTGGACCCCATATTCATTTGGAAATAGGCGATCGTCCTTACCTGGAATTTAACCCTAAGAACCGCATTGTTAATCGGAATATTACGGCTCCACTGGTCTACGAGTACTTGGCCTTTGTCACCGGGACTCCCCAAGTGAGGCCAAATCAGAACATTGCTTCCCAACCAGAACCAACTGTCAAGCAGGTAGATTTTAGCGATATTGGGATTAACTTTGATATACCTGTAATAACCCATCAACCGCAATCCGATATTGGCCTCAATTTCGATACTCATATAAGTGAGGCAAGTCAAGACGGAGCTGCAAGTTCTCAAGTAGGGAAAATTCCATCGGAGTGGTGGGAACAAGGGTCTGACTCTCCCTTGGCGATCGCCATTGGTGCAGCGGAGGGAACCCGCCGTGGGGATGGGAGCAAAAAACTAGCCTACTACTGGCACACAGACCCGGGAAATGCGGCAGATAACTTTGGCACTTTCAGCTATCAGCACTTGCACGCAAAAGAAAAAAAGCCAGTTCAACTGGTGCGGGATAAATTCCAGAAAGGGCTAAAATCAGCCCTGGCAAGATTGCCCCATAAGGCCGATCGGCGACAGTTATTGAGGTTGAAAAAATACCACGACCAACTGCAAGAACAAGCACTCGCTCAGGGTATAGAATTAACTCGTGAAGAACTCCTGAATGGGTTAGATCTATGCAATCAAAGTCCAGCCGCTGGCTTGTGGTCGGGGGGATATATCGATCGACTGGCACAGATGAAGCAGTTGGTTGATGACCCAGAAGAGCAAATTCTGGAGGCCCGCACCTGGTCCTATTGGGATATGGAGAAAAATAGTTGGGATGCACCAGGACTGGGCAATAATTATGATAGCATTCGTCGCGACCAACAGCGGCGCTATCAGGCGATCGCTCAGGCGATGTCCCAGTTGGAGGCTGTCGGAGATGGCCAAAAATAACTCTAGTTTTGGGCGATTTCCGATTAAAAAGAGTGAGATTATCTCGCTCTTTTTTTTGCCCAAAGAAACCGGGCTTCTGAGATACCTTTGGCATTTTCATGCTTTTCATCTATATTTGGTCAATAAACCCGGTTTCTCACCCCCAGTTGAATCCCCAAAATGTTAGTTTTAACGATATGGTGAGCCTAGCTGAAGCCTTTGGCTTTACCCTCTCAAGGATTAATGGCAGTCACCACATTTTTACTCATCCTCAAATTTCCGAATTAGTCAACATTCAAAATTATCAAGGCCAAGCAAAGCCCTATGAAGTTAAACAGTTCTTAGCCATCGTAGAAAGCCACAACCTAACCTTAGAGGACTAAACCATGAAAGACTATCACATCAATGTTTTCTACAGCGAAGAGGATGAAGGCTACATTGCCGATATCCCTGACCTCAAATATTGCTCCGCTTTTGGAGAAACCCCCGTTGAGGCTCTTCAGGAACTCATCTTAGCCAAACAAGCCTGGATTGAAGCCGCGCAAGCTGAAGGTAAACCAATCCCAGCCCCCACCTATCGCCCTATTATTTATCAACTCAAATCAGCCTGAAACCCCATCGATCCTGACTCCTACTTGACGGCAAAGGAGCAAGGGCGATCGATCGCCCCTAACACTTTACCACTTGCTATTATTCATTCTTGGCAGCAGCAGCTTGCTCCATCTGCTTCCGGAGACTGAGGGGTCGCATGTCAGTCCACACTTCCTTAATGTAACTCATGCATTCTGCTTTTGTACCACTTTTGCCAACGGAATGCCAGCCGAGAGCATTTTCCTTGTCTGCTGGCCATATGGAATATTGCTCTTCATGATTGACAACAACATTGTAAATTGTCTTGTCTTCTTCGTCTTGGTTCATTTTCCCTCCTGGTTCGTAGTAAACATTTTAGTGTTTCCCCTGGTTCGTAGTAAACACTTTAGTGTTTCCCCTGGTTCGTAGTAAACACTTTAGTGTTTCCCCTGGTTCGTAGTAAACACTTTAGTGTTTCCCCTGGTTCGTAGTAAACAC
>JBFRWI010000106.1:0-14924 GCA_051439505.1 Hormoscilla sp. | reverse complement strand
AATGGCTAATTGCTAATTGAAAAGAGTAAATAGATATTTATGACTACAAATGACTATCTCAATTAGCCATTGACAATTAGCAATTAGCAATTAGCAGCCCTCATCATCCCGTCGTTGTGCAACGCCGTATTTCACGGGTTGTGGGGTAATTCTCCAGACTTGAATTACTGGATAATTAAAGATGTCTTAATATTTAATTAATTTATTTGTGGTATGAAGTCTGATTCCAAGCTAGAAACAGAGTTGATGGTATAGCTATTAAGGATATCTTAACAATCTGACGAGACAAACCCGGTTTCTTGACCCGCGTTCTCACACTTGCAAATAATCCGATCGGACTCGATATCTTAGCCATCCGACAGAATCTATTTCAGTATTTACGCCGATGAGGAAGCTCAGTCATCTGTAGCAACCTCGGTAAACTGCCAATGAGGCGATTTATTTAAAAAATGTTAAGAAGCCGTGCAGATGAACAGTCTCATATAGTAGGCTGAAAGTAGAAAGCTAGAGCAATATCAAGCCCGGTAAATCATGAGGAGAAAGACAACATTTATGTTGTCTTAGTTGCTAAAGATAGGGAAAATTGTTAGGGAAGGAAAAAAATGTAAACAAGATGTAGAAAGGTAAAATGAAGTCATAAGTAAATGAAAGGGAGAGAAAGGATGAAGAAGCAAACGACGCTAGATGGAAATGAGGCGGTAGCCCGGGTAGCATATAAACTGAATGAAGTAATTGCAATTTACCCCATCACCCCCTCTTCGCCAATGGGTGAATGGGCAGATGCCTGGATGTCGGAAGGACGTCCGAACCTCTGGGGAACGGTGCCTTCGGTAGTGGAAATGCAAGCGGAAGGCGGCGCAGCAGGTGCAGTCCACGGGGCTTTGCAAACGGGGGCGATGACGACTACCTTCACGGCATCTCAGGGATTGTTGTTAATGATTCCCAATCTGTATAAAATTGCTGGAGAACTGACATGCTGTGCTATCCATGTGGCAGCCCGATCGATCGCTGCCCAGGCCCTGTCGATCTTTGGCGATCATTCTGACGTGATGGCTACCCGGGCGACGGGAATGGCACTGTTATGTTCGGCATCGGTACAGGAAGCCCATGACTTGACCCTCATTGCCCAAGCAGCTACTTTAGAATCACGGGTACCGTTCTTGCATTTCTTTGATGGTTTTCGGACTTCCCATGAGGTGCAAAAGATCGAACTGCTGGAAGATAGCGACTTGCGGGAGATGATAGATGATGAGTGGGTATTGGCTCATCGTACACGGGCCATGACGCCCGATCGCCCAGTGTTGCGGGGCACGGCCCAAAACCCGGACGTATACTTCCAAGCGCGAGAGTCGGTTAACCCCTTCTATAATGCTTGTCCGGAGATCGTGCAAAAGGCGATGGACAAGCTGGCGGCAGTGACGGGGCGCAAGTATAATTTGTTTGACTATGTGGGTGCCCAGGATGCGGAACGAGTTATCGTCCTGATGAGTTCGGGATGCGAAGCCGCTCACGAAACTGTAGACTATCTGGTAGGACAAGGTGAAAAGGTGGGCGTGGTCAAGGTGCGGTTGTATCGCCCCTTTGATATGCAGCGGTTTGTGGCAGCTTTGCCCGAAACTGTAAAGGCGATCGCGGTCCTCGATCGCACGAAGGAACCGGGTGCGGGAGGCGAACCTTTATATCTGGATGTAGTCACGGCCCTGCATGAAGAATGGACGGGAAATACCATGCCCAAGGTGGTCGGGGGACGCTATGCCCTGTCTTCCAAGGAATTCAATCCCGCAATGGTCAAGGGCATTTTCGATAACCTGGCCCTCGCCAAACCCAAGAATCATTTTACCATTGGCATTATCGACGACTTGACCCACACCTCCTTAGAATACGATCCTAGTTTCTCGACGGAACCAGATAGCGTAGTGCGGGCGATGTTCTACGGTTTGGGTTCCGACGGGACCGTGGGGGCGAACAAGAATTCCATCAAGATTATTGGTGAAGGCACGGATAACTACGCCCAAGGTTATTTTGTCTATGACTCCAAAAAGTCGGGGGCGATCACCGTTTCTCACTTGCGCTTCGGTCCCCAACCCATTCGTTCTACTTACCTGATCGACCAAGCTAATTTTGTCGGTTGTCATCAATGGACTTTCCTAGAAAAGCTGGATGTCCTGAAGTCGGCAGCTTCTGGGGCGACCTTTTTGCTGAATAGTCCTTACGGCCCGGACGAAGTCTGGAGTCAGTTGCCCTTGGAAATTCAGGAACAAATTGTCCGCAAGAACCTGAAATTCTATGTCATCAATGCCAATAAGGTGGCCCGGGAAAGCGGCATGAGAGGACGGATCAATACCGTCATGCAGGTTTGTTTCTTTGCCTTGGCAAATGTGCTGCCCCGGGAAGAGGCGATCGCCGCCATCAAGAAGGCCATTGAAAAGACCTACGGCAAGAAGGGCAAGGAGATCGTCCAGATGAACCTGAAGGCGGTAGACTCGGCCTTGGATAACCTATTTGAGGTAAATGTGGGCGAGGCCAATAGCACCATCCATCGTCTCCCGGCCATGCCTGCTGGGGCCCCAGACTTTGTCCGGGAAGTGGAAGGCAAGATGCTAGTCAAGGAAGGGGATGACCTCCCTGTGAGTGCATTGCCCTGTGATGGGACCTATCCCACGGGGACTGCTAAGTGGGAAAAACGCAATGTGGCCCTGGAGATTCCCGTTTGGGACCCGGATGTATGCGTGCAATGCGGCAAATGTATCATGGTTTGCCCCCACGCGGTGATCCGGGGGAAAGCTTACGACCCCAGTCATTTGGCAAATGCACCCGCAACCTTCAAGTCGGCTAATACTAAGGATAAGGGCTTTAAGGGTACGAAGTTTACCATTCAGGTGGCCCCAGAAGATTGTACTGGTTGCGCAGTCTGCGTGGATGTTTGCCCTGCTAAGAATAAGTCTATGCCTTCCCGCCGGGCGATTAATATGGAATCGCAGTTGCCCCTGCGGGAACCAGAAGCGACTAACTGGGAGTATTTTTTGAGTTTGCCTAACCCCGATCGCAAGGCATTGCGCCTGGATGCGATCCGCCAGCAGCAATGGCAGGAACCACTGTTTGAGTTCTCCGGCGCTTGTGCGGGTTGCGGGGAAACTCCTTACGTGAAGTTGGTATCCCAGTTGTTTGGCGATCGCAGCATCATTGCCAATGCTACGGGTTGTTCTTCCATCTACGGCGGGAACTTACCTACCACCCCTTGGACTACTAATGCCGAGGGACGGGGTCCGACCTGGTCTAACTCTCTGTTTGAAGATAACGCGGAATTCGGACTGGGTTTCCGCCTCTCCATCGACAAACACGCCCAATTTGCCGCCGAGTTGCTACAAAAGCTGAGTGGTGAAATTGGTGATAATTTGGCCGGGGAGATATTGAATGCAGAACAGAAGTCAGAAGCAGACATTTGGGAACAGCGGGAACGGGTAGAGGCCCTGAAGCAGAAGTTAGCAGAAATGAATTCTGCTGATGCTAAGCAGCTAAGTTCTTTGGCGGACTATCTGGTCAAGAAGAGCGTGTGGATTATGGGCGGTGACGGCTGGGCTTATGATATTGGTTATGGTGGCCTCGACCATGTCATTGCTAGCGGTCGCAACGTGAATATCCTGGTCATGGATACGGAGGTTTACTCTAATACGGGCGGTCAAGCTTCTAAAGCCACTCCCCGGGCCGCTGTTGCTAAGTTTGCAGCGGGTGGTAAACCTGCCGCCAAGAAAGATTTGGGCTTGATGGCCATGACCTACGGTAATGTTTATGTTGCTAGTGTGGCTATGGGGGCCCGGGACGAACATACTCTCAAGGCATTCTTGGAAGCGGAAGCTTATGACGGACCTTCCTTGATCCTCGCCTACAGTCATTGCATTGCCCACGGTATTAATATGACCACGGCCATGAGTCATCAGAAGGCCCTGGTAGAAAGCGGTCGTTGGTTGCTTTATCGCTATCATCCCGATCTGGTGAAGGAGGGTAAAAATCCTCTACAATTGGATATGCGATCGCCCAAGAAGCCAGTGTCAGACTCAATGTACGCGGAAAACCGCTTCAAGATGCTGACTAAGAGTAAACCAGCGGATGCCAAACGCTTGTTGCAGGAAGCCCAGGAGGATGTAAATCTGCGTTGGGAAATGTATCAATACCTTGCTGCCCGTCAGTTGTCAAGCGATAATGGCGAGTAATTAGTTAGCCCGCCTTTTGTTCAAACCCAAAGGCTTTTAGCTAAAGTCGGTTAAAACCGACTAATGGGATATAGAGTTTCTAAGTAGGGTGGGCATTGCCCACCTTACAGGCGGGGGACAGGCGAGATATCTATTCTAGAAATGAAAAGATATAAATTATGGGTTCAATCAAAGACTTTACCCTCAATCTTTCAGAACTACGCTTTTTCGGCAACAACTTGAGTCGCCCAGAAAGCGTCTTAGCAAAACCTGATGGCACTCTGTGGGTATCGGATAATCGCGGTTTGGTGACTCGCATTCATCCAGATGGTAGCAATACTCTGCTAGGTGATGTCGGTCACGAACCTAATGGTTTGGCAATGGATCGATCGGGTAATATTTATATTGCCAATGTTGGCGATGGCAAGGTTTACAAGCTTTACCCAGATGGCAACTACGAGGTAATTCTCAGTGAGATAGACGGGAAACCCCTTGGGGCTGCTAACTTTGTCTTCATTGACAGTCGCGATCGCCTGTGGATATCGATTTCCACCCGCAGTTCATACTATCTGGAAGCTATTGCCAACCCCCGCCCCGATGGTTACATCATTCTGCTAGATGAAAAGGGTCCCCGCATCGTTGCCGATGGCATCTATTTCACTAACGAAATTCGCCTAGATGCCCGGGAAGAATATCTCTATGCTGCCGAGACCATGGGATGCCGCATTTGGCGCTACAAGGTGCAAGGAGACGGCAGTCTAGGAACTCAAGAGGTTTTTGGACCAGACCCCCTCGGAGACAGCGCTTATGTGGATGGTTTCGCCTTTGATGCTGAAGGCAATATCTGGTTGACGATCCCGGCCAGAAATAGTCTGGCGATCGTCTCAGCGGATGGGGACTATCATGTAGTATTTGAAGAGGTAAACCAGGAAGCTTTGGAACGATCGGCTGCTAATGCGCAAGCGGGTACTTTTACTGTAAAAGACACGATCGCTTGCGCGGGCAAAACTTTGCAATTACCTGCTAGCATTACCTTTGCTGGCCGGGATTTGAAAACGGTTTATTTGGGTTCTTTGGGTATGCCGCATTTGGTTGCCTTTGAGTCGCAAATTCCCGGTTTGCCGATGCGCCATTGGCGTTGAATTAGTCACTCAGGTGGGCAGTGCCCACCCTACTGGAGAAAAATATGGATATCACTACTGAGTATATGGGTTTGCAACTGCGATCGCCCCTAGTTACGTCCGCAGCGCAGCCCCTCACAGGAGACATAGACAATGTCAAGAAAATGGAGGATGCGGGGGCGGGGGCCGTGGTGTTGCATTCCCTGTTTGAAGAACAGTTGATTAAGGAAAAATTTGAACTGCATCATCACCTAGAATACGGCACGGAAAGCTTCGCGGAATCCCTCACCTATTTCCCCGAACCAGAAGCATATAAGGTATCGGGAGAGGAATATCTCGATCATATCCGTCAAGCCAAACAGTCTGTGGATATTCCCGTGATTGCTAGCCTGAACGGCTACAGTCCTGGCGGTTGGGTGGAGTACGCCCAGTTGATGCAGCAAGCTGGGGCAGATGCGATCGAATTGAATTTTTACTACGTGCCTACGGATCCTAACATGACAGGTGCCGAGGTGGAACAGAATGCGATCGACATCCTCAAGGACGTCAAAGGGGAAGTAACAATTCCGGTAGCGATGAAACTGAGTCCCTACTTCTCCAACTTGGCGAACCTGGCGAAAAGGCTAGAGGAAGCTGGGGCTAATGGTTTAGTATTGTTCAATCGCTTCTATCAACCAGATATCGACTTGGAGGAATTGGAAGTGCGACCGAATGTGTTGCTGAGTACGCCCCAGGCCATGAGGTTGCCCATGCGTTGGATTGCGATATTATATGGGCGGATTAAACCGGATATGGCTTCTACTGGCGGATTGCAAAAAGGTCAAGATGCCATCAAGATGCTGATGGTAGGGGCGAAGATTACCCAAGTTTGTGCGGCGCTAATGCGGCATGGCATCGGACATCTTCAGGTTTTGGAACAGGAAATGAAACATTGGATGGAAGAGAATGAGTACGAGTCCGTCAAGCAGATGCAAGGTTCCATGTCCCAGATTAACTGTCCGGATGAGTCGGCCTTTGAACGGGCTCAATATATGCGCGGCATCCAGAGTTATAAACCTGAGATGGTAGTTAACCCTTAGTCCCGTTAATCCTGAGTTCCGTTAATCCCGAGTTCCGTTAGCCCGCCGGGGGTTTTAACCCCCGGCGTTACCAGGCGGTCCCCAGGTAACGAGGCTTAAGTCGGTTAAAACCGACTAGAAATATTGTCGGTTTGGGCGATCAAATATCAAGCCCGATCGCCCGTTATGGATGCGGTAGGGGCATAAATTATCGGGTAATATCAGAAATTAAATCACGCCGTACACTGGCTGATGTGCGCGATCGCCTGTTGCTGTCGGGTGCATCTCACTTGCGCACGGGCGAAGCATTTGGATAGGAAATTTGTCGATAGACGACCTATATTATCGCCCAAATGCTTCGCCCCTACAGATATATTGGCAAATATGCAGTGCAACCCGTTGCTGTCTGGCAGGGGTGTGGTCAAAACCCATTGAGCGTTTCTGGGATATTTCAACTGTCGGATACCCTGTAGGGGCGCTAGCGCAGCGGCTGCGCAGCAGCTAGCATTCGGGCGACAAATGATGACATCACGAGATAGATCTCCTTCCCGAATGCTTCGCCCGGCCCCCGCGAGGATCTCCCCGTCCCAACTGACGCATGACCACACCCCTAACAATTAGCAATTAGCCATTAGCAATTAGCAATTAGCAATTAGCCATTCACCATATTTTCAATTCTCCACGCTATAGCCCAACTCTGCCAAGCGCAGTCTATTCTGTCGCCACTTAGGTTGCACCTTGACGAATAACTCTAGATATACCTGACCCGCAATTAATTTCTGTATTTGTTCCCGCGCCGCAGCCCCGATCGCCTTCAGCATAGCGCCCTTCTTGCCAATCAAAATTCCCTTTTGAGAATCCCGTTCCACGTGAATAGCAGCAAAAACCCGAGTAATTTGGGATTCTTCGGAAACCCTTTCAATCTCAATAGCTACCGAGTGGGGGACTTCCTCCCGAGTCAGGTGCAAAATTTGCTCTCTAATCAATTCCCCCATAATAAAACGTTCGGGTTGATCCGTAACCAACTCTGGGGGATAATAGTAGGGTCCCGGTTCTAGCTGCTCAATTAATAACCTTTGTAACTGTTCCAATCCCGAACCGGTTATTGCCGAAAACTTGACAATTTGCCAATTTCGGGCCTCAGCAAACTGCCCGTAACTGGCATCCAGCTGCTGGTAATCAGCAGGTTGCAGATCGCTTTTGTTCAATCCGACAATAACGGGTATCTTGGTCTGGGCCAGCAGATCCACAATGTAGCGATCGCCCCCACCCGCCGGCACCGAAGCATCCACCACAAGCAGCAGCAGATCCACCGACTTAATGGCCATTTTGGCATTTTGCACCAGCACCTTCCCCAACTGATGATGGGGTTTATGGATCCCTGGAGTATCCACAAAAATTAGCTGGGCTGCCGGTGTAGTCAAGATGCCCCGCAAGCGGTTGCGCGTCGTCTGTGCCACCGGCGAAGTGATGGCAATTTTTTGCCCCACTAGCTGATTCAGGATGGTAGACTTGCCCACATTCGGGCGTCCAATAATGCCGACAAAGCCCGATCGAAACCCCTCCGGTGCCACGGGAATCACAGGGCATCCTAACAGAGAACTATCTTGCATCCGAGAAGATTAAGTAAAAATGTAATTTGCTGCAATAGTTAGTAATAGACTTTAATTTTACAGCTAAATGTAGTTAACTCGATAGAAGATGGGAGAAACCAAACGTATCGGCATCCTCACCAGTGGCGGCGACTGTGCTGGCTTAAATGCCGTCATCAGGGCTGTGGTATTGCATGCTACAGGTTCTGGTTACGAAGTGTGGGGCATTCGCCAAGCGACTAAGGGCTTAATGGAAGATCCCCCCCAGGCGATCGCCCTGGATATCAACAGTGTGGAGAATTTGTTGACAATTGGGGGAACAATGTTAGGGACTACCAATAAGGGCGACCCCTTTGCATACCCGATGCCAGATGGAACGGAGAAAGATCGATCGTCGGAAATTATCGCCGGATACCGCCAGTTAGGGCTAGAGGCCCTGATCGGCATTGGCGGCGATGGCAGTCTGGCCATTCTCCAACGCCTGGCCCAGCAGGGCAATCTCAATCTGATCGGCATACCCAAAACCATCGATAATGACATCGGCATCACCGAAAAATGCATCGGTTTCGACACGGCTGTTAATATTGCTACCGAAGCCCTGGACCGCCTGCATTTTACAGCTGCTAGTCATAATCGGGTGATGATCCTGGAAGTCATGGGACGGGATGCGGGACATATCGCCATCAGTGCGGGAATTGCTGGGGGTGCTGACGTAATCCTGATTCCGGAGATTCGTTACAAAATTGATAAAATATGTCACCAAATTAGAGAACGTCAGGATCGAGGCCAAAATTACTCATTAATAATTGTCTCAGAAGCAGTTTGCACCGAAGATGGTACGCCCGTTACCAAGACCAAGGCTTTGGGGGAATCTCGCTATGGTGGCATTGGTGAATATTTGGCAGATAAAATTTCTCTGTGTAGTGGTGCCGAAACGCGAGTCATCGTGTTAGGACATACCCAGCGGGGGGGGATACCCTCACCTCTCGATCGCTTAACAGCTTCAGCGTTTGGCGTGGCGGCAGTTGATTTGATCGCTCAAGGCCAGTACGATCGGATGGTGACTTGGCAAAATAGGCAAGTGGTTAGCGTTCCCATTGCCGAGGCGATCGCTGACTACCGGAAAGTCAACCCCGAGGGTACTCTAGTCAAAACAGCTAGAGGTTTGGGTATTTGCCTGGGAGACTAAAAAACAGACTGGCGGACCTTGTCCACCGGTCGGTCTTGGCAACTAACCGGCGGACAAGATCGGCATGAGGGTCTCCCTCGGAAAATTGTGTTCGGTGGCCTCAATAGGATATAATGGCAAGGCAACGATTATCGAGGCAGGTAAGGATGACAACAGTGACACCAGTCCAGGGACGAGTAACCTTTGGCAAAAATGTGGGATTCAGGAAAGAACTGAATCGACGAGTTGATGCAATGTTTGCATCTGAGAATATGGCGCCCCGAGATAACCCAGCGATGTATCTCAAAACAGTAATCATTTTAAGCTGGATGTTTTCCGCCTGGGCATTTACCCTCTTTGGGCCCTCAGTTTACTGGATGAAAGTGCTGGGCTGTGTTATCCTCGGATTCGCGATCGCGGGGGTGGGCTTTAGTGTCGGACATGATGCCAATCACGGTGGTTACTCTAGCAGCCATCGGGTTAATCGGACGATCGGTTTAATTTACGACTTCATCGGAGTGTCAAGTTATTTATGGCGATTTCGCCATAACTTTCTGCATCATACCTATACCAATATATTGGGTTATGATGTGGAAATTCATGGCAATGAGTTAGTGCGGATGTCACCCAGTATGGAGCCCAAATGGTATCACAAATTCCAACATATATTTATTTGGTTTGTGTATCCAATTATACCGTTTTATTGGTCGGTAGCGGATGTAGATTTGATCTTGTTCAAGCGCAAATACCAAGACAATATTATCCCGGAACCAAAAACATTAGAACTGATAACATTGCTGGGATTTAAGCTAGTTTGGCTGGGATTTTTTATTGGCATCCCGATCGCGGTAGGATATAGTCCTCTAGAAGCAATCATTGGTTGTACAATCACATACATGACCTATGGATTGTGGATTTGCGTGGTGTTTATGGTGGCCCACGTGCTAGAACCAGCAGAGTTTATCCAACCGGATGTGGAAACAAACAAGATCGATGATGAATGGGCAATATTTCAAGTCAAGACAGCGGTAGATTTTGCCCCCAAGAATTGGTTCCTGAACTGGTATCTGGGAGGACTCAATTATCAGGTGGTGCATCACTTGTTTCCCCATGTATGTCATATCCATTATCCCAAGATAGCTCCAATTCTGGCAGAATTATGCGAGGAATATGGAGTAAAATACAATGTCTACGATACTTTTGGGGAAACGATCGTCGCTAACTATCGCTGGCTGAAAAAAATGGGCACCGCACCGGTCGCGTAGTGGTAGAGTAGTAATGTAGTTGCTGAATGGGGATGGGCAGAGGTAGAGGAATGGAGTACATGGCAAGATACCAGAGTCCTCCCCCATAATAGTGATAACAGCACGCAGGAAAAGTTCTCATGCCCATAACTATCAGTCAACCGATAATCACTTGGGAGAAATTACCTCCTGATTTTCCTATACCAGACGATCCCGTGGACAACTTCAATCAACCCCCGCTAGCAGCAGCATTAACCGAAAGCTTGGAAATCGCTGGACGCATTTCACCCCTGGCATTAATTGGCACTAATTGCGGGATCTGCGCTACCGTAGATGGAAAAGCGGTAATTAAAGCGCCGGATTGGTTTTACGTGCGAGCGGTGACACCACCAAACTTACCAAATCAAACTCGTCGCAGCTATACCCCTAACACAGAAGGGGAAGTGCCAATAATTGCAATCGAGTTCTTATCGGACACAGAAGGCGGCGAATACTCGATTAAATCCAAGTATCCCCCAGGAAAATGGTACTACTACGAGCAGATCTTGCAAATTCCTACTTATGCTATCTTCGATCCCGATCGGGGATGGCTTGAGGTTTATCAACTCAACTCCCAAGGCAAATATCAACAAGCGTCTCCTGCGGATACTAACGGACGCTACCCCATCCCAGGGATGGGGTTATCCCTAGGAGTATGGCAAGGTGAAAAAGCAAATCGCAGCGGTTACTGGTTGCGGTGGTGGGATGAAGCTGGACTGATGTTGCTGTGGGGAATTGAACTTCTGCAACAAGAACGGGAACTGCGATCGCGCTATCGCGCTAAATTGAGGGAATTGGGTGTTAATCCCGATGAACTTTAAAGTGCTCATCAGGGCCTAGAAGAGAAACAGGGTTTCTCTTCCCACCTCTACAAAGATTACCAACTATCATTCAGTATCCCGACGATTATCTGTGTTGTTAGCCAGCACAATAGCATTGCCCGATCGGGAAAATTATAGGAGATCGGGATGTTTCAGTTGAGCTGCAACTGCCTCACCCACTGTCTGAATCACTTTCACGCGCGCGTAATGCTTGTCATTAGCAGGAATGATCGTCCAAGGTGCCCTCGGCGTGCTCGTGCGCCCGATCGCCTGATTGACCGCTACATCATACTTCGACCATTTTTCCCGATTCCGCCAATCTTCCTCTGTCAGTTTATATTGCTTAAACGGGTCTTGCTGGCGTGCGGTAAATCTTTGCATCTGCTCGTCGGGGCTAATGTGCAGCCAAAACTTAACTAAAACATAACCCGCATCAGTCAACTGGGCTTCAAACTCATTAATTTCCCGGTAGGCCCGACGCCATTCAGCTTCCGTAGCAAAACCTTCAATTCGCTCCACAAATACTCGTCCGTACCAACTGCGGTCAAAAATGCCAATCTTGCCCGCCGTGGGCAGATCGCGCCAGAACCGCCACAGGTAGTGATGGGCTTTTTCTTCATCTGTGGGGGCCGCAAAGGCGGTAACTTCATAGCTGCGGGGGTCCAGGTTATCGGTCAAGCGTTTGATTGCTCCCCCTTTACCAGCAGCATCCCAACCTTCAAAGAGGCACAGCACTGGCACCTGATGTTGGAAAATACTCTTCTGCAACTGGCGTACAGCTACCTGTTCTTGCTTTAACTGCTTTTTGTATTCCTCCGATGACAGAGACTCGTTGAGATCTACCCTCGCCAAGAAGTCCGGTTCGGTCGGTTCTAGCTTTTCCTGGGGAGGCAAGGTGGGCGCGGGGACAAAACTTTGGCGTTTATCTAAAGCTTCCCTAATGGTAGAGGCAATTGTAGTTAAGACCTTCACCCTCGCCCAACGCTGAGAGTCTCCCTCTACTAATGTCCAGGGGGCCGGACCAGTGCTGGTTTGAATCAGCATTTCTTCGGCAAAGGCAGTATACTTTTCATAATTCTTCACCTGCTGCCAGTCCTCCGATCGCACTCGCCAGGCATCTAGGGGGTCTTCGGCGTATTTTTTCAACCGCCGCTTCAGTTCTTTCTTGCTCAGGTGGATCCAAAATTTGACGATCGCCACTCCATCATCTGCCATTTGGCGCTCGAAGGCGTTAATATGCCGCATGATCGTCGGAATTTCCGATTCTGAAACCCGATCGAACAGCCTGTCTTCCAGCACGTGGGTATACCAGCTATGATAGAATAAACTGATACTGCCATACCTGGGTAACTTCTGCCAAAACCGCCATAAAAACGGATACTTTTGTTCTTGGGGAGTTGGCGGCCAGATCGGGTGGACTGCAAACCCACGGGGATCCATGTATCCCACTACTTTTTTCACCAGGGCACCTTTGCCCGCTGCGGCCCAACCTTCTAGCACCACGATCGCGGACAGCTTTTTTTCCCAACAATTTTGCTGTAGCGATCGCAACTGGCGCATCAGCGCTTCTATTTCTGCGGAGTATGTCTCCTTATCTAGGGAAAGATTCAGATCTAGGTTATCAAGCATCTATCTTTTTTCTTTATTTTCCAGTCGCGTCCAGAGACGAATTCCCACCAAGGCGCGTTAATCTAAAAGCGGAAATATTTCACCAGAGGGGATTCAACTTGTCGCAATTACCCACTATTCTCGTTACCGGCGGGGCTGGATATATTGGCTCCCATACCGTGCTAGCGCTGAAGAGCGCTGGCTATGATACGATCATTTTAGACAATTTGGTCTACGGGCATCAAGATTTAGTCGATCGGGTGCTCGGTGTCAAGCTAGTTGTTGGGGATACGAGCGATCGGGCCTTGCTGGACCAGTTATTTGCCACCCACAACATTCAGGCAGTCATGCATTTTGCGGCCTTTATCGCCGTGGGCGAGTCGGTCCAAGAGCCCGCGATGTACTACCAGAACAATGTTAGCGGCACCTTAACCCTGCTGCAAGCTATGGTAGCAGCGGGGGTGAAACGGATTGTCTTTTCTTCCACCTGCGCTATTTATGGCGAACCCCAGATCCTGCCCATTCCCGAAGATCACCCCCACAATCCTCTGAGTCCCTACGCCGCTAGTAAAGCTATGGTAGAACGGATTCTGGCAGATTGCGATCGGGCTTACGGCCTCAAGTCAGTCTGTTTCCGTTATTTTAACGCCGCCGGGGCCGACCCGAGTGGTTTGCTGGGGGAAGATCACAAGCCCGAAACTCACCTCATTCCCCTGGCCTTGCTAACTGCTTTAGGCAAAAGGGAATCTCTGTCTATTTTTGGTACAGATTACTCCACTCCCGATGGCACTTGCGTGCGGGACTACATTCACGTCGCCGACCTGGCAAGGGCCCATGTTTTGGGTCTGGAATATCTGCTGGATGGGGGAGATAGTGAAGCCTTTAACCTGGGCAATGGTAATGGTTTTTCTGTCAAGCAAGTGATTGATACCGCTAGAACAGTTACCGGTAGAGAAATTCCTGCCTTCGAGTGCGATCGGCGTGCGGGCGATACACCCGTTCTGGTGGGTAGCAGTTCCCGGGCCAGAACCATCCTCAACTGGACTCCCCAATACCCAGACCTAGATCGAATTATCGCCCACGCTTGGCAGTGGCATCAGCAGCGGCACGGGTAATAAATTCCTTTACTTCGCACTTCACTTCGCTGTTAGCCCGCCGGGGGTTCAAACCCCCGGCTAATAGCTAAAGTCGGTTAAAACCGACTAACAATATAGTTTACAACTATTATCCCGATCGCTCAGCCCGGCGCTGTCATTGCATTCTTTCTTTTTTCCTCTTGCCTTTCTTTCGCGATCTGTGCTACTTCCTCTATTTCCTCAAAATCAACCCGCATTACAGCCTTTTCAAATTCCACAAAGCGACGCTGACATCAATCATCTCTCCAAAACTGGCACATTGATAATCTGTATCTTCATACTCCTTCACCCGCTGTGAGGAAATCCCCAGTGTCTCCGCTAATTCTTCCTGGCTAATTTTGGCAGCCATCCTGGCTTTCATTAAAACCAATGGCAGTTTATTTAAATTCTCAACTTGGATTTGCAAAACCGGCTTTTTGTCACAATCTCTTACTCTTTCATATTCGGCAATTTCATATTTGAAATCGTCAACTTGACGCTGATACGAGTTTCGATACATTTGCCAGCGCATTGGGTCGTCAGCTTTCAATTTTTGATCGCTATCTATTTTAGCTACGGTCTGTTCAAACCGCCGCAACCAATCTAATGTGTTCTGATATTCTTGCTCACTTTTAATCATCATATTCCCACCTCTCTAAATCTATAGCAATGATTCCTTTGCGTACATTGGTTCTCGTATCGAATGCTAGTGAATAAGTCCACAGCGGTCCTGACGCCGCACCCGTTCCCAAGGGGTGTGGTCATGCATTTGTTGCAGCGGGATCCCCCCCAAACCCCCCCTTGCAAAAGGGGGGGCGCACCGGTTGCCCCCCTTCTTAAGGCTTACCATTACTCACATAATTCTTTACAATCGTGAAAGCCTTATGGAGCAAGGGTTTCGCTGTTTGAATACCTCCGTGGGCTTGACTTTTGCCACCATCTATGCTGCCGACTGGAAACCCCCCTCT
>JBFRWI010000105.1:0-21357 GCA_051439505.1 Hormoscilla sp. | reverse complement strand
TGAATGCTCGCAGCAACCAACTGGCCCACTACTTGCGAGCAAATGGCATCTGCCGCCAGGACATAGTGGCGATCTACGCTCACCGTAGCGCCGCCCTTGTCTGGGCCCTATTAGGGGTACTCAAAGCAGGTGCAGCCTTTATCATTCTTGACCCAGCTTATCCAAGTTCTCGTTTAATAGATTGTCTGGGCATAGCAGCGCCGAGGGGTTGGCTGCAACTGACAGCAGCAGCGACCCAGCCAGGGCCAGAATTACTTGAGGTAATTAATGAATTGCCCTTACGGCTGGAACTGCCTGCGGACATCATGGCGAATGTACCGGAGTTGGGAGATTATGAAACCTCAGACCCAGCAGTGACGGTAGGGCCAGACGACTTAGCCTATGTGGCCTTTACATCGGGTTCGACTGGCAAGCCCAAGGGAATTGCAGGCAGCCACAAACCCCTATCTCATTTTATGGGCTGGCATGCTCAGAAGTTTGGTTTGACTGAGGGCGATCGCTTCAGTATGCTCTCGGGACTCTCCCACGACCCCTTGCTGCGGGATATCTTTACACCACTGTGCATTGGCGCTACTTTATATATTCCCTCTGGTGAGGATATCGAAACTCCCGGTCAGCTAGCCCATTGGATGAAAAGACAGCTTCTTAGCGTTACCCATCTGACTCCGGCCATGGGGCAACTGCTCAGTGAAAGCGAAAGCGTCATATTACCCGAACTGCGTTATGGGTTTTTCGGGGGCGATCGCTTAACCCCGCAGGATGTGGCCAGGATATCCAAATTAGCTCCAGAAGTGACCTGCGTGAATTTCTACGGGGCGACAGAAACCCCACAAGCAATGGGATATTTCATCTGTCCCAAATCCTCTGACCAGTCCCTTGTCGGTGGCCCCAGTATTCCCATCGGTCGGGGAATTGCCGACGTGCAACTACTGGTGCTCAACAGCCAGCAACAGTTGGCAGGTATAGGCGAGGTGGGAGAAGTATACGTGCGCACTCCTTATTTGGCTAAAGGCTATATTGGTGCAGAGGAGATGACTCAGGAGCGATTCATTGTCAACCCCTTGACAAAAATGGCGGGGGACATGCTCTACCGGACGGGGGACTTGGCTCGCTACCTGCCAGATGGAAACATAGTGTTTCAGGGTCGCGCGGACAATCAAGTGAAAATTCGGGGTTTCCGGATCGAAACAGGGGAGATAGAAGCCATCCTTGCCCAACACCCAGCAGTAGCAGAAGCAGTGGCGATCGCCCGGGAAGACCGTCCGGGGAACAAGCGCCTGGTGGCCTATGTAGTCCTGCACCAAGAGCAAAAGGAAGCAGTGACGGTTGACGAACTGCGCCAATTGGTGAAGCAGAAGTTGCCCAGCTACATGGTGCCATCGGCCTTCGTGCTGCTAGAGACTTTACCCCTGACTGCCAATGGTAAAGTCGATAAAAGGGCCCTACCAGCGCCGGAACGGAATCTGACTTCGGAAGCGGAGACTTTTGTCGCCCCCGAAGATGAGCTGGAACGGCAACTGGTCGAGATTTGGCAGTCGGTGCTGGGGGTTGACCCGATCGGGGTTAAAGACGACTTCTTTGAACTTGGGGGGCATTCCCTACTGGCGGTCACTCTCTTCTCTGAAATTGAAAAGGTGACGAAGCAAAAGCTGCCCTTAGCCACCCTTTTCCAGGCACCGACGATCGCGGAACTAGGAAAAATCATTCGTACTGATGGATGGTCAGCACCTTGGTCTCCCTTAGTGGCGATGCAACCAAATGGTTCCAAACCTCCGTTCTTCTGCGTTCATGCAGTAGGTGGCAACGTGCTCTCCTATCGGGAACTGGCAATGAATCTGGGACAGGATCAACCGGTTTACGGACTACAGGCAGAGGGATTAGATGGGCAAAAGCAGAACCTCGATCGCATTCAGGATATAGCAGCTAACTACACCAAAGCTATGCGTCACCTCCAGCCGGAAGGGCCATATTATCTAGGAGGCTATTCCTTTGGAGGAATGGTGGCCTTTGAGATCGCCCAGCAACTTTATGCTCAAGGTCAGGAAGTGGCTCTGCTGGTTTTGTTTGATACTCGCGAACCCAGTTTGCGTCCCACGTTCAAAAGTTGGCTTTCATTTCACGTGAAAAACCTGATAGAGTTAGAACCCCAAGAAAAGCTCAATTACATTAAGGTCAAGACGGGGTTAGGCATTGAGGGCAATTGGGATCTGATCGAAGCTCTGCGTCAAATGTATCTCCGCAACACCCGCCGCAAGCCCCGAAGATTATATAATCCACCTGAAGAGCTCATCCGTCCTTACGAACAAATTATCGAGAGCAACCGTAAAGCCTACAGCAGTTATGTCCCTCAACCATTACCAGGTCGGGTGACCCTGATCCGAGCTAAAATGGGTTCTGCTAGCGTTCACGCAGATCCTGAAGGCGGCTGGGGCAAGGTGGCACTCAAAGGAGTAGAAGTGCATGAAGTGCCTGGCGACCACATCAGCATATTTCAACAGCCCAAAGTACAGGTATTAGCCTCTACGTTGAAGGCTTGTATAGACAAAGCTGCCGGAGAGATAACCTAGGGCTGCTCGTTTGCCCGATCGGGTTGCTGCGTAAATATAGCAGTTCTCATCCTTTGTGTGATATGCTGTTGGGGAGATTGCTTCGGGGGGGGTTAACTCTATTGATCATAAGTTATCGCGCTTGTCCCCCCTCGCAATGACAAATAGGCGATTATGCTGTATCACATCAATGCCGAGATTCGCGATAATTAGAAACTGGGACATGCTCCGATTGAAAATTAGCAATTAGCAATTCACAATTCACAAGTCAGGGGTATATATCAAATGGAGAGAGACAATGTCCCTTAAAAAAGCGGCTGCTTCCGGCATTAAATGGTCGATGTTGGCGAGAATAGGCAGGCAGGTAATGCAATTTATTACTACTGCCATTCTTGCCAACATGCTCGCACCGGGAGATTTTGGCTTGATGGGCATGGCAGCGATTTTTGGGGGAGTTTTAGATGCCTTTAATGCTGGCATGTCATCAGCAATCATCCAGAAGAAAGATGTGGACGATCGATTCATCAGTAGCATGCTATGGTTCAATGTCGCCTTTGGGATACTGGGAATCACTTTTTTCTTTTTGTGTTCGCCCCTGGTAGCTTGGTTTTTTGAGGAACCAAGAGTGAGTTCGGTTCTCAGAGGAATATCATTTGCTTTTTTAATTGGCACTTTGAGCATTGTGCCGGAAGCAATAATCGAGCGCAACTTGGCATTCAATAGCTTGGCGAAAATAGAAGTTATTTCTCTGATGGCAGGTTCGATCGTTGGCATTAGTTCGGCAATTAGCGGGTGGGGAGTGTGGAGCTTAATATTTCAACTGTTAGGATTAATAACGGTGAGAACTGTGATGATGTGGATAGGTGCAAAGTGGCGACCCAAGTTGATGTTTAGTGTTGCGGAAGTGCGAGGGGTCATGAGTTACAGCTTGCAAGTAACTGGCTCTCAAACCTTGCGCTATTTTCAGAGAAATGTCGATTACCTGCTAATTGCTAAATTCTTAGGATCGCAAGATTTGGGATACTACACTTTAGCCTATCGGATCATGCTTTACCCTTTAAGAAATATCTCTCTTGTTCTGGGGAGGGTACTGTTTCCCGTATTGTCCAAAGTTCAAGATGACTATGAGAGATTGGGTCGAGCCTATCTGAAAGTTGCTGGGGCGATCGCCTTAGTGACATTTCCGGTACTGATTGGTCTGTGGGGCACTGCTGAACCCTTGGTCCTGACCCTATTCGGTTCCAAGTGGCAGCCTGTAATTTTACTACTGATGATTTTAGCTCCTGTCGGGATGGAGCAATCTGTGAGAACAACGGTAAGCACAATCTATAAAGCAACAGGCCGGGCAGATTGGATGTTTCGCTGGACAATAGTTGAGGGGATATTAGTGACCGTAGCTTTTGCGATCGGGTTGCAATGGGGTATTGTGGGAGTGGCGATCGCATACTCGATCACCTCGGTAATTTTGGTTTACCCTAGTTTTGCTATTCCATTCCGGATAATATCCTTACCGATGGGTGAGTTAGCAGCAGTACTTTGGCGACCCCTTGGGGCCAGCCTATTGATGCTAGGGACAGTGCTTCTTGTAAAGTTGTTGTTACCCACAAGTCTGGCTAGCGCCTGGATATTAGGCATCTTGGTACTGACGGGATGCACGAGTTACCTGCTAGCAAACTGGTTAATAAATCGAGAGCAGATGCAGCAAATATGGATGGCACTGAAGTCCAAATAAACCAAAAAAGGATCGAGAGAAAGGGAGGCTTGCAACCGGTTCCGGCTTGGAGAGCAATCTGTGGATTGATAGTTGTTTCCCTTCTGGGCATCCTGGGCGGTGCAGCGAGTATTATCCGTCTAGCCTTTCCAGCGGGATGTTTTGCAGTCGGCGTATTTCTCTATCAACGATATCCCCTATTTTACAACAGTTTTACTTGGTGGGTGTGGTTCCTGACACCCTTAGTGCGCCGCCTGATTGATTACAGGAGTAGCTGGGTCAATCCCAGTTTGACGCTGCTAGCGCCTATCCTCGTAACCCTAGTATCCTTTGCCACCTTAGTGCGACACCTCCCCAGGTCCTACAAACAGGGTGGCTTACCCTTTATCCTGTCTTTTTTCGCCATATGCTACGGCTTTTTGCTAGGAGTAATACAAGTATCAGCCAAAAGCGCCGTGCTAGGATTTCTCAACTGGTTAGTTCCCGTTATTTTTGGTTTCCACTTATTTGCCAACTGGCGAGAATATCCCAGCTATCGCCAGAATACTCAACGCACTTTCCTCTGGGGAGTATTGGTGATGGGAGTCTACGGAATTGTGCAATATTTGGTCGCACCTGGGTGGGATAGTTTCTGGCTGAAAAATGTAGACACCCCTGTTTTTGGCGTCCCTGAACCCCTGGGAATTCGGGTGTGGAGTACCATGAACTCGCCCCAGCCATTTGCCTGTACGATGATGGCAGGCTTACTGTTATTATTTAGCAATCGAGGTTTTCTCAGCTTTCCTGCCGCCGGTGCTGGCTACTTGAGTTTCCTGCTAGCATCCGCGCGGTCCGCTTGGGTAGGTTGGGTGGGAGGACTGTTCATTTTCTTCCCTTCCCTCAAGGGCAGTCTGCAAATGCGCTTAATAGTTAGTGCTATGGTAGCATTAGT
Organism: Hormoscilla sp.; assembly: GCA_051439505.1. GTDB lineage: Bacteria > Cyanobacteriota > Cyanobacteriia > Cyanobacteriales > Desertifilaceae > Hormoscilla. The sequence goes on along the minus strand of JBFRWI010000105.1, from coordinate 16,169 downwards.
ATTGATAGTTCCCTTGGCTACCATAGAACCTTTTAATTCGGCGATCGGGCCCCGGATCGAGTCCCTATCTAATACGAAAAATGATACCAGCTTGAACGATCGGACGAAAGGGTACAATGAACTGCTAGGTGTGGCCCTTTCTGAATTAGTAGGTAAGGGCATCGGTAATGTGATAGAACATGAATACATTGGCAGCAATGATAGCGGCGTATTGTCCCTGTTCTTCTCCCTGGGATGGTTGGGTTCTATTCCGTACCTGGGAGGACTGTTGCTGATATTTATGAAACTGTTTCAGGAAAGTCAGGCAAAAGCAGATTCTTTTTTGAGTGCTGCCCGGGCTGTGGCGATCGGGACATTTTTGCAAATCACATTAAATGTAGTGCAGGTATCAGCATTCGGGATGATTCTTTGGGGATTCTCGGGCATAGGTCTGGCAGGGGTAAAATACTACCGACATCAACAAATGTTATCCTTAATTAACAACAACGGCAATGAATAATTCTATTTTCAACTGGCTATTGCGATATAAATACTATGCTTTAATGCTGTTTTGTACTGCCTTCTTGGTTGGTAATGTTTCTCTAATGCTAGGAGAAAATACGCAACTAGAGCAAGCCCGTAGTGCTTCGGAATTTGTTGATTCGATCGGAGTCGCAACACATCTGAACTATGTAGACACTGCTTACCGCAACTACGAGGAGATTATCAAGCCCAGGTTACAGGAATTAGGCATTCATCATATTCGAGATGGCTTTCCGCTTAAAGCTAAGACCGCTAGAAGAAAGTTGCAAGATTTAGCAACCATTGGCATCAAATCAACTATGATTATGGATCCTTGGTGGATAAAAACCCCTGCTGCCGCATTAGAACTGGCTAAATTAGCTTCTGCATCCATCGAAGCTGTCGAAGGACCGAACGAATGGGATGTACATAAAAAATTAATCTACAATGGTGAAAATTTTCCCGATGGACTGCGTAACTTTCAAGCAGAACTTTATGAGGCCATAAAAGGCGATCGGGAGACCAGGCATCTAGATGTTTTGGCTCCCTCAATAGCACTTTGGTGGAATGCTAAAAAATTGGGGGGTGTTAAGTGCGACATGGGAACTATGCACAGCTATCCAGGTGGAAAAGCACCAACTCATAATTTAGACAGCAAGTGGATACCTGCAACTCGCCTTGTCTGTGAAACGAAACCAATTGTGGCCACGGAGTCCGGGTGGCACAATGCCACGGATGATGAGAAAGCCCTGCATCCGGGCGTTTCGGAACGGGCTTCGGGAAAATATGTTCCGCGACTATACTTAGAATACTTCAATCGGGGCATCGATCGGGCGTTCATCTACGAATTGATTGATGAATGGGATCGGAAAAATCAAGAGAGTAATTTTGGTTTACTGCGCAACGATGGTTCGCCCAAACCGGCTTTCAAAGCCTTGAAAAACCTAATTACCCTCCTGAGTGACCCAGGAGATAGCTTCTCTCCTGGATACCTGGACTATGCTTTGAGTGGTGACACGAAAGATATCCATCATACCCTCTTACAAAAACGGGATGGCAGATTTTACCTGATTCTCTGGCAAGAAGTCAGCAGTTTTGATTTAAAAAAGAAAAAGAACATCAAGGTTAAGAAGCGGAAGATCGAGATCGCAGTGAATAGCAAGATTGAAAATGTCAATATTTATCGACCTCTCAAGTCAAATAAGCCAAAGTCAGCGGACGTCACAAGCATTACCGTCAAGGTACCGGACGATCCCTTGGTGATTGAGTTAATGTAAGGATTGATAGTCACAAACAGTCAGAGATAAATTTTTCGTTCAATTCACAATTCACAATATCGCCATGTCAAAAAACACCTTTGCAAGTTTTTTTCTCCCCAACCTTGATGGTGGGGGTGCAGAACGCGCTTTCCTCCATTTGGCAGAAGGCTTTGCCAAACGGGGTCTCAAAGTTGATTTACTGGTAGCACAGGCGAAAGGAGCCTACTTATCAAAGGTACCAAAGGATGTGCGACTGATCGATCTCAAGGCCAAATCGCCTGTGATTCTGTATAAAACCCTGGCTTTGAGGCGCTATCTTCAGCAAGAAAAACCGCAGTTTTTGCTGTCTACTCTAGATATTCTCAGCTCGGCAACTTGGGCGAAAATACTAGCAGGAGTTCCGACCAAGGTGGTGATGTCCGTCCAAACAAATCTGTCCCAGCAATTTCGCGATCGCCATAGTCCTCTAGTCATCAAGATTAGGTCAGGGATAGTCCGACAGTTTTATCCTTGGGCTAAGGCAATTGTGGCTGCATCTAAGGGGGTGGCAGAGGATGTCGCCCAGATGACAGGTTTACCCCGACAAAGCATTGGAGTCATGTACAACCCCGTGGTGACATCTAACCTATTGGAAAAAGCAAAAGCCCCGATCGAGCATCCGTGGTTTGCTGCGGGAGAACCTCCTGTTATCCTGGGTGTAGGACGGTTGGTCAAGCAAAAGGATTTTTTAACTCTGGTGCGTGCCTTTGGGAAGTTGCGAGCACAGCGTCCCGTGCGGTTGATGATTCTAGGGGATGTGGATGAACGAGAACCCCTAATCAAACCCCAACTTGAATCTATGGTACGAGAAATGGGATACTCTGATGAAGTAGATTTTCCTGGTTTTGTGGAGAACCCCTACGCCTACATGGCCAGGGCCTCAGTATTTGTCCTATCTTCGATTTATGAAGGATTTGGTAACGTTGTGGCGGAGGCCCTAGCAACAGGTACTCCAGTTGTCTCGACGGACTGCGAAAGTGGCCCAGCCGAGATTTTAGCAGAGGGAAAATATGGCAAGTTATTGCCTGTTGGAGACTATAATGCGATGGCTGATGCGATCGCGGCCACCCTGGACCATCCCCCAGACTCCGCTCTGTTGCAAAAACGCGCTCAAGAATTTTCGGTCGATCGCATTGTCGATCGATATCTGGAACTGTTGAACAGCCTGTAAAAATGGAGGATAGAGAATGGAGAATGGCTAATGGCTAATGGTACAACCAAATACTTCAAGGGATACAACCTGTCATTGCGAGGGGGGTCTTCCCAACTAACTATTTGTTAGCCCCCGAAACAATCCCCCCGAAGCAATCTCACAGACTTGTACGCTTGCAGGGGATTGCTTCGGGGGGGGTTAACTAAATTGAGCAGGCCGTTAATCGCGGAGTACCCCCCCCCTCGCAATGACAACCTATATTCTTAACCGAGAAGTATTGCGGCGACTGAGGTATCCCATTCTCGATCAACGGGTTTTGACCACATCCTTAACAATTAACAATCATGAAAATCCTGTTTCTAGATCAAAGTGGCAAACCCGGAGGTGCAGAACTATGTCTGCTAGACATTGCCAAACCCCATGCAGATAGCTGCTTAGTGGGCTTATTCGCAGATGGCTCTTTTCAGGAATTATTAGAGCAGCAGGGTATCCCAGTCAGGGTTTTAGCCACCGCGCCAATAGAAGTGCGCAAAGAAAGCAATTTGATCCGAGGTTTGAGCAGTTTAGGTCAACTCTTGCCTCTAATTGCTAAGGTGGCTAAAATCGCCCGGGACTACGATCTGATCTATGCCAATACCCAAAAAGCTCTGGTGGTTGGCGCTCTGGCTAGCTTTTTGGCCGATCGCCCTCTAGTTTATCATCTGCACGACATTCTCTCGACGGAGCACTTTAGCCCCACTAATCTTCGCCTTGCGGTCACCCTGGCCAATAATTTTGCCGACCTTGTTATCGCTAACTCGAAAGCAACTCAGGCCGCTTTTGTGGCAGCAGGAGGCCGATCGCAGATCGCAGAAGTGGTATATAATGGCTTTCAACCGGAGCAATATCATACTTCCCAAGAGCAAGTCGATCGGATAAAGGAAAAACTGAGATTAGAGGGGCGCTTTGTAGTCGGTCACTTCAGTCGCTTGTCTCCTTGGAAAGGACAGCATATTTTGCTAGCAGCACTCAGCGAATGTGACAGTAACGTGACAGCAATATTAGTGGGCGACGCGCTGTTTGGCGAAGGAGATTATGTCGAGAGACTCCACCAACAAGTAGCAGAACTGGGACTGGAGAAACGAGTCCAGTTTTTGGGATTTCGTGAGGATGTCGTACCCCTAATGGCAGCTTGCGATTTGGTTGCTCATACTTCCACTGCGCCAGAACCTTTCGGACGGGTTATTATTGAAGCTATGTTGTGCGGACGACCTGTGGTTGCTGCTGCTGCTGGGGGTGTGGTGGAATTGATCGAGCAAGATAAAACTGGGTGGCTAGTACCGCCGGGAAATTCACAAGATCTCGCAGATGCGATCGGCTTTTGTCGCCAGCATCCTGAAAAAGCCATGACTATTGCTCGTCAAGCACGGATGCAGGCGAGTCAAAGTTTTCACTTGAGTGCTATAAACCAGCAGATCGATGGGCTGCTAGGCCGAGTTTTAAGGAGGAGGTAAAATCGACTATAGCAAGTCTAAATCATTTTACCCTCTTAGTCAATTATTCAATTAGCCTCCTGGCCCGCCGTGGGTTCAAACCCACGGCTAATAGCTAAAGTGGGTTAAAACCCACTGAAAGCATTGTCGAGAAAGGAAAGCATTCTTAAGCTAAAAGCCTTTGGGTTTGCAACGTTTGCAACCCCCGGTGGGTCATGAGACGAATCGACTAATTGACTGGAGATCAGCACCCGATCGCCCTTCGAGTATGATAAGCTGCGAAAGTAGGGTGGGCACCGCCCACCATCTGCTCCCTGGCACTGCGAAAGTAGGGTGGGCACCGCCCACCATCTGTAATAATTTACCTAAATATATCTTCTAGTAGACGCTCTATCTCTGGTTTGTATATTAGGCAATTTGCCAGATGCTCTCCTGATGCTTCATGTGGATTATTGTCTGATAGAAAAAACACAAGTAAAAATTCTTGTTTAACTACAGTAACCAAGAAAGCTGTCCACAAAGCTTTTTCTAGGAGGAGCGTGACATATAATGGAGTGTCTATCTCTGCTGCACGTTTTAGCGAGTCTCTAATTTGTCTTCCGATCTTGGCGGTGAACTTGTTAACATCAAACCCACTACCGCTGTGACCATATTTTTGAGGTTTTATAAATATTCTTAAATTATCTTGATAGAAGATAGCCGGTCCATCAATTTTGTTGTCCTTCGTTGCTATCTCATCCAGAAGTTCTTGTAAAACATCACGTGGTAACATATCATTCCCTCCTATGGTTCTGTTTGATGTAAAAATATCTCTAATTGATTTGGGGAGATCCCTGATATCGGTAAAGAGGAGCGCAACAAGGCGTTTAAACATAGCTATGGGTAGGGTGGGCACCGCCCACCATCCACTACCGGTACTGTCTAACGGTTGAATTTGCGTAAGTCCTGCCCTTCAATCCCAAATAGGATAACCGGCAGATAGCACCCCGCCAGGGCTAGACTTGGCTGCTGGAGACTAGACATTAGAGACGATCGACCACTACCATTTTGAAGGAGAAAGTCACTCCTGTCAATAAACTGGGAGGATTTTTTTGTGGGTCATGACCCGGAAAAAATTATTGGGACTTTCATCCCAGACAGGTGAAACCCCCACGAGAAGGTGATCTCGGGAGTTTGGCGAACCCCAGAAATCCTGAGATATCCAGAAAAACTTGGCAAACAAGCTGCAAATAAGCTATAGTATGTAAATTAGACAACATAGTTATTCAAGGAATCGAGTTAATGACGGCAACAGCAGTCCAGTTAAAACACGAAGTAAAAGACCTATCCCTGGCCCCCAAAGGGAAACAGCGGATCGAATGGGCAGGACGGGAAATGCCAGTCCTGCGGCAAATTCGTGACCGGTTCGCCAAGGAAAAGCCCTTCGCAGGTATCCGGTTAAGCGCTTGCTGTCACGTCACAACCGAAACCGCTCATTTGGCGATCGCCCTGAAAGCAGGGGGTGCAGATGCAGTGCTGATCGCCAGCAACCCCCTGTCCACCCAGGATGACGTAGCCGCCTCCTTAGTGGCAGATCATGGTATTTCTGTCTATGCCATGAAAGGGGAAGATACCGAAACTTACCTGCGCCACGTGGAAATAGCTCTGGATCACCGCCCCAACATTATTATTGATGATGGCAGTGACGTAGTGGCCACCCTGATCGAGAATCGGCAAGATCAGATTCCCGACATGCTGGGCACTACGGAAGAGACAACCACCGGTATCGTCCGTCTCCAGGCCATGTTGAAGGATGGGGTGCTGACTTTCCCCGCCATGAATGTCAACGACGCCGACACCAAGCATTTCTTTGACAACCGCTACGGTACGGGGCAATCTACCCTGGATGGCGTTATCCGCGCTACTAATATCCTCCTAGCTGGGAAAACAGTTGTCGTCGCAGGTTACGGTTGGTGCGGCAAAGGCGCAGCCATGCGGGCCAACGGCATGGGAGCTAATGTAATTGTTACCGAAATTGACCCAGTCCGGGCGATCGAAGCAACAATGGATGGCTTCCGCGTCATGCCAATGGCCCTAGCAGCAAGTCAAGGAGACTTGTTTATCACCGTTACCGGCAACAAGCACGTGATTCGCGGCGAACATTTTGACGTCATGAAAGATGGCGCGATCGTCTGCAACTCCGGCCACTTCGACATCGAAATTGACCTGGAGGCCCTAGGGAAGAAAGCGACCGAAGTGAAGGACGTGCGTCCCTTTACCCAACAATATATCCTTCCGACCGGGAAATCCGTGGTAGTATTGGGCGAAGGGCGGTTGATTAACCTAGCCGCTGCTGAGGGACATCCCAGTGCCGTGATGGACATGAGCTTCGCCAACCAGGCCCTCGCTTGCGAATACCTAGTGAAGAACAAAGGCAAGCTGGAACCCGGCATCCACAAGATTCCCCAGGATGTGGACCAAGAGATTGCCCGCCTGAAGCTGCAAGCAATGGGTATTGCGATGGATACCCTGACGCCAGAACAAATTGAGTACATTAACAGCTGGACAGTTGGCACCTAACTTTAATAGGGAATGGTGCATGGTGAACTGAGATATTGCATCTGTCCCGTTACCCCGCAGGGGGTTAAAACCCCCTGCTAATAGCTAAAGTCGGTTAAAACCGACTAAAAAAATCGCTTGTTAAGCTTTTTCACTGGAGGCAGAGCCTCCATTTCGCGTTACCAGGCTGAGCCTGGTAACGAGGGGAAAGCGGGCTCCCAGGTCTCGTTCCCTGACTCTGACAGGGAACGGAATATCGAGGCTCTGCCTCGGGTCGGCGGACCAATAGCTATGACTTTACTGTGGCTAGACTATCTGTAGAATTACAACGCTACTTTTTTGAAGAAGAACGTTCCGATAAGGTAACCCTAGCAGATATTCTCGGGCTAGCGGGAGAGAGGATTTTGGGTTTTATGTTCGTCATCCTCTCCCTACCTTCAGCTTTGCCAGTACCTGCCCCTGGTTATTCTATTCCCTTCGGAGTGGCAATGTTTCTTTTAGCAATGCAGTTGATAGCGGGTGCCAAACGCCCCTGGTTCCCCCAAAAGATGCTCAAAGGAACGATGCCTTTAGAGAAGGTGCAGGGGGTGGTAAAAGCAGCTATTCCCTGGTTGCGGCGCATAGAAGCAATTTCCCGTCCCCGTCTGACCCACATCTGTACCAGTTTGCCTGGTAGAGTTGCGATCGGGGTGGCGATCGCCTTCATGTCAGTATCGATGATGATACCCATTCCGGGCACAAATACTTTACCCGCAATGGGAATTTTTGTGACGGGATTTGGTTTAATGGAAGATGACGGAGCGATTAGTCTGGTGGGTTTAGTGCTTTGTGTAATGGCAGGAATTCTCAGCGCTTCGATTGTAATTGCTCTGGCGATCGGTGGTAGCAGTTTGCTAGACGTAATTAAGGACGCGATTAAGAATATGCTTTAGCGCTAAATGGTGGTAAGGGTGGTAAGGACTGAAGTCCTTACTACGAACGAAACTAGGAATAAACTAAAAACTTTAGCGCTAAATGGTGGTAAGGACTGAAGTCCTTACTACGAAGGAAACTACGAACGAACTAAAAAGTTTGGATAGTGCGGTTAGTTAGCACGTAGTAATTGCCAATTTTTTCGTGAATATCCCTGACATCTTCCTGTTCCAGTATTTTACCTGTCAAAGCATCCCGGAAAGTTGTTTGGAAATGGGAAACTAAATAACCTGCTGGCGTCTCATTCGTCCCCAGGGTATCAACCGTGACCGCTATGTCATCAAATCGACGGTTTACTTGGGCGATCGCGCCATCCTTAACTTGATAGTAGGAGTCCATCTCATCTCCCACCTCTTTGATTATCGACGCCCCAGCATCATCAGTACCAACTAGCAGAAAGCTATTGTTCCCGTGCATCTTGTCAAAGGGAACCCGTCGGCGGTGAATCACTTCCATTTTCAGTTGATTCTCTAGCAGCATTCGGATGTCTGGGTTTTCTATGTCAATTACTTCCACGCTGAGGTCTGGTTTGATCCTAACCATCCCTTGATAGAGTTCCCCATTGTAATTAACCGACAAGTCAGCGGTATAACCGGGAAATTGTTCGTCCCAAGTATAGCGGTTTTCATAGGCTGTACGAAAGGAGTCCCTAGCAGAGATAGCATAGGCGGGATGGGAAAATCCCAGGGTGAAGGTAGCGAGGATGAAACTTAGACCCCAAGGCAACAATCTGCTCCATAATTGTTCTAGCATGATTTGTCATTCCTAATTGTTAACAAAATTAGATCGTAGTATAACAGCCGAGTGCAAGGACATCAAAACAGTTGGGCAAAAAGCACTCGACCTTATCACTTGATAAGCACGAGCAAATATGGCAATCTAGAGCGTCGGTCCACTAATAATGCTTGACAAATTTGGCAATCTGTGTATTGACGAAAAATCGTTCTTCTGCTCCTTTCCCGTTTTTCACGCTCTGGCCCCGTGGGGTCGCTCCGGAGGCTCACAATTGTTATGCTCGCTACCAAATTTAGTAGATGCACATTTTCTTTTTTTTGTCAAGGACTTCTACTGGACCGATGCTCTAGGGCGGTATAGCGATAGGGGTTGCCAGTGTGCGATCGGATGCCACCGGGACAGCGGCCTTGGTGTGGCGGATATTTTCCTTTAGACAGATCTGGCAAATCCGCGAAATATAGGATATAATGAACTAATCATATCGATTAGCGTCAAAAGCAGTTACTCGCAGAAAAATAGGACAAAAGTGTAAAAATGTCAAGCAAATTTTTCCAGAAAATAGCAGCCGCAGTCGCTAGCGCAGCCTTGAGCTTCGGCGCGATCGAGGCTAACCAGGCACAAGCCGCAAGTTTAATATACGATTTTACCGGTTCGCCAGCGAAGAGAGATAGTTCCTTGGACTTCACAGAGGGAGGGATAACCGTGAGAGCCACTGGAAGTGTTGGTTTGAATACTAATCCTCGCGATGTGGTACAGACGGCTAGCGGTCTGGGAGTCTTCGGAGGATGTATTCGCCCACGATTGTGTGAAGATCCCGAGGTGGATGGTTGGATTCGTGGTGAAACTCTGCTTTTGAGGTTTGATAGTCCAGTAAGGATCCATTCGGCAATGTTCTCCCGGGTAGGGTTTAATGATGAGTTTACCTTATTTGTAGATGGAGATGAGCTTGTCAGTGCCGATATCCGTGGAGGAAATGGGGACGATACTGGCATCGGCTTCTTCAATTTCACCAGGTTTGACCCCGAAGATCGGACAGCTGTAGGATTCGGATTTACTGTTACCGATCGAAATGATGATTACATGCTCAGGAAGATAAGAATCGAGACAGTGCCCGAACCAGCTTTAGTTCTGGGTTTGCTAGCAGCGAGTGCCTTGGGTGCATTAGCGTTGCAGCGCCAACATAAATAGATATCGCGAAACTGTTGTAGTCTTAAACCTGGTTTCGGCCTAGAGATGCGGGAGGTGAGGATCTCGATCCTAGGAAATTGCCTCAGGTCCGGGTCTCTAGTTTCTTTGGGCCATCCCATTTCCCGCAAAAGCGCAGTTTAAAGTCTCTCCCTAGGGGTAACATGTCGATCGGGTAAGAGATTTAGATAGCGAAGTTTAACAGTCTTGTCATCGCTACCAGTCACCAGGCCCAGCAGGTCAGGAGTAAAATCGACAGAACTGACGCCGCTATTATATCCATCGAAGCTAATCAAATCTACACCCGTAATCAGATCCCAGATTTTAGCAGTCTTGTCATCGCTACCACTAGCAAGATAGCGCCCATCGGGGCTAAAGGTGACATCTAACACTCCATTTTCATGGCCGAGCAAGATTTTATGCAGACTATTAGTCGCCAAATTCCACAGCACAATAGTTTTGTCAAAACTGCCACTAGCTAAAAGGACCCCATCAGGGCTAATGGCAACAGATAAAACAGGACCTTGATGTTCGGTAAGGGTGCGCATTTCCGTGCCCTCGCGCCAATTCCACAGCTTAACTGTTTTGTCAAAACTGCCACTAGCGAGGGTCTGATTATCCGGACTGAAAGCAACGGAATGCACCCAGTCTCCATGACTTCTCAGGGTGCGGACTAATTCGCTACCTCCCAGATTCCAAATTCCGATCGTCTTATCCAGGCTACCACTAGCCAGGTGTATCTCATCCGGACTGAAGGCTACCGATAAGATGCCATTTCTATGGCCTCTTAAATTACGCACTACTCTGCCAGTATTCAGGTTCCAGATCTTAATGGTTCTGTCCAAACCGCCACTGGCCAGAAAGCGCCCATTGGGACTGAATGCCAAACTCAATACCCACCCTTGATGTTCTCTGAGAACATTGATTTGCCGATTTTCCTTCCGGTGCCAGAGTTTAATGGTACCGTCATAGGAGGCACTAGCCACGATCGCCCCATCGGGACTGACCGCAACTGCGGTAACCACATCTGCATGTTCGGGTAAGTCTTCACTCGTTGTCTCCTGTGGCGGCGGTGGCAATTGGCCAACGGCTTTGGGTTCGTCAAAAGTACAAAGGCAAAAGACAAGTGATAGCAGTAGCAGCAGGCGGTGAGGTAAAGTAGTCATGATCTAACACTATGATAATTGTCGAGGCAGAGAGATCGCGAACTCCTTACCCGAAGGTGAGGATCTCAAGAATGAATTATGAAATCAGGTTTTTTTCATAATCAAGCGGACCAACTTATTTACACATTCCCAGGGGCAGAAGGTGGGCGGTGCCCACCCTACGCCCAACAATATCTTAGATATCCAAATCAGTCAGATTGAGTTTCGGTCCGTAGGTTTCGATAAATTGGCGGCGGGGGGCCACCCGATCGCCCATCAGCACCGTAAAGATGCGGTCAGCTTCAGCAGCATCTTCAATTTCCACCCGTTTCATGGTCCTCGTGTCCGGGTTCATAGTAGTATCCCAGAGTTGTTGGGGCATCATTTCACCCAAACCTTTGAACCGCTGAATGTTATAATTTGCATTTTTCGGCAACTCACTAAGGCGTTCTTGCAGTTCCCGATCGCTATAGCAATAGAAATGACTGCGTCCCCGTTCCACCTTATATAGAGGAGGACAGGCAATATAGATATAACCGCGATCGACGATATCCCGCTGATAGCGATAGAAAAAGGTCAACAACAGGGTGCGGATGTGGGCCCCATCTACATCAGCGTCTGTCATGATCACGATCCTGTGATAGCGGAGATTAGAAGGGTCAAATTCCTCACCCTTAATCCCCAAACCCAGGGCTGTAATCAGGGACTGAATTTCATTGTTCTTGTATATTTTAGCATCATCAGTCTTCTCAATATTGAGAATTTTCCCCCGCAGAGGCAGAATAGCCTGAAAACGCCTGTCTCGTCCTTGCTTAGCACTGTTATGGACAAAGACCCCACTTGCTAGGGCGAAGTTATGAGTATGGGGAACTTCGATGTCGTAAACATCCATCCGTTCTTCCAGGGGTTCGACGGACACAATGCGATGGTTGTAATTGCGAATTGCTTGACGCGCTAGTACGTCATCGCCCTCAAAATACCGCTTGCAGAACGTCTCAAATTTCAACAAAGACTTGTCTCGGGTTTGGCGACGGTAACGATCGTACAGTTCCAGATCCATATAACCTTCCTGGCGGTGAACTTTTTTTAAAACCTCGATAGTTTTGCGGTAATATGTTTCATTCAGTGCCGCACGGCGCTGGGCCCGGAATTCTGGAGTCCATTGTTTCCGTGTCTTTTCAGAGCGCCACTTCAACAATTCTTCATCTTGCCATTGCTGTTTGGCAATGGCAGAAAGTTCTTCGCGTGCTTCGGGATTATTTGCATAGTAGTTGCGAACCATTTCTGCGCGATCGGAGCGGTTTGCTGGATCGCTCCAATACTCTGACTGGGCTTGGTACAATCGATCGTGCAAATCCTGCCGGTAAGTTTCATTGCCTTCATAAAACTCGCGCCACTTGCTTTGCATATAAGCTTTGTACGCTTCATCTTCCCACTGGGCCTTAGCCTGTTCCGAGAGAATTTTCCGCGTTTCTGGTTGCTGCATTCGTTCGCTCATCATCGCACGAAACTCTTCACTCATGTGAACTTGGCGGCTTTTTTCTATCACGTCCGGACGATGCAGGGTGAATTCAAGATGAGCGCGATGTAAGGCTAAGTGTTCGGACGCAGGCAGCCGTTTGATATTTGTCGGGTTGTTGTTGAGTTTATTGAAATCGACATGATGGCGATGATTGCCATCTGATGAATGATATACATTATTGCGGAGGTTATAAAAATCTGCCAACAGATGGGTATAAATCCACTGATTCTGATGGGGATTCCAAACCATTTCGTAACCATCTAGTCCGGAACCGTTTTTATTCTTGCTCTTGCTCTTGCTCTTGCTCTTGCGGGAAAGCTGGCGATAGAGTGGCATGAGGGAATCTGCTGGTGTCAGCAATGCCGCTGGTTTATAGCTGCCATCCCGCAACATGAACGGGTGATCGGGAGTGCATATGAGAGTTTCCCCATTATCTAATGTCACCTGGACGACTTCAGCATTTGCCTTAGTCATCCGGGGGTTGATGATGCGTTCGATCGCGATTTTGCCGCTAGGGCGAACGGTATAGCAAAAATGTTCTTTTCCTTGGGCTTGTTCGGCAATAATGTCTTTGAAGCTGAGAGAACGGCCATCAGCCAAGGCTACAAGGGTGTCGCCATGAAAACAACCACTTGCCGACGTGCCTTCAACGATGAATATCTCCGATTCTGCGGGGTTTCGCTCGCTGCAATCAGCCAATTTTCCTGGTAAAGTAGAGGATTCTAAGACGGATTTCCGGCGGACTAATTCCCGGGCCCGTCGTGCCGCTTCTGCGGCATTGAAAGCTTGAATTGCCTTTTCTAAGATCGAATCTGCGATCGCGGGGCGAAATTCCAGGTACTCAGTGAGACGTTCTCCCACGAGGGAATCTACAATGCCCCGCACTTCTGTATTCCCCAGTTTTGTTTTCGTCTGTCCTTCAAATTCGGGATCGGGCACCTTGACAGAAATTACCCCTGTTAAACCTTCGCGGATATTCTCCCCACCCAGGTTGGATTCATTTTCCTTCAGCTTGTTGCGCTTGCGGGCGATCGAATTCATGGTCCGAGTCAAGACGGTCTTCAACCCTTCCAGGTGAGTACCGCCATCAATAGTGCGGATGTTATTGGCAAACCCCAGCAAATTGTCCGTATAGGCATCGACGCACCACTGCAAAGCGACTTCTACCTGGACATCATTTTTTTCTCCCTGCATATAGATAATTTCCTCATGCAGAGATTGCTTTTCCCGATTCATGTAGGCAACATATTCTTGAATGCCCCCATTGTATTGGTAGCTTTCGATCCGTGGTGCTTCCAGGCGGAGATCGCTAAAGGTAATTTTGACCCCAGCGTTCAAGTAGGCCAACTCCCGCAAGCGCCTGGCCAAGGTATCGTAATCGAACTCGATGCCCGTAGTAAAGATTTGGGTATCGGGCATGAAGGAGATGGAAGTGCCAGTACGGGTTTCTGTATCGGGTTGGGAAGCTAGTTCCCCTATAGGCATGCCCCGTTCAAAGCGTTGGGTATGGATGTTCCCCCCACGCCAAACGGTAGCTTCCAACCATTCCGACAGGGCATTCACCACCGAGACCCCGACACCATGCAATCCTCCGGAAACCTTGTAGCCACCGCCGCCAAACTTACCGCCAGCGTGGAGTACGGTCATCACCGTTTCCAATGCCGACTTGCCAGTACGGGAATGAATATCTGTAGGGATACCCCGGCCATCATCGGTGACGGTAACAGAACCCTCGGCATTGATATCCACTTCAATATGGGTGCAGTGGCCGGCGAGGGCTTCATCGATCGAGTTGTCAACCACCTCATATACTAGATGATGGAGTCCTCTGGGGCCAGTAGTGCCGATGTACATCCCCGGTCTTTTTCTGACCGGTTCTAAACCTTCGAGCACTTGAATTTGCTCGGCGCTGTAGCTGGTGGTCATGTATGTCTTCTCCAATTTCGGGCTTTTAGCCGCCCTTATACTATTCTCAGGAAAAATCTCTCAAAAATTATAACATAAAAGGGTCTGAGACAATCTTAGGGCAGGATCGGGGCAAATTTATTTAGGGGATGCACCCACCATATGAGTAGAGGCGGTTACGGTTTGATTGCGGTCTGTGGTGCCACCGCCACCGGTAAGTCGGGGCTAGCTTTGGCTTTGGCCCAGAGACTGGGGACCGTCATTTTGAGTGCTGACTCCCGACAGCTGTACCGAGAGTTTGACATTGGTACGGCCAAGCCCACAAGGGCCGATCGCCTGCTGGTGCCCCATTACCTGATTGATATCTGCGATCCGAGGGAAACTCTCACTTTAGCAGATTACCAGCAGCAGGCCCAAGGGGCGATCGCATCTTTCCAAGCAGAAGGGTACATTCCCCTCTTGGTGGGAGGTACGGGATTATACATCCGTTCCGTAGTGCAAGGAATGAAGATTCCCCGAGTCGCACCCCAGACAGAGTTGCGATCGCAGTTGGGAGAACTATCGCAAAGGCAATGTTACGGGATGCTGCAACAAGTAGATCCGGGGGCGGCCAGGAAGATTCACGCCAATGATGCTGTGCGGACATTACGAGCCTTAGAAGTATTTTATGTCACGGGAATTCCCATTTCCCAACAGCAAGGGACCGATCCGCCCGACTATCCGATTCTGCAAATTGGTTTAGAATGTGCAGATGCTGACAGACTGACACAGAGAATTGCCCAGCGGACAGAACAAATGCTGGCCGCTGGGTTTGTCGAGGAAGTAGAATATCTCTGTCAGAAATATGGTGCTGATTTGCCTCTGTTAGATACCCTAGGTTATCAGGAAATCAAGCAATATATGGCTGGAGATATTGCTTTGCAAGAGGCGAAAGAATTAACCATCTTGCACACGCGGCAATTTGCCAAGCGACAGCGGACCTGGTTTCGGGCAGATCCGCTGATTGAATGGTTTGATACGGATAGTCCCAATTTATTAGAGATAGTGTGGCAGAGGGTGCAGGAGTTCATTAACGGGCGCATCTAACCAACTTTTTATAATACAACTTTGGACAAAGATGGGAGGAGATCTCTCCAAACCGGGTTGGGAGCCACCAACTTACCCTACTAACTTGGTAGCTAACTTTTTCCCAGCCTCCAAACGGTAAAAAAAGGATATGAAGATCAAATAAAATAAATATCCCATGCTCGGGAAAAAAAAATTTCCCTTTACCCTTGACAAATTCCACTTCCCTAAGCTATATTATATTCAGCAATGAAGGTTCATGGGGGCTTGGAAAAAGCCCAAGCGAAACCAGGGATGCCCGGCCCGGACTGCGCAAAAAGCGCCCCACTTGGGTCAAGCAAGGGAAACAGGCGCTTTTTGCGTAACTCCGGGTCAGGTAAATCTCGTTATCGCTCACGCAAGACTCCACAAGGAGAGCCCGGTGGCAGGGTTCTCCTGCGCATTTTTAAATGATGGCGATCGCACCCATCACCAAAAACTTCCCGATCGCCCCAAAAATGTGCAACACCTATAATACGTACTCTGT
This sequence comes from Hormoscilla sp., assembly GCA_051439505.1. Taxonomy (GTDB): domain Bacteria; phylum Cyanobacteriota; class Cyanobacteriia; order Cyanobacteriales; family Desertifilaceae; genus Hormoscilla. The sequence goes on along the minus strand of JBFRWI010000105.1, from coordinate 152 downwards.
CTGACAATTTAGCAAACGGTAAGTATATTTGGCGTTGCACAACGACGGGATGATGAGGTCTGCTAATTGCAGAGGACGAAGTCGCGCAGCGGAGGGGGCCCGGAGCGTGCAGGAGCGCTATTGTCAATGGTTAATTGAGAGCGTCATTTATA
>JBFRWI010000104.1:0-12453 GCA_051439505.1 Hormoscilla sp. | reverse complement strand
ATGACTATAAATGACGCTCTCAATTAACCATTGACAATAGCGCTCCTGCACGCTCCGGGCCCCCTCCGCTGCGCGACTTCGTCCTCTGCAATTAGCAGACCTCATCATCCCGTCGTTGTGCAACGCCGAGGAAATTATATCTATATTAAGGCTTGCAAACGCCCCATCAACTGTTCGGTTCGGATGACGCCTTCAATTTTATCAACTGACTGGCCGTTTTTGAACAGGATCAGGGTTGGCAATGCCTCAATTCCGTACTGAGAAGCTATTTGGGGATATTTATCTGTGTCGATTTTTACTACCTGTAGGCGATCGCTCATTTGTGCGTTCACCCGATCGAGAATTTTGGCCATCATTTGACAAGGCCCGCACCAGGTAGCGTAAAAATCTACCAATACTGGCTTCTCGTACTCTGCGAGTAAGTCCTGGAAAGTTGTGAATTGCTTTTTAACTGCCATTTTATTTGCTTGTTGAGAATTGTTAAGGGGTGTGGTCAAAAGTAGTTGGTACGGGAAGATTCTCGCGGGGTGCAGGGCGAAGCATTCTGAGAGAACAGCTGTCATCTATGGTCATAATTTGTCGCCAGAATGCTAGCTGCTGCGCAGCCGCTGCGCTAACGCCCCTACAGGGAATCAGACAGCTGGAATATCCCAGAAACGATCAACGGGTTTTGACCACACCCATTGTTAAGGGAAAATTGATTGTTAATTGCTAGACAGGCTGGACCTTAGTCCGGAGCCAATACCTCAAGGTTTTGGATATAGGGTGTCATTGCGAGGGGGGGGTACGTAGCGATCGACTTATGCGTTCATATTCGTTAACCCCCCCCCGTTAGCGCAGCGGCGCGACGCAGGAGCGCTAGCAATCCCCCCGCGACCTATGAGAGGAAGAGCGCTTGGCGTCGTCGGTGAGATTGCTTCGGGGGGATCCTGGCGGAGTAAAGAAGAATGCTCGTGCCACCCGCCCCCTCGCAATGACAAGTTATTAACCCCGAGAAGTATTAAGTCCGGAGCAAGAGCAACCAACAACTGACAAGCAACAACTAACCAGAGATGAGAAATTTTGAGTATATAGCTTGATTCTAGTGCCAAATTGCTCGAACCTAGATCGATTATAAGGTTAGAGAGGAATTTTTCATGGCTGGATCGCACTTGCAGGACAAAGTTGCTATCGTTACGGGGGCTTCCCGGGGAATTGGTCGCGCGATCGCCTTGGCCTTGGCCAGTGAGGGGGCTTCTGTGGCGGTCAATTATGCTAGTTCTAGTGCCGCAGCAGAGGAGGTTGTGGCCCAAATTACGGAAATGGGAGGTCATGCAGTTGCCCTGAGTGCGGATGTCTCCCAACCCGACCAGGTAGATGCCCTGCTGAAGGCGGTGATGGACAAATGGAAACGTGTGGATGTGCTGGTCAATAATGCTGGCATTACCCGCGATAACCTGCTATTGCGGATGAAACCGGCAGATTGGCAAGCGGTGATTGACCTCAACCTCAGTGGCGTGTTCCTCTGCACCCGGGCGGTGAGTAAAATCATGCTCAAGCAAAAGGCGGGGCGGATCGTTAATATTGCCTCGGTCTCCGGTCTCATGGGTAACCCCGGTCAAGCTAATTATGCTGCTGCTAAAGCTGGGACGATCGGGTTTACCAAATCTGTGGCCAAGGAACTGGCCACTCGTGGAATTACAGTTAATGCTGTGGCACCGGGATTTATTGCCACAGACATGACTAAGGACATCAAAACCGATGAGATTTTGAAATATATCCCTCTGGGTCGCTTCGGTCAAGCTGATGAAGTTGCTGGCATGGTGCGCTTCCTGGCCGCCGATCCTGCTGCTGCCTATATTACCGGTCAAGTTTTTAATGTCGATGGCGGCATGGTGATGGCTTAAATAACACCCAATATTTCAAGGAATACAAATCACTACCGGCAGGGAAGCATCCCATTTTAGCCCGACTCGGATAATCTCCCCGCATTGGTCGGATGGTCTGACAGCATTGGTCGGATGGTCTGACAGCATTGGTCGGATGGTCTGACAGCATTGGAGGTCTCCTACCAACGGGCGCTTGCGCCACACCCCAACCTATAGGCAAAACCTACGAGGTATTGAAATAACACCCACCTTTTAACGGGTGTGGTCAAAACCCGTTGATCGTTCCTGATGGGTGTGGTCAAAACCCGTTGATCGTTCGGGCGGCCCTCCCAGTCGCCGGATCCCCCCAAACCCCCCTTAAAAAGGGGGGCTTCCGGAGCCCCCCCAATTGGCGCGGGGGGGTTTGGGGGGGATCCGGCTACAACAAATGCATGACCACACCCACCTTTTAACCCCCCTCGTTCCCAGTCTCAGGCTGGGAACGTTCTCCCTTAGGCTCTGCCTCTAGTGGATAATGGTAGAATATGAGTTAATGCGCGCAAGTAAAATATCGAACAGAACGATCCCAAATGGAACCGACGATCGCCCTAATTGCCCACGACAGCCAAAAAGAGAATGTCGTTGCCTTTGTCAAGCAACATGCTTTGGTGCTTGCCCGTTATAAATTGATAGCAACAGGTACCACGGGACAAAGAATTCAACAAGGAACGGGGTTAGAGGTATCCCTGATGCTGCCCGGTTCTCAAGGGGGAGACGTGCAAATTGCTGCTGAAGTTACTACAGGTAATGTGGTAGCTGTTATCTTTCTGATTGACTCAGGTACAGCTCAACCCCAAGAACCTCAAGCCCAAACATTGCTGCGCATCTGTAATTTACACAATGTCCCGATCGCCCTAAATTTTGCCACTGCCGGGGCGATCGCGGCCTTCTTGAGTCAGACTCGTTTCGCCCACCTGATCTTTAACCCGGTTTCCGGTCAAGGCAATTCTCAACAGGATCTATTGCTAATTAGAAAACTGCTAGAACCCTACATGCAGTTAAAGGTTTGCTTGACTAACCCACAGACTACTGCCGAACAGTTGGCCCAAGAGGCGATCGCCTCTGGAAGCGACCTAATTATTGCTTCTGGGGGGGACGGCACGGTTTCTGCTGTTGCGGGGGCAGTAATTGGTACGGAAATACCTTTGGGAGTGATTCCTCGGGGGACTGCCAATGCCTTTTGCCTGGCCTTGGGAATTCCTACCAATATTAGAGGTGCCTGCGAGACTATTTTAGCAGGCATGACCCGGGTCGTAGATGTGGCTAGCTGCAATGGTCTGCCGATGATTTTATTAGCTGGCATTGGTTTTGAAGCCGGAACTATTGAACGGGCCGAACGGGAGGCAAAAAATCGCTGGGGGGCTTTAGCATACGTTATAGCTGGCTGGCAGCAACTTAACGAGCACGATCTGTTTGAGACAGAAATTGAAATTGAAGGGGTTGTCCAGAATTTCCAGGCCGGGGCCATTACTATTGCTAATGCAGCACCGATTACTTCCATTATGGCTCAAGGATTTGGAGAGGTAATTGTCAATGATGGTCTCTTGGAAGTTATGATTCTCACCTCTAAGACTAAGCTGCAAACTGTCACGGCGATGATTGATTTGCTGGAAGCAGCTTTGATTAAAACAGAGATTAACCGAGATGATACCATCCGTCTCCGCACTAACCGGATTAAGGTGACTGCGGACCCGCCGCAAAAGGTTGTGGTTGATGGTGAAGTGATCGGTACGACCCCGATTGAAGTTGCCTGTATACCCGGTGGACTAACTGTTGTGGCACCCCTGGCGATCGACAGCAGTACTGGCAATCTGGATAGCAGTCCGCCGGAATTGGTCGAAGCCCAAGGTTGATATATAATATGATAATTGATAATAGTTGCTTTCCCAAGGATTAATGGTCATGAACAGTCCCGATCGTCCCATCAATCCCCAAATTATGACTTCCCCCCAGGCAGGCGATCGCCCCTGGCCAATCATGTTGGTGACTAATGATGCGCAATTTCACCAGCAGATTAAGTGGTATTTCCAAAATTTTACCTTTGATAACAATCCCTTAACTTGGATTTATGCTGAGGATCCAGTTGCGGCCCGGGAGTTAATCTCGACTCACCCGGATACAGCAGTGATTTTGCTAGAGTTAGCAGACGATGCTTGGAGTTTAGTACAATATATTCGGTCCGAACTTCAAAATCAGTTAATCCGGATTATTGGCTTGGTGGATAAACCGGAAGACTTGCCAGATTTAGAAGTGATTGCAGCAGCGGATATTGATGATTGTCAAGTCAAAGATTCCCTCAAGCAGAAGCAAGGGGCGATCGCCCTCTATCGGGCCCTGAAATCATGGGCAGAAGTAAAAGGTTGGGCGCAAGTGTCCCATCAACAGGTAAAGTCTCAACAGGCCCTGCTCGAAGTGGAACGGCAGGCCATGCTAGGGACGATCGTTAATAATAGTTATGATGGCATAATGATTGTCGATCTAGAAGGGGTCGTGCGGTTTGCTAACCCAGCAGCAGGTCAGCTATTTAATCAACCCATAAGAAAAATATTGAATCACGATGTGGGCGTGCCAATAGCGGCTGGGGAAACATCAACTGTTGAGGTAATTCGCTCTGGGGAAATATGTGCTGTCGAAATGAAGTTAGCCCAAACACAATGGGAAGGAGAACAAGTTTATATAGTCTCCCTGCGGGACATGACCGAACGATACAAAGCGGAAATAGCCTTACAGGAAAGCAAGGACTTTATGCAACGCATTGCCGAAGCAAGCCCCAGTATTTTGTATATCTATGACCTCCTAGAGCAGAGAAATATCTATATAAATCGTCAGCTGGGGAAAACCCTGAGTTATAGCCCCGAAGAAATTCAGGCAATGGGTTCAGCTTTTATGGCTACTTTGCTCCATCCTGAGGATGTTGCTGTAGTCGAACAACAGCAGAATCGCTATGTCACTGCTGCTGATGGCGAGGTTATGGAAATAGAGTACCGCATGAGACATAAAGATGGATATTGGCGCTGGTTTTTGAGTCGAGATCTGGTATTTTACCGCACTATCGATGGCTGGCCTCAGCAAATTTTTGGTACGGCTACGGAGATCACCGATCGCAAGCAAGCGGAAGAGGCGCTGCAGCTTTACAAAAAAATTGTTTCTTCCTCCCAGGATGGCATGGCTTTTGTCGATCGCCAATACATCTATCGGGCCGTAAATGATGTCTATAGCAGGAGAACCGGTTTCGCTAGCCAAGATCTTGTGGGCAAGTCGGTGGCCCAAGTGCTGGGAGAGGATGTTTTTGCCACCCTTGTCAAGCCAAAATTGGATAGCTGTCTGGCAGGAGAGGAAATTCACTATCAAGCATGGTTTGAATTTCCCAGGAAGGGAAAAAGGTTCCTGGAAGTTAACTACTATCCCCACTACGAGAAATCTGGAGTTGTCTCGGGAGTGGTAATCAGTACCCACGACATCACCGATCGCCTGCGGACCCAGTCGGAACTGGAACAAACCAGAGAACGGCTGGAATTTATTCTCGCCAACACCAAAGCAGTTCTCTATACCAGCAAAACTTCCGGAGATTTTGGGGCCACCTTTATCAGCGAAGGGGTACGGTCGATGACAGGCTACTCCCCAGCAGATTTTACCTCCGATGCCAGTTTTTGGATAAATCGCATTCACCCAGAAGAGCGAGAGCAAATCTTAGCCGACTTATCCCACTTGTTTGAGAATGATTTCCACCTCCACGAATATCGTTTCCTCTGCAATGACTGTCACTATATCTGGGTGCAGGATGGAGTTAAACTGATCCGAGATTCAGCAGGTAATCCCGTCGAATGTGTGGGCTACTGGTTTGATATCACCGATCGCAAGGAGGCCGAGGCAGCATTGCGGGAAAGTGAAACCCGATTCCGTGCTATATTCAAACAAGCGGCCATGGGTATTGCTGTGGCAGGGTCGAATGGTCGTTTTGTCCAGGTGAATCAGCGTTTTTGCGAGTTTATTGGCTACACAGAATCAGAACTGCTAGAGATGAGTTTCCATCAAGTTACCCATCCAGAGGACCTGAGGGGCGATGTAGAATATCAGCGCCAAATTTTGGCGGGGAAGAGAGACAATTTCTCTAATAAAGAGAATCGCTTTATCTGTAAAAACCGCGAGTTGCGCTGGGGGAATCTGAGCGTAGCGGCGATCCGCAACCAGCTAGGTGCTGTCACCTATTTGGTGGGGGCGATCGAGGATATCCACGAGCGCAAGCAGTGGCAGGAAGCTTTGGAACATCAGTTACACCGGGCCATCCTGCTGAGGCAAATTACTGACGAAATCCGTTTGAGTTTGGATAGTCAGCAAATATTTAACACTACAGCTATTAATGTCGGGCAAGCATTTAATGTGAGCCGCTGCCTAATTCACAAGTACATTAGCGAGCCAATTGAGAAAGTTACCATTGTGGCAGAATATTTAACAGGAGAAATAGAATCAATCTTAGGCTGTCAAATTCCGATCGAGGACAACCCCCACATGCAACAGTTGCTGGCAGAAGAATCGGCGATCGCCTCTGACGATGTCTATGCCGATACCCTATTGACGAATGCCGAACCAATCTGCCGCCAAATCAACCTGAAGTCCATGCTAGCAGTGGGAACCTTCTCCAAAGGAAAAGCTAATGGAGTGATGGGGCTGCATCAATGCGATCGATATCGCTGTTGGCAGCCAGAGGAGATAGAATTAATAGAGGCTGTAGCCTCCCAGGTGGGAATTGCTATAGCGCAAGCGCAATTGCTAGAACAAGAGAAGCAGCAACGCTCAGTTCTCGCCCGCCAAAACCAAGCTTTGGAGCAAGCTAGAGAGGAAGCGGAAGCAGCTAACTCCGCGAAAAGTGAATTCCTGGCTAACATGAGCCATGAAATTCGCACTCCCATGAATGCAATTATTGGTTTTGGCGACCTGCTCAAAGGGTTAGTTACGGAAGGGCGATCGCGTAGCTATGTGGAATCGATTGTTGCTAGCAGCAATACTCTCCTAGCCCTGATTAATGATATCCTGGATCTATCAAAAATCGAAGCTGGCAAACTGCAATTGAATTACGAACCAGTGAACTTGCGGGGGCTGCTGACAGAAATTAAGCAAATCTTCTCCCAGAAAGCGGCAGAAAAAAATCTGTTGCTGCAACTGGAAATAGCAGCAACAATACCGCAAGCGATAATGTTTGATGAAATCCGCTTGCGGCAAATACTGTTCAACATCGTTGGCAATGCCATCAAATTCACCGAACAAGGGGAGGTGAAAATCAGCCTGCTAGCTTGTGACGATCGAGTCTGTGCCCTAGAGACTAACAAAATCTGTCTGGAAGCGATCGTAGCAGATACGGGAATTGGCATTGCCAGAGAAAGTCAAGAAAAAATATTCGAGGCTTTCATGCAGAGTGAGGGGCAAAGTACCCGCAAATATGGGGGAACGGGGCTGGGTTTGGCGATCGTCAAGCGACTGACGGAAATGTTGGGCGGTAAGATTCAGGTGCAAAGTGAATTGGGCCAGGGGACTACTTTTACTTTGATGTTCCCCCATGTGGCGATCGCCCAGTCTCCTGAGCAGCTAGTCTCCCAGGAGAGCAATGATGCCGATTTTGACCAATTCCCAGCCGCAACTATCCTAGTAGTGGATGATGTCCAATCTAACCGCGACCTGATAGAGGGGTATTTTGCAGATAGCAAGCACCGCCTGCTGATGGCCACAGATGGACGAGAGGCGATCGAGATGGCTCACGCCCATCACCCCGATGCGATCCTCTTAGACTTGCGGATGCCCAACATGGACGGTGGAGAGGCAGCCCAATATCTCACTACCAACGCACAAACCAAAGATATCCCGATTATTATCGTCACCGCTTCCTCCCACAAAGAAGAAGAGGAAAAGCTGCGCTCTCTGTGTACGAGTTTCCTGCGCAAACCCGTCAGTCGTCAGCAACTGGCAATGGAGTTGCGGAAAATCCTGCCACTAAATGAAAATTACTCCTCCTCCACTAGCGAAGCGGGACCAGTGCCAATGACTCCCGCAGCGATCGCCGACTTACCGGAACTGGTGGAAAAAATATTGCAGGCAGAGGAAACAGTTTGGCCACAATTGTGCAATACTATGAAAATGCGCGATTTGCGCCAATTTGCCCAGCAGATGCAGTCCTGGGGCGCCCAATACCAGTGTGGCCCCCTACTTGACTATGGGGCTACCCTATCAACCCAGATCGAAGCTTTTGACTGGGAGCGCTTACCGACTACAATGGAAATGTTTCCCGAAGTGAGGCGATCGCTTGAAAATTTCCAATTATAGCATGGGTGTGGTCTTGCGCCCGTTGGTAAGAGGATCCCCCCCCCCAGGGGTGTGGACAGGGGGACAGGGGGACAGGCTACTGGTAAGAGGAGAAAACAGATCTACTAATGCAACTACTTTTGACCACCCTCTTATAGCATTTACAACTAACAACTAACAACTAACAACTAACAAGTAACAACTAACAAGTAACATGGAACCTTTAAACCCCGAAGAATTTCTAATTTTGGTCGTAGATGACGTGAGCAAAAATCTCCAGGTGGTGGGATCGATGCTGGATGAAGTGGGTTATGCCACGACCTTTGCTACTAGCGGCAAACAGGCGCTAGTACGGGTGCAGACAGCTAAACCAGATTTGATTCTGTTGGATCTGATGATGCCGGAAATGGACGGACTGGAAGTCTGCACGCGGCTGAAAGCTAACTGGGAACAGCGCGATATTCCGGTAATATTTCTGACAGCTAGTCACGAACAGGATCATCTGTTGCAAGCTTTTGAAATAGGAGCAGTTGATTACGTGACCAAACCATTCAACGCCTTGGAACTTATGGCCCGTGTCAAAACTCATTTGGAGTTGAAGTCTACTAGAGATAGACTGAAAAGCACCATGAAAGAATTAGTGGTGACAAGGGATGCCGCCCTAGAAGCGGCCCGGGCAAAATCCCAATTTCTGGCCTCCATGTCTCATGAAATCCGCACTCCCATGAATGGGGTGCTAGGAATGACAGAGTTACTATTAAAAACCGACCTCAATCATCAACAAATTGACTTTGTGCAAACATTAAAAGCTAGTGGAGAAGGGTTGTTGATAATTATCAACGAGATCCTCGATTTTTCTAAGCTGGAAGCAGGAGAAATGCGGCTGGAAAGGGAAGAGTTTGACTTAAGGGCAACAGGAGAAAATCTGTTGAAGTTATTTACCCCCCAGGCGGAGGCGAAAGCAATAAAAATAGCTTGTGACATAGACCCATATGTGCCAGTAAGATTACGAGGGGATCGGTATCGTCTCCGGCAAATTATCAGCAACATGCTCGGCAATGCGATCAAATTTACAGAAGAGGGAGAAGTGGTGCTGAAAGTGGAAATGAACCGGGATTCAGCAGCAAAATTTAATAGGAATGAAGAGCAGATATCATTATATTTTAGCGTCAGGGATACGGGAATTGGCATAGCCCCAGAGTCACAAGCAAAATTGTTCAAATCTTTTTCTCAGGTTGATAATTCGACGACGCGCAAGTATGGGGGAACGGGTTTAGGTTTAGCAATTTGTAAGCAACTGGTGCAGTTGATGGGGGGTGACATAGGGTGCAGTAGCACCCCAGGTGCAGGTTCGACCTTCTGGTTTACTGCCAACTTTAACAAGTATGAACCAGCAGGAGCAACTGCAAAGCCGAAAGCAGAGATTGGCGGAAGTCAGTTAACTGCCGCGCAAACAGAAGATCGAATCGAAAGAAAAGATATAAAAGTCTTGTTAGTGGAAGATACCAGAATTAACCAAAAGGTAGTTCTAAATCAACTGCGAATCCTGGAATATCAGGCAGATTGCGTGAATAATGGACAAAAGGCTCTGGAAAAATTAATAGCAACCCATGATTACGATCTAGTTCTCATGGATTGTCAGATGCCAGTGTTGGATGGCTACGAGGCAACGCGGTTACTGCGCCAACAAGAAAGAGGCGATCGTCATGCAATAGTAGTAGGACTGACAGCTAATGCGATGGAAGGCGATCGGGAAAAATGCCTGGCGGCGGGGATGGACGATTACCTGAGTAAACCCGTGTCTCTGGAAGAATTGTCCGCTATGCTGGAAAAATGGCGGTTCGACTTCGCCGACCGCAAGTCGTCATCCGCGATCGAGTTAGAAGCAAAAGATGGAGTTGTAGCTAGGGAGGAATCTATAATAGACTGCGATCGCCTACAGGAGATCGCAGGGGGCGATCGGGAGTTAGAATTAGAATTGTTACAAATATTTGTTGAGGACGTGCAAGTTTACCTGGCAGAGGCAAAGCAAGCACTGGCAGAGACAGACGCGATGGTTATAGCTAAAAAAGCCCACCAGATCAAAGGCAGTACACTGAACATGGGAGTAAATTTCATGCCCGAAATAGCCGAAAAACTCGAAGATCAGGCAAAGGCCAGCAATTTGCTGCTAGCAGCGGAACTCCTAACCGAATTAGAGCAAATGCTCAAACGGGTAGAAGATTTTATGACATCGCGTCTGCAATAGTTAATTGTCAATTGATGGTGCGGGCGAGGCGAAGCTCATGTGTACTCTTTGTACTTTCTGACGACGAAGGAGCTATCATTCTGGTGAGACAGACTTAATTCCCGAGCTTGAACCACTGCGGTTTTCAGGTTATCATAGGGACCGGACCAGAAATATTCCTTCACCAACCGGTCATCTCCGGCGAGAGAACCGAACACGACATAATAGACCCCGTACTGTTCGTTATTAGTTCCTGTTATTTTTCTGAGCACGATCGCTCCTTTCCTCCTTATCGGATATGATATAAAAAATGGGGCGACAATTTTTAATTGACAATTGTCAATTGGGAAATCCCCAGATCCTCCCAGGCGATCGGCTATAGTCTACCACAGATCGGAAAAATCAGCACTCTGCTTGCGGTAGCTATAGTAGCAGGCTTACTCTTGCACTGGCTGCATGTCCCGGTAGCTTGGCCGATCGGTCCGGTGAGGAGTGGGAATTGCCTATGGGATCATCGGTGGTAACCCCCAACCGCTACCAGCAGCTTTTACGATCCTGGGACAAGCAGTGATTGCGATCGCCACCGAGAAGTGGCTTTGACTACCAGAGATTGGCAAAGGCAACAACCTATGCAATACCCTGTCCGGTGGTGCAAGTACAATATATAATAGACAGCGTCCAAATGTTAGAGAAGGCACAGATGATGCGATCGGGAGCTATGAGAACGCAGTAAAATGACTTTAGGGAAAACAATGGACAACGCGGTACGCCGAAACTATCGCTACATCAAGGTGCATCCGATCGCAGGTGCGATCGGGGCCGAGATCCAAGGGGTGAATCTGGCAGAACCCCTGGAAGGTGAAGTCCTTGAGGAGATTCGCCTTGCCTTACTCGATCACTTAGCGATCTTTTTCACTAACCAAGAACTCACCCCCCACCAACAGCTTGCCTTCGCCCAGCAGTTTGGTCAGACAATGGAATACCCACTGATCTCCGGACTGCCCGAATGTCCGCAAATCACACCGGTGGTCAAGCTGGAGCACGAGCGGATGAACTTCGGCGGCCTGTGGCATTCCGATACCACCTATCTGGAGCGTCCGCCGATGGGGACTATCCTTTACGCTGTGGAGATTCCGCCCTACGGTGGCGACACGCTGTTCGCCAATCAGTATATGGCCTACGAGACCCTCTCGGAGGGTCTGAAGAAGACTCTCGACGGACTCGTCGGCATCAACACCTCGTCCATGGCCCATGCCTTCAAAAAGCAGGTGGATCGCCGAGGGCGACGCCGGTCCAGAGCGGGAGGTGATCGTCGGAGCACATCCGGTCGTGCGCACGCACCCAGAGACTGGGAGGAAGGCCCTTTACGTCAACATTAATCACACAAAGCACTTCCAGGGGTGGACGGCCTCCGAAAGCCGACCTGTGCTAGACTATCTCTTCGAGCACCAAGTCAGACTGGAGTTCACCTGCCGCTTTCGCTGGCAGCGCGGTTCCCTCGCCTTCTGGGATAATCGCTGCACCCAGCACAACCCGGTGAATGACTATCACGGGTTCAAACGGATAATGCATCGCGCCATATTGGCTGGCGACAAGCCGTACTGAGTGCCGAGAACCTATTCGGAGATCGACTCAAGCTTACTTAGACATTAGAAGGAAGTATTCTAACATGGAATATCGATATCACGGTACAGATATAGACGGACATACCCTCAATCCAGCGGAACTGTACGTTCGGAATAGAAACCTGAACGACCTGATTGGTAATTTGACATTTACCGGGGCCATTTATCACTTATTGACGGGCAAAGAGCCGACTCCATCCGAAGAAAAACTTCTCGATCGCTATCTTGCCAGTGTACTTTCTTCTTTAACAGAGGATGATGCAGTCATAGAAGTGATTAAAACTGTAGTAGCCTCAGGTGCAACCTATTCTCAGGCAATTATTGCCGGGTTAATGGTTAACAAAACGAAATCATTTGAACAGACGATCGCCTCCTTTGACCTGGAGGCAATAGGACTGGA
>JBFRWI010000103.1:0-12080 GCA_051439505.1 Hormoscilla sp. | reverse complement strand
ATCGTCACCGAAAACATTTTCCAGACTATCGAAAGTCAGCTGATTTGAGTCCCAATGCAGTCGCAGTCCTAACCCCGTGCCTACATTGTTAAGCGGGTCATCTGTTGTATATTCGATATCAAAGCTGACCGTCGCATCAGCTGGCGATATCAGCGGTGTTGCTTGTACTGGTCCGACTATTTGTTCCATGACTATATATCTAAACGTTTGACATTGTATAAGCAGCCGTTGACTCCGGTTAAATCCAGATGCTGGGTCCTAGGACCGGCGATCTGATGCTGTGGAGTCTCTGCTGCCCCGTTACCATTAACATCGAAAATATTATCACCCATTTACTCCTGGTCTACAACTACAGGCAAGATGCCTGTCCTACAGGGCCAGATGCCTGTCCTGCATCTGTGCCCATGCTGCTGCACCAGTCCCCCCGAGATGAAGACATCCGCTAGCTACAGATTTCCTTGCGAGTATTCCGGAGACCAATTTCATTTTTTCTACACCTATTCTTAGGGAACTCCAAAAAATTAATTATCCAATAAGTACGAGTTGACTGGCTTTTGGCTCTCCCTTCTCCCTTCTCCCTTCTCCCTTCTCCCTGCTCCCTTCTCCCTGCTCCCTTCTCCCTGCTTCTTCTTTAGCGGGCGGCACGAAGTAACAGTAATGCGCCTACCCCAAAGCCACAAGTGGTTGGCAACCAACCTGCCATCCAAGGAGTGATAATACCACTCAACCCCAGGGCATCGCCAATGGACATTAACACGTAATAAATAAACACTGCTAACACGCTAATTCCAAAACCCGTTCCCCTGCCAGTGCGCTGGGGGCGAATGCCCAATGCCGCCCCGATCGAGCCAAAAGCCACACAGGCAAAAGGTAAGGCATATCTTTGTTGAATTCTAATTTTCAGCTTGATGATTTTCTTTTCCTTGCCGCCCATTTGAATAATCTTGAGATATGCTTTCGACTGGGCAATGTTCATTTCGCCGTAGTCGCGACCTCTTGCTGCTAAGTCTAAGGGGGCCCGTGGCAGTTGTAGCTGTTGCCGATCGAACTTGATGATATTGCGATAGGAACCATCTGGAGCTACTATATAAATTGTCCCGTTGAAAAAATCCCAGATGTTTTCTGTCGGGTTCCACTCTGCTGATTCCGATACGATGATTTGATTTAATTGACCGTGAGAGCGATCGACAATGGTTAAGCCGCTCATTTTGCGACCGTTAAACTGTTCGGCATAAAATAAGCGGGTGAGAATCGTGACTTTTTTGCCATCTGGCATTTCTACCTTGCCATATTCGGGATAAAATATATTATTTTCTCGAAAGTCAGGCTTTTCTTTTTTCAGGGCTTTCTCTAGGGTAATGGCGGCTTCGTAACGGGCGGCGGGGACTACTAATTCGTTAAAGGTAAAGTTCACTCCTGTCACGATCAAACTTAAGATCAGGGCAGGTAATATTAAGCGATAGATGCTCACACCACAACTGCGCAAAGCAATTAATTCGCTGTCGCTAGAAAGGCGACTGTAACCGATTAAAGTTGCTAGCAACATCGCTGTGGGTAGGGCGATCGAGATGAAATAGGGCAGTTGTAGCAACAGGACTTTCAGGGCGATCGCGATCGGGAGTCCCGAGTCAGTAATCTCCCGCACCAGTTCAAAGAGGGAACCTATTGCCAAGCCAATGGCAGAAAACGCCCCCACACCAAACAAAAAGGGCGCTACCAACTCGGCGGCTATGTAGCGGTCCATAACCGAAATTCTGGGAATAATTCCACTGAAAAGATTTGTTGCGTCCTTGTAACTGCTAGATATCATGTTGCTTGCTAATTGTTGATTGATAATTGCTAATTGCCAATTGCTAATTGCTATCTTAAATTATCCATTCTCAATTCTCCATTCTCCATTGGCAATCATCGCTTAAATTTATCACCTAAATAATATTGTCGCACTAAAGAGTTTTCATAGAGTTCCTCGGCGCTACCTGATGCTAGGATTTTTCCTTCTCGCATAATATAAGCTCTATCTGTGATGGCTAGGGTTTCGCGGACGTTGTGGTCGGTGATCAGAATGCCGATCTGCCGATCGCGCAACTTTTGGACAATTTCTTGTATTTCGGAAACCGCGATCGGGTCTACGCCAGCAAAGGGTTCATCTAAGAGCAAAAACTTGGGGCGATCGCGACCCGCTGCCAGGACACGTGCCAGTTCAGTGCGTCGCCGTTCGCCTCCGGAAACTTGAATACCAGGGGTCGCAGCGACTTTTTCTAGGCGAAACTCCCGGAGTAACTGATACAGACGGGAACCCCATTCACGACGGGGAACAGAGGTTTGCTCTAGCACCAACAGCAGATTATCCCGTACGGTGAGATAGCGAAAAATGCTAGGCTGCTGGGGCAGATAGCCAATACCCAGTTTCGCCCGCTGGTGTATCGGTTCGGCAGTAATGTCGCGATCGCCTAGCAAAACTTTACCTTGATTTGGTTTTTCTAAACCCGTAGCAATATAAAAAGTTGTCGTTTTTCCGGCACCATTAGGACCCAATAGCCCTACTACTTCTCCTTGAGCTACAGAAAGATTAACGCGATTTACTACGACGCGCTGTCCATATGATTTCTGAATATTCTCCAGTACAATTTTCACATCTGTCAATGTCAATGGCTAATGGCTAATTGCTAATTGGCTAATTGCTAATGGCTAATTGCTAATGGCTAATTGTCAATTGCTAATGGCTAATTGCTAATTGTCAATTGCTAATGGCTAATTGCTAATGGCTAATTCTCCATTCTCAATTCTCCATTTTCCATTCTCCATTTTCCGTTCTCCATTAAGGTTGACTGCTGGGCAAATTCAGAATCGGGGTTGTCCCGTCAGCTGTCGTTTCGGTTTCGGGCACGATATAGGTCGATAATACCTGGCTATTCTCCAAGGGTTGGGCGATAAATCGTCCTTCATCAATTAGGTAGGTGACGATTTCGGCCTGGAGGCTATTGCCAGACTGGAGGACATACACGTTACCAGTCAGGACGATGCGACGTTCGCGGCTGAAATATTGAGCTTGAGCAGCAGTGGCCCGAATTTCTCGTGCGGGATAAAGGATTTGCACGTTACCGCGAGCCGTCACTACGCCGGTCTTGGCATTGGCTTCTTGAATGTCCGATCGCAGGGTAATGGCGCTACTTTGATTGCTCGGACTGGTGGTTTGCGAACGCAGGGGAAGGGCGATGGCTAGGGCGATGGCTAGGGCGATCGCCCAAGTAGCCCCGAGCCGCAGCATCCCAGCACGAAACTTGTCAAAAGGAGGGATTTTTGTAGAAAGCATGAGTTAAGCCATCACAAAACAATTAAGATCCTATCGGATGACTGCGGCGGTCTGTTAACTGTTGCTATTTTACAGCGCCAGGTATTCGAGGATCTCTAGCCAGTTCGGGAGTGCGTCCGCCCAAACCGGTCATGAGGCGCAAGGCCAAATACCTAAAGGGTCTCAAAGAACGTAGCATCCATAAACCCAGGCGACGCAGGGCTACTACCGGTATCCAGTTGTTGGAAAAGATCCGATCGAGGAAGTCGGTGAAACCTAAAATGACCATATTTTCCCGCTGGCGCCAGGTTTCGTAGCTTTGCAGGATGCGCAAGTCGCCGATATCTTCCCCTTGTTGGTGGGCATTCACCAGCACTTCCGCCAGGGCCGCAGCATCTTTAATCCCCATATTCAGTCCTTGTCCGCCTACGGGATGACAGCAATGGGCCGCATCGCCGATCAGGGCCAGGCGGGGTTTGATATAGCGATCGCTCTGCATCAACTGTACCGGATATAGCACGCGAGGGCCAGCCAGTTCTAAACGCCCCAACTGACCGGCTGTGTACTGTTCTAGCAATGCCAGAAATTCCCCTTCATCCAGTTCTTGTAAGGCTTTTGCTTCTGCATGGGGGGCCGTCCAGACCACTTGACAGCGGTTGCCTGGCAGGGGCAGCACTCCCATCGGTCCCGTAGGCCAAAAGCGTTCGTAGGCAATATTATCGTGACATTTTTCTGGTTTAATGGTCGAAGCGACACAGGATTGCCAGTATTTCCAGCCCTGGGTGCCTATACCTGCCTGGGCCCGAATGGGCGATCGGGCTCCATCTGCGGCCACCAGCAATCTCGCTTGCAAGCACAGTTTCGTTCCTGCTTTGTGGACTGCGATCTTAACAGCATCCACGAGATCCTCTACCTCTAATACTTCCGCCGGACATAACCAACTGACATTGTCAGATTGATTGAGGGACTGTTGTAAGGTTGTCAGCAGCACCCGATGAGATGCCACATAACCCAGGGCATCCGTGCCGAGATCGGCTGGTCGGAAC
This sequence comes from Hormoscilla sp., assembly GCA_051439505.1. GTDB lineage: Bacteria > Cyanobacteriota > Cyanobacteriia > Cyanobacteriales > Desertifilaceae > Hormoscilla. Next base: position 7,742 of record JBFRWI010000103.1, on the reverse strand, counting down.
TGGACAAAACTCTGGTTAGTATCAGACAGACTAATTTGGGGAAATGTCGTGACATGGGGTAAGATTTCCGACCAAAGCCCTAGGCCCGATAAAATGCGCCCTGACAGTAGGGTAATGGCATAGGCTTGCTGCTTGGATGCGGCCACTTCCTGGGGTAATCGATCGATCAATACGAGTTTCAGCCCAGAATCTTTTAGCGCACAAGCCAGGGTTGCGCCGACTATCCCGGCCCCGACTATGGCGATATCGTAGTCCCATTGAGTTTTTGGCGATCTCGATCTCGATCTAGTTTGTTCCAACTGTGCTACGTCCATACTTCTTCACGCTGGTACCGTTTTTTTTGACAACCATAGGACATTTTGGGGATGATGATGGCTAATGGCTAATCGCTAATCGCTAAATATTGCCATATATTAACATTTATTCACTCTCGTCGGTCACTCTGTATGGTGCAATGTCACTCCAAATCGGGTTTAAAACCTCTCGGTTGAGGTTTGAGACCTCTCGGTTGAGGTTTAAAACCTCTCGGTTGAGGTTTAAAACCTCTCGGTTGAGGTTTGAGACCTCTCGGTTGAGGTTTGAGACCTCTCGGTTGGGGTTTGAGACCTCTCGGTTGGGGTTATGTGCATGGGGATGACATCATCACCTACAGATGCTACAGATGCATGAGTTCGTCTGCCATGTCAAAGTTAGATGTAACATTTTGGACATCGTCCAAATCCTCTAGGGCATCGATTAATTTTAGTAGCGATCGCGCCTGCAGAGGATCGCTGACCTCTACTATATTACTGGGAATCCAACGCAGTTCTACCTCACTGACTGTAAAGCTATAGTCCTGTAACATGAGGCTGAGGGTTTGCAGATTTTCCACTTCTGTGAATACCTCAGCGGTTAATGTATCATCAACTGCAGGATTCAACTCATAATTCTGGGCACCACCTTCTAAGGATGCTTCCAGTAACTTTTCTTCCTCAATTGGTTCTGTAATAACGACTACTCCTTTTTGGGCAAACATCCAACTAACACAGCCAGTTTCACCCAAGTTACCACCATTTTTGGTAAAGGCGGCTCTCAGGTCAGCAGCGGTGCGGTTACGATTATCCGTGAGGGCTTCAATCAGAATGGCCACACCCCCGGGACCGTAACCTTCATAACGGATCGCCTCGAAATTTTCCCCATCGCTTCCCCAGGTACCGGCACCCTTGGCGATCGCCCGTTCGATATTTTCATTGGGTATGCCAGCGGCCTTGGCCTTTTCAATTGCCGTGCGCAATTGAAAATTACCAGCAGGATCGGGAATGCCACTGCGAGCTGCTACGATAATCTCGCGGGATATTTTGGTAAAGGTCTTGCCTTTTCGGGCGTCTACTCGTTCCTTTTGACGCTTGATATTTGCCCATTTACTGTGTCCGGCCATAGGGATGATACGCGATAAATATGCTACATCAGGTGATAATAGATCGGAAATGCTGAAAAACAGCCGCCTGGATAGACGGGAGCGAGAAATGGTAAAATCACAGCACATAGAGTATCACGAGCACGTGGAGCCAAGGTTATGAATTTCTTCGATAAATGCTCCGCCGCGAACGCTGCGCGAAAAATCGAACGCAATCAGAGTCTATTGTACGTTAGTCTCGACCCTAACCCAGAAATGCTCTCGCGGAGCGCAATTGAGCAGGTGCGGGACTGGTTGAAATGGGCGATCGCGCAAACGGCAGATTTGGTCTGTGCTTATCAGTTGAACCTGGACTGCTACCAGGCCCTGGGAGCAGCAGGACTGGAACTACTAGAGGAAATCCGAGATGCCTTTCCACCTGACATGCCAGTTATCCTAGATGCCAAGCACGGCGATGTCAATACCAGCACCTTATTTGCCCGGAGGGTCTTTGCCGAGTGGCAGATGGATGCTTGTACCTTATTACCCTATGGGGGACAAGACCAGGTAGCGCCCTTTTTGGTATATCCAGATAAAGCAGTGTTTGTGCTCTGCTATACTGGCAATCCTTCCGGAGCAGTGTTGCAGGAATATCCTTCGACGGAAATGCCTTTGTATTTGCATTTGGTGCAAGAATCCAAAACCTGGGGCACTCCAGAACAATTGGGGTTTAAGGTGGATGCAGCTATGCCTGATGTGCTGGCGAGGGTGCGATCGGCGGCACCGGAACGCTTGATTATGGTGTGGGCAGACTATTCAGAAGCGCCAGATATAGCCCAAATGCTGACAGCGGGCTTGAATAGCTATGGAGAAGGATTGCTGCTACCCGTACCGCCGGATTTGTTGCTGTCCGAAAAGCCCCGAGAAGCGATCGCCTCACTGGGAGAATCGATAAATGTCGAACGTCAGCGGGTTATCCAAGGAAATCCCACCTGCGAGTTATGGGTGCCCAATGTCTGTTTTTTGCAGCCCCAACCCCATCGAGATTTGATTTTACAACTCTATGACATCGGTTGCATTATTTTTGGCGATCACGTGCAGGCATCTGGCGCTACCTTCCCCTATTACATCGACCTGCGGAAAATGATCTCCGTACCCCAGATTTTCTACAAAATCGTCGGGGCCTACGCTGAAATTATTCAAGATCTGGAGTTCGATCGCATTGCGGGGATCCCCTATGGTTCCTTGCCGACGGCCACTGGTTTAGCCCTGCGCATGGAACGTCCGATGATTTTCCCTCGCAAAGAGGTCAAGGCCCACGGCACTCAACGGCTGATTGAGGGACATTACGAACCAGGAGAAAAGATTGTGGTCGTAGATGATATTCTGATTACTGGCAATAGTGTCTTAGCAGGCGCAGAAAAACTCCAGTCTGTGGGATTAGAAGTTAAAGATATTGTGGTGTTTATTGACCACGGAGGGGAAGTCAAGGATAAACTGCAAGCCCATGGCTATCAAAGTCACGCGGTTTTGACTTTATCGGAAATTGCTGAAACTCTGCAAGCAGCCGAACGAATTGACGATCGGCAATTTCAATTGCTAATGGCCAATTGACAATGAACCATGACCAAACTAATTATTCAAATCCCTTGCTACAATGAAGAAGCTACTCTGGCGGTAACTTTGGGAGAACTGCCCCGCCAGCTACCTGGGATTGACAAAATTGAGTGGCTGATTATCAACGATGGCAGCACTGACGGAACTGTGGAAGTTGCCAAAGAATGGGGAGTTGACCATATAGTCAACTTGGCCCGCAATCAAGGACTAGCAAAAGCTTTCATGGCAGGAATAGAAGCCAGCTTGAAAGCTGGTGCAGATATTATCGTCAACACTGATGCGGATAATCAATATTGTGCCTCAGATATCCCCAACCTGATTGCACCTATTCTACGGGGTCAGGCAGATATTGTCGTGGGTACGAGACCTATTGACGAGATTAAAGATTTTTCTCCACTCAAGAAACTGCTACAAAAACTGGGCAGTTGGGTAGTCAGGGTAGCCAGTAATACAGATATTCCGGACGCCCCCAGCGGGTTTCGCGCGATCGGTCGGGAAGCAGCCATGGAGTTAAATGTATTTAATCGGTATACTTACACTCTGGAAATGATTATCCAGGTGGGACAAAAGGGTATGGCAATTACTTCGGTACCCGTGAGAACAAATGGCTATTTGCGTCCTTCCCGTTTAGTAAAAAGTATTCCCAGTTACGTGCAGCGGTCGATTTTGACCATCCTGAGAATTTTCATGCTGTATAAACCCCTGCGGTTTTTTACCTTCCTGGGCACTATACCTTTTACGGCGGGAGTGCTGTTGGGCATTCGCTGGCTGTTATTCTTTTTTGCCGGTTATGAAAAACCCAGAGTTCCGACTCTAATACTGGCAGCAATCTTGATTTTGATTGGTTTCCAGTTGTGGATGTTTGGTTTAGTTGCCGATTTGATCGCAACAAATCGGAGAATTTTAGAAGATATCCAGCGGCGGACGCGCCGATCGGAATTAGATGGTAAATTATGAACAATTAACAATCGACAACCATCACTATGCCTTCATTAATAAATCAAGTTCAGCCAGCTTTAGAGTTTATTCCGCCAGCTTTTAATCCTGTAGTCCTGAGAGGGACCCAATGGTTGCTTCCCTGGTGGCTGAAGTATAAGATGGCGATCGCGTCGATCGAGACGGAGAATGTAGAGTTGCTAGCAGACCTCTATCGTCAGTTCGATCGGGGAGAAACCCGCTTTCTAATCGCTTTTCGCCATCCCAATAGTCCTAATGACGCTTTTTGTATGGCCCATCTGCTGTGGCACGCGGTGCCCCAGGCAGCAAAGGGTCGGGGATTTAAATTAAAATACCCCGTTCACAGTCACTTTATCTACGATCGGGGCATTCCTATCTGGGCAGGTTATTTTGCAAGCTGGATGTTTTCCCGGTTGGGGGGCAGTTCTATGCAGCGGGGCAAGTTAGATAGACAGGGTTTGCGATCGGCCCGCGACCTGATGGCTAATGGTAAATTCCCGATCGCCATAGCGCCAGAGGGGGGTACTAACGATCATAGCGAAATTGTCAGTCCCCTGGAACCTGGTGTGGCTCAAATTGCTTTCTGGTGCGTGGAAGATTTGCAGGCCGCTGGACGGGACCAGCAGGTGGCGATCGTGCCTGTAAGCATTCAATACAGTTATCTGACTCCCCCTTGGCAAGAGTTAGAGAAACTCTTGAGGGAAGTAGAAGCAGATTTGGGCTTAAGTTCGCTCCAGCAGGCGATCGGGCAAGACGACGCATCTCAAAGTTCACTCTATCAGAGGTTGTTCCGGGCGGGAGAGGAATTGCTGTCTTTGATGGAAAAGTTTTACAATCAGTTTTATCATCAACCGCCAATTCCTACTCCATCTTTAGAAGACCCCAACGCTAAAATGGCAGCCAGGTTGCAAGCGCTACTGGATACCGCCCTCCGCGTTTGTGAGGAGTATTTTGATATCAAACCGAAAGGGAATGCGATCGATCGTTGCCGTCGCTTAGAACAGGCGGGTTGGAACCGAATTTATCGGCAAGATAGTGAAGAACTCTGTCCTGTCGAGTTAGGGTTAGCTAACTGGGTGGCGGAAGAAGCCAGCTTGCGGATGAATCACATGCGCGTAGTAGAAAGGGTGGCAGCGGTAACGGGTAAATACGTGCAGGAAAAGCCCACTGCTGAAAGGTTCAGCGAGACGCTGTTGATTCTCTGGAAGGTGGTAACTTGGATTAAGGGTGGTGATGCTAGTAAACGTCAACGTCCCTATTTAGGCAAGCAGCGGGTACATATGAGGGTGGGAGAAACTATTGACGTTTCCGACCGCTACCCTGATTATAAATCTAATCGCCGCCAAGCTGTAGAGCATCTGACTCAAGATTTACAAACTGCTCTCGAAAGTTTAATTGTTTGAGATCGTAACTAATGAATAAACCCAACTTTCAGACAATGAACCCAAAAGTACTCGGCCTCGCCGCCCGAACCCTAAAGGGTCCGGCTACATGAACAAAGCCCGCCTGCGCGGGCTATATACATGTATCACAAGATGCTCTCCGCTGCGCTTCGGGCTATCAACTACTTCTGACTACACCCGACGACAAGTGTAAAATGAACCGCCCAGGGAAGTGGGGCGATCGGGCGATCGCCCTTTTCCCCTGAGCTAAAGACAATTCTTCTACTCACTCTAAATTAACTTCAACCAAATTGGTTCTATTTTTAACGTTCTCTACAGCCTGCAAGAGTCTCTTCTTGTTAGCCTCTGATTTTAGCAAGTAATCTGTTTCGCTGACTTCAGAGACAATAATCTCTATTTCTTTATCCCCAAAAGTCGATTTCAATCCTTTCGGTAAACCTCTCGTTCTGCCGTACACAACCGGTATTCCATTGGATTTCATGTGCTTTATAATTGCGAGATCAGCTTATCATAATCAGCGTGGGAACCTATCCAAAACCAAATCATGCAGTTTTCTTCTTTAAGGCCAACCGCCCGCCACCCTAAAGCAACTCTGACTGAATAAATCGGTACGGTGGGATGAACATGCTTGAATTTCAGACTATTATGATAGGGGTCTTCCTGCCACTGCTGATAGGCTTTTTGAGCTGCTTCTTGGATCTCTGGAGGGAGTCGCTCAAAACATTTCCAAAACTTTGATGTTGTTTGAGAAATCATTGGTAGTCTACAATTGTAATGCTTTGGTTTTGCCTTGTTTGAATTCTGCTAATGCTTCATCAGCTAGTTGCGCAAGTTGCGGTTGGGAATTGGCAAAGGCTTCACTCCACCGCTTTTCTGATGCAATTTCTTCTAAAATTAGGATGGCGATCGCATCTTGTTCTTCTGGTGGTAGCTCAGACATGGCCGCCATCGCTTCTTCTAGTAATCTGGTCATTGGTGACTCTCCAAAAATATGACACTATCGCTTTTCTTTATTTATTCTACTACACCGTCCGCCCCCGATCGCCCCCCCGATCGCCTTTCCCCCACATTCTGTACGACACTGGTAGGGGCACGGCATCGGTAAAATTGTCGGTTTATTACAAATGTTACTGTCGCCGTGCCCCGGCTGTTTATTCCCGATCGCCCCCCCGATCGCCCGATCGCCCGCCCTTACCCATGGGACCGGGGCACGGCTATTTGACATTTTCATCTTTTACCGAAACTTTTCTGATGCCGTGCCCCTACCACCCGTATTTTTTCTGCCTGATTTTTGGGGAGCCCGATCGCCCCCTTCAGATAATTCCCGTTCAGGAGGCGATCGGTTTTCAAAATGGATGTCGTGCAATTTGTACTCTTTCGGCAGCTACAGGGATCTGACACCAATAGACCTGTCTTTTTAGGTTTGCAAAGATTCTAGAGCTTTTTTGATAGTCGCGATCGGAATAAATAGCGAAAGCCCGCCATTCTCCAAAGGAATAAACCCGTATTTTAGATAAAATAACTTTGCTTGCTCGTTTACAGCATCAACTCTCACCGCAAATATGCCCACCTCCGATGATAGGCGAATTGCTTTGCGAAAGCAATCCATCAGCAATTCTCTTCCCAGTCCTCTCCCTTGCATACCTCGATCTACTGCCAGTTTCCCTATCAGCATTGCTGGAACTGGATAGCGAGGCAATCCTTTTCTGTGCCCTTCGGGCAGGGACTGAAATTCTATCTTGTCCATGCTGACCGAATAATAGCCAATCACCTCACGGTTTTCATCTGCGGAAAGCGCTACAAAGGTTTTGGCAATTCCCTTGTTATGGTTTTGCCTAGCGTATTTCTTCAGGTAGTCATTTAGCTCTGTAAGCCCGCAGTCAAAATTATCCCTTTTGGCGCTGCCATCGATCGCCACAAAAGTCCATTCCATTGCCTGCTACCACTTTCCGTATTTTTCCTGATGCTTTTCGATCGCGGCTTTCAATGCTTCATTGGGTTCCGGCGGGTTTTCTAGCGCTGCCATAAATACTTCACGATCGCGATCGGCTAAAACCATTTTCCCATGGGAGGCTATATGCTCCATAGCTGCAACCAAGGCATAGTGAACCACATAGTCGTTGAGGCTCAGTTCCGTCATGGCGGCTGCTTTTTCCAGCATTTCCTTGCGTTCGGAGCTAATTTCCAGCTCGATTTTGGTTTTTTTACTCTTAGTGGTCACAGACATAGGGTTCCTCTTCACTATCCGCAGTCATTTGTTAATCGGAAGCCTTATCCAAAGGCGGTAGGCGCTATACGGATTAATTATAGCAAAGATTCCATCAGGGATGAAAAGCAGTTGCTTGCCGATCGCCCCCACCCCCCCACCCCGATCGCATCCCCGATCGCAT
>JBFRWI010000102.1:0-66715 GCA_051439505.1 Hormoscilla sp. | reverse complement strand
CGGGGACCACGACCGCGACGCAAAAAAGCCACCAGCAACGTGGCCAGTGACTATTTTGCTGCCTTTCAGCTCTCCCTAAAAAGGGGTAAAGTTTGCCTCGGTCAAGTTAAAGGGGCTTTTTACATCTAACTCACAAGGGACCACTAAATCCATTCGTTCCGTTCCTTAAAGCCAGACGACAGCAGCTTAAGGCTGGCGCTCACCCGTAGGTGTCATGACCTCCCCTAACGTAGGTCTGATCCTGGACCTGCATCTTGCATCTTCCCGAGGGAGATAATTTTAACATTGGTCAGAAATTACCGGATTTTATGCAAGAGTTTCGCAATAGCATAGATTGGGAACGAGAATGCGTCAGGCTGACCAACCCCACTCTCACCTATCCAGAATACTACACAAGTCAAAACTTCCACGGCATCAAAGGGGGATACCTCACCGTCGATGCCGCCGTCACCTACGATCCCGTTACTCAGTACGCCCTACCACCCAACGAAACTTGGGTCAGAGAAAGCTTACTCGACGCCATTATCTGTCAACCGCGCCGCATACTCGACCTCGGATGCGGCACCGGTTCGACAAGCATCATGTTAAAGCAAGCATATCCCCAAGCAGAAGTCATCGGTTTAGACCTGTCCCCCCAGATGCTATTGGTAGCAGAACTCAAAGCCAAAAAAGCTGGGTTGCAAATCACCTGGCGTCACGGGAAAGCCGAAGAGACAGGTTTTCCCGATCGGGCCTTCGACCTAGTCACCGCCTCTCTATTATTTCACGAAACCCCACCAGCAGTAACCAAAGCCATCTTACGGGAAGCCTTCCGGTTACTGAGTACCGGCGGACAAATGCTAGTTGGCGATGGCAACCAGAAAAACCTGCGTGCAGCACAATGGATGCCAGAGATATTTTCAGAACCCTACATCAAAACCTATATAGCGGGGAACTTAGACGCTTGGATGGGTGCAGCGGGGTTTGAGGCCGTGGAAACCCAGGAAGTATGGTGGTTGCATCAGGTGACATCTGGCGCGAAACCCCAAGTAGACTCCGAGGCGGCCATGAATTATACTGTCAATGATCGAGGTGTACCCGCACCAGCAGCTTTATAAGCCCTGTATGACACTCAAAGCAGTTTTATTTGACTTCAACGGCACGATCCTCAATGACGAGGATCTCCACCAGCAGCTCATAGATGAAATACTGCTGGGAGAAAACCTGCGACCTGACCCAGCCGAGTACCGGCAACTATGTCTGGGTAGGAGCGATCGGGCCTGCCTGAAGGCCCTGCTAGAGAGTCGGAGCCGAGTAGTCTCCGACAGCTACCTGGCGCAGCTAATAGACCGCAAGTCGATCGCATACCAGCGTCAACTGCAAACCCTAGAGAAGTTGCCCATATTCCCAGGAGTAGAGGATTTAATCTATAAGTTACGGGTAGCACAGATCCAAATGGGAGTAGTCAGCGGGGCCCTGCGCTCGGAAATAGAACTGGTACTGGGTCGAACGGGGTTATTACCCCACTTTGCGGTCATAGTCGCCGGAGATGACATAACCGTCAGCAAACCAGAACCCGACGGTTATCTGCTGGCAGTGGAACGACTCAAGCAACTGTATCCGGAACTAGGACTACAAGTAAAAAACTGTCTGGCCGTCGAAGATACCCCAGCAGGCATCGAGGCCGCCCATCGCGCCGGCATGCAGGTGGTCGGAGTCGCCAATACCTATCCCTTTCACATGCTCCAGCGGCAAGCAAACTGGACCGTAGATTATCTGATAGAATTAGAACTCGACCGCGTTCGGCAAATTTATTCTGGGGAAGTACCCCAAAAACCCCCATCGAGTGCTAGAATAGATTCAACAGCACTCCTGTAGTAACTGGTCAGGGGAATTAGCTCAGTTGGTAGAGCGCTGCGATCGCACCGCAGAGGCCACCGGTTCGAGTCCGGTATTCTCCATTCCCCATGAACCTATGGCTAATGGCTAATGGCTAATGGCTAATGCAACGCCATTTATGGTTCCCCTCCCGTTCCCTATTGGCAATTATCACTCTCTAATGACTACTGGCGATCGCAACTGTGTGAAGTTGTATGTAGCTTATTGAAGTTATTTGTATTTTTGGTAACTATGGTTAGTTTAAGGGTGTGATAGAAAGCAGAATAAGTATGGTGGAAATATAAAGGAAAGATTAAACAGGAGGGAATATGACTCCTACAATGCTACGTCAACTCTGGTCGGCAATCGAGAACAGCCAAGCCCATCTGCTGCTGAAACTCGACGATGCTAGCTTAGTGCAATGGTTGGTGAGGCAGCTGAGCAAAGAGCATCATCTCGTCGAGGAGGAAGCGGATCTGATCGGGAAGTACATCCAGTCTAGGTCATCCCTGATCCGGGATATAGCTCAACAACGTCTATCAGCAGACCCCCTCATATAGTCGGCACTCATCGTCGGATAGCAGGTAACGGATAGATTAGAGGCAGTACAAATCCTGCTAATATCGAGAGCAGTACGGAGCACCGAAGCGACTCTAGCTTCAGTGCCGATGGCACGCGCACAGAAAGGAGAGTAAATATAAACCTATGAGAAGATGGAAATATCTGCTATTAGCTGGCCTGCTGGCTGTGGGACCGCTAATGGGCTGTGCAGATCCTGGTGATAACGCCCAACAAAAACAAAGTCGCTTGGATGCAGTCAAGAGCCGTGGCCAGCTAAACTGTGGAGTGGATGGCGGTATCCCCGGATTTAGCTTTGTCGATGAGAACGGTCAATACTCCGGTTTAGATGTGGATGTCTGTAAAGCAGTGGCCGCCGCCCTGTTTGACGACCCGGAAGCGGTAGAGTACCGGAACCTGGACTCGACGGAGAGATTTACGGCCCTCAACGGCGGCGAAGTAGATATACTCTCTCGTAACACTACCTGGACCATTAGTAGAGATACCTCGGTGGGGATGGAGTTTGCGCCGACTACCTTCTATGACGGTCAGGGAATGATGGTGCGCAAAAACAGTGGCATCAAAACTTTGCAAGATTTTGCCGGGAAATCAGTCTGCGTGGAAGCAGGCACGACTACAGAACTGAACTTAACCGACAAGATGCGCGAAGCAGGGGTAAATGCCGAAACCCTGACATTTCAAAAGGCAGACCCGGCCTATGCAGCATATGCGGAAGGGCGCTGTGAGGGCATGACATCGGATAAATCTCAATTGCTCGCCCGCCGCAGTACCCTGCCCAATGCTTCGGAACATATCCTGATGGATGTGACCATGTCGAAGGAACCCCTGGGACCGGTGACGGTGAATAATGACTCGGCCTGGTTTGACGTGGTGAAGTGGACGACCTACGCTTTGATTGAAGCGGAAGAGTTAGGCATCACCAGCGCTAATGTAGAACAGATGAAAAACTCGGATAACCCTACCATCCGCCGTTTCTTGGGGGTAGAAGGTGCTTTGGGAGAGGGTTTGGGTTTGACCAACGATTTTACGGTCAGGATAATCAAGCATGTGGGAAACTATGGGGAAATATACGAGCGGAACCTCGGGAAAAAATCCCAATTTCAGCTCGATCGGGGTCAAAATGACCTCTGGACTCGTGGCGGTCTACTTTATTCTCCTCCTTTCCGCTAATGCTTAAGAAGAGTAAGTACAAACCTATGGCTAGATGGACGTCTCTGCTATTAGTCACTCTGCTAGCTATGGTACCAATAATGGGTTGTGGTGGTATAACAGAGAATGTCCAGCAAAAGCCAAGTCGCTTGGATATAGTGAAAAAACGGGGCAAGTTGATCTGTGGCGTCAGCGGCACTTTACCAGGATTTAGCTTTGTAGACGAAAGCGGGAAATATTCTGGTATAGATGTGGATGTCTGTCGGGCAGTGGCGGCGGCATTGTTCGATAACCCAGAAGCGGTAGAGTACCGCAACCTGGAAGCTAGCGAACGGTTCACGGCCCTTAACGGTGGGGAGGTGGATGTCCTCTCTCGCAATACTACCTGGACTCTGGGTCGCGATAGTTTGGTGGGCATGGAATTTGCCCCCACGACTTTCTACGACGGTCAGGGGATGATGGTCCGCAAAGATAGCAACATCAGGTCTTTGCCAGATCTGCAAGGCAGTTCTATCTGCGTGGGAACGGGAACGACTACGGAACTGAATTTAGCAGATACAATGCGTCAAGCAGGGGTGAAGTTTACCCCGATCGCATATCAGCAGGCAGATGCTACGTTTGCAGCATACATGCAAGGTCGCTGTGAGGGAGTGACGGCAGATAAATCAGCATTAGTGGCCCGCCGCAGTAACTTTCCCAATCCCCAAGAGCATATAATTTTGGATAGCACTATGTCCAAGGAACCGCTGGGACCGGCAACAATTAATAATGATTCGGCCTGGTTTGACGTGGTGAAATGGGTGACCTACAGTTTGATAGAAGCAGAGGAGTTAGGTATTACAAGTGCTAATGTGGAGATGATGAAAAAATCGGACAACCCGACGATCAGGCGTTTCTTGGGAGTAGAAGGTAATTTAGGAGAGGGTTTGGGGTTGAGCAATGACTTTACTGCGAGAATAGTCAAGCATGTCGGAAACTATGGGGAAGTATACGATCGCAACCTGGGGAAGAATTCTCAAATCAAATTACCACGGGGTGAAAATGACCTGTGGACTCGCGGCGGTCTGCTTTATTCTCCTCCTTTTCGCTGAAGTTAGCAATGAGTAATATGACCGGGAACAAAGAAGAGAAAATTCCTCTATGGCGAGACGATCGCTTCTGGCGGATCGCGTTCCAAGTCCTAGCAGTAATAGGATTTATTCTGGTGGTAGGGGGGCTGGGAAGCAACTTAAACCGGAATATGCAGCAGTTGGGGATTAAGTTTGGGTTTAGTTTTCTGGGAAATGCTGCATCCTTTGATATTAGCGAAAGTTTAATTCCATATGAACCTTCAGACCCCTACAGCAGGGTGTTATTAGCAGGATTGCTAAATTCTCTGCGGGTGATCGTATTGGCGATCGCCTTCACGACAGTATTGGGAGTAACAGCGGGGATAGCGAGTTTTTCGGAAAATTTGTTGCTGCGGAAGTTGAGCAGAATATATGTAGAAGTAGTCCGGAATACACCCCTATTGCTGCAATTGTTCTTTTGGTATTTTGCGGTGTTCTTCAGTCTCCCCAAACTGTCAGAAAAGATCGAGTGGCCGGGTCCGATATTCCTGAGTAAGCGGGGAATTTATATTCCTTGGCCTGCAAATAGTATGGCGGCCTGGATGTGGTTGGCGGTGGTGGTTGTGGGGGCGATCGCGATGGTATTTCTATGGCGGTGGCGAACCAAAATCATGGTCGAACGAGCAGCATCAGGTCAACGAGAGTTGATAATGCTGATAGTTATGGCCATATCAGCGATAATAATTATCATATTGGGACTGGGTTGGCAAAGACCGGAAGTCACGGAAACAGGATCCATAGAAGGAGGACTGCGGTTAACGATCGAGTATGCAGCGGTGCTAGTAGGATTAATAGTACATACGGGTGCATTCATAGCGGAAATAGTCCGGGGAGGGATCCAGTCAGTAGCGAAAGGACAATGGGAAGCAGCAAGATCCTTGGGATTAAAATCGAGTTTAGCGATGCGGTTAGTAGTATTTCCCCAGGCATTGCGAGTGATAGTACCATCATTAAACAGTCAATATATTAATTTAGCCAAAAACACCAGCTTGGCCCTGGCGATCGGCTATCCAGATCTCTACTCAGTAGTGAATACGACCTTCAACCAAACGGGTCGTCCCATAGAAGTGATTCTCCTATTTATGATTACATACCTGATCCTGGACCTCATCATATCTTTAAGCATGAACTTGTTAAATAAAGCGGTAGAGTTAAAAGAAAGGTGATGGAGAATGTAAAATGGAGAATGGAGAATGGAGAATTGAGAATTGAGAATGGAGAATTGAGAATTGAGAATTGAGAAGAATGATGAATAAGTTGCACGGGGGATGAAATTATTTTTGTACGCGATAGTATTTGTAGGGTGGGCAGTACCCACTCAGAAGACCGTTCCCAGGTAGAACCTGGGAACGAGAGGATAATATGAGATAATATGAGATATTATGAGATAATACGAGATAATATGAGATAATATGAGATAATACGAGATAATATGAGATAATATGAGATAATATGAGATAATACGAGATAATATGAGAGTAGTCGGTTTTAACCGACTTTAGCTATTAGCCGGGGGTTTGAACCCCCGGCGGGTTATCGGGAAAGATGCAAGATATTTGCAACTCCCGGCGGGTTATCGGGAAAGATGCAAGATGTTTGCAACTCCCGGCGGGTTATCGGGAAAGATGCAAGATGTTTGAAGCCCCCGGCGGGCTGACAACGAAGTCGAAGGATAAAGTATGACGAATATAGAAGCGCCACCACCGGAACTCAAGGTAGGTCCGGTAAAGTGGATACAGAAAAACCTATTTAGTACCTGGCACAACGGTCTGCTGACAGTAATACTCTGCGGCATATTCTTCCAAACTATCAAAGGATTTCTGGTTTGGGCAACGACGATCGCCCAGTGGCGGGTACTGCAAGCGAACCTGCCCTTATTTCTGGTGGGCAGATATCCCCAGGATCAATATTGGCGCATCTGGGCGATCGCGGCAATGACAGTCCTATTATCGGGACTGTCTTGGGGAGTATTAGCCAGAAAAAGCCCGAAACTGTTCGGTAGGAAAATCTTAATTGCAGTCGGGGTAACATCGGCGGCATTAATGCTAGTGCCAGTGCCCATAGAGTATCGCCTGTTACTGCTGTTCATGGTAGGGGTCTTGGTCGGAACTGCTTGGGGAGGTCGGCAACTGGCCAGAAAGATACCCGGTTTGGGGCGTTGGCTATCATTGGCCTGGTTTGGCGCCTTCTTTATTGTCCTGTGGCTGATGGCTGGAGGTTTGGGATTAAAGGGGGTATCTACCAGTAGATGGGGGGGTCTGATCCTGACTGTTTTTATGGCAGTGACTAGCATAGTATTGTCCTTTCCCATTGGCGTTTTGCTAGCACTGGGAAGACAAAGTACCCTGCCAGTAGTGCGCGGGTTTTGCGTTCTCTATATTGAATTCGTTCGGGCAGTGCCCCTGATCTCAATTCTGTTTATGGGACAAATTATGATCCCCTTGTTCCTGCCAGAGGGCATGCGACCCGATCGGATCTTGCGCGCGATCGCGGGTCTGACGATGTTCAGTTCAGCTTATCTAGCGGAAAATGTCCGGGCGGGACTACAATCAGTTCCCAGAGGTCAAACGGAAGCTGCCAAAGCTTTAGGATTAAATACACCCTTAACCTTAGCACTGATCGTCTTACCCCAGGCCCTCAAAGCAGTCATTCCCGCGATCGTGGGTCAGTTCATCGGATTGTTTCAAGATACAACATTGCTAGCCCTGGTAGGACTGGTAGAATTGCTGGGCATCGGCAATGCAGTTTTAGCCAATCCCAAGTTTTTGGGGCGCTATGCCGAGGTATATTTATTCGTGGGCATACTTTACTGGTGTTTTTGCTATGCTATGTCTCTGGCTAGCCGCCGCTTGGAGAAAAAATTAAATAGAGGCGATCGCTAGTTGCGAGGAGTGAAGTGGAGATCGCTAAAGGCCAAGATCCGTTTCACTTCCCGAATAGGGATTTCCATGGTATTTTTCCCATCAGCATCGGGAAAGAATAATCAAGCGTTGATGTTCCCGATCGACAGTGGTACCAGATTATGGTAAATAAATAGTAGCCATTTCGCGACTCCCAACTAGGGAATGAGCAAAAGTTGTGGGAATATCTGGCAAATTTCCCGGGGGACGAGGGAAAGGGAAGCATCAGTCGGTTCCGCCAGAGTAGTAGAGATAGCAACCATTAATATTTGGAGGATAGAGAAGTAACCTAGATTCGAGTGCATTCTATATAAGTAAATATAACTGTCGGGCCGCTGCGCGTTCCGGGGAGACTTGCCCTGTAAGTATTAATAATATCGCTGTTCACCTCCACATACATCCCGTTCCGGGTATAAAATAACCAGAAAGCAGGAAATAATAGGACCATGACAGAGGAAGCGGAAAGCAAATTAAATGGCCAGCAGTCTGAGAACAAGGGCAGAGTTTTGCAACTGGCGACAGAACGCTTGCGGAAAATGATACCAGTCGATCGCCTGGGCCAGAAGATAGTAGAGTGGTTTAGCGTCAGCGAAGATCGAGTAGCAGAGATCTTAGAGAGAGTGCGATCGTCCTTACCGACGACAGAGGCAATTTTAATCGGCAAACCCCAGGCGGGGAAAAGTTCCATCGTCCGGGGTCTAACGGGGGTATCGGCAGAGATCGTGGGTCAGGGGTTTCGGCCCCACACCCAGCATACGGAACGCTATGCCTATCCTGCAAACGACCTGCCCCTGCTAATCTTTACGGATACGGTAGGACTGGGGGACGTGGGCCAGGAGAGGGAGGAGATTATTTCGGAATTGCTGGGAGAAATGTCCGACGAGACTGGCCGGGCCAAGATTCTGATCTTAACAGTAAAAATCAACGATTTCGCTACGGAAACATTGCGACAAATAGGCACCCAGTTGCGGGAAAAATATCCCCAGATCCCCTGTCTGCTAGCTGTTACCTGCCTGCATGAAGTATATCCTGCCGGAACTGAGGATCATCCTGCATATCCTCCGCAGTACGAGGAAGTCCAGCGGGCCTATAATGCCATAGTAGAGGGATTCGGAAAAATGTGCGATCGGGCAAGATTAATAGACTTCACGTTAGAAGAGGACGGATACAATCCAGTATATTATGGATTAGAAGCCTTCAGGGATAGCATAGCCGATCTCCTACCCGAAGCGGAAGCGCGAACTATACATCAAATATTAGATGGAGAAGCTATTTCCGAGATCGGGAATATGTATCGGGATGTAGCACGGCGTTATATAGTAGCATTTTGCGCGATCGCGGCCACCTTAGCAGCAGTACCCTTACCTTTTGCGACGATGCCAGTGTTAACAGCATTACAAGTATCGATGGTGGGGGTACTGGGGAAGCTGTACGGTCAGACAGTAACGCCATCCCAAGCAGGAGGAATAGTAAGCGCGATCGCGGGAGGATTTGTGGCCCAGGCGATCGGGAGAGAATTAATTAAATTCCTACCGGGGTTCGGAAGCGCGATCGCGGCCAGTTGGGCAGCAGCATATACCGGTGCCTTAGGGGAGGGCGCCTGCGTATACTTTGGGGATCTCATGGGAGGAAAGAGACCGGATCCCGAGAGGATCCAAGCAGTAATGGCCGAAGCATTCAAGGCCACAAAAGAGCGATTCAAGTAGGGTGGGCACTAAGCAATTCAAAATTCAAAATTCAAAATTCAAAAAGCCTTGGAGATCAAGGGCATCGCCCACCTCTAAAAGTAGGGTGGGCACCGCCCACCAGGCACCGCCCACCAGGCACCGCCCACCAGGCACCGCCCACCAGGCACCGCCCACCAGGCACTGGCCACCATATCTTTGTATGATCGCAGCAAATATGCTAAGATAGATTAGCAAGCACTAAAGGACGATCGGAGCAAATCATGCCACGTAACCTCCTGGATACAAGAACCGCCAGCTTGGGCGATTTGATCGGCAACAGCAAGATTTACCGCGTACCTCTCTTCCAGCGGGATTATTCTTGGGAAGAAGAGAACTGGGAAGATCTTTGGCAAGATATAGAGGCGCTGTATAAAGAACCCAGTACAAGTCATTATATGGGAGCAATTGTCCTGCAAAGCTCTAGTAAATCGGAAAAAGAGTTTACCATCATTGACGGTCAGCAGCGTCTAGCAACTCTGAGCATCATTGCCATTGCCGTGATTGAAAAGCTGCGACAACTGGTAGATAAAAATGTATATCCCGAAGCTAACCAAGAACGACAGGGAATTCTCAGGCGGACATATCTAGGAGATAAAGACCCTCGTTCTCTGCGTTACTCCAGCAAGCTAATTTTGAATGCCAACAATCACGAATTCTATAAAAGCAATCTGATCAATCTGAGAAAGCCTCGGAATATCCGCAAGCTGGCGAAATCAAATCAAAAATTATGGCAGGCATATGAGTATTTTACCCAGAAGATAGGCAAAATAGAGAACATCATTCATGATGGAGAAAAGATCGCTTCATTTCTGACAGATACGGTAGCCGCAAGGCTACTGTTTATCCAAATAACCGTTGAAGATGAACTGAATGCCTACAGAGTTTTCGAGACCCTGAATGCGAGAGGGATAGAACTAACTGCGACTGACTTGCTCAAAAACTATCTATTTTCCCTCTTTCAAGGGCCAGACGATCTCCAGATAGCTCAGTCCCAATGGCAGGGCATTATTAATACAGTGCAGATGAAAAATTTCCCGAGTTTTCTGCGCTACTATCTGAGTATGCAACATAGTAGAGTCAGGGGCGATCGCTTATTTAAGCTAGTTAGGGATGCTGTCAGAGATGCCCAAGAAGCTTTTGACTTGCTGGACCAGCTAGAAAACTATAGTAGTTTATTCTTAGCGCTAGACAATCCCAACGATGAATTCTGGGTGGAAACGCCAGAAAACTATCCTCACCTGCGGGCATTGAATTTATTTGGAGTAAAACAGATGTACCCAGCATTGTTTGCTGCATATCAGCATTTTGACCCTAAAGACTTCACTCGGGTGCTGAAACTGGTAGGGACAATCTCCTTCCGCTACAGTATTGTAAGCAGTTTGAATCCTAATAACTTTGAGACCGTTTATAATCAGGTAGCGATTAAGATCGAAAAGGGAGAAATAAAGAGTTCCAGTGATATTTTTGAGGAACTGCGTCAAGTTTACGTCCCAGATGACAAGTTTAAGCAAGACTTTTCCTTACTTACCATTTCTACAAAAGGGCATAAAAAAAAGCTCGTGCGGTATATTCTCTATAAATTAGAGGCAGATGCTTCCGGAATGGAAGTGAATGAGGATAGTTTCTCAATAGAACATATCCTGCCTCAAAGACCTACAGATGACTGGCGGCACCATTTTCCAGATGAGCAAGTAGAGGAAATGGTTTATCGCCTCGGAAATCTCACCCTATTAGAAGAGACTTTTAACCGCGATATTGGCGACAAAAGTTATCAGGTGAAGCGAGAAAAATATCAGCAGAGTGCTTATACTTTGACTCAGAACATTAATGCTCTGGAGTGGACAGCAGATTCTCTATATAACCGTCAGAAGGATTTAGCAAAGCGAGCAGCTCATATCTGGAAATCAGATTTTCGTTAGTGGGCATCGCTCACTACCCACTAACGGCAAACGCTAAAGCGTTTACTACAAACGGCAAACGCTAAAGCGTTTACTACAAACCTATTTTCATAAGTCAATGAATAGTACCACATTCCCCGTTACATATGCTAATGTCGAAGCAGCTGCTATCCGCCTCACTGATATAGCTCATCAAACCCCAGTTCTTACCTCCCGATCGGTGAATAACTTGACTAATGCCCAGGTATATTTTAAGTGCGAAAACTTCCAGCGCACCGGTTCCTTCAAGTTTAGAGGTGCCTACAATGCCCTGTCAAAACTATCAGAGGCCCAAAAAAGTTCCGGCGTAATCACCTATTCCTCGGGAAATCACGCTCAGGCGATCGCCTTAGCGGGGCAACTGCTAGAAATGCCCACAAAAATAATTATGCCCCAAGATGCCCCCGATGTTAAGCTAGCAGCGACCCGAGGTTATGGCGCAGAAGTGATCTTATACGATCGGGCGGAGAGTAAGAGGGAAGAATTAACCAAGCAGAGGGCGATCGAGGATAATTTAATTATCATTCCCCCTTACGATCATGTAGATATCATAGCAGGGCAAGGTACGGCGGCCAAAGAATTAATTACCGAAGTGGGGGAATTAGATCTATTATTAGTCAGTTGTGGAGGCGGCGGATTGCTATCAGGTTCTGCTATTGCTGCTAGCACATTATCTCCCAAATGTCAAGTAATTGGAGTAGAACCGGAAAGGGCAGATGATGGGGTGCGATCGTTTCACAGTCAAACTCTACAAACGGTAGAGAATCCTGATACAATAGCAGATGGAGCGCGGACGCCGAGTCTGGGTCAGCTCACCTTTCCCTTAATATTGCATTACGTGCATGACATGGTGGCCGTATCTGAAGAGGCGATCGAGCGAACAATGTTTTTCCTATGGGAGAGGTTAAAGATCGTAGTAGAACCAACCGGGGCATTAGGGGCAGCGGCCTTGCTAGAAGGAATCATCAAAAGGCCAGGAGCAAAAATTGGTATTATAATCACGGGAGGAAACGTCGATCTTAAGCAAATGAAAACCCGTAGGTTGGGTCTCCGCACGAAACCCAACCTAATAATTTCCAGAGAACTAGGATGATGGTAAAGATGGAATTTCCCAGTCACTGAACAAGCGGAGATCGTAAGAAGTAGCGGCCAGAGTATTGACCAACCTTTGGTCGAGAGTCAGCAAAGGAGCATTTACATGTTCGGACAGTGCCACATAACTAGCATCATAGACATAAATTCCGTGAGTCAAGCTAATACTGACTGCATCCGCCATCAAGTCAGCATTAGAGACAACGCGCAAAGGTAATCCCTTAAGACTAATTAAATCAGTCTGAACTTCATCAGCAGTGTAAAGTCCCGCCCGGACATACTTGCGGAAGATGCTACCACATTCTATGTAAAATAGGTCAGGTATGAAAATTTCAGTTTGTGGACTGTCAAGGAGAGCAAACAGTTGTTTAACTTTAGGAGATAGCGGGTCAGATATAAATTGCTTAATCCCCACATTAGCATCTACTACGTATCTGAGAGTAGTTGTCATCTGTTCCGTTCCTCCCGAATCAAAATGGTGCTATCTGGCAGTCCAAAATCAGCAGGATTCACTCGACGACGGCTTTCGATATCTGCAAGAATATTTGGCACTTGAGCCCGCCTCTGGGCTTCAAGTTCGTCGGCCTGCTTCTGAGCAGCAATTTTCTCGCGCACAGCCAGAAGAATAAAGTCATCGCGACTCTTGGCAATACCCGCTTCGACAGCTTGGTCGATCGCCTGACTGAGGTCGGCAGGTAGATTCACAGTTATAGTTCCGATGGTAGTAGTTACCATACACTGACTCCTGAATGTATTACAAATGGGGTGCATCCTATATAAGAACATCTCGCTGTAGGAGCGAAGCATTCTGGGGATAAATTATGACATAAATAGACTGATTCACTATCCGAATGCTTCGCCCTGACACAACCCTGATGCACCCTGACAAATTTCTCATTAATTCTAGCAGAAATTTTTTACATGTAAAAATCACCCATTGTTAAAGAATCGTCATCCTCAACATGTTTGCAGGCTTTAAGTTCGTGGCCCAAAGCCAGAAGAATCAATTCATTACGACTCTTAGCAATACCCGATCGCACAGCTTGGTCGATCGCCTGCACGAGGTCAGCTGGTAGGTTTACAGTTATACTTCCGGTAGCCATCGTTACCATAAACTGAATCCTCAATGAATTACAGATGTCTCAATAATTATAGCTCAAAATTGATCTCAGTGGATCGCCTATCGGTTGTGCTGAAAATGCAACATAGGCAACATAGCATAAAATGTGCAAATGATAATGATAAGATATCGCCAGAGGGGTAGGCTGGGAGTCGGAGAAAAAGCGATCGGGGAATTTGACAGAAAACTGTACTCCCGAGTTATAATAGAAACTTGCACCTCCGCTCTCGTCCGGGCGATCGATCGCTTGGGCAGGAGCTGAAAACGGTTGGGGTGTAAAAGAAGGTAAACTAAATATAAGAGAGTTACTCAACCAGATGACAAATCGCTTGGCAAAAGCCCAAAGCCTATATCTGCGCAAGCATGCAGAAAACCCGATCGACTGGTGGGACTGGTGTGATGAAGCCCTAGAAAAGGCCGAACGGGAAAATAAACCAATATTCCTCTCGATTGGCTATTCGAGCTGCCATTGGTGTACGGTAATGGAAGGAGAGGCATTCTCAGATGGGGCGATCGCCGACTACATGAATGCCAACTTCCTGCCGATCAAGGTAGACCGGGAAGAGAGACCGGACATAGATAGCATATACATGCAGGCGTTACAGATGATGACGGGGCAAGGAGGTTGGCCCTTGAATATCTTTCTGACGCCAGGCGATCGCATTCCCTTTTACGGCGGCACGTACTTCCCAGTGGAACCGCGCTATGGACGTCCGGGGTTTCTGCAAGTGCTACAATTAATTCGCCGCTTCTACGACACGGAAAAAACCAAGCTAGCAACCTTCAAAGAGGAGATCCTGGAAACCCTCCAGCAAGCAGCGATCCTGCCAGGGACTGACGAGTTAGAAGATGAATTGCTAGTCAAAGGGGCAGAAATTAGCGCCAGGATCCTCTCATCGAAAAGTGGGGGTCCGAGTTTCCCCATGATCCCCTATGCAGAAATGGCATTGCAGGGCAGTCGGTTAAATTTTGTATTGGCAAATGACGCTAAAAATGCCTGTAGGCAACGGGGATATGACCTGGCCTTGGGAGGAATTTACGATCATGTGGCGGGAGGGTTTCATCGCTACACGGTCGATCCGACTTGGACAGTGCCTCACTTTGAAAAGATGCTCTACGATAACGGACAAATTATCGAGTATCTGGCAAACCTATGGAGTGACGGACTGCAAGAACCGGCCTTTGAAAGGGCGATCGAGGGTACGGTAGCATGGTTGCAGCGAGAAATGACATCTCCCCAGGGTTACTTCTACGCGGCCCAAGATGCTGACAGTTTCACTTCCGCAGCAGCAGTAGAACCAGAAGAGGGGGAATTTTACGTCTGGACTTATGGGGAACTCTCGGAAATACTGACTCCAGAAGAGTTGGCAGAAATGCAGCAGCAGTTTACCGTCACGTCCGGGGGAAATTTTGAAGGCAAAAATGTCTTGCAGCGCACTCGGCTAGGAAAATTATCGGATAGCCTGGAAACGGCATTAAAAAAATTGTTTGCTGTCCGCTACGGTGCCGCCCCAGAGGAAATAAAAACCTTTCCCCCAGCCCGCAACAACGAAGAAGCGAAAACAGTTAACTGGCCGGGACGCATTCCGGCAGTAACAGATCCGAAAATGATCGTAGCCTGGAATAGCCTGACGATCTCGGGTCTGGCCAAAGCTGCTAGCATATTCGGGCGCACGGAATACCTGGAATTAGCAACAAAGGCGGCGAATTTTATTCTGGAAAATCAATGGGTAGAGGGGCGGTTATACAGGGTAAATTATGAAGGGAAACCGGCAGTGCTGGCGCAATCGGAAGATTATGCCCTGTTAATTAAAGCTTTGTTAGATTTACATGCATGCGATCGGGCAAATGGATCTTGGTTGGAAAAGGCGATCGCGGTGCAGTCGGAGTTTGATGAGTTTCTCTGGAGTCTGGAACTGGGAGGATATTATAACGCGGCCAATGATGCTAGCGACGATCTGATCGTGCGGGAAAGGAGTTATGGAGACAATGCTACGCCAGCAGCAAATGGAGTGGCGATCGCCAACCTAGCACGCCTGACCCTGCTGACAGAAAACCTGGCATATCTCGATCGAGCTTCCGAGGGATTAAAAGCCTTCAGTACAATTATGAACCAGGCACCGCAAGCCTGTCCCGGCCTATTTGCGGCCCTAGACTGGTATCGTAACCAAACCCTGGTGAGAACGAAGAAAGACCAGATAGAAATTCTCAGCAGCCAATACTTACCCACAGCAGTCTTGACTCTAGCAACAGATTTACCAGATGCTGTAGTAGGATTGGTATGTCAGGGACTAAAATGCCTTGTCCCCGCCCGCAGCGAAGAAATGCTGATCGATCAATTGCAAAAAAGTCAGACCCGATCGATCAATAACCCATAAAGAAATTGTATGAGTAGGGTGGGCACCGCCCACCAGAAGTGGGTGTGGCTAACAACAATTTCCTCGTTGCTAGTTTCGTCGCGACGTAACTGTTCCCAGAGGGTCTGCCTGGAGTCGGAACAGGAGGCAGACCCTCTTTGTAATAGCCCGCGCAGGCGGGCTTTGTTTGTTTAGCCGGACCATGCACGGGTTCGGGCGACTATCTATCTATTGAGGTGGAATTTGGGCAATAGTAATGAGAGATTCCATCACCGACTTGACGATCGGGGCAGCAACAGTACCGCCATAGGCATCATCCCCGATCGGTTCGTCAATCACGGCCAAAACCACATAACGACGGACTGGCCTCAAACCCCGATCGCTATCATCCGGATCTGGGGGAAGATTGACGGGCAAAATGCCTACAAAGCTGGTGATTCTAGCGCGTTCGTAATAGCCACCTTGGGGATGAGCTTTTTGAGCCGTACCGGTTTTACCAGCAATGAGATAGTTAGGAATTTGGGCCGCCTTACCAGTTCCCTGACTGACAACCTGTTCCATCATTTCCAAAACAGCTTGAGTCGTTTGGAAAGAGAAGACTTGCTTGGGCGGCGGTAGCTGATTTTTCCAATGGGGTTGTCCCTGGCTGTCAAATAGTCCCCGCACCACATGCGGCGTCACCAAGTAGCCACCATTAGCGAGGATAGCTTGAATTTGTGCCAGTTGCAGGGGAGTCAAAGAAAATCCCTGACCAAAAGCAGTCGTAGCTGGTTCAACGGGAGAACCAGTAAACTGGGCTTTAGTCTTAATCTGACCTGACATTTCACCGGGCAAGTCAATGCCAATGTTTTCCCCCAGTCCTAGTCGTTTCAGCCAATTATAATAAACGGCTGAAGGCAATTTTTCCATGATATGAACCATGCCCACATTGCTGGAATATTGCAGAATTTGAGTAACAGTTAACTTTTTTCTACTCACCCCCTGGCGGAAATCGTGATTTTGAATCGGCCAGTTATCAATGTGCAGTTGACCTTCATCGTAGAAGGCGCTGTTGGCCGCGATCGCCCTCTCCTCCAGGGCGATCGCCACATTAACAGGCTTAAAAGTAGAGCCAGGTTCATATAGATCGCTGAGGGCCCAATTCTTCAACAACTCAATTGGGGATTTATAGTAAAGATTAGAATCATAGTTAGGCTCGACTACCAAAGATAGCAAGGCCCCATTACTGGCATCCATGACGATCACGGTGCCTCGCTTAGCTTTGTATTTCTCCATCTGTCGCTTCAGGGCCGATCGGGCGATCCGTTGCAAGCGACTATCGAGAGTCAGCGCGAGTTGCAATTCATCTGTATCCAAAAACCCCGCAGGCAATCGATCTGGTAAAATGGAACCATCTCCAGCACGATTCAGCCATATTGGTTTCACAGAACGTTCCAATAAATTCTGATGAGCAGCTTCTACACCTGCTCTACCTTGACGATCGACATCCACATAACCGACCACCTCCGCAAACAGATGCCCTTGGGGGTAAAGGCGCTGCTGATGAGAAACTAACTCTAGTCCGTCAATTTGCAAGCTTCTGATACGATTGGCAAGATCCTCAGTTAGAGCATATTCCAGCATAATACCACTCGGGGCTGTACCCAATTTGGCGAACAACTTGGCAGCAGGCTGCTTGACGATCGGGGCTACCGCATGGGCGATCGTCTCTAGCTTTTGCTTAAACAACTTGGGATGAGCGTAGAGAGTATAGGCCGGCTGATCGATCGCCAAAATCACGTTATTGCGGTCAACTATCGGACGTCGAGGCACAAAACTACGCCCTGAAGTCCGCTGTTGCGAGATCGCCTTAGCGCGCAGCGCCGAGCTTTGAGTCACTTGCAAGCGGAACAAGTTCGCCATCAGACTTGAAATTCCCCCCATTAATATCAGCCAAACTAGAAACAGTCTCCAACGAGATGATAACTGATATTTCGGTGAGGATGGGCGTTTTCTTTTGGTCCGCCCCAGTGGGCGATCGCGATAATTGCTCGTCATCTTACTAACTGTTAATTGTTGTTCTGTAGGGTGGGCATTGCCCAGCTGACGCTGCTATGGTGCAACTGACCGCTGACTACTAACAACCCCAAACTGACCGGTTAGTATCCCAGAGGCATAGTGAGTTTGTCAGCGGTAGTGGCAGGGACTGGACCGATCGCCGATGAAAGGCGTTCTGATGCCGGAGGGAGAAAAATGGTATTAGTAGGATTTTGAGGCACCAGATCCGTATCGGGATTTTCCGCTTGCTCGGCCATTTGATTTTTCAGCATTTCATTGGCTACTCTCAACTGCCGTTCGTAGCGCTGTAGACTTTGCAAGCGATTATAGTCTCGACTCCACTGTTGTCCAGAAGAGACCGTCAAGCCATAAACTGTAAGTGTAGCGGCCCCTAGGGCGATCGTCATCACCGAGACACAACGTTCTAGTCCGATCAGCACGCGCAACCAGTTTGGTGTTTGCTGCTGACTGGCGATCTGCGAGGGGACAGTTGGAATGACCCTGTCCGTGGGGTCATCTCGCACCGGTTTTACATATTGTTTTGACCGGACAACCGCAAGGCGAACTCGCGGTTTGCGGACAGTACCCCGTCGTCGCGTAGATATTGTCGATTTCAGTGCAACCATGATCTTGGGTTAGATACTTGTAGTTGGTTTTTCGCGATTGGTAATTTTACATACTTTTCGCGATCGAACATCGATTCTGAGATCTAAACCGAGTTAAAAGTAAGGGATAGTACGATATATTGATTCCTTACTCGACAGCAAACCCAGTTTCTTTACCAATGCTCTATTAGCCTAGATCCTATCATAGGATCTCGGTGGCCCATCATGGACGAGCTAGTTAATCGTCATAATGACAAATAATTGAGTAGTTCCTACTGGCAATCAACATGACTAACACTTCACTAGCCGATCGCTCCCAACAGCATCCTCAAGCAACAGGCGATCGCCAGATCCTAAATCCCTTACTGGACGTCGAAAAACCAAGCGATTTACAGTTAGCCGAGTTAGCCCGCCTGCGCATTCGCTATCATGGTTTTCCCGGAGCCCGAGACATTCAAACCGACTTAGAACGAGTCCTCCAGAAGTGGAAGTTAACTGAAGAAGAGCTGTTCGAGCGCACGCGCCAGCTGCATGCCCAACGTGCTGTTTACAAGCAGGAAGGAACACAGCAAGAGGATTTTAGTTAGCCCCCCCGATTGCGAATTCACCTCGTTCCCTGGCTCGGTGCCTGGGAACGCCTGGCTCGGTGCCTGGGGATTGATTGGCAATTTCTGGGTCCATCATCTCCAATTGCTCGATGTCAGCAGCAACGGTATTTTCGCTCTCCAGTAGAGGGCGATCGGGCTTCCCGACCAACTCAGCTTGCTGTTGCAATTGCTCCGTTTGGGAAACCAGACCGCTCAGTCCATTAACAAGATTGCGGATATTATCAATAAAAACCGGATCTCCTGTGAGTCCTTCCAGATCGGAGGTAATTTTCTGAACATTCTGAAAAGTCGAACGCGCCGAATCCAAAGTTTGTTGCATCATCAGCACATTCGTAGGATTATTGATTTCCTTGGAGATATCCCGCAAATTGACCGACGCCTCGGCAGCATTACTTGATAGTACCTCTAGGTTAGCCACCAAATCCCCCTGTTCAACCTTGTTAACGATCGGCGTCAGGCTGTTCACCGCCACCCGCAGTTCCTCGCTAGTTTGTTGAATATTATTGAGAGTAGCGACTATACTAGAACGATTGTTGGAAACCAGATCGTTCATGTTTGCCAAAAGTTGGTTCGCTTGAGAGGTTGTAGTGTTAAGTTGATCCGTAAGCTGAGCAGTTGAGGTAGTCAGTTGATTCGTCAGATCCGATGCTTCGAGGCTAATGCGATCGACCGCTGTCCCCATCGTTTCAGCCGTTTCCGAGAAAGTATTCAGTTGTTTATCCACAGATACCGTCAATTTGGAAAGCTCTTCAGTCAGCTGATTAACGCCATCAGCAGCATTGCCCACCTCTTCTACCGCCCTATCTAGTTTAGTAAAAAACTCTGGGTTGGCAAACAGCTCGCTCGCCTCGATCGTAGAGCGCAGCAGTTCGTCATAACTGATTCCCGTTTCACCTTGCAGACGCGCCCCGTCACAGATAATGATACCACTATCGCAGTTGGGATCGAGAGGGCTAGTAACTTGGGCGCTATCTGGTAAAACTTTCCGGGGGATGATGTCTACAGAAGTTTCTCCGACTATCCCCGACTGATTTGCTTCTATTAAAACATCGCTGGGGATGATTATATCTGCTGGACTAATTTCCAGAGTTACATCCACCGTATTGAGTTTCGGCTCGATATCGATGATTCTGCCCACCTGTACGCCGCGATACCTGACCGTTGCCCCCTCTCGCATCCTGGCAACGTTTTCAAACTCAACTACAGTTGTATAGCTGCCTTGACCGAAACCAAAGCCCCGCAACCACAGAAACAGGATCCCAAAAACACCTATTCCTGCCAGGATCGTCAGACCTGTTTTGCCTTCTCTAACCATTTGCTTGCGCATATCATTGCCTCCCTCAAACCCGCATGATTACGTGACGGGCATATCCTGACTACGAACTACGAACTACGAACTACGAACTCACATTTAGCGGGCCACCTTGATCGGACCATCCACACGGCCACTGGCAAATTGTCGCACCCAGGCGTTCTCGGTGCTATCAATCTCGTCAACTGTTCCTTCCCACTTCGCTTTCCCTTGGTGCATGAAAATAATTCGATCGGCTGTGCGACGAATGGTACTATCTTGGTGGGTAACCATCACGTAAGAGCTACAGCCCCCCTCTACTGACTGCAGCTGGCGGATTAAATCCTCAATCACCGTTGAGGCGATCGGGTCTAGACCTGCTGTTGGCTCATCATATAGTATAACTTCTGGGGAATCCTTGGGATTCTCTGGGTTCGTCATGATGGCCCGGGCAAAACTCACCCGCTTGCGCATCCCCCCCGACAACTGGGCCGGGAAGCGATCGCCTATACCGGGCAACCCGACCATTTCCAGCTTTTCATCCACCAAATCCCGAATTTTCCGACGGGGCAATTTAGAATTTTGGTAAAGGAGAAAGCCCACATTTTCCTCAACCGTTAAAGAGTCAAATAAAGCCGCTTGTTGAAAGACCATGCCAATAGTAATCGGGTCGATAACATCACCAACTAACCCCAGGCGTTGCTTGCCATCAACATAGATTTCGCCATTATCGGGAACATGCAACCCAGCAATAATCCGCAAAATCGTCGATTTCCCCGTTCCCGACGGACCAATGATTGCCAAGGCTTCATTCCGATAAATGGTTAGATCTAAGTTATCTAATACCTTATTTTCACCAAAAGTCTGAGAAATTCCCCGCAGTTCAATCAAAGGTTCAGCCATAATACCAAGCCCCACGTCCCCCGACTAGCATCTAGAATACAGCTACTGACAATATAACCTCTGCCACTATCTCAAATGTCACTTCGTTTACGCAAGCCAGCTATCACCCCCCCCAAACGCAGCACTGGCGCCCATCGCCTGAACCAGTGGTTTAAGTGGCTGTCTCCAGGCTTACTGGTAAAGCGCTGGTTGTTTTTAAGTGCTGGCGGTGTCTTGCTGACGAGTCTGGGTTTAGCCATTTGGACGAAGCAGACCCCGATTTTTTACCTGCTGCAACTGCTGGAGACAGTCCTGGGGCAGATAGCTAAGATCGTACCCAACTATATCAGCGGACCGATCGCGCTCATCTGCGGCCTGCTGTTGATTTTCTGGGGCCAAAATCGCACCCTGACGAACATCACCCAGGTGCTGATGGCACCAGGAGATGAAGAACTCGTGGACGTGCTGCTCAACCATCGCCGGTTAAACCGAGGCCCGAAAATTGTGGCCATAGGGGGTGGCACTGGTCTGTCTACATTACTCAGAGGTCTGAAGTTCTACAGTGCTAATATAACAGCGATCGTCACGGTAGCGGATGATGGCGGGTCTTCTGGGAGACTGCGGCGGGAGGTGGGAGTGCAGCCCCCAGGGGATATTCGCAATTGCTTGGCCGCTTTGGCCGATGAGGAAAAGTTATTAACTGAGTTGTTTCAATACCGCTTTCAGGCTGGTGATGGCCTGGTGGGCCACAGCTTTGGCAATCTGTTCCTGACCGCCATGAGCGAGATTACTGGAGATTTGGAAAAGGCTTGCGCCGCTAGTTCCCAAGTCTTGGCAGTGCGAGGTCAGGTTCTCCCAGCTACCCTCACCGATGTTAACCTCTGGGCGGAGCTAGAGGATGGACGACGTATTGAGGGAGAATCTCATATTACTGAAGCAGGGGGAAAGATTGTCACCATTGGCTGTACACCCGCAGAACCCCCGGCCTTGCCAGCCGCGATCGCTGCCATTCAAGAAGCCGATTTTATTATCGTCGGTCCTGGCAGCCTCTATACCAGCGTGATTCCCAATTTGCTGGTGCCGGAGATTACAGATGCGATCGCGCGATCGCAAGTGCAAATCCCGATCGTTTATATCTGCAATATCATGACTCAAGAAGGGGAGACCACCGGATATACCGTTTCCGACCATATCCGGGCGATCGATCGGGCTGTTAGTGGTAAACCCTTGTTCAGCGCCGTACTGGTACAAAAGGATAGCCCGTCTCCTCAAGCCCTAGCTCGCTATGCTAGAGAAAATTCTCATCCCGTATTTTTAGACCGAGAAGCAGTACGGGAGTTAGGACGCCGCATTATCCAGAGTAACGTGATGGATGAGGACGAACATACTGGCTATATCCGTCACAACCCCCACCGACTGGCCCAGGTGTTAATGAAGTGGTACGAACAAGATAAATAATTAGATCGAACCCACTCAGAGCGTATTATTCACCTCCCGCCAACTGGTGCAAGACCACCGCTGCGCGGAATTCAAAATTCTTTTGTCCCAAGGTAAGAAGCCACTATTCGGCTGGTGCATTACTTCCGCCGTGCTATGGTTGTGTGACGGTAAAAAAGTGATATGAAGATAAAATAAATATCCCATGAGAGGGAAAAAAAATTTTCCTAAACCCTTGACAAATTCCACTCCCGTTAGCTATACTATATTCATCAATGTTGGTTAATGGGGGCTTGGAAAATCAAGCCCAAGCGAAACCAGGGATGCCCGGCCCGGACTGCGCCAAAAAGCGCCTAAAAGGGTTAAGCAACGGTTCCGAGGCGCTTTTAGCGTAACTCCGGGTCAGGTAAATCTCTAAATCGCTCACTTCCACTCCAGGTCGGGCCCTGTGGCAGGGCCCTCCTGCGCATTTTTAAATAATGGCGATCGCATGTACCGCAGCCCCACCCGAATATTACCGGCGATCGCACCCACTCCCGAGACCAGAAACCGGGTTTCTTATTTCAACTTTAGCGCTTTGATGAGACGATATCTCTCTAACCCGGTTTCTCGCGACTGGCAGGCGATCGCACCCACCCCCAGCACCCGAAACCGGGTTTCTCTTTGAAACTTGCCAATAAGATTAGGATATCCTAGAAACCCGGTTTCTTGCAACTGGCGGGCGATCGCACCACTCCCGGGACCAGAAACCGGGTTTCTTATTTCAACTTTGGCCAAAGATTAGAGGATATCTCAGAAACCCGGTTTCTCGCCACCAACCGGCGATCGCACCACTCCCGGGACCAGAAACCGGGTTTCTTTTTTCAACTTTGGGCAAAGATTAGAGGATATCTCAGAAACCCGGTTTCTTGCAGCTGGCGGGCGATCGCACCACCCCCGGAACCAGAAACCGGGTTTCTTTTTTCAACCTTGGCTAAAGATTAGGATATCCCAGAAACCCGGTTTCTTGCCACCAACCGCCTCACGCACCCACCCCCAGCACCAGAAACCGGGTTTCTCATTTCAACCTCGGCTAAAGATGAGACGATATCTCAGAAACCCGGTTTCTCGCAACCAACCGCCGATCGCACCCGCACCCGATCGCACCTCGCACCCCCGGGCAGGCGAGATGCATGATAGCCCGCGCAGGCGGGCTTTGTTCATGTAGCCGGGCCCTTTAGGGTTCGGGCTACGTTTTGACCAGCTGAGCAGCCAACCTCTTCGCACCCTCCAAGTCAAAGTCCCCATCCAAACCATAAGCCTCCTCAAACTTAGCAACCGCCCCCGAAACATCCCCCTTCTCCGATACCAACAACCAACCTTGCCTTACCAAAAACCGGGCTTTATCCTTATCATCCCATGCTTTATCCCACACATACCTCCGAGAAACGTTGACTCCCTCTTCAACATCCGGTCCTGCCAGCACCGGATGCAACCACAACAGGTTGCACCCCAAGGTCAAAGGATCTCGCCAATTGTCACCAGGCCACAACCTGATAGTCTTGTCATAACTGCCACTTACTATCCGCTTTCCATCGGGGCTAAATGCTACTGACTCTACAGAATTTTCATGACCCCTAAAAGGCTCTCCTATGGGCTTTCCATCCAAGTCCCACAACCTGATAGTCAAGTCATTACTGCCACTTACTATCCGCTTTCCATCGGGGCTAAATGCTACTGACAAAACAGAATTTTCATGACCCCTAAAAGGCTCTCCTATGGGGTTTCCATCCAAGTCCCACAACCTGATAGTCTCGTCTGAACTGCCACTTACTATCCGCTTTCCATCGGGGCTAAATGCTACTGACAAAACATAATTTTCATGACCCTTGAACATATTAATCTCTCGGACCTCGCGAATGGGATTGAACAAGCTCAACTGTACGTAGTCCTCTAGCCCCCCTTTAGATCGCTCTAGACCGAGATTTAGACCTGCTGTTTTTATTGCCAAGACTAGGGCTTTTACTGGCTTGCTCTTCAATAATTCCTGGACTTTTGGGACATTAAGCTGCATCACAGGGAGAGTCATCTGCTCCTTTTGCTTCTCTTGTCGCTCGTGACTCTTGAGAATATATTCATTTACCTCTTTTGACAGCCCACCCCACTCATTATATTGTTGCTTGTAATCCTCGACCTCATACAACTTCCCGGGAGAAAGCAAATGAGCGTCGGATTTTCCTTTATCGGACCATTCTCGGAACTCCGACTCAATTTTATTCTTGGAAATCAGGGCTTCCCGACTTTCATTCACCCAACCCTGCAACTTATCCCAGTGACGAATCAGGGCTTCGTGGGCCACATCTACCGTCGTCTCCCCTTCTTTTTCGTCAGTCACCAGCAACCGCTCGCCCACTAACCGGTCTAAGGTCGCATCTATTACCTCTTCTTTGTACCGATCGTTGATCAAATCACTTTTGAAAGCTTGCTTGCGCGTATCTTCAGCATTTTCATTTATCTGGATCAAGTTCATGAAAATCCTCTTGGCGGCGGCCTGGTCGTCCAGCTTGTCGTAAACTTCATCGGCCCGTGCGGACAGGGTGCCCTTGACACCCCCCAGTTCCACATAATCGGATAATGCCAGACTATTTGCCAACAACCTATAGTTTGACGGGTTGTTCCACATTACCCACAGGGTATACTGTAGCAGAGGCAAACTCCCCGGACCTTGCACCTCATCGAGCATCCGCTCTACCAACTGCAGATCCACGTGGGCACCAGCGTCTTCGGCAGGTTTTTTTATAGCCTGACTCAGTTCCGTCTTTCCCATCGGTCCCACCAGCACCAGATTATTCTGAATTTTCTGGGCCAAGCCAGAATAAGCATACTCGACACAGTGGCCCAGGAAGTCCGCCCGCATGGTAATCACCACCTTCAAGTCAATGCCGGACTTCTCTTTGGCCTCTTTGGCCCCCAGCAAGCAACCTATAAACTGCTCTCTCAATTCGAGAGACAGTTCCTTCTGCAAAGCTGCTTTCTTTTCGGGAGACAGTTTCTTTTCCAAAACTGCATTCTCTCCAGGAGACCGTTTCTTCGGCACTGGTTGCTTCTTTCGGCCCTGGCAGAGAGTAAAGACCTCCTCAAATTGGTCCACCACCACCAGCACGGGAACGAGTTCGGAGTTCGGAGTTCGGAGTTCGGAGTTGGGGCCCCCCACTAACCGAGCCAAAGTTAAATCCTTGTCAAAATGGAACCGATCTGGGTCTTTCTCGAAGGCTTCACCTTTACCCAAGGCGCGGACCAAACTCTCCAGGGGATTTTTTCCCGGTCGAAAGATAACAATATTCCACTTATCGCCACCAGACCGCTGCTGTTCCTGCAACTTATGCACCAGTCCCGCCTTGACTAGCGAAGACTTCCCCGAACCACTGGCCCCCAAAACCGCCAAGAACCGGTCCTCATTATTTAACCCATCCAATAGCTCTTGCACCAGCCCCTCTCGACCGTGGAAATTCTTAGCATCCCCAACCTCGAAGGGCTTTAACCCCTGATAAGGACATGTGTCCTTTAGAGTCTCCTCCGCGATCTTTTCCGTGAACTCTTCCTTTCTGGCGCCGGTAATGAATATTGGCTTGTTAGAGTTTATGTGGCACGGGCGCTGCCGTTCATCTGTTAGCTTTTTCTGGACATATGCAACCAAATCTACACTCGTCACCCAAGGGTTTTCTTCCTCTGTTTTCTTTCTTGGGTCCAGCGCTTCTAATAAAGCTTCCGTCAGCAGGCCATGGTCTCCACCTTTTTTCTC
The DNA here is from genome assembly GCA_051439505.1 of Hormoscilla sp. Taxonomy (GTDB): domain Bacteria; phylum Cyanobacteriota; class Cyanobacteriia; order Cyanobacteriales; family Desertifilaceae; genus Hormoscilla. Next base: position 40,247 of record JBFRWI010000102.1, on the reverse strand, counting down.
CACAGCTGTCTCAAAACTTCTCGAAGCCGTGATCAAACAGGTCTGCTGCTCATCTGTATCCCCCTTATCGAAATTGAGGAAATCGCCGCTGTAACAGCAATCCAACCATACCAGCTTCTGGCGCACGGGTGAATTGAGCAACACCTCGCGCAACCACTTGAAGGATATGCCCCCTATGCTTTTGCCATCAGAATCTGAAGTAACCAAAAATCCATCCTTGTCCCCACGAGCCTCTTCACCGTGACCGGCAAAATATAATAAAGCAGTATCATTACCCTCAGGGCTCTCGCTGCCTTTGCTAAATAGCCGTTCGATCGCCTGTTTCAAGCTTTCCGACTCCGGCTTAATACCGGAGATGTCCTTTGTGAGCCCACGGGACCGTACCCAAAACGGATTGTAATTTTGGTCGAGAACCAGCTGAACCTTAAAACCCCCATACTTTTTCAACATTTTGGCGATGTCTACCGCATCCTTCATCGCTTTTTGGAGATTTAGGGGCTTCTCATTTTTGTCTAAGTAGTTGGGATACTCGTTAATTCCCACTATTAGGGCCTGTCGATTCATAATAACCTTGATACTGATCTATAATGTTGACGATCGCAATATTAAAACATGAAAGCTAGCCAACCATGAACAATAGTTTACTAGCCCTGCTGCTCACACTGCCAGATAGAGAGCCCCTGACCCCAGAGGAACAAAAATCCTTACAGAAAGTCGGAGTCCAGCTGGACACAGCTCCCGAGGCTGGGGAACAAGAGCTGATAAAGATAATAAAGGCTAACCCGACCTGGCATCAACAGTTTACCACAACCAAAGCCCAACTAGAAGATCTCGGGGAAAACAACATCCAGCAATTACTCTTCCCAGATGAGGACTCGGTCGAGCGTGGGCGCCCAAAGGGGGATCCCAACGATAGCAGTTATGGCACTCACATTAAAAACTTCTCCATGTCCATTCTCGAAAGTCCCGATCCGCAGTCAGAATGCAAAGAATGCCAAGAAAACGGATTTTTTGATGAATTAATCCAAAAGTTGCGGGGGGCGGTTAAGTAGTCGTAGGTTGGGTCTCCGCACGAAACCCAACAAAAGGGTACGTTCAAATTGAGATCTTGCACCATTGTCAAAAAGCCCGCTACCCCGCGAGGGGTTAAAACCCCTCGCTAATAGCTTAAGTGGGTTAAAACCCACTCTCGACCGGGTGTGGTCAAAACCCGTTGGTAAGCCCGAACCCTAAAGGGCCCGGCTACATGAACAAAGCCCGCCTGCGCGGGCTATATTACTATCGGGCGATGCACCCAGCTATCAACTACTTTTGACCACACCCCTCTCGACCTTGTCTAGATAAGGTTTTCAGTCGGTTTTCAACCGACTTCAGCTATTAGCCGTGGGTTTGAACCCACGGCGGACCAGGAGACTTATTGATTAATTGAGAATGGTGCATTCCGGTGAGTTAAAACCCGGTCGATCGCTTATGGGCCCTGCCAAAACGCCTTCCCAACGCCGGCACCCCGCGAGGACTCCGGTGTACCAACTGACCCATGACCACACCCGGGGTCATGGGACCAATCAAAATATTTTTCCCTTGAGTCCAGGAAACAAAACCTGTACTATAATATATACCTACCTTGGGCGATCGCCTTCGTAGAAAATCAATCCGGACGAAAAAACATAATGAGTGATATAGTCAATCCCACAGTAGATCTATTTCTCTACGATCTGAGAGAGAGTCTGGGGGATACCGATGCGGAAGCTAAGCAGAGGAGAAAGAACTTCAAGGAGAAACTCCCCGCAAATGTTAGGAAAGACCTGTTTGCCAAGGATAATAGAGTTGAAGCAGAATATATCCTCCTACTGGACGATCCGGAGGTGGACATAACAGAGGCAGAGTTTCAGGATCCCTACAAAGGATATTATTATCCCGTATACATAAACGATGCTTATGGATTGCTAGTAGAATGTTCTATGAAAGATACATCTGCACCGCAAGCGACAAAATGCTTCGCAGAACTGAAGGAGGAGATCCAGCAAAACCAACTCCAGGGGAAACAACCGACGATCGGTCAAACCTGGATGATATATGGCTACTTGCCCGAGGGTTCAAAGAAACCCCCCGCAGAAATTGCGAAAGAGTGCTATGCAGAATTAATGGGCTCCCAAAGGTGGGAAAATGACTTGCAAGGACAAGGAAAGTTGATGGGAGCAGATATTTTTGAACTCTCCCAATATAGCATAGTCATGAAAGAGGATGCGAAGCGAGAGGCAACAACTATCCAAGATATCCAAGAGAACCACCATGTCATCATCATCATCTATCCAGATAGAGAAACATTGGATCTAGGTAATTCTTTACATCATGGGTGGATGAGGATGTTTCTATTTCGCCACAAAGTTCTCTGGAATTACGGACAGAGTCGCCTTCTGAAGCACGAATCAAAAGATAACTTTAGCAAGATAGAAAGCTTTGAATCAGACATAGAAAAAGGTCTCGATCGAGGTAGAGAACTAGAATTCCTGAAGAAACATGTATATAAGATGCAAGGGTCATTCTCTAGGTATATAAAATCCTTAAGAAGCCTGGATTTGTATAAAGAGATGATCGAGATCAATCTCAAAAATTATCAGAGGTTAGATGTCGCAATTCAAGCCTTGAAGGTAAGCCCAGAAGCGGTGACAAACATAGGATTTTTTCATCTATTCGTCCTGGACTTCAAGGAGAACTATTTGGAGCAAATCATCAGGGATCAAAATAACCTGGGGACGGCGATGAAATTGCTGCAAGAAGGAATTAAAGCGACAGAGAGTACCGTCGCCGTCGCCAAAGTGAAGAGGGATAAAAATTTTCAAGAATTGGTTACGGATCTGGGAGTAGGATGGGCGGTAGGTTCCTGGCTAGCAGAGCAACTTAAGACAGGAGATAAATTGTTTGCAGAAAAGCCAGAATCTGTGCAAAAGCTAGTGTCTGTGGAATCTCTCCAGTATTACGCTACCCTATTGGCACCGCCTGTGGGGGCCGCGATCGTCGCCGCCTTGTTGTTTCGGTTCGGAAGGATCCTGTTGGTGCGACTGCTCGCTCATATAGGCAAAGATAAATGATTGTCAGTAGGGGCGATCGGGGGTTTGTGGATGGCATTGGGCCCATGTATCCATAGAAAAGCATCACCCGATCGGGCAGCAACTTATCGGGCTACAACTACTTTTGACAACACCCAATAACATGTGACAACCTCGAACTGATAACTATCATCCCCAAAATGTGCAACGATTTTTCATGCCAGAGTATATTACAGTTTCAGATCGAAAAGCAACGCGCCGCCTCGGTATCGCCCTGGGGCGCAGTCTGCCAGCTAGTAGCGTCATTCTCCTAGAGGGAGACTTGGGTGCTGGTAAAACTACTCTAGTTCAGGCGATCGGTGCTGGACTGGGCATTACCGAAAATATTGACAGTCCCACCTTCACCCTGATTAATGAGTATCTAGAGGGACGCCTGCCCCTGTACCACCTGGACTTGTACCGGTTAGAACCGGCAGAAGTAGCGGCCTTGCAGCCAGAAACCTACTGGGAAGCGGTAGAGTTTCCCTCGGGCATTGTGGCCATTGAGTGGGCTGACAAACTACCTTACAAGCCATCCAGCTATCTGGAGATCTGTCTAACCCATACATCCGAAGACAGTCGCCAAGCATCTTTCAAACTTGTGGGTGAGTTCGATGTGGCAATTTTGCAGCGAGCGATCGCAGACCAGTGACAGACAGGCGATCGGCCCTAGGTCTGACAAAACTTTTCTACGCAGCGGACGAACATTTCCACACCCACCTGCAAGACGATCTCGTCAAAGTCAAAGCGAGGATGGTGATGGGGATAAGCTAAACCCTTGTCAGGGTTAGCAGAACCCAGGAAGAAATAGCACCCTGGCACCTCTCGTAGGAAAAAGGACATGTCCTCTCCCCCCATGGTCTGGCATTCTGGGACTACTCCTGCTGGCATTTCCACTACCTCTAAGGCCACAGAACGGACTAATTCAGCTATGGCAGTATCATTGATGACAGGTGGATAAAGATTCCAGTAGTTTAATTCATAACTAGCACCGTGACTCTGGCAGACGCCAGCAATAATTTGCTCGACTCGCTGCCCGAAATATCCCTCGAAGACTGGATCGAAATACCGCACTGTCCCCTTCATCCGGGCAGTATCGGCAATGATGTTGTGGGCCGTGCCAGCATGAAGTTCTCCGATGGTAACCACCGCTGACTTGACTGGATCGACGTTTCGGGCCACGATCGTCTGTAAGGCATTGACAATTTGGGCGCTGACCACGATCGAATCAATGGTTTGATGGGGCATGGCACCATGTCCCCCTTTGCCCAAAATGTGAGCGTCAAACAGCTCCACTGCCGCCATCAATGGGCCACTGCGCACGCCGACTCTGCCCAGGGGCAGATTATTCCACAGGTGCAAGCCGATAATGGCATCTACCTCGGGATTTGCCAATACCCCCGCTGCAATCATGGGTTTGGCACCTCCGGGTCCTTCCTCTGCCGGTTGGAAGAGGATCTTGACGGTGCCCGCGAAGTCCTGCTGATGGTCGGCCAGATACTTGGCTGTTCCTAGGGCGATCGCGGTATGTCCGTCATGACCGCAAGCATGCATGATGCCATCATGCTGCGATCGATAGGGGACATCGTTCAATTCTTGGATCGGCAGGGCATCCATATCTGCTCTAATAGCGAGTACGGGTCCTGCTTTCGCTCCGGGGATCGTGGCTACCACTCCCGTCTCAGCTACGCCTGGAAGATGATCGATGCCCCATGAAGTTAACTTTTGGCAAATCAACTGGGCTGTCAACTTTTCGAGAAAGCCCCGTTCCGGTCGCTGATGCAACCTTCTGCGCCATTCTACCAGTTGTGGCTGTAAGGCTCTAATCTCCAATCTCACCCCAGACAGATCGATCGCAGGGGTGGTAACAGAAGCAGAAATCATAATTTCTCTTAATCCGTGACTTAAGTTATTTTAATCGCCAGGGTGAACCACAGCGGCATCCCTAGTATAGCAGTCCGATGATTAGGGCGAGAAGACGATGGCAGTCGGGGGCATTTGCTCTAAGAGCGTGTAATTGAGCAATTTTTGGGATATGATGTAAATAGTGGGCAGTAGGTTACAGATTTATAGCTCGATGAAGTCAGTATTTTGCGAAAAGAAGGTGAAGCTAAAAATCAATTATAGCAACTATCCATCAGGTTATCAATTATTTGGTATACCGACCCAAGTTTCAGTCATGCATGACCTGTGAATAAATCAATGTCCATAGTTTATGCCAACTTGCAACTTGCTGTTTATCCTGTTGAAAGCTAAGGGGTTTTTTCAGCCGTGATTGCTATCTCAGAGCGTCCTGTAAGGCGCAGCCAATGGAGCACGATTAGTTTTCCTTCAACTCTCTATCTTTGTCCTGTTCTGGATTTGTTATTAGCAAAAGTTCCAGACCAATGGCACTTGGAAATCCGACTGGGACTACAAGAAGCATTGGTCAATGCCGCCAAGCATGGTAACAAATTAGACCCCAGTAAAAAGGTCTCGGTTTGCTTCTATGTGGTGGAAAACCACTATTGGTGGGTAATCTCAGACCAGGGTTTTGGACACAGAGATGATTGTTATTTTGACCCGGAGACGGTCAACTGCCTCCCCGAGCATGATTCTGAATGCGGTCGGGGACTTTTTATTATACACCAAATATTCGATCGGGTGCAGTGGGATAATGAAGGCAGGGAGTTGAGACTCTGCAAGCAATTGACCCCTTGCTGATGGTCAGTGGTCAGTGGTCAGTGGTCAGTGGTCAGTAGTCCGTTGTCTCCCGAATTGTGCAACGCCGACTACTTATTAGATCCGTGGCCGGGACAAGGTGGTGCTGAGATCGATCGGTCTAGCCAACCGGTTGCTTGTTGGAGTCTGGCAAGGGCTTCTTCGGGGTTATCCTTGAGAAGAAAAACCAGGGCGGCGGCGGCTTGCTCCCGGGCCCGAGCTGGACGGTTAGACTTAAGCTGGTGCCATTTGTTCGGTGTGATGGTCAGCCGCTGGGCCAGGGCCTGGGCGAGTTCGATGGTGCTCAGTTCCTGACTGGCTGTGGTGCTGGAGTTGACTTGGGGACTCTGGGGAGTGGTTGCGGTCTGGTTGAGCATGGTGCCGGGTAAAATTGTTGGTTTAACAGCCGATGAGATTTGTTGGCTTCTATATTACTATATACTGCGAACCGTATGGAACTGCAAGCTGGGTAGGGGATTGCTTCGGGGGGGTATGGGTAGTGTTTCCGACAATAGCGGTCAGGAAGCCCCCCTCGCAATGACACTATTCTCCATTTTGCGCTCGTCAATGCCTTTCAAAGTATATCAAGCTCATGCAGTCGGAAGAAGAACCGTCCTCGTCGTCGGATTTTAACCGGGAATTTGAACAAGCACTCGCAGATGCCGATCGGGCCCTGTCCGATCTGAGGGAACGCTACGGCCAAGTGCGCCAGGGCCAAGGGCGACAGGGAGCCCTGCAGCGGCGGTTGTCCGAGTTGCAGCAGGAATTGCGGGAGGTCAAGCAGCAGCTGGAGGTTCTGGAAGTGGAGTTGGAAAGTCGTTTGTTTTCCTGGATCCGCCTCCAGGAACCTTTTTGGCAGGCGGTGCGGTTTGGAGGGTTGGGTCTGGTCCTCGGCTGGATATTACACTGGTGGATCAGACGATGATTTCTTAGGAATGGAAATATGGTAACTCGACGAATTGCGGAAATTTTACGGCAGGGTCAGCCCGATGAAGCGGTGACGATTAAGGGCTGGGTGCGCACGAAGCGCTCGTCTAAGGGTTTTGCTTTTATGGAGGTGAATGATGGCTCGTTTCTGGCTAACCTGCAGGTGGTGCTGAACGAGGATTTGCCTAATTATGAGGATCTGCTGAAGCAGGTGAGTACGGGGGCCTCGGTGGAGGTGACTGGCACCCTGGTGGAGTCTCCGGGTAAGGGTCAGCGCATTGAGTTGAAGGCCACTGGGGTGACGGTTTACGGGGGGGCTGAGGAGTCCTATCCTTTGCAGAAGAAGCGCCATTCTTTTGAGTTTTTGCGGACGATCGGGCATTTGCGATCGCGCACGAATACCTTGGGGGCGGTGTTCCGGGTGCGGAATGCGACTGCTGCTGCGGTCCACCAATTCTTTCAAGAACGGGGTTTTCTCTGGGTTCACACTCCCATTATCACTGCGAGTGATTGTGAAGGGGCGGGGGAGTTATTTGCGATCACTAATTTTAATTTGCAGGAGGTGCCCCTGACAGACGATCGCAAGGTTGATTACAGTCAGGACTTTTTTGGCAAACCCGCCTATTTGACTGTTAGCGGACAGTTGGAAGCGGAAATTATGGCCATGGCCTTCCGGGATGTCTATACTTTTGGTCCGACTTTTCGGGCGGAAAATTCTAACACTTCCCGCCATTTGGCGGAGTTTTGGATGATCGAGCCGGAAATGGCTTTTTGCGACCTCTCAGGGGATATGGATCTGGCGGAAGAGTTCCTCAAGTACGTATTTGAGTCCGTGTTGAAGCAGTGCCCGGAGGATATGGAGTTCTTCAATAAGCGCATTGATGATGGGGTGCTGGCCCGGGCTGATAATATTATCAATAATGAATTCGCACGGCTGACCTATACTGAGGCGATCGGCCTCTTGGAGAAAGCGGACAAGAAGTTTGAGTATCCGGTCCGCTGGGGTGTGGATCTCCAGTCGGAACACGAGCGCTATTTGGCAGAAGAACTTTTCAAAAAGCCCGCGATCGTGACTGACTACCCGGTAGAGATCAAGGCATTTTACATGCGCTTGAACGACGATGAAAAGACCGTGGCAGCGATGGATGTTTTGGCTCCGAATATTGGAGAAATAATTGGGGGTGCCCAGCGGGAAGAACGTTTGGACGTGCTGGAAGGACGGATAAAAGCCCAAGGAATGAGTACGGAAGAGTTATGGTGGTATCTGGACTTGCGTCGCTTTGGAACGGTTCCCCATGCAGGGTTTGGTTTGGGGTTTGAACGCTTGGTGCAGTTTATGACGGGAATGAGTAATATTCGAGATGTGATTCCTTTCCCACGTGCGCCTTTGAGTGTGGAATTTTAAGTTACCTACCTACAGGCACACACGCCGCCCGAACGCCGCCCGAACCCTGAAGGGTCCGGCTACAAAACAAAGCCCGCCTGCGCGGGCTGAAAGTAGCTAGCGTAGGTTGGGTAGAGGTACGAAATCAAATCATTATGTTAATTTACAGGGGGGCATCTTATATTTGCGAATATCTGTAGGGGCGTTAGCGCAGCGGCTGCGCAGCAGCTAGCATTTGGGCGAAAATCTAAGTCATAGATGACAAATTCCCTATCCAAATGCTTCGCCCGTGCAAAGCGTGAGATGTCCTTTTTACAGGTACCCAAATATACAGGAGAATGAAGAATATTCTTTTTGGTAGCGCTTCCCTTCCTCTTTGTTGTAGTTTTAGCGCGGATGCTGTGGTGGTGGGGACGCGCTCAAATTCCCAAGAGGCAAGAGTGAGGCGACCATTCTCTATTTGGCGCAGTTCCCAGAAACCGGGTTTCTTGTGATGCGATCCATACAGGATCGATATTTTCCCCGAAGAAACCCGGTTTCTTTACCGCTGACTACGGCGAATCGGTAAAGGGCAAATTAATACCTGCCTCTGCTAATAAACTCTGAAATAAATTCACACTATGACCACTGCTAAATTTATTGCTGAGACTTGTCGGAGGATAATTTGCTGCCTCTGCTAATAGATTCTCAATATCCTCTGACTCTAATTCCGTCGAAAGCATATTCTCTGGTACTACACAGTATTGCCTTATCAATTTCGCTCTTTCTCCCGATCCTCGCCCATGAATGCTAACCACACGCCCCTGGGCATCAAATACGGGTCCGCCTCCCATACCTGGGGTAGTTTTATCCATGTAAAAAATGCTATATCCAAATTCACTCTGGTGAGGATCGATTTTTGCTACTACTGGACTGGAAAGCATCGCCCATTGCCGAGGGGCCACCCGACCGCGACACTTACCTGTTACAGGATCCCGTTCTTTTTCAGGATCGGGCCAGCCCGAAATATAAACCAAGTCTCCGATGTTAAGATCGTCATTGTTTCCTAATGAAGCAACAAGATAGTCTCGATCGCTATCAAAACTTACCACTGCAAGATCGACACCCACAACTCGTCTTGGAACATTGATTGAATAGCAACCTAATCGAATCAGTTTCCCAACAGACGGCTTGCCATTAAGAGGACAACCCCGACCATCATTGATTTGTTCCACCACGTGAACCCTGCCGTCACTCGTGCGAATTCCATAGGAAATATTCTTCTCCAGATGCCGTTGCTTAAAGTTGTGACTGCTTGTCAAAACGTAGTATTTCTTTCCTTCTCTGGCGATAATCACCCCAGAACCTGGATGCCATACTCCATCAGGGTTTCTGCTGCTAGCTAGAGGATTGTTTCTATTGTTCTCAAATTCGGCGACTAATTCCGGTGTCAGTCCGGGAACAATGGCAACAGTTGTCTGCTGTGCGATCACATTTATTTCTGCTGATGAGAGTTGTTCAAATCTGCCAGAGACTCGATCGCATTCCTCCTGATGAGTACCGCACAACAACTTATTGCTTTGGGCCGTACTGGTTTGTGTGGCGGCGGTCCCTAGGGTAAAGGCGATCGCCAACCCTGTCAGCATTTGCGTGAATAACCGGTATTTCATGTTCTTGATTCCTCTCAAAACGAATTTAGCTTTAACTATGGTATCACATCTAGTCGCACTTCCTCAAGCGCGGTACAGAGTCCGGACCGTTGCGCCGCTATCTGCAACCGTTGCGCCGCACCAGGCGATCGGGGTAGACTGGAGGCTCTGCCTTCAAACCCTCATTACCAGGCTGATCCTGGTAACGAGAAAAAACCTAAAGTTGACAAAAACATGAAATTGTGATTATAATGAAATACTATCGCTGGAAATAACTAAGCAAGGAAAGACAAGCAAGTAGTGAATAACCCGATACCGCAGACGCTAGCGCGAGTAATGCCTGACAATATTAACCCTCAAACCCTAGGGAGTCCAAGAGCTACGGACGTATTTGTGACAGCGGCAGAGGATATTCAAGGGTTGAATGCTGCTCAAATTGCCGAGAAATTGACGATACCGCCCTCCTTAACAGATAGATTTTTGGTAATGGAATTTCCCAGTTCATCAGTTACCAATATTGCATCTCCTGTCAACAGAAATAATCCCGGGTTTGTCGGCAAAGGTCAGACAGCAGGTGGGGCGAGAGAATTTGTAATTCCCAATGGAACAATTCCCCAGGAAGCAACTTTTCGTATTGTTGAGTAAGGAATGAACTATGCTAGCAAAAAAAATAGAGATTGTCGGACAGTGGATTTTCCAAGCAGGCAAGATTGTGCCTGATGCTTCATGTAAAATTATAGAACATATGATCTCATCTCACTTTGTTAAGGTTGGCGATCGAGAAGATGGTTGGACTACTTTGTATAAGGAACCAGTCGAACAATCTTATTGGGAATTAACCTATCCCGATAGCGAATTGCATGGTGGGGGACCGCCAAAGTTAACTAAGCTATCAGAAGAGGAGGTGCTCGAAAAATACGGTGAATGCTTGTGAAGCTTGGCGGGCGATCGCATCTGGGGAGAAAGAGGGGCGATCGCCCTCTCATATTCAAACGCGAGAGAGTTTACTTTTCCGATAATCTTTAATTTTCTCAACCAAACTATCCACAGTTTCTCCAGCAAACAACTCTTCGCGCATCGCTACAGAATCCCCACCATCCCAGGGTAACATAGATATCAAAAGCGCTAGTTTCGATGGTGCCATGTATTTCTCTAAAATATCCAATGCTTCTCCTATGACTTCTTCTTGTTCTGGGGTTCTCTTATTCATCACTTATTCTCTGGCAATTGCTAATCGAAAATTTGCGTAACCTGGGCGCTATCGTTCAGCATCAAGTTTGACTAATACGTATTTTTTTTCGTCTTTACCCGATCGACAAAATAGTGACTATAGCTTTTCTATTTGATGTCGTTCCACATAGGATAAGGCCAAGAGACGTAAATAATCCAAAAGTTCAAAATATTGCTGAATTTTGGGATAATCACTTGCAGCAGTATAATACCACTTGACAACGGACTCGACCTCAAAACTACTCAAGGAATGTAAATGCTTCACCACCTCCCTAGCAGGTTGAACGGTATATCCCGTTGATGTAATTTGACTAACATATCCTAAAATTCCCGTAGAAAGTCTTTCCAACTGCTCCCAAACCGGATATTCTTCATTAGCATCCTTTTCGCTCAACCAAAGTCGATGGCGTTCCGACTGCATCCCGCGTTCGTGGGAAAACAAACGATTTTTTAACTCTGTCATCCGCTGACGAGCCAACAATTCCATATCTGCTCTATTCATTAGTTTTCTGACACAGAGAAACAACCAGTAATCTCTCTTTTATACTATACTGCAATATCGCTCTCTTTGTCAAGGGTTTAGCAATTTCTTTTTGCTGATGGAGCCAAATAAGAGGCGATCTGGGTTTAGCCCCGGGAACATGCGATCGCCCCTTTATCTTATACCACCTGTCAGTTTTTCCAGGAACAATCTCAGCTCAAATCAGGGCTATTTTTCAGGATAAAACCATGATTTTATTTAAATAAATCCCCCCTACATCTGGTGGGCGGTGCCCACCCTACAGTCCTTTCTCGCTGGTGGGCGGTGCCCACCCTACAGTCCTACAGTCCTTTCTCGCGCAACCAAGAAGACGCCCAAGCTGCATTTTCCTCTGATAGAGGTGGTTCTGGGTTTTTGCTGTAATCTATTACCAGATCGTAACCTGATAAATCGTATATCTCATTTAACAACCTCTGCAAATCTACAACTGGTTCCACATCTCCTGACTGCAAGGGTAAGGGAAATGAGGGGATCGCATCTGGTAAGTTAAAGGCATATAGATCTGCGTAAGGACGCTGGTTGTCCCTACTCACCAAAATCCGATAATCTGAGGAAATCTTATCCCCAAAAACTTGCATCGGTTTGCCCCCGCGCAGTAAATCTATTTCTACCAGATTAGTTGCACTCCCCAAAACTCGCTGTCGTTTCTTCTGATAAGCATTGCGTCCTTTACCAGATCGCTTATTTTTCGGAGACAGAATTTCCAGTGCCGTCACCACCTCACCCGTTCCTACTTCTCGCACTTCTAAATACCCTTCTTTTATCATCTCTGGCATCGGCATTGTGACTGTCACCGGTTCCACTGGTGGTGACAGCACCGCCACCTGAGACCGAGAAGGTTTTGTTTCCTCCCTCTGTTCCCGTTTTACTATCACATCAGGAATTCCCACCAGCAGGGAGTTTGGCCCACCGGTTTCATACATGCGCACTTCTACCGCAACTCGATATTTAGGACGCAGTTGAGGGGACAACAACCTAAAAATATCGCTAATCAGCAAGTGATGTACTGCTGGCCATAATTGCGGATGTTCTAAATATGGGTCCATACCCGGAAATGGAGATGGCATTGTTCTAACTCCAGATGATTTTTCTGCTTTTCACAATTGGCAATTACCAATTTGACAACCATATCAATTATACCAGAAATATCGGGTCTTGGATATCGTGAATAAAATCATTCAGCACGGGATCGTCTATGTCCCGGTGATACAGTTCCTGGTAAATTTGCACGATCGCCTCCTTCACCATCTGAGCTGCGATCGTGTCATTTTTATATTCCGGGAAAACCATTAACAGCATTTCTGTCGGGATACCGCTGCCATCAAGAGGAGGCAAAACATACCTCACTCCCTGCATCACCTGAGCCCCAACTCGCCGATAAAAGCCAACTCGTCTGCGCTTTTCCTCTCTTTCACTTCCATACTCGGGATTTTCTACCTCTATCAACATAAATTTATTATTATCTCTTAACATTTGGCATATTTCGTTCATAAAAGCCGTTCCCATCCCCTGACATCGGTGGCTTTTCTTAGTAGCAATATAATCTAGCAGAATAAATTCCGTATCTGTTAAAGGCCATAAGATAGCAATAAAAACAACTTCATTTCCCAAGTAGCCAAGGTACAAGCAACTCATTCCTTTGTCAATTTTTTCTTTGAGTAACTCAACCTGTTCTCGCTCATTTGCCGGAAAAGCATCAGCATAAATCTCCAGGGCGGCGGCAAAACCTGCATGTTTCGTATCCTCGATCGGGACAAACTCTTCTATCATATTATTACCTCATCTCTCGTTCCCTGACTCTGGCAGGTAAGGTTTCTGGTGGGCGGTGCCCACTACGAATTATACCAGGAATATCGGGTCTTCGATCTCCTGAATCAAATCATTCAGCACTGGATTATCCAGGCCCCCGTTATGCATTTCCTGGTAAAATTTGGTGAGCAGATCTTTCACCACTCTTGCCGCGATCGCACCATTTCCATATTCCGGGAAAACCATTAAGAGCATTTCTGTCGGGATACCGCTGCCATCTAGAGGAGGCAAAACATGCCTTACACCCTGCATCACCTGAGCCCCAACCCGCCGATAAAAGCCAACTCGTCTGCGCTTTTCCTCTCTTTCACTTCCATACTCGGGATTTTCTACCTCTATCAACATAAATTTCTTATTATCTCTTAACAATTTGCAGATTGCGTTCATAAAAGCTGTTCCCATACCCCGACCTCGGTAGCTTTCCTTCGTAGCAATGTAATCTAGCAGAATAAATTCCGTATCTTTTAAAGGCCATAAGATAGCAATAAAAACTACTTCATCTCCGAAGTAGCCAAGGTACAAGCTACGCAGTCCTTTGTCAATTGTTTCTTTGAGGAACTCAACCGGAAATCGCTCATTTGACGGAAAAGCATCAACATAAATCTCCATCGCTGTGGCAAAACCTGCATGTTTCGTATCATTTATTTGGATAAACTCGATCATCCCAGTTTCTCCATTTATTTCATTTCCTGATGAAATTTGTCTGGTGGGCGGTGCCCACCCTACTATTTTGTGATTGAGCCCGCGCAGGCGGTTGCCGCGCTGCGCTCGCAATGACATTGCTTTGTTTTTGTAGCCCTACCCTTTAGGGTTGGGGCTTCGGGTTGGGGCTTCGGGTTGGGGCTTCAGGTTGGGGCTTCAGGTGGGGCTAAAATCATCCCAAACCTGCGATTTCCGGATGGAAGAAGAAGGCCAGCCCCAAAACTACATAGGTAGCTAATAGCAAAGAACCTTCCAACCAATCAGAACGACCATCGGAACTGACAGAATTGGCAAGTAACACTGCTACTACCACTGCCACCAGTTCAAAGGGATTGAAATTTAGGTCCATCGGTTGACCCAAAATCACGCCAGCTAGCACTAATACTGGTGCTACAAATAAGGCAATTTGCAAGCTAGAACCCACCGCCACCGAGACAGATAGATCCATTTTATTCTTCATCGCCACCGTTACAGCCGTAGCATGTTCCGCCGCATTGCCAATAATGGGAACTACAATCACCCCAGTAAACAATGCCGTTAATCCCAAATAAGCGGTCGCTTCTTCTAGGGAGTCAACCAACAGTTCCGACTCGATCGCTACCGCTATGGTTGATACTAAAAGCACCACTACCCACAACAGTATGTTTGGTTTCTCTTGATGTTCTGATTCTTCCGCTTCGATCTCTGCTACCCCCACATCATAGAGAAAAGAGTGGGTTTTCATCGAAAACAGCAGCGTCAGCAAGTAAACTACGATTAACACGATCGCCACCGCCCCAGAAAGAGTCTGCATGGTAGCTTCATCGAGGCCATCGGAAGTGACATCCACAGCAGTGGGCACCAAAATGGCAATCACCGCCAAATTCATCGCCGAAGCATTTAATCGCGCTACCACTGACTGAAATTGCTGTTCCTTAAAGCGGATGCCACCCAGAAACATGGCAAAACCCATCACCAACAGCAGGTTGCTGATAATCGAACCCGTGATGCTGGCCTTAACCACGCTAATCAGTCCCGCATTCAGGGCCACCAGACCGATAATCAATTCTGTAGCATTGCCGAAGGTGGCATTCAAAAATCCCCCCAAGTTCGGACCCGCCACCACAGCGATTTCTTCCGTTGCCGTCCCCATCCAGGCCGCCAGAGGGACGATCGCCAGTCCCGCCGTGATGAAGATCACCGTCGAGCCCCAATCCAGAAAATGACCGGCAATAGAAATGGGGATAAAGACCAACAGGATGGAAATTATCGTATTTGTGTTCAGCATTTGGACTTCACCAGCCGCAGGTTGTCTCACCTATGGTAGCTGGATTTGTCCCAGGGACAATGGATTTAAATCCCTAGATAGACCGCAAAATCCCCAAATGTTGTACAGGATAGGGCCCGTTGGCTGCCGGTGCTCAAGGGGAGCCGGTGGAGCAAGTATAGATTTTCTTTAGGTTTATCGGCACGGGGCTCATCTAACCTACAAGAAAGCCAGAATCTCTTCAAGTGCCATAAATAGCAGCTTTGTAGTGATGGACTAACGGTCCGGAAAACATACCAGGTTTTAAGAACAACATATAGCCACTTGCGGTGAGCGTAGCCGAACCGCTAAGTAGAATCCTCTGGCAGCAGCGGTTGTGGCCCACGAGTTTTAAGTAGTTAGTATTGGAGGCTTAACGATGGCTTCTCCTTATGATGCAGTTTCTCGCGATCGAGAGTTGTCTGTGATTACCCAAGTGGTCAACAGCGGGGACGACCTGCTGGAAATCGTCTCCCAAGACGATCCCAAAGGCGATCCCCTGCGGACAGCTACGGGAGTGTACGTGACGGTTCACGGTCATTATTACCAACCACCCCGGGAAAATCCTTATCTAGACGCGATCGAACGGCAACCGAGTGCATCGCCGTTCCATGACTGGAACGAACGCATTCACCACGAGTGCTATCGCCCGAATGCCTTTGCCCGAGTGTTAAATGACCGAGGCGAGATCGTCAATATCGTCAATAACTTCGAGTATCTCAGCTTCAATATCGGTCCCACCCTGATGAGCTGGCTAGAAAGCTATGATGTGGAGGTATATCAGCGCATTCTGGAGGCCGATCGCCAAAGTGCCAAGCGCCTGAACGGTCACGGGAATGCGATCGCCCAAGTTTACAACCACATCATCATGCCCCTGGCCAACGATCGGGACAAATACACCCAGATCCGCTGGGGGAAAGCAGATTTCCGATCCCGCTTCGGGCGCGATCCCGAAGGCATGTGGCTGGCAGAAACGGCTGTAGACTATGCCACCTTGGAAATTTTGGTAGCAGAAGGTATCAAATTTATCATTCTCGCCCCCTCCCAGGCGGAACGCTGTCGCCCCTTGGCCACGGAAGAGGAACCAGAACCGGAATGGCACGAAGTCGGGGGCGGTCAAATCGACCCCACTCGTCCCTATCGCTGCTTTATTAGCGGTGGTAAATACATCGATATCTTTTTCTACGATGGCCCAATTTCCCGGGATATGGGTTTTAGCGACGTGCTGTTTAACTCTGGCCATTTCGTAGGTCGCATCGGTCAAGCAGTGCGGGGGGATCAACGACCATCCCAGTTGATCTCGGTGGCGACGGATGGGGAAACCTTCGGTCATCACAAAGGTGGCGCGGAAAAAACCCTCGCCTACGCATTTTTGCAGGAATTCTCCCGTCGCGGTTGGACGGTGACGAACTTTGCCCATTACCTGAGTATTTCTCCCCCAACCTGGGAAGTGGAACTCAAACCAGTCACGGCTTGGAGTTGTTCCCACGGAGTCGATCGCTGGCAGGATGATTGCGGTTGCGGTGGTGGTGGCGGGTGGCACCAAAAATGGCGGCGTCCCCTGCGAGACTCCCTTAACTGGCTGCGCGATCGCCTGATCGAGGTATACGAAGAAGAGGGAGGGAAATTATTCCGCGATCCCTGGCTAACCAGGGATGAGTATATTCAGGTGATTCGCGATCGCGATCCCGAAAATGTTGAGAGTTTTCTCTCCACTCACTGCCGTCGCGAACTGACGCCAGATGAGCAAGTAGACGCCTTACGGCTGCTAGAAATGCAGCGTCACAGCTTGTTGATGTTCACCAGTTGCGGTTGGTTTTTTGAAGAACTGTCCCGTCCCGAAGGAGTGCAAATTCTGCGCTACGCGGCCCGGGCGATCGAACTAGCTGGAGATGTGGCGGGTACCCAGTTGGAACCAGAATTTATCAAGGGCCTCGCTCAAGCACCCAGCAACTTAGAATGCTTCGGTGATGGTGAAGCTGTCTACCGTCAGTTAGTGGCTACTGCCCAGATTAGCTTAGAACAAGTGGCAGCTCATTACGCCATGAGTTCCCTGTTCTATAATTATCCCAAGCACCATAGCCTCTACTGCTACAGGACCGAGAAACTGGATTATCAACTGCAACGGATGGGTGCCATGACTCTCGCCGTCGGACAGTTACAGTTGGAGTCCCAAATCACGCGGGAAACGAGTCATTTGGTATTTGCCGTGCTGCATTTGGGTGGCTGGGATTTCCACTGCTGCATTCAACCCTTTTCCGGACGCCTTGCTTACAGTCAACTGAAAGAACAGCTATTTTCAGCCCTGGAACAAGCCAGTGCTGCTCACGCTATCCTGGCAATGGTACAGATGTTTGGAGACGATCGCTCCTTTAGCTTGCAAAACTTGTTTGCGGAGGAACGTCACCGGATCATGCAGTTATTAACCGCAGAAACTCTCACTCGCGTCGATCAACTGTACACCCAAGTTTACCGGGATAACTATGGCGTCCTGATGGCATTTCACCGAGATGAATTGCCTGTTCCTCCAGAGTTGCAAGTGGCCGCCGAAATTGCTCTGTCTCATCGCTGTCAGATGTCTTTACGGGGACTCGAACTTGCCAATGGCGATACCCAATTGGGGTTGACTCACCTGGCAGAACTGGAGGCGATCGCCCTGGAAGCCAATCAACTCCACTGTCATCTGAAGGTTCCCGAGGGTAAGCAAACTCTGGAACGAATGATTTTGCGCAGTCTCTGGCATATAATGCATGATGGTAACTCGGCTTTAGGAGCAGATATTAAACGCTTGGAACGGATGATTGAAGTAGGATTTAAGCTCAATCTCGGCATCTCCCTCGATCGCTGTCAGGAACTATACTTCAAATGTCTCCACAGTCGCATCGTGCCACGGTGTTTGAGCGCCCAAGCATCATCAAAGCATGGCGGTGAAGTCTGTGCCACTTCTGAAACTAAGCTTGACTTATCCCAGAGTCATCAACTACTGCGGTTGGGTGAAAAGCTAGCAGTCGATGTGAGCAAATGGACTAACTAACACCTCCCAGGAGGGGGAAAGGCATTCCCCTTTCCCCCTTGCTTGACAAAATATATAGGTGCAACCTGTATCAATACTTCAAGGGATACAAAGAGAGTTAATAGTAAATCCCATGTTGAAAGCATCTGATATTATGACTGAGGATGTAGTCACGATTTCTGCTGGGAACATCCAGATATGCTGGAATGACTCCAAAATCCGGCGAAAATATAATTTCTGGATCGACAACGGAATTTAGTAGTACAATCAGAAGAGGAATGAAATATGAGATAGGAGCGGATGTGATTATGCCCCAATTAGATATCGCTGATGCGAACTCTTGTTTGTCGGAACTAATTGAAAAGGCGATCGCCGGCGAAGAAGTGATGATTACGAGAGATAACTAACCAGTGGTCAAGCTAGTGCCGATTTTGCCCTTACGCCGCCGCCAGGCTGGGAGTGCTAAAGGTTTAATTTGGATATCCGATGATTTTGATGAGCCCCTAGAGTTGGTGCCATCGTCGCAGGTTAAGCTAGCCCGCGATCGAGGGACAGGCATTGAGGTGGTGACAAGACCCGAGACTGGTGACAAACCGCTTGGCGAAGAAGTGATGGGACTGGTTCAGTCTAATTAAAAGAATGCCTGAAACTCTCACCTAGTAAAGGATATAGCCATTTGAGTTCAAATCGCCAAAACACCTGTTCTGTAAGGATTTCAGCAGTTTTATTAATCAGGCTGAACCAGTGCCCACCCGGGGGACCGAGAAGTATTGAGACCACACCCGTAATCGACTAATGTTGAGCAGCGGCGCAACGGTTGCAGACAGCGGCGCAACGGTCCCAGACAGCGGCGCAACGGTCCCAGACAGCGGCGCAACGGTTGCAGACAGCGGCGCAACGGTCCCAGACAGCGGCGCAACGGTTGCAGACAGCGGCGCAACGGTTGCAGACAGCCGCGCAACGGTTGCAGACAGCGGCGCAACGGTTGCAGACTGTGTACGACGGTTCCCGACGGGTGTGGGGGTGCGGCTCATTTACAGTTGGGGGCCCTTAAACTTGGGTTAGAGGAGCGAAACCGGGTTATTGCACCGAGTCTGAGTTTCGCATCCTTAAAATACTGCTTCCCTTCAATTTATAATTGTCCCCATTTGAAGTTCAGGATCTGGGGCGATCGCATTTCTGATGGCATCAACTTATGGGATAACTGGATCTCTAATCTTAACCCCAAATCACTCACAATTGTCAATCGCCGATCGCTGACATGCTTCCCTATATTCTCCACAAAGCGAAAATATCTCCCATTATTGCCAGCATTCCCCACAGCGGACTGTCGATTACCTCCGAAATGGCTTTACAATTGAAAGAAGAACATCGCCATTACCTTCCCAACCAAGACTGGCATCTTGACAAACTCTACGATTTCTTGCCCGATCTGGGCGTCACTGTCCTACAAGCAATCTATAGTCGCTATGTTGTCGATCTCAATCGTCCTGGAAAAGAACCCTTTTTCGGGAATTTCTGGCGATCGCCCATACCAGAAAAAACCGCCTTCGACGTACCGCTTTACCAAATTTTACCATCTCCCCAGGAAATCGAACAGCGCATCGAGCAATATTATCGACCCTATCATCAACAACTTCAACAATTACTGGAGCGGGCGATCGAGGAATATGGTAAAGTCTATCTGTTAGATTTGCATAGCTTCTTAGGAATAATTACCGATGAAGTTTGCTTGGGAAATGTTAATGGTAAGAGTTGTTCGGAGTTTTTCATCGCCACTGTCGAGAAGACTTTTAATGCTAAGGAATATCAAATTGTGCGTAACAAAGTGTTTAGTGGAGGTTACATTGTCCGCAACTACGGCCAACCTCCCCAGGTAGAAGCTTTACAAATTGAATTGCGCTATCCAGTCTATCTGAACTCCCAGGAACTCGATCGCCCCATCGTTCCCAGTTGGCAGGTGCCGGAGTTCGATCGGGCAAAACAGAACTTGCAAAGTATCTTCACTCAGATATGCGATCGGATCTACCACAATACTTAAAAGGATACAACTTGTCATTGCGAGGGGGTGCCAAAACTGATAATTTAAGGCACTTTCGCGCCGGGGAAGAACTAAAGTTCTTACTACGAACGATGCCCGGGAAGAACTAAAGTTCTTACTACGAACGATGTTTACTTATGGCGGCGAAAGATGGGAAGTTCGATCGCGAACTCCGTGCCCACTCCCGGTTGAGAAGTACAATTCAGGATGCCAAGATGCTTCTCGACAATAATTTTGTGGCTCATAGATAAACCCAATCCCCTCCCTTCACCCACCGGTTTAGTAGTAAAGAAGGGATCGTATATGCGTGATAGAATATCTTCAGCTATTCCCGGTCCATTATCTCTAATTTTGATAACCACGCGGGCATGTTTTTTCAGCACTTCCGTGCAGATCCAAATCCTGGGAGTTTTCTGCATTTCACTTCCATCACCGCCATCGCCGGACTTCTTTCCCGCTTTTTTGCTGATGGCAAATGAATCAGACAAAGCATCGATCGCATTATTTATCACATTCATAAACACCTGATTCAACTGTCCGGGATAGCACTCCACCGAGGGCAAGTTACCATATTCTTTGATGACTTGAATCTCCCGATCTCTTCCTGTGGGCTGAGGATGGAGGCGATGCTGGACGATCAGCAGAGTATTATCAATCCCTTCGTGAATATCCACCGCCTTTAACCCATCCTCATCCAGGCGGGAGAAATTGCGCAGGGACAGGACAATATTGCGGATGCGTTCGGCCCCCACTTTCATCGAATCTAAGAGTTTATGCAGGTCAGCAGCGATGAAATCAATATCAATTTCATCAGTTGCCGCTTCAATCTCCGGTACTGGCTGGGGATAATGCTGAGTATAGAGATTAACCAGGCGCATCAGGTCGAGAGCATATTCCTTAGCATAGACCACATTCCCATAAATGAAATTAACGGGATTGTTAATTTCATGGGCCACGCCAGCAACTAGCTGACCTAGAGAAGACATAGTCTGGTTTTGCACAAGCTGACTTTGAGTTGCGCGCAGTTCCTGTAGAGTCAGTTCCAATTGGTTAGCTTGCTCTCGCAACTGTGCTTCACTTTGCTGCAAAGCTGACTCTGTTTGTTTGCGGACTGTTATATTGGTACTGGTCCCCACCAGCCGATAGATGCGCCCCCGTCCATCCCGCAAGGGGGTAAGAGTTGTCTGCCACCAAGTATTTATGCCCCTCAGCGGCAAGTATTCTTCATATAAAATTGTTTTGCCGCCCCTCAAGCAATTGAGATAACGCTCTTCTATCCCTTCTGCTACCGCTGCTGGCAACAATTGTTGGGGAGTTTTGCCTTGCCACTGCTCTGATGGGATGCCAGTCAAGCGCGCGTGAGCTGGATTTACCCCAGCATAATAGAAGTTGCCATCAGCTCCCACATCTACCACAAAAATGCATGTTTCAACTCCGTCGTAGA
Organism: Hormoscilla sp.; assembly: GCA_051439505.1. Lineage (GTDB taxonomy): Bacteria > Cyanobacteriota > Cyanobacteriia > Cyanobacteriales > Desertifilaceae > Hormoscilla. Next base: position 18,454 of record JBFRWI010000102.1, on the reverse strand, counting down.
TACTCCGCAGGAATTGTTCGCTCTCTTGCAGGGTTTCCTTTGCCTGCTTGCGCTCTGTGATGTCATTCCCGGAACTGATGATGCCAATCACCTTTCCTTTTGCATCTCTGAGCAGGGTCAGGTAAACATGAGTCCAGAATTTTTCTCCAGACTTCTTGATCTTCGGAGTTTCCACTTCATGACTGCCTTTTTGCAGCACTGGAGCGAGCACTTGCGTTTGCAGAAACTCCTGCTGGTCTGGTGGGTAAATAAATGATATATGTTTGCCGATCGCCTCGGACTCCCCATAGCCGTACATTTTTTCAGCACCCTTATTCCAACTGGTCACCATTCCATTTAAATCGCAAGTAATGACAGCGTCGTGAATTTGATCGATGATTTGTGCTTGCTGGACTACGGTTTGCTCTGCCTGCTTGCGATCGGTGATATCACGGGCAATTGTCATGACTTCATCCGTGCCACTTTTGATTACCCGCTGCTCTCGATCGCGCAGTGAGCCTTTTACTAACAGCTGGTACTCAAAAATTTGGATAATGTCTGTCACTAGAGCTTGCTCTATGTAATGCATCATCCGATCTGCTAGATCTGGTGGCAGAACTTCCCGTACCTTTTTGCCAATTAATTCCGGAGGAGGTAACAACAGCTTATTGCCATAGGATGCGATCGCATCTAGATAGGTGCCATCTCTGTTAATACGAAACATGACATCTGGGAGCACCTTCAGGAAGGCTTGATTTCTGGCTTCATTTTGGCGCAGCGCCTCTTCTGTGCGTTTGCGATCGGTGATATCCCGCCACTGCACCAACAGTCCCTCGGCACTGGGGAAAGCACGCACCTCAAACCATCGGTCCAGACTGGGGTTATAGGAGTCAAAGGTAACTGGCGTCTGTTGGGATCGGGCTTTCTGATACTCCTGGTAGCAGGGTTCGCCGACAGTCTCGGGAAACTCTTGCCAGATATTTTTGCCCAGGAGTTCTTCGGTGGTCCTTTGCCATAGCGACTCTGCCTGACGATTCAGATATGCGAACCGCCACTGTTGGTCTAAAACAAAAATTGCATCTGTGATGCTTTCTAGAATGTCGATCATGTGCTGATTGGATTTAGAGAAGGTGCGATCTCTTTTATTGTCAGCAAATTTACTTTTACTCTTACTTCGCTTCGGGGGTGCTGTTAACTCGTTGAAAGCAACATGGGAGCGGATTTTCTTAAATTGTGTTACTAAATGTTAAATTTTTTAATCAACCTAGCTTTTTGTTGCCTGGTTATAGACCATAGCATAGCATAAAGGTTAAAAAAATCCAAGATATTTGCTTTTGTAGATAATATATGGTATGGGGATACAGGTCGATCCGGGGCCCCGTTCTCTATTGCCAAACCTGCATACACCGGCAGTAGTGAGGAAGTGAGGGGGCGAGAGTGATATGGGGCGATCGCCTCCAGGACCGCCGGCGCAGAAGAGCAAATCCGGCCAGCGGGTTTGTGGTAAAATAGGCCGCAGATGGTTCGCGACTTGCAGGCGATCGGGGAAAGCTTATGAAAATTCAATCTATCGAGTTAAAGTATTTCAAGAGATTTGGTCAGCCCCCAGTATTCGATTTTACCGATTCAGAAACAGGATTAGCCAAAGATCTGATCGTTCTGATCGGCATGAATGGTGCGGGCAAGACGAGCATTTTACAGGCGATCGCGGCAACATTGGGGGTAGCAACTGGGAGATTGAAAAAACTATCTGACTTGGAATGGCCGGGTTTTAACTATGAACTGATTAGCAGCAACTGGGGACGTTTTGAACCGGAAGTTACTCTCCAGCTACAGTTTTCATCTCCAGAACTGCAAGCAGTCCGGGAGTTCCAGCAGAAATTAGTTCAGATGGGGCACGACTTATCTTCTCCTGCCCAAGAGCATATTGTCAAGCTCCGATGGCAGGGCGATCGCGTGCAAGGGAATACCGCTGCGGAATTGTTTCAATTCCAAGGACGAGAATATGCCAAGCAACTGCTTCGTTCTGAAGGTTTCCAGCTGTTCGAGCGGGTAGGCACAGTCCTTTGGTATACGGAACAGAGAACTTCCACAAGCCTCACCCCGGAAAACCCCGATCGCCGACTGGAAATTACTGATGATATATTGCGCGATCGCCTTTCTAAGTTGCGGCAATTTCATCAAGATATCGAAGGTGGTAAAATTAAGATAATTCGACCGGGACAAAAGGATTTGTATGCTGAAATTGAATCGAGATTAAAAGCAGTTTTTCCCGATCGTAGTTTTGCAGGTCCGGTCCCCCGGGAGCAGATTGATGACATCTTCAGCGAACCATGGTTTTATCTGGACAACGGCAAAAACCAGTATGAAATTTCTGAGATGTCTGGGGGAGAACGTGCTGTATTTCCCATGGCAATGGACTTTGCCAGTTGGAATATTCATAATTCAGTCATCTTAATTGATGAACTTGAGTTGCACTTATACCCGCCAATGCAACAAGCATTACTGAGTGCATTGCCCAAGTTAGGTGAAAATAATCAATTCATCATTACAACGCACTCGGATTATGTAGAGAGCTTAGTGCCCGAGGAAAATATCGTCCGCATAGAGGAATAATTATGAGTGTCGTTAGTGGGAAAAAAATTATTTTTTGTGAAGGCAAGCAATCTAGTTTAGACGCCAGGTTGCTTAAAAGAGTGGTCCAGGGCCTGCCCGGAAATCGACCGGCAATTGTTGCAGCAGGTGGTAAGTTTACTTTTTCGGTTTTTGCTCAGGGTTACTTCTTTCCAGAGGAAGCGGGAGAACAGCGATATATTATCTTCCGCGATCGGGATTTCGACAGTCAACCTACTGCCAATATCCAATTACTCCAACTGGGACAACGGATGTTTCTAACTCATAGCGCTTGCGTGGAAAACTATCTTTTAGATGCTAATCTAATTCACAGCTATTGGAGAGCAAAGTATTTAGAAAAGCAGGCAAATCCCAGTTCTAAATGGGGACATGGGGATTCCCCTGGAATGGAGACCATTTCAGAATGGATTAAAGCTAGCGCCGGGATCCTGCAAGAGTATCAAGCTGTCAGATGGGCCTTATCGGACTTGGTCAACACGAGTGCCGCACGGACACACCTCAAAACCACATGGACAGGTGGTAGTGGCAAACTTCCTGCCTCATTAGTTCTGCAAGATTGTCGAACTGAAGCCTTCAAATTAATTGACCAATTTAGACAGGATATTGGAACGATTACTGGAGATCGATTTGAAGAGAGTCTTGCTATCTATCAACAGCAGTTTGCTCGATCGGAGTTTTGGGAACAAAGGCAATATTTGATATGGTTTCACGGCAAAGATATTCAAAAGGCTATGCAAATACAAGAACCTGATTACATTTCTATAAAGAGATTTTTTGATTGGGCCATTACTCAGCTTGATATCACTCAGCATTCCGATCTCGTGGAATTACGGACAAGGATCGAACAGCTATAGCTTTCATATAGAGATACCTCGTTTTTCCCTTATAAATAAGTTAAACGGAAATCTTGCCAAAAATTATCGGGGATGCTGGCGCTTTTTCCCTCTTCTGTATTGCGAAACGGGTGTGGTCAAAAACCGTTGGTACGGGGAAGACCTCGCGAGGTGTACGGCGTTGCCTGATGAGAGGATATCTGTCAATTCATGTCATAATTAGGAGCAGTCCTGGATTTATCGTGTAACTTGTATACTGAGATACAATTTTGTCGAATAAAAAAGGCCGACTGCCTTGAGATGGCGTAGGCGTATATATAAGTAAAACTTATCACCAACTCAAGGAGACCCCAATTAGTCGCTCGCTCAGGGAGCCTCCTAAAGCTATCGGCAGCAAATGACTATCAACAAATACCGCGATTACATCCGTAAAAACTCGCAAATCTCTTCACTATTAAGACAGATAGTTATACATAAAATTGATATTTGACTACTTCTGACATATAAAATTTTAGCAAATACGGATATTTCCCTGCGTAAAGCTACTACCAAAAAGCTTTTTTACGTAAGCCACTTTGTGCAGCTGAAAGGATCTTATAAATAGTTGGTGAGGGGTGAGGGGGTTGCGCTTTTTTATCGTAATATCCGTACTTGCATAGAAAGAAAAAAATGGAAGTATTGATAATGTCTTGCATTGCAATATCAATACTTCCATGCAAAAAGACTACGCTGATGTTATCACAGAAGTCTGTCAATTATTGTTCAATGCCATTTGTGAACGAGAGTCAAATTTAGCGGGTCAAGTACCAGGTCTAGACGGGAACATTTTCCAATTATTACGCCAGATAGGTTTGCAACTAATGTCGATGCTTTTGAGTCACTTAAGTTCTCAGGTAACTGACGATGACTTGAAATTAGGATATCACGTTCATCGTCGCGAAAAAGTTAAATATTTCGGACTATTTGGTCCGATAGAAGTAGATTCTCCCTATCTCTGGAACCGCAAAACTTCCCAAGGAGCGCGTCCGGTCAAAAACCAACTCGGCATTACTGATGGAAAACGTTCTGTAGATTTAGAAAAGGCATTAGTTAATTTGGGAGCCTCTCAATCTTATCAACAAGCGGCTCAGCAATTTGAACAGCACTATGGATGGTGTATCGATCGCTATAGACTCAGAAGAGCAGTAGTCAAAATCGCTCCCCAAGCTGAAGAGTATGTCTCGGAACGACTAGAAAGTTTAAAAACCTCATATAATAAACCTCTTGATGAAAGACCTGGAGTTGAACAAATTTTGGTGGAAATGGATGGTTGTCATCTTCGCACGGGGATTTTCCAATTAGCTCAAACCCAAACCCAAGAGTTAACCAAAAAACGGCATCTGCCAAAAAAAGAGCGGACCACAGAGTGGCGTGAAGTTAGAGTTGGTTTCGCGCGGGAGCTTGAAAACAAAGAAAAACGGACTTTCGTAGCAAAAATGAGCAAATATCCAGAGGTAGTTAATCAATTAGTAAGTGCGGCAATAGATCAGGGGATGTCGTTGCTTAGCAATGTATATGCAGTCGGAGATGGTGGGAATGGACTACGATCAGAACTCCAGAAGCAATTTAGCAATCTGCAATTTATTCTAGATCGTTGTCATCTCAAGCAACATCTTTATGAAACGGCTGAATCTCTGGGGCTGTCGGGAAGCAAAAAGCAAAATTTGGTAAAAAAAGAACTATCGCTTATTGATGCCGGTAGAGTACAAGAAGTGTTGACAGACTTCAAAAAATATCTGGATGACGGTCCGGCGTCGGCGGAGATAACCGCAAAAGGTCCAAAAGCTTCAGAGCGTTTAGCCCGTTTGTATAAGTATCTTCAGCAATTTTATGATTGCCTTAATTATGACCGGTTTATCGAGTTAGGTTTACCAATAGGTTCAGGAGAAATTGAAAGCGCGCATCGCTACATTCCACAACAGAGGTTAAAGATTCCCGGCGCAACTTGGCATCCGGACAATATTAATCCGATGTTAGCTTTACGCCTGATAAAAGCTAATAATTGGTGGTCTGATTTTTGGCAACAATTTATTCCTGAAACAAATCTACTAGCGATACCAGCGTGATGTTTAACTTATCCAACAGGGGGAGTAAATTTTCGGTGCGTGTTTGACTTAAACTTGATCGGGAATGGTGCAGGAGTGTGCTCATTTAAGAGTAGAGAATATAGAAGATCGCAGGGAAGTGTGCGGCGGCGAGGGTAGGAACTCTATCTCTGGGTCCTGGGAGTCGCACGAAAGCATGCTAGTTCGCTTTTTATAAGCTAACGCCAAAGTTAAGGGGCTCCCGCTCAAGAGCGACTAATTGGGGTCTTCTTGGGTAAAGATGATAAGTTTTACTTATATATACGCCTACGCCATCTCTTGGCAGTCGGCCTTTTTTATTCTCCAAAAATTGTATCTCAGTATACAAGTTACACCATAAACCCAGGAGTCCGACTAATTATGACATAAATAGACATATATCCGCTCGGAAGGCAACGCCGTACACCTCGCGAGGTCTTCCCGTACCAACTGTTTTTGACCACACCCTTGCGAAACAGGGCGGAAAATGCACCCGCCCCCAGACCATATTGAGGCCAGATTCGATAGCAAGGTAGGTCGCTCAGATGAGATTGATATGGAACGAGATCGGGTACGACCACTGGCACAAACTGCGGAAATCTCTTCAGAAACCACCCACATACCTGCTCGTTTTCCGCGATCGCATAGGTACAGGTCATGTAAGCAAGATAGCCTTGGGGCGCGACCAACTGCGCGCTATTAGCTAAAATTCTTTTTTGACGATTAGCATTTTTATTAATAGTAACTGGATGAAAACATCCCTGATTTTTAATACCTTTAACCAGTAAAGATTGACCGCTACAAGGTGCATCAACGATCGCCACATCAGCAGTTTGGGGGATCCTTTCTGCCAGGACTTTGGTATCCAGAATCATAACTGCAGATGGGTGAATTTGACAGCGCCTTAAGTTAGAGATCAGAGCAGCAGTGCGCTTGCCAATAACTTCATTACATAGGAGTAATTCAGGTTGTAATGCTCTCCAGGCAAAGATACTCTTACCTCCAGGAGAAGCACAGATATCCAAGACTAATTTTACAGGAGTAGAAATTGCTAATAGAGTGGTAGCGGCAAAGACAGAAGAAAAGTCTAGACAGTAGTATGCACCACTGATATGCAAGTAATGTTTTCCCGGCCTGACTGACGGGGTTAAGCGATCTACAAACTGAGGCTGCCAACTCAGGGCCACTTCAATCTCGAAGGGCTCTGTTGCAGGTTTTTCTCGGCACCAAAGAATGCAACCCCGTTCGTGAGTCGGAGAAATTAAGGCGTTAACAAATTTCTCTCGTTCCATGGAGTCCGCAAACAAACGACCGCTGTATTTTGTTAACAGTTTGTCAGGTTTGGCCATCCCTAGATAGAAAATTTGAAGTCATCGATGCTGAATTGACCGTCAAAGGCGTAGAAGGTAATTCTGCGGATGTTCGGCACCTGTAATGTGAGTTTGCTGTTGGGCGCGATCGCCGAGTCAGATCCTGCTAAATTAGATTCAGGAATTTCCACTTGGGCCAGCGGCTTGTCGCGATCGTCATAAGCAGAAAGCACCATCTGCCGGGAACTGGTGACAAAGCAGCTGACGCAAGAGACTGGTTCTCGGAAGCTTGCTTCCAGCCAGCCGCTTCTGGGACCGCCGATTAATACCATCGTACCAGACCGGGGCGGAAAAGCTGGATTAGACGGCTGTAGGGCGATCGCATTTGTAAACGTTACCCCCAAGTCAGCAAACTGCTGGTCTACCACTTCAAAAGATTTGATATTTTCCAAGTTTAAGGCTATGCACTTCGGTGCAGTCCCCGACCCTTGCCGGGGCCCGTCCGCTTGTGAATGTAGATTAGACACGGAATCTTGTACCTGAATGTTTTCCAGCAATGAGACTCTCGACCTTGTTACTTTACCAGATATAAAAGCCTCACGTGCCGGTCTTTCCCACAGGTCGAGATCGTCAAATTGAAGACTATATTGTTCTTTCATTTCATCCCTCCACTTGTTAAAAGCAGTCATTTTTAAACTGTCATCCTCCATATATCTACGGTCCTAGCTCCCCAGCGTTAATCTCTTCTTAAAGAGAATCTCTGGAGAACAAAAGCATTCTATTAGGTAGATAAGGATGCCCCCTGTTTGATGATGTAACCAGACACCATCTCGATCTTAATGCATTTCTGGCTGATGGGTCATACCCCCCACTATAGGAGATGATCTTCGATTTTTCAATGGAGCACGGGCGGTAGCGACCGCGTACCAGGCTCGCCAGTGGGCACCAGGCTTGCTGAAACGCCATGGCCCGACAACCGACCGCTGACAATGCATTTGTTGGTATAAGAGGGGAAGATTAAGGCAGGATCGAAACAGATCAACCAGTAAGAAGAGGATTAGCGGATGTTTCTGCCACCAGGCTTCGGCCAGCAATCAATTGTCACCTCCATCGGCAGGATGGTGTATTATACCGCAACTGAAGCGCCTTGGCAACCCCCAAATGGGGAAAATTTACCAACTTTGGTGTTTCTCCATGGCTTTGGCGGTGGTTCCTCGGCTTACGAGTGGTCAAAAGTCTATCCAGCTTTTGCCTGGGACTATCGCATTTTGGCTCCAGATTTAATTGGGTGGGGACGATCGGAGCATCCAGAACGCAATTACCAGATTGACGATTATCTGACGACGATTATTGAGTTTCTGGAGCAAACCTGTAGCGCACCGACTACGGTAATTGCTTCTTCTCTGACTGCTGCAATCACGATCAGAGCGGCCATTACTCGCCCAGAGTTATTTAAGTCCCTGATCTTGACTACACCTGCGGGTTTGTCTGATTTTGGAGAAGATTACTCCCGCAGCTTCTTTGCTCAACTGGCTAGCACCCCCCTTCTGGACCGCTTGCTCTATAGTACCGGTATTGCTACCAGTGGGGGGATTCGCAGCTTTCTGTTCTCCCGCCAGTTTGCCAGTCCCGATCGGGCATATGAAGAAATCGCGGACGCCTACCTGGAATCAGCAGAGCAACCGAATGCCGAATATGCCGCACTTGCCTTCGTGCGCGGGGATTTGTGCTTCGATTTGTCTGCCTATATTCCTCAGTTGAACGTGCCAACTGCCATCATCTGGGGAGAGAAATCTCAGTTTACAGGTCCAGAGATTGGCAAGCGTTTGGCCGCCCTGAATACTCAAGCTATTCGGGAATTTCAACAGCTCGAAGATGTTGGGTTGACTCCTCAACTGGAAGTTCCTGCTGTTACTATTGGTCTGATTCGCCGCTTTTTACATTTGCTTGAGGATTAGTCCCTTTACTCCTTAACCCTGTGGGTGGGTTAGGCGCAATCGATCGCCCTTGTTCATACTATTGGCATATGGCACTCGCGCCCTAACCTACCTATAGTAAGTCGTGCAGGAGTCGTGCTTCGGAGCTGAGCACCCGACCAGGGAGCAGGGAGCACCCGAGCAGGGAGAAATGTGCCTATAATAGACAAGGGAGATCTAAAAATGAAAAACATTCCGAAATTGTTACAAGCACCCATTCTGATTGTGGATGATAACTCGAATAACTTGAAATTCCTCTCTCAGGCGCTGAAAAATGCGGGGTGGACGGTAGCAATAGCCAAAAATGGGGAAATTGCCCTCAAACAAGTCAAGCATACTCCTCCAGCTCTGATATTATTAGATGTGATGATGCCAGTGATGGATGGCTTTGAAACTTGCAAAAGGCTCAAGGAAGATTCCGAAACAATCGATATTCCCGTCATTTTTATGACCGCTCTGTCGGATACAGTGGATAAAGTTAAAGGACTATCCCTTGGGGCGGTAGACTATATTACCAAACCCTTTCAAACAGAAGAAGTATTAGCCAGAGTTAGCATTCATTATCAACTCCGTGCTTTGACCAAGCAACTGGAAGAACACAATCAACGGCTGGAAAAACAAGTGGCAGAACGAACTGCTCAACTCGTGCAGCAGGAAAAAATGGCAAGTTTGGGTAATCTGGCCGCGGGAGTTGCCCACGAAATCAACAACCCTCTGACTTTTATCTCTGGAAATGTTGATGCAGCGCAAGGATACATTCGAGACATGTTCCAGATTCTCAAACTTTATCAACAGGAAGTCGATCGACCCAGTGAGAATCTTTTAGAAGCGATCGAGGAGGCAGATTTGGAATTTCTCGAAGAGGATTTACCCAAGGTGATAGCATCTATGCATTCGGGAGTGGAACGCATTCGCGACATCAGTACCTCCATGAGAATATTTTCTCGTAGCGATACTGTTGCGAAGGTGAAATTTAATCTTCATGAAGGCATTGACAGTACGCTAATGATCTTGAAATACAAACTCAAAGCTAAAGAAAAACGTTCCGCTATTGAAATAATCAAAAAATATGGCGATGTCCCCCCAGTGTTCGGCTTTCCGGGACCATTGAACCAAGTGTTTATGAATATCTTAGCTAATGCGATCGATGCTTTAGAAGAAGCAAATATGGGAAGTGAAGAGCGAAACAAGAAGAAAATTATGATTATGACCGAGGTAAAGTACGGAAAGGCGATCGCGCGCATTAGAGATAATGGAGTTGGCATGACAGATGAGGTGAGACGTAAAATGTTTGAGTCGGGATTTACTACCAAAGCGGTGGGTAAGGGCACGGGTTTGGGAATGGCGATCGCCCGCCAGATAGTCGAAGAAAAACATGGCGGCACCATCACCTGTAATTCTAAATTGGGCAAAGGAACCGAGTTTATCATTGCCATCCCGATCGAGTAGGCGATTCATTTATCATAGAAGTCAGATGCAATAGGAACCAGGATGTCAAGCATGTTAGCGCAAACAAAGCCCCGCACCTACAGTGCAGAAGAATATTTTGCCTTGGAGGAGAAGTCGGAAATCAAACACGAATACCACAATGGAGAAATTGTACCCATGACTGGCGGCACCACGAATCATAATCGCATTGCGATCAATTTAGTGACGTCTTTAAATTTGGCGCTTCAGGGCAAAAAAACGAGTTTTTTTATCGGTGATGTTCGCCTCTGGATCCCTGCTTATCGCCGCTACACCTACCCGGACCTGCAAATTATCTGTGAGGATATTGCCTACCACGATAACCGCAAAGATACGGTGACCAATCCTGCCGTCATTGTGGAAGTGCTATCCAAGTCAACCCGCAATTACGATCGAGGAGATAAATTTCGACTCTATCGATCGCTTCCCTCTTTTCAGGAATATATCACGATCGACCAATACAGGTTTGAGGTAGAACATTATCTTAAAACCGATGATGGCAACTGGTTAATTCGTTACTTAGAATCAGAAGAGTCGGTTTTATCTCTAGTATCCGTTGAGTTTGAAATATCCTTAAAGGATCTTTACAAGAATGTTCAGTTCGAGGAGGAAGAAAGGGAAGTAGAAGACTGATGTCGTGGCCCCACTCACTGTGGTCACAAGTAGTTGATAGCCAACAGACAAGAAACCGGGTTTCTGAGATAAATTTAGAGGCAAAAAGCAGCCATTTCCATAGAAACCCGGTTTCTGCCCCCACGGGAGGTCTCCCCGCACCAACGGTTTTTGACCACACCCCCACTCACGGGGGCGATCGCCCTTCCCAAGTTGACAAGCGGAGAATCTCGTAGTAAGATATAATAGTTGCTAGACTTAACCCATCAGGAGGAAAACTAATGCCATCCCCATTTCCAGGCATGGATCCCTATTTAGAACATCCAGATTTATGGCCGGGAGTTCATCATTTTTTAATAACTGCGAGCGCGCAATCATTATCTCCTCAACTGCGTCCGAAATATGTAGTTTCGGTAGAAGTAAGAATGTATGAAACCAGCGACGAAGAATATCTACTTGACAGTCAGAAAACAGTTGCAGTGGCGACAGACCCAACAGAACCAATAAAAGTAATGCTACCAGTACCCATAACGCTTCGGCAAGGTTATTTGGAAATTAAGGAGGTGGCAACCAAGAAAGTTGTCACTAGCATTGAAGTCTTATCTCCTGTTAATAAAATAATGGGAAAAGGACGAGATGCTTATCTCACGAAACGCGAGCAGATATTGGGAAGTTCGACGAATTTTGTGGAAATAGATTTACGGCGATCGGGAAAACCGATGCCAATTGTCAATAAAGGAATCAAAAGTGACTATCGAATTTTAGTTAGTCGCGGTCAACAGCGTCCCCAAGCATATTTATATGCATTTAACCTGCAAAATCAAATTCCATCGTTTCCCTTGCCATTGCGTGCAGAAGATACCGAACCAGTTATATCCTTACGAGATTTATTAACTGGCATATATGACATTGGTAGCTACGACTTGAAACTAGATTACTCTCAAGAACCCGTGCCGCGCTTATCCCCAACAGATGCAGCTTGGGCAAATGCCCTTTTGCGACAACAAGGATTAAGATAGGAATTTTTATGGGAATTATAGCGCCATCTGCATCAAGGCAAAAGCCACGGCGGCACTCCCCAAGGGTACGGTCAAATTATCAATCCCAAATTTAGAGAAAGCTTCCAAACCCGTAGCCACCACAGCCACAACTAAACTCACCAGCCAGGTTTGCCAGAGATTGCCATAGACTCCCAGGAAAATCAGGCTACAGATAAGATAGCAAACTGCGAACATCGTGAGCGAACCCTCCCAACTCTTTTTTATCCCCCAGATATAATATTGATGACGCCCATATCGCTGACCGATCAGGGCCGCTAAACCATCTCCCCAGGTCATCATCAAGATTCCCAAGGCGGCATATTGAGGTTGTTCCAAGGGCCAAAATGCCGCAATTAACAATCCGATGCTGACAGCATAGAAAAATGTCCCCCAGCTTTGCCGTCCCACACTGTCGATACCTGGTAGAATGGGCACGAAGTAGGAGGTGGCGGTAATGGCACTAAATACGATCGAGGCCGAAATCCCGATCCAAGCAGGTATGGCCAGCCACCAGGCTAGCAAAATTACATTACCCGAACCAATGTGAACCACCTTGCGGACGAGTTCGGCATCGGTCTGGGTGTTGCGATGTAGCCACGCGGCTAGCAGGAACAGGACTCCCAACCAGACTGCTACGACGGCAAGTTTTAACTCTAAGGCAATAACAGAAGCAGATAATGGCACTGGACTATCACAATATTCGCGATTGATTAAAATTAAGCTTACTACAATCGGGCAGCAGCCAGCATATGGTAGCCAGCGAAACCCAACAGCCCTACCCCGTTGGGTTTCGTGCCTCAACCCAACCTACGATATTGAAATTATTACCGCTTTACTATGCAGGGCTCTGTATGTTGTTCGATCACCCAAGTCGGTTCGTTGAACTTGGTGTAACGACCATCATAGCGTTCTGGGCACATGGAGTCAAGACTGCGACAGGTGACGATGTTGCCGTCGCTTTCACAGTTAAAGTCCCTGAGATGTTCGATCGCCAGATCCAAGGCTGATATTACCACATTTTGCCGAATCAATTTGCGCGTCAGGGACAAGGTGGGAGCGGAAACATATCCGTTAGGATCTGATGAAGCTTCCGATCGATATTGTGTACACAAGATTTCCGTCATCGGTTGTCCATCGCCATCGCAGAGTTCCAGGTGGCGGTGCCTGGTGTTGAAGGCGATCGCCTGGTTGGTAGTCCGATCGTCTTGAGTAGGAGTTTTGGTGCGAATGAAAACCGCAGCATCCACCACGCCGAGATCTTCCAACTTATTCTTATCCACTGGTCCAGCATGGCCAGTTACAGCTATAGAGACCATCGCCCGACTATTTTCCAGGGCACCTGCTGCCATCTGACGAGCGGTGGTTTCGGTGTAAACATTGCCTTTTTTCACCCCGATCATCTTGCGCTTGGCATCACTATCATAAGTAGAAAATCCGCCGTAGATGTAGGATCCATAGAGGGGAATGTTGACCAGGGTTGAGACGATCATGCCGCTAGTCAGAGATTCTGCCGTCACTACGTTAAGCTGCCGCGCTTTGATTTCTTTGAGAAATTCCTCCGCTTTGGCGTTCATGATGGGGGTGTAGTCAAATGACATGTAATCTGTAGCAGTACAGGCGTTTTCCACAGGCAGCAACCCCCGAGGACAAGTAAGACTGTCGGCCATGGCGATCTGAACGAGCAGCATCCAGGGCCCGATAAGGGCGACGATCGCAGGGATTACCCATTTTTTCCACATATTTTCTTAGATCTCCTCTTTCTCGATCTGCGATGAACAGCATTCAATATCTTACCCCGCAAGATCGACACCAGATTAAGAAACCAGGTTTTTCCCAAAACTTCTCGGTTAATAATCTGTCATTGCGAGGGGGCAGCCCCTACCGACATTTTAGGGCTTACGGTTAGGATCCCCCCGAAGCAATCTCACCTCCGACGCCGAAGTGCTGTTCATCTCATGCACCGACGGGGGGATTGCTAGCCCTCCTGCGTCGGGCCGCTACGCTTTTACGAAGTGCGCGACGCAGGAGCGCTACGGGGGGGGTTATCTCAATTGATGCATAAGTTAATCCCTGCGTACCCCCCCCCTCGCAATGACAAATATCCCACCCGCCATGTGCTTAACTGAGAAGTATTGCCCGGAGTGCTGTAAACTAGAGCGAGTGGAGGTGACATATATGAAAGTAGCAATTACAGGTGCGACGGGATTTGTCGGTAGTCGGTTAGTAGAGCGTCTGCATGCACGAGGAGAGCAAATACTGGTTCTCAGTCGCGACGGCACCAGAGCTAAACGTGTCTTTCCTCCTACCGCTTTCGGGAATTTGGAAATTGTCACCTATACTCCCACGGTATCAGGAGACTGGCAAGGGGCGATCGCGGGCTGTGACGCGGTAGTCAACCTCGCCGGTGCGCCCATTGCCGAACGCTGGACCCCACAATACCAGCAGTCGATCGTAGATAGTCGCAAAATTGGCACTGCAAAGATAGTCGAAGCCATATCCCAGGCGGACCCCAAGCCCCAAGTCTTGGTAAATGCTTCCGCGATCGGCTACTATGGCACGAGCGAAACGGCCACTTTTGTCGAAAGCAGTGCAGCGGGTGATGATTTTCTGGCAAATGTCTGTATTCAATGGGAAGCGGAAGCCACTAAGGTACGCGATGCTGGGGTGCGACTGGTGATTCTGCGCCTGGGCATTGTCCTGGCTATGGGAGGGGCGATCGCCAAAATGCTACCCGCCTTCAGAATGTTTGTCGGCGGTCCCATCGGCACCGGTCGTCAGTGGTTTTCCTGGATCCACCGAGAGGACGTGGTTAACCTAATTTTGTTTTCCCTAGATCGTCGGGAAGTTGAAGGAGTATTCAACGCTACTGCACCCAACCCAGTCCGAATGTCTGAATTATCTCAGCATCTAGGAGAAGTCTTGAGACGACCTTCCTGGTTGCCGGTGCCCAACATAGCCTTAGAGTTATTATTAGGAGATGGGGCCAAGGTAGTTTTGGAAGGCCAACAGGTTTTGCCCCAACGCATCACCGACTCTGGTTTTGAGTATCAATATCCTACCGTGAAACCGGCTTTAGAGCAGATAGTGAGCGATAATATGTAGACGGGCACTGCGGGCATTCAACCCGACATGATATAACTTGCTGGAGAGAAAAGTATGGCTTTTAGATATAAAGTAGTCAAAAAAACCGTCGGTACGTCTCCTTATACCACGAGACCGGACTTGGGAACTCCGTTAACTGAAGAGGAGTTTATGCTCAGGATACAAGAATCTTCTTCCATGGGATTCGGGGATATTAAGAGTATATTCGCGCAGGCTCGCAGCATTTTAATCGATACCGCCCGTAACGGACGACCCAGCGAGACCATTCTAGATTTATTTCGTTTGGGTCTCACTTCTGGCGGTTCTATAGATGACCCCCAGCAACATTTGAGCGCAGACGATCTCGACCCCCATATGAGACTTTACCCGGCGGGTTCGGTTCAAAGGGAGTTTCGGGCTAACTTGACTTTAGAACGGACGGGGATAGATGGCGATCGCGTTCCCAAGATTGAAGCGGTGCGCAATACTAGAACTAATAATCTCGACAGCTATACTCCTGGCAACGTGTTACGGGTGAGCGGAGAAGACCTGAAGGTGGTGGTTGAGGATACGGACACAGGCGTGTTTTTCCGACCGGAAGCAGGCGGCAGCGAGGTTAGAGTCGCTCAGTATATTGATAATACTGAGGGCACTTTGACGGTTTTATTGCCGGCGGAGCTTACGGGACCTCAACGGTTAATCGTGCGGGCGAAGTTCGGTAATCATTTACGGGAAACGGTTTATACGGAAGTTCTGGTTCAGGAATAGGATGGGCGATCCGGTCTCCCCGCCTTGGTCGGATGGTCTGACAGCCTTGATCGGATGGTCTGACAGCCTTGGTCGGACGGTCTCCCCGCCTTGGTCGGATGGTCTCACCGCCTTGGTCGGATGATCTGACAGCCTTGGTCGGATGGTCTGACCGCCGCAGTCCGAGGATCTCCCCGCCGCAGTCCGAGGATCTCCCCGCCGTAGTCCGAGGATCTCCCCACCGCAGTCCGAGGATCTCCCCACCGCAGTCCGATGGTCTGACAGCCTTGGTCGGACGGTCTGACAGCCTTGGTCGGATGGTCTGACAGCCTTGGTCGGACGATCTGACTGCCTTGGTCGGATGATCTAACCGCCTTGGTCGGATGATCTGACCGCCTTGGTCGGATGATCTGACCGCCTTGGGTAAGCGAGCTTTTTTTATCAAGCAGGTTTGGACGGCTGAGCAGCAATAGCAAAGGCGATCGCGTTTTTGAGAGCGATCGCCTTTGCTGTATGACTCAGAAGTGCCAAAAGAATGAGGGCACCGCCGGCGCCGCCCACCAGCGGCAAGAACCAGTTTGGTGCGATATCAACCGCAGTATTTTCCCAAGATTGACTTCACACAACTTACCACCAATACCGAAGGGGTGTGGTCAAAAGTAGTTGTAGAGGATCCCCCCCAAACCCCCCCTTCCAAAAGGGGGGGCGCAGGAAGCCCCCCTTTGTAAGGGGGGTTTGGGGGGATCCGGCGACTGGGAGGGCCGCCCGAACGATCAACTGTTTTTGACCACACCCATACCGAAGAAATGGCGATCGCCCGCCGGTCATCGCCCATAGCGATCGAAGGGATTATCAGATTAGTAGGGGTGTGGTCAAAAGTAGTTGATAGAGTAGATGAGCGACTCGAACCGGTAGTGGGCCGAGCCCCCCAGCCCCCCCGTATCCGTTGTATCCGTTGGGGGGGAGTAACTTGCCCCCCCTTTTTTAGGCTTACCATTACTCACATAATTCTTTACAATCTTGAAAGCCTTATGGAGCAAAGGTTTCGAGGTTTGCATACAGCCTGTGGGAGCAATTGACCGGTAATCTGGCAGGTTACTATAAGCTCAGAGTGGGGGATTATCGAGTAATTTATGACTTGATTAATGAAGAAAAAGTCCTGATAATTTCTAAGGTCGGACACCCCAGCGAAATATGGTTGATTTAGAGACGATCGCCGATACCGGAGTCAAGGGGCGAGCGCATTCTTCACCGGTTATGATAAGAAACAGGCTTGGTGCCATATCAACCCCAGTCTTTTCCCAAGATTGACTTCCACTTTACCCGTTCTCTGTTGCGAAAGGCGATCGCTTTGGAGAGCGATCGCCTTTTGTAGCTATGACTCAGAAGTGGAGTGTCAATGGGCATATTTGCAAAGGTTTGAAAACTAGAGTATAAGCCACTTTCAGTTATGTGCCAAAAATGATATCATCCCCAAAATATGCAACGCCGGAAAAGGTATTCAGGCGCGCCCAAAGCAATCAATCACTTGTTGGCGGCGATGTTGTATTGTCGGCGGGGGCAGTTGCAAGTTCAGGATGTCAGTTAACTGCCGGAGTGGTTGAGTGCGGATTATCAGAAGTTTGTCACTGGGGAATCAGCGCCGGTGTTGGCGGGGTAGTAAGGGCGAGCTTTTTTTCATCAAGCAGGTTTTTCGGTATGACGAGCAAAAGAAACAATGAGGGTGCGTCCACAAAGCGGACGCACCCTACCTTTCAAGAAACCATCTAAGTTAGTTATGTCTTAGCGCTAGAGCGGTAAAATCGGGCTAGTTAGATGTGCAGCCATATGCCTTGTATTCTCCATCGTAGAAAAGGCTACCCAGAAAAGAGGGACCATCAGCCCACTTCACATAGCAAGGAGCGCCTTCCTCGAAATCAGCCACGTTGTAACCTTTCACTTCTCCGCGCACACAAACTTTGGTCAAAGGCTGACCGTATCCTGCTAAATTAGCAATCTGCCATTCACCGATGTAGTTACCACCCTTGCTATCAGCAATGTTGTTTGCTAAACAGGGAGAACCTTGGGTGACATTTGCTGCGGAAGCTGTAGCAACAGAGAACCCGAATACCATAACCAGGCAAAGGGCAATAGAAGCAATAGCCGAGATGAAGCTTTTGAATTTCATTGGTATTATCCAGTTAAATTGATTGAACTGCAAACGAAATTTCCTCAACAGCATGAATGGCTCTAGGAAATTAGGAAACCCGGAGCTAAAAATCTGCTCTATCTATTAGACGATCTTACGAGCCATTTTCTGACTTGGAACGTGAATTTTTTTATTACCGACGTTGGAGGAGAGCTGGGGGGATAGATGCTCGGTTGCGGGGGTTGAGGAGGGAGATGGCCGTGTATCTCCCCCCACAACCTTCCTGACATCGTCTGGTTTTCGGTCCACAACCACAGGCGCCATCGCCCTTGCAGCCCTTATAGTCTCCTTTGAGAGGACTTCACTCAACGGTCGCGTCCGCTTTTCTAATATACCTGGTGGGGTTTTTTCCTGCGAGCGGGCGGACCCATTCCCAGGAACATCCCCAATATTTTTACCAACTATATCCCTTACTGGCACCCACTCCGGAGCAACAGTTGCTGGAAGTTGAGAACCGAACCGATGGAACCCACTCGCCCTAGGGG
>JBFRWI010000101.1:0-17425 GCA_051439505.1 Hormoscilla sp. | reverse complement strand
TCTCCGTCAAATTCCAGTTCCAGTACCACCATTGGATATTCAGAAGAAGGTAGTTAGTACAAAATATAACAGCGCTATAGACGCCACGAAGCGGCTTCTTGCTTGTCTAAACCAAGACAATTTCAATCTGCTTGATGACTGGTTGGAAACAGATCCGATAGTCGAAAATGTTATAAATGCTGTTATCTATGCGAAAGTCAATCTTGCTTTACTTCTAAAGACTGGCGAGCATATTTTATTGCTCTGGGATACAATTGATTCCGTCCCAGGGCAAAAAAGACGCTTGCTCTATGGGTGGGTATCTGATGTAAGATATGGCTTCCGTCAGTTGCAGCGGTTCGAGGAGATTCCCCCTGGCACTGCCAGTCTGGCTGTGCTGACAAATCTGAAACTTTCTCTGACTCTAGCGCTCCAACGCCTAGCCGATTCCGAGGATCCATTCGTTAAGCGAGCTAAACAATTTACAATTGCACTGCTCGAACTGGTAAGCTCACAGATACAAGAGCAAGTTACAGACGTTCGCCTAGAAGCAAAGTTAAGCCCGCCAGTCATTGACACAGACAAGCCATCAGAAGTAATTCTGACTTTAGACAACAGCGGAGTTATGCCAATTCGCGATTTGGTTATTTCCACAAGCCGGAAACTGGGCGAGACCAAAAGGCCATACTTAGCTGAAGGAGAGAATATAGATGTGCCTTTGACGGTTCCCGCCCAAGAGGATAAGGGAATGCTGAACTTTAAAGTCCATTGGCGTGGTACGTTTTTGAATGGCGACCAAACTAAAGGAGAAATTCCACTCACTCTTGAGATTAGACCTGTAGGAACATCTTTCATGAGAGACTTAGGCGCTAGCCCCTATATTGTAGGCAACCCTGTTGACCGGGAAGAAATGTTTTTTGGACGCGGCCAGAAAATAGATGCTATCCGGCGGCAACTGGCTACATCAGAGAATGCTAACGTTATTCTTTTAGAGGGTAACCGCAGAACGGGAAAAACATCGATATTGAGATACCTTCAACTAGAAGGAAAGCTGCCTGGATGGATTGTGGTAGAGTGTTCTTTTCAGGGGGCTGAGGGTGACAAGGATAGAGTGGGACTGGCGACCAAGGAAGTATTTCGCTTGATGGCAAAGCAGCTTGGGATCGGGGCGTATGAGGCTGGCATCACCGTGCAGCTTCCCGGTATGCCGACCTTGGAGCAAACTCAACGTTTTCGATTCCAGTTTGTGAAATCGCTCCGTCAATACTTTTCCCCAGACAATCCTTTTGAAGACTTTGAAATGTTCGTGCAATCCATTCTCGAAGCGGCAAGTCCGCGCCGGATCCTATTCATGCTGGATGAATTCGACAAGCTCCAAGAAGGAATTGATTCGGGTGCCACCAGCGCCCAGGTTCCTGAAAATATCCGCTATCTGTTCCAGACCTATCCTAATTTATCCGGTATCATCACGGGTTCCCGTCGCTTGAAGCGTCTGCGAGAGGAATACTGGTCTGTACTATTTGGTTTGGGCTACCGGATTGGACTCGACCCCCTCGAACCAGACGAGGCCCGGAAACTGGTGACTAAACCTGTGGAAGGTCGCCTCGTGTACGTTCCCCAAGCACGAGACCGCCTCATCGCGCTCTGCGCTTGCCAGCCTTACTTAATTCAGGTGCTGTGTAACCGCATTTTTGAGCGAGCAGCTCAGAGTGGCGATCGAACCATTACCCTCAGCGCCGTGCAAGCCGCTGCTGATGACATGGTGCGGGATAACGAGCATTTCCGGACATTATGGGATTACGCGGGTACGGACCGGAGGAGGTTTATCCTGTCACTATGCCATCAGCTAGAAGAGGGGCCTGACCCCTTGAATATGGCTATATTAGAGAATAAGTTAGAAGAGGCAGAAGTCCAGATTACCCCTGGGAAGAGCTTGGATGAAGATCTTGAGTTTCTGCGAGAACTCGAACTTCTGGAACTGGACAACACAGGAGTTTCATCCGCCGTCTACAAGCTAGCGATTCCACTCATGGCTAACTGGATTAAGGCTCATATTGACCATGAAGACATTCGCCGCAAAGCAGTACAAGAAGGACAGGAGAATTTTCGATGACAACTAATCCCTATCGAGTATTGGGCACCGAGCCAGTCATTCTGCGGGGCCGACAAAAGCTATTGGAGCAATTGACCCGTCAGCTCGTGAAGCCAACCCCCGACCACGTACAGGTCGTCGGACCCAAGTTAATTGGCAAAACAGTCTTTCTCAAGCATGTCGTCGATCGCTTTCAATCGGAAGGTAAATCATACGATACTGCCATATACTGGGATTTGGGTCATCAAACCCCCTCATCAGATAATCAGTTCCTGTGTCGTTTTGCCGAGGAACTGAAATCAGCACTCATGCCAGTTACACCGGAAGTAGCAAATGAAATAGAGCCCGGTTCTGAAGATTTATGGGATATACTCCCCGAAGTGCTGGAATTTTTAGAAGATGAGGGACAACGACTTCTAGCGGTTCTTGACGGCTTTGATCGAGTGCTGGGAATGACAAGCATTACTCGCAACCTCTGGGATTACCTCAGATCTCTGGCTGAGAAAAAAAGCCTGTCCTTAGTAACAGGCAGCCGCCGACCCCTGCGGGAGATTTGTAAAACTGAGGCTTCTCAAACCTCAGATTTCTGGAATATCTTCAACCCTACTCCTCTGAAAGTAAGTATATTTGAAGAGAGCGACTGGCCCGAGCTATTATCGCCTTTTCAAGATCTCTTAATTTCCTTTGATAGCAGCGGTCAAAAGGAACTCATCAATTGGAGTGGAGGAGTGCCTATCCTAGCGGCTGCTATCTGTTCGGGCATTTGGAGCCAAGTTGAATCGGGAGCCACGGTTTCTAAACAACAAGTTGACGCCACTGCCAACCAGGTACTCGATCGATATCGAACCATTCTCGACGAACTCTGGGATGACTGCTCGGTGGAAGTTCAAAGCGACCTAATCGATCTCGCCAAACAAGACCTGCCTTTGTCCCAAATCCCCCCTGACCGCTGTAAAATTTTAGAAGAGCGCGGCTATGGGAGCAGCTCGGGCAGCAAGCTTCGGGCTTCCTGCCGTTTCATCCAAGAGTATGCAGCTCAGCAAGGCAGTCAAGTAAATGATTTGCGCCGTTTATTTGGTAACATCCAAAGCTATAAAAAAAATGTTCGTAGTCTACTCGAATTAAGACTGGCCCAAATACAAAATGCCGATCCCGAGTTGCAGCGTCGTATCCGACGAGCGATCGAAGACTTGCATCCAGAGCCAAAGGATGCGATAATCTGGTTCCGCCAGATCGCCGATCGAGTTCTTGAGTTAATCTGGAATGCCGAAGTGCCCGATCGCCAAATCCCGCCAGAATGGATCGAACAGTGGGAGCAAGACAACGAGTGGAAACAAGACCAAAGCCGTCTTCCAGGTAGTCGTGGGATTCAGTGCGAGATTCTGCGCGTGATGACAAACACTCGCAAAGGCAATACCAATATTTGTGCCCGTTTTGTTTCCAAGTCCACCGCTATCCTTGTCAGTCACATCCAAACTGTAGGTGATTTCGGTCAACATACAGAGGGACAGGAAGTATCCCTGGAAGTTGCTGTAGCTTTTTGCTTGTCGGCGATCGAACTTTGCGATCGTCTAGCCCACGAGTTGCCGTGCCAGTAGGCGGAGTCTCAATCATAAATATCCTCTCGTTTCAAAGGAAAAAAATTCTCAATCTCTAGAGGTGTACTTAGCAATTGACCAATTAAATCTTGTGTCGGGAGAGTTTCCTCCTTCATCAGAATAACTTTTACAGATTTTTGCCGTTCAAATTGCTGCTGATATTCATCAGGTATTTTGATGAAGCCATTTTTGATAGTTGCCTGAAACTCGATCGCCAACATAACTTCCCAGGGTTAACTCATTATCCTCAAAGGATCACTTGACATGACAGGTATACTATCCGCACAGACGCGGGCGATCGCCTGCATCATCAAGCACAGTTGTTCTCTTATAATTAAGAATGCCAATCAAACCCGCGTAGCGAAGTATAGCCCCACCACAATGTGAGAACCTCCGGGAAACGGGTGATGGCATTTTCTATACATAAATCAAACTCCCACCTCTGCCAAGAGAGGTTCCATAGTTTCCCAAGTCAGTCCCTGTTGAATGTAACAGGGAGCATCTAGATTTAAGGGACTTTTGACCCGATCGATAGTAACAATCCTCGCGGACCCTGGCAGAACTGGGACATCGGGGTCAAAAGCCGTCGGGCGCATTAGGGAACTAGAAAACCCCTTGAAAATCAGAATTAGATCTGATTCTCCATTAATTTCTGCCGCCACCAGCAGCACTTCTTGGGGACGTTTAATGGTATACTGTTCCAGACGGTTTGCAATTGAGTTATTCATAGTTAAGCGGTCGTGCATTTTCAATGCACATTATGTAATATCGTAATCCAAGCTGAAAGCCAAAGGTAGCTGGAGAGCAGAAAATCTGAAAATAACTACGAACTACGAACTACGAACTACGAACTACTTATACAGCCGATCGTCCTTGCTTGCCTAGTTTGAACAGCACAAAAGAGCTGAAGTACACAACGTAAATCATTAAGCCCAGGATCCCCAGAACCCCTAAAAATCCTTCCGTAGAGTTGCCATGGAAAATCTGTTTATAGGCCCAAGGGGCTTCTAGCCAAACGCTGCAAAATGGATCGGCGATCAGTTGGGCTTTTCCCAGCACCGCACAACGCAGACTAGAAATTTGGGCCACAGCGCCCCCAAGCGTGTAAATTGTTACTGCCCAGCGCCAGGCAGTAAAGCATAGTTTCAAAGGCCGAGATGACGGCAAATCTTCAATTTCTTCGTTCAGGTCCACCCAAAACCACAGGGAGATGGGAATCAAAATGCGGGCGCACAGACTTGAGATAAAACTGATGGGCATAGCAGCAATCATCAGATAGACTGTAATTGCTAGCAGACTCGCAACTCGCCAGTAGATGATTAATAAATGCACCACCGCCCCCGATCGCTTGACAGCCGCCCAGACGAGCAGCCCTAGGGGTATCAACACTGTAAATATTACCGCCAGGCGGTAGTCAGTCCAGACAAGACTTCGCAACAACATTTCATCCATAAACATTTCCCCCACCGATCACAGCTAAACAAGCCTAGCATCCTACCATGCTACCTGACAGCAACAACCCCGCTAGCACCCTGCTAGCGGGGTTGTTTTGGGTCTGATTTACCTCCCAGCGCGAGATCTGCCAGCAGATCCTCCCAGAGGGCGATCGCCGATCGAAGCCCTAGTCTTCGTATATACGGCACTCGACAGCATCAGGATTCTCATCGCAGTATATCTCCATGCCGCTTTTCGGCGGAACTTCCTTCTGATGGGATGCTTCTGCTTGCATTTCTTCGAGAGCATCTAAGGCGGCGGCACATTCTGGAGATGTTGCACCTTTGGTATCACATACAGCACGAGCTTCCTGGCGTTCTTTTTCGATTTTTTCTTCCAGGGTAGGGGTGGTAGTCATTTATTATCCTCAATCATGTTTGCTAGTTGAGCAGGGAGCGCCGGTTCTGGCGCCAGGCACCACGTACCTGACTCTGGGGGGGACTAGCTCGGTGCTGATTTTTCAGATTTCACCCATCCTCCCTCAGCACCAGCGCTCTCGTGCTGCCTATGTATATAAATGTTAACATAGATTGTCAAAATCGGCTCAGTTATGGTAATACAAACCAGAAAACCGAGATAACCGACCCTCACCTAGATGGAAAATCTGGACGAACCGATACGATCGAGAGGTGGTCCCTGAGCTGCGTCGAAGGGCTGTCGGCGCTCCGACAGCCGATAAGTGCGCGAATTTCACTGCTACGACAGAAACTATAGGCAATTTATAATTATGAGCGATCGAATGAAATGGGCCAATGCCTTATCAACCCGTGCTTCCTTGGAAGCAGCAGTCACGGAAGTCTGTGAGAACTTGACCGCAGAATTACCAGGAGAGGCTTCTTTGGCCCTAGTGTTTATTTCCAATGCTTTCGCCAGCGAGTATTCCCGCCTGATGCCCCTGCTGCAAGAACGGTTGTCGGTGCCGGCGCTGATTGGTTGCGGCGGCGGCGGCGTGATTGGCATGAACCAGCACAGAAAGGCCCAAGAACTGGAAGGTTCGCCAGCCCTCAGTATTACTTTAGCTCAGCTCCCCGGCGTGCAGGTGAACGCTTTTCACGTGACTTCCGAGGCTTTGCCGGATCTGGATAGTCCCCCGGACGCTTGGGCCCAGGCGATCGGGGTTTCCCCTGCTGTCGGTCCTCAGTTTATCATCTTAGGCGATCCGTTTTATGCTGGCATCAATGACCTACTCCAGGGATTGGATTATGCTTACCCTGGGTCGGTGAAGGTGGGGGGCCTCGCTAGTGGCGATCGCCCGGGGTCGGGCAGCAGTTTGTTTTGCAATTACCAACTCTACCGAGAGGGTACGGTGGGAGTGGCCTTGAGTGGCAATATCGTCATGGAAACAATTGTAGCTCAGGGATGTCGCCCGATCGGGCCAACGTTCCGGGTGACGGAGGGAGAGCGAAATATTTTGCTAGGACTGTCCGAGTCCGATGCCGAATCAGCACTGGGTGGTGGTGGCCAGTCGCGCCCCCCTCTAGAACTGTTGCGGGAGATGGTGACAACTTTGAGCGACAAAGACCGGGAGTTGGCCGAACATTCCCTGTTTGTAGGCATTGCCCGGGATGAATTTAAGCTGCAACTGGAACATGGTGACTTTCTCATCCGCAATTTGCTGGGAGTCGATCCCAATGCTGGCGCGATCGCGATCGGCGATCGGGTGCGTCTGGGTCAGCGGATCCAATTCCACCTGCGAGACGCCGAAGCATCTGCTGAAGATTTAGACTTGCTGTTGCAGCGCTATCAAAATCAGTCTGGCAAAGGGGCCGCCGCCGGGGCCTTAATGTTCGCCTGCATGGGACGGGGACAAGGACTTTACGGACAGCCCAATTTTGACTCTCAGATCTTTCAACGCTATCTACAGAACATTCCCCTGAGTGGTTTTTTCTGCAATGGGGAAATCGGACCAGTGGGCGGGAACACCTTTCTACATGGCTATACTTCGGTGTTTGGCATTTGCAGTCAAGTTCGTTGAATTTGGCAGCCGCCCGAACCCTAAAGGGTCCGGCTACATGAACAAAGCCCGCCTGCGCGGGCTAGATTACTTTAGTGAGTAGAAACCCGTCTGAGGGCGATCGGGTTGTCAGGGGGCTAGTTGCATTAGGGAGCTGAATTCATGGAAATATTAGACATCGATCGGGCCTTAGGGCAAATGTCCCAATTACTAGAAATGGCATACAATGGAACAGAAATTATTATCACAAAGAATAACCAACCTATGGTTAAATTAGTATCACTGCATCCTCTTCAAAAAAGACCTTTTTTGATCGGACAAAGATGTGATTTCCATAGCCGATGATTTTGACGAACCGTTAGAAGATTTTAATGATTATTTATGAAATATATTCTCGATACTCATGCCTTGATTTGGTTCTTTTCAGGTAATGTGCATCTTAGCAATTATCTTCACCGAAGCAATTATCAATTAAGAAACCCGGTTTCTGGCACGCACCTACCCGATCGCCCCCAGATCAGATCGCCCATTGCACAACCGGGGCACGGCGTTATATATTTTTCGGTTGGGAACCCAATGTTATCGATGCCGTGCCCCTACCAATGCGGTTAAAAATGTTTAATATATTGTACCCCAACTCCCTATGCGATCGCGCCCATTTTCGCAAATTTATGTAGGGGCACGGCATCCGAAATCTTTCGCTAATAATGACAATATTATTATCGCCGTGCCCCGGCCCCACCCGTGAGCCCCTAAATCCGATCGCCCCCAGATCCGATCGCCTCTCAGCACAACCGGGGCACGGCGTTATATATCTTTGGGTTTATGGCCCAATGTTATCGATGCCGTGCCCCTACCGATGCTGTTAAAATGTTTAATATATTGTACCCTAATACCACGGACGATCGCCCCCATTTTTGCAAATTTATGTAGGGGCACGGCATCCGAAATCTTTCGCTAATAATGACAATATTATTATCGCCGTGCCCCCACCTGATCGCCCCATCGACGATCGCACCCCTCTTGGACTCAACTTGCTGCCCCCGATCGCCCAGCGACTGCACAGCCCGATCGCACTTCTGGGGCGATCGGCTGCCGTCCCAGGAGTCAATCTCTGTCTAACTACTGCTGCTGAAGCTGTCTGAGTAATTCCTGTGCTAGTTGGCAATTAGGACTTCTTTGTTCGCATAATAGTTGTGCAGCTTTCTGCATATCTGCGATCGCTCTTTGTCTATCTCCTATTTTATAATATAAAAGCCCACTATTTGCATAAGTAGCGCCATTTTGGGGATTAATTTCTATCGCCTTATTGTAATCTGAAATCGCCCCTTTATAGTCTCCCAAGTTAGATCGTGCTGCTCCCCGGTTGTTGTAGGCTTCTGCCAAGTATGGGTTAATTTCTATCGCCTTATTGTAATCCGCGATCGCCCCTGAATATTCTCCCAAGTCTGAGCGTGCATTCCCCCTGTTGTTGTAGGGTAAGGCGAATTCGGGGTTAATTTCTATCGCCTTATTGTAATCCGCGATCGCCTCTGAATATTCTCCCAAGTCTGAGCGTGTCAGACCCCGGTCGTTATAGGCAATGGCATGGGGCCAAATGTAGATCGCTTTACTGTAAGCCTCCACTGCTTCTGCATAGCGTTCTAATCCTCGTAGTATCCAACCACGCAAACCATAAAGTACTGAATCTTCAGGTTTTAGATTAATCGCTTTATCAAAAGATGCCAGTGCCTCTGGGTATCGTTTTAACAAGGAAAGCGCCTCACCTCGTTCGCGCCAAGCCTCATATAATCTGGGATTTATTTCCGTAGCTTTATCAAAAGATGCCACAGCTTCTCGATAATTTCGCTGAGAGGACAGCGCCAAACCCCGCCCATACCATGCTTGCTCTAATTTTGGCTTCAGTTTAATCGCTTCGTCAAACGCCGCCACCGCCTCCTCATATTCAAATAACCGCCACAATTGATTCCCATAATTTATCCAATCCGTTGCCTTTGCACCCTTTGACGGTCTCTTTGCAGTGAATAAAGCCTCGCGGATGGCAGTTACTTCTCCTCTCTTCAGTGGCGGTGGTGCTGACGACTCTACCTTTAACCACTCAGATTTTATTTTCGCCTTCCTTGTCAAACTCAAAAGCGTCCTGACTGGCACTCCCAAACTAAAACCCAGTTGAACGCTAGCCCTTTCTTCATATATAAAGTCTCCCTCTGCTGCCGCATGAATGCCAATTACCCGCCCGCGAGCATCTAACAGGGGTCCGCCACTCATCCCTCCTTGAGCAGGATTAGTGTAAACTAGCTCATAACCATTTTTTTCAGTTAAAGAACTCGTGCTTTTCGCATTAAGAGACCCCCTTTCCTTGCTCAAAACCACTCCAGCGGTCAACTTTGGGTCAGCACTTCTGGACTGGACAGCTTTCAAACCCGGCCACCCCGACAGAAAAACCCAGCGTCTTTCTTCTGTCCCCAACCTATAATTTGACAAAGTTGCCACGCGGTAACTTTCATTGCTCTGGAACTGCAACACCGCCATGTCCACCCCTTCCAGTATGCGTACCAACTCATAGTCCACCGGGTATCGCTTCCCATCATGGGCGACCACCTCATATTCCCTTTTTTTCTTCATCACGTGACCCGCAGTCAGGACATAGTAAGTATTTCCCTGCTGCGCAATAATCACTCCCGAACCATTCCCCCGTTCCCTCTCAATGCGCACCGTAATCTGTCGGGCAATATCGAGTACCTCAGCCGCCACACCCGTCAGAGATGGCCTCTCTGGACTGAAGTCTTCTGCAAAGCTAGGATCTACAGAGGCCAACCTGCCAATGGGCACCCCCCAACTCAAGCGGTTCATCTCAGAGCGCAGCTCGTCGCTAGGGTAGGAACCATCAACAAATTCATAGGCACTCTGCAAAATCACAAAAGCATTCATACCATTAATGCCTATCAACTCACCCGCACCATTCAGCACGGGACCGCCACTCATACCCTGTTGGATATCATTGGTGTAGCCGATTTGATAGCCATCCCGCAAAGCCACAGGAGGAAACATAGAAATCTCTCCCCTGGTAAAGAGCAACGATCGGGCTTCCGAAGGGAACCCAGCCGCAAACACGGGCTCCGAAACCTTCCCAGGAGAACTAGCTAAAGATACCACTTCATAGTCAGCCCCAGCGGTAAACTGTAAAATAGCCATATCGTAGGCATTCTGAGTAACATTGACAACCTGGGCCGGATAGGACATGCCATCAGGAGTCTCGATGCGGTGGGGTTTGCCAGGGCGAACCACATGAGCATTAGTGAGCACAGTATAAACCTGCCCATTTTTTCTAATCAGCGTCCCCGAACCAGCGCCATTTTCCCTCATCACTCTGACAGTAATCGACTCTGCCAATTCCTGCAATTGGGCAGTCTCCGTAGGGTGGGCACCGCCCACCAGAAGCGGGTGTGGTATTTTTTTATCAACTGGTTTTGACCAAAGTGAAGTGTTACCCCCCGGCAGCAGCAACAAACCTATTGCTGAAATCAGAACTATTCCTCTGTGCTTCATCCTACTATCCTCCCTTTACATTTCGTTCTCTAATCTCTCATCTTCGCTGTTACCCCGCCGTGGGTTCAAACCCACGGCTAATAGCTGAAGTCGGTTGAAAACCGACTGCAAATATTCTCTTCTATATCTCGTTCCCTGGCTCTGCCTGGGAACGCACGAAGCTCTGCCTCCTGTCATCACCAGCACACCTGCCCAATTTCTCCTAGACCAATATCAAAAATTATACCACAAATTTACCCATCCCAACCAATTAACCGTAGGGGCACGGCATCCGCAAATTAACACCATCGCCCGCCAATTCTCTGTTGCCGTGCCCCGGCCACATCCCACAATTTCCCCGATCGCCCGACCATCCGATCGCCCCACAACCCGATCGCCCGACCACCCGATCGCCCGCCAACCCGATCGCCCGATCTCCAGATCGTCCGATCGCCCCACAACCCGATCGCCCGCCAACCCGCCAACCCGCCAACCCGACCACCTGATCGCATGGATACCGGGGCACAACCTGCTGCCATGCCCCGCCCACCTTACCCAGAAGCTTAGGCTTCATCCTGAGTGCTAGGCACGGCAAACTGCTTTTCCAGTTGCTTATAATAGGGCACGTTAATAATTTGCTCGAACTCTTGGAAATTAACTAGATCGGTAAACCCAGAGGTAGTTCCATTTTCCTTCAAATGGCTCAAGCAATTCATCAGTGCTTTCGTTGCCGAGAACAGACCGGAAAGGGGATAAACCACAATTTTGAAACCTAATTCTTGTAGTTCTTTCCCCGAAAGAACAGGAGTTTTCCCCCCTTCTATCATGTTGGCAAACAAAGGCACGTTCTTATCGAAGGCAGAGGCGATCGCCTTCAGGTCATCCAGGGACTGGGGAGCCTCGATGAAAACCACATCAGCACCGGCGTCAAAATAAGCTTGACCCCGACGAATTGCTGCTTCTAAACCCAGGGGGGCCCGGGCATCCGTCCGACCAATGATTACCAGACCGCTATCGCCCCTAGCATGAACTGCTGCTTTAATTTTCTCGACATGTTCGCTCATCTCAATTACGCGCTTGCCCTCAAAATGACCGCATTTCTTGGGCCAGCACTGGTCTTCCAAAATAATGCCAGCAACCCCTAACTTCACTACTTCTGTAACGGTTCGGATCACGTTCAGGGGGTTGCCATAACCAGTATCAATATCAGCGACGAGGGGGATATTTACAGATTGAGCGATCCGGCCCACAGAATAGAGCATTTCCGTGGCCGTGAGGAAACCGTAGTCCGGCTGACCGAGGGTGGAGCCGGAAATGCCGAAACCGCTAGTGAACACCGCTTCAAAACCTAATTGTTCTGTCAGTTTCGCGCCGATGCAGTCGTAGACCCCAGGCAGGGTGAGAATTCCCGGTTGTTCTAGGATTTTACGCAGTTGATGACCAGACATAAGCAATTCAAAATTCAAAATTCAAAGTTCAAAATTGGGAAAGTCTTTGAGAGGATCTCGTAGGCCGTATTATACTTTCCTCTAGAGGGTACCCAAAATACTATACTATTCCCTAGTTATTTGAGCACTTCTAAGAAGGCGTTCAAAATTAAATAAGTGGAAGTGGCCCCAGGATCGGGATGACCGATGCTGCGATCGCCCAAATAACTCGCCCGGCCTTTTTTCGCCACTAAGGGAATGGTATTATCCTTGCCAGTTTCTGCTGCGGCCACCGCCTTTGACAACGCAACTACGGTCTCATCACCGGAGGCGATCGCTTGCTGGAAGGCATCCGACGCCGGGATCAGGGCATCCAACATGGTCTTATCACCCAGTTGCGCTTTTCCCCGTTGCAGGACTCCCGCCACCGCCCCTTGAAAAAAGGCGACCAAATCTTCATTACTGAGTTCTTCTTTGGCCCCAACGGCGGCACTCCCTCGCAAAAATAAGGTACCGTACAGCGGCCCACTGGCCCCACCCACTGTGGAAATCAGAGTCATACTCACGGTTTTGAGCATACTGCCAATGTCTTTCTCTGCCAACTGGGGTAACTGGTCTTGCACTTTTTGAAAGCCCCGATGGAGATTTATGCCGTGGTCTGCATCCCCGATCGCCGCATCCAGTTCTGTTAAATAGTCTTTATTTTGGGCGATCGTCGTCACTACCGCCTGCAACCATTGCCAAATTTGCTGTTTTGTCACCATGTTTATCTTTGAAGCTTCAATTATTTAATTTCGAGTTAACCATAAACCAGACCCAAACAATGGTTAAATTGGGTGCAACGATAATGCATGTAATGTAGCCCGCGCAGGCGGGCTTTGTTCCTGTAGCCGGGCCCTTTAGGGTTCGGGCGCAAATATGGGATGATCCCGGTTAAATTCCCCAGCGCATAGCCGGTGTTTTCACCGGCGCATCCCAAAATTTAATCAGTTCATCATCCATCTTCAGCAAAGTAATCGAGCAGCCCTGCATTTCCAGAGAAGTGATATAATGCCCCACTAAGTTTCTGACAATTTTTAACCCTTTCTGCTCGCAAATTTCTGCTAGTTTCCGATAGATGATGTATAGTTCGGAAATTGGCGTGCCCCCCATGCTGTTTACAAAAGCCAGCACCCGATCGCCCTTTTCCATAGGTGGGTCAACCAGTTCTATCTCCACCCAGTCATTTTTCTTTAGATCCCACTCCCGAACCCGGCGAGTATAGTCGGAATCTTCGATAATTGATAACGCCAGCATTTCTGTAATTTCATCCGCTGATTTCAGCACCATGCGCTTTCGTCCCGGTTCTCCGTGAACGCCAATGCCCACTTCTATTTCTCCCTCTCCCAGTTCAAAAGTGGGGCTACCTTTAGCGGGTATTGTACAGGAAGTCAGGGCCATGCCCATGCTACGGCCATGCAGATTAACTCGGCGACAAAGGTCGGCCAGTTGCTGTAACTTATACCCCTGTTCTGCCGCTGCTCCACAGATTTTTTCCGCTAACACTGTGGTGCCCACTCCGCGACGACCTTGAGTATAAATACTATCTTTAACGGCCACATCATCATCAATTAAGATATTCAACATCGGGATATCTTCTGAGTTAGCCAACTCCGCCGCCATCTCAAAATTCATCAAGTCCCCAGAGTAGTTTGTGACAATATTCAGCACTCCCGCCCCATTATTGACAACTTTGGCAGCTTCTAGCATTTGATCGGGGGTGGGAGATGTGAACACTTCACCGGGACAAGCGGCATCCAGCATTCCGTAACCGACAAATCCTCCGTGCATTGGTTCATGTCCACTCCCACCCCCAGAAACCAGGGCCACTTTATTTTTTCCCGGCCCATCTGCCCGGTAAATAAAGTTGGGATCGTAGTTAACTTTTATCAGATCCCCATGAGCTAATGCCAGTCCTTCTAGACTTTCTCTCACAAAGTTATCCGGGCTATTAATTATTTTTTTCATCTTTCCTCTTTTTCTTCAGTTTCTATTGCCTTTCTCAAATTGATGTGTTACAGCCAAATCTCTTATTTGTCATTGCGATTTTTCGCGCAGCGTGGGGGGTACGTAGCGATCAACTTATGCTTTATGAGTTAACCCCCCCGAAGCAATCTCCCCCCCTAAGCAACATCCCCAACAGCATATCACAGTAATTTTATAACTGCTATATCTTGCAACAATTCTTCACATATTCTCTCACATCTGCTGCGGTATCTAATTGTAATACTGCCTCGGCAATTTCCTTCGCTTCCGTGATTTTTAATTTGCCCACAGCGGCCTTTATTTGCGGAATCATGGGCCCATTCATACTTAATTCATCAATTCCCAATCCTAATAAAATTGGCACGGCTAAAATTTCCGAGGCTAACTCGCCACAAACTGCTACGGAAATGCCCCATCCCTGGGCTGATTTTACCGTCTGCTGAATCATTCTGAGCACCGCTGGTTGAAACCCATCCGCAAGATTGGCAACTCTAGCATTGTTCCGATCCGCCGCCATCGTATATTGACTTAAGTCATTGGTGCCAATACTGAAAAAGTCCACTTCTGCTGCTAATCGATCGGCGATCGCCACTGATGCCGGAACTTCGATCGCTATTCCCACTGGGATATTTTCATCAAAGGGAATTCCCCCTTGTCTCAATTCTGCTTTCGACTCGGCTAAAATCTGTTTAACCCCTCTCATTTCCGGTAAAGATGCCACCATGGGTAATAAGATTTTGAGCTGATGTCCGTAACTGGCTTGCAGAATTGCTCTTAACTGAGTTTTCAACAGTTCGGGACAATCTAATAATACTCTAATTCCCCGCCATCCCAGCATCAGATCCCCTTGGTTTTGGCCCCACCCACCATCCAGACTGGACATAAAAGGCAGGGGTTTATCGCCCCCCATATCGAAAACCCGAATAGTTAGAGGATGGGGGGCAGTCCCCTTGGCGATCGCCCGATAAATTTCTAATTGTTCTACCTCCCTGGGGGCTTCAGTGCTGTCTAAATAAAGCAATTCCGTCCGCAGCAATCCCACGCCATCGGCACCGTATTTGCGGGCCATTTTCCCATCCGCAACTCCGCCAATATTGGCCATTACTTTAATCTGATATCCATCCCGAGTATAGCAGGGCTTTGCTGCAGCAGTTAGTAAGGATTTGCGGGTAGCTAATTGACTCTGCCTGAGGTCTTCTAAGGCGGCGATGCTTGCTGGTTCCGGGTCGATCCACACCTGACCCGTTTCCCCATTCAGAGCGATCGCCCGACCATTTTCGAGCTGCAATAACTCCTGGGATCCCACTCCGAACACTGCGGGAATCCCCAGCGATCGGGCTAAAATTGCCCCATGGGATAGAGGACTGCCGCTAACCGTACAAATACCCAATATTTTCGTCACATCCAGCTTAGCGATTTGCGATGCTGTCAAGTCCTGAGCCACCAAAATACTCGGTGCCGATATCGGTTCCGATAGTTCTATATTTATGGAGCTGACTCCTGTCAGCAATCCTAGCACTCGCTGTCCCACATCAAACAGATCTGCCGCCCGTTCCCGTAAATAGGGATTTTCTAGAGATTTATAGGTAGCCATTATCCCATCGATTACCCTCTGCCAAGCGGCGGCGGCGGTCAGTCCTTCGGCAAAAATCTGCTGATGAACCGCTTCTAGCAACGCCGGATCTGACAAACAGAGTAAATGAGCATCAAATATCGTCGCTTCTGCTGGAATTGCGGTCTCTTGGCGGATTTGTTGAATCTCAAATGCCGCCCTGTCCAGGGCGATGCGCAACTTTTCCCATTCAGATTCGGGATTCTCCGCTAACTGCACTTCTACCTGGAAAACTGGCAATTGATACAATACCGCTGGCCCGATCGCCACTCCCGGGGATATGGGAATGCCCGATATTGTATGGGACGATAACTGAGAATTGAGGGTGTGGTCAAAAGTAGTTGATCCCGGGATCCCCCCCAAACCCCCCCTTGCGAAAGGGGGGGCTTCTAAGCCCCCCTTTTTAAGGGGGGTTTGGGGGGATCCTGCGACTGGGAGATCCTTCTCTACTAAGGCTGTTTCCGACTCGCCAAAATGATTCTCCACCAGTTGCTGCAAAGCTTTCAGGGCCGCCTCTGCATCATTTCCCCTAGCCGCGATCGCGATTTTCTCCCCTTGACCTACAGCTAAAGTCACCACTTGATTAATACTTTTAGCATTCACTGGCTGACTGCCTTTGGTCAAATTTTGTAACGCGATCTGACACTGAAACCTCGAAGCAGTCTGCACCAATTTAGCTGCCGGACGAGCGTGCAACCCCATCTGATTTGCGATCGTAAGATGAATTTCCGAGCTGATTTCCTCTTGCGAGGGACTATTGGCCAGCGGTAGTTCTGGTTCTCCATCCGAACTGACAGTTTCCCCCCCCGATAACTGAGCGACTTTGGCTTTCAGGGCATTTCGCGCTTCCGCCATCACCTCATCCAGGGATGCACCGGTCCCTGCCTGCACTGCTGCGGCGATCGTTCCTTCCACCAGGGGGGCCTCGCAGAGTTTCACCTTCTCTTGTTGGTCGGCAGGCAAAAATTCTAACGCCATTTCCGCACTGAGGATGGCGCTACCCAAGTCCATCAGTACCAAGATGCCATCTTCACTATATATAGATGCGATCGCCTCTTTTATCGCCATCACATCTGTGCCCAAGGGATTTTCTGGATCCGACATTCCTGCCGCGATCGCCATTGGTACAGTATCTCCAACCATTTGTCTTGCCAGTTCTGCCAAACCTGCGGCCAACTTAGCACTATGAGACACAATTACAATTCCCACCATACTCACACCGAGCCTAGTTTTGAGATGTTGCTAGCAACAGATGCTCATGCATCATATGACTGCTTAGAACTATGAGCAACAATCAACATAGATTACCTTTACCCTGCTGTCAATACCACCAAACAATTCATAAATTTCTTTTCCCTAACGGCGCTGCGCAACAACACCGATAATTTGGGACCACTTCCGCAGCGGGGCCAGCAAGTGGCAGGGAGGGGCATACTGGTCAGTCCTGGGACTTCACTTAACCGATCGCCGATCTCCAGATATGATTACAATGGAATTTGCACGGGCCGATGTTGCCGCCCTCCCGGTCGCCGGATCCCCCCAAACCCCCCTTAAAAAGGGGGGCTTCCGGAGCCCCCCCTTTCGGGAAGGGGGGGTTTGGGGGGGATCCTTTACAACTACTTTTGACCACACCCACTGAAAGTATTATCTATAAAGTGTTGATTTGTAGGTTGGGTTTCGTGCCTCTACCCAACCTACAGATAACTCACAATTAAT
>JBFRWI010000100.1:0-133423 GCA_051439505.1 Hormoscilla sp. | reverse complement strand
TGTCAATGGTTAATTGAGAGCGTCATTTATAGTCATGAATAGATAGCTTTACTCTTTTCAATTAGCAATTAGCCATTAGCAAAGTTGAAAAATTGGCTGCTATCATCCCAAAAATGTGCAACGCCCTCATTTTTTTTATTGGTGTATATCAGCTTATCTGAGATGCATTCAACTTGCATCTTTGAAAACTTTTATTCTCTGGGAAACGCTTATTTAACGAGAGTTACCACGATTTGATCCGATAGTAAAATATGCATTTTCGAGGCGCAACAGCTTAATACAAAATTATAAAAGTAGCGAGCTACTTTCATAATTTTGCAGACATCAAGCAAAGATTAGCATCAACAGAGTTGATGCTATATTTATCAACTCTATATGGCAGATACTCGTCCAGTTGAGAACAGATTTTGGGTAAAATCATGAGAGCCATACTTTCACTCTATATTTATCTCTCATTTTAACATGGACAGAGCACTAGCATTAGCCCTAAATCAGCGATGCAAGCAGTTCCATGAAGTCGGCAAGAAACCCTTTCATAGTTTCTGCTTGGAAAATATCTGCATTGTAATCGAGATCGAGATGAAGGCGATCGCCTTCAGGGAGAACATTCAGACCGATCGCATATCGAGCTGAGGTAACGGGTTGAGGAATAATCCGAGTTTGCAGACCCGTCAGTTCGGGAAGTGCCATATCGATATCGAGATTGAATGTGACTTGTACGAGATTTTGTCGTTGCCATTGAGGCCGTTGGTTCAAGATCCGAGCCAAGGGCACGTTCTGATGCTTAAATACCTCAATGAGTGCGGTTTTGGTTTTTTGCACTTGGGTTTTCCAGGTTAAATTCTCACCCTCTGCGAGGCACAGGGGAATGAAGTGCGCGCAATAACCTACCAAGTGTTCGCTCAGAGAAGCAGGTCGTCCGCTGACTGAAATTCCCATGGTGACGGTGTCTTGCTTGCAGAATATTTGCATCTGGCGAGCGTAAACTGCCAACATCGTCTGGAACAAGGTTGCATTCCATGCCATCCCACGTTCTTTGAGTGGGATGACTAACTCGGGTTCAACCCTCATCGATACCCTGGCGCCCTTATAGGTTGGTCCTGCGGGGGCCATGCCGTCAAAGGGTAGGTGCATGGGAGAAACCTTGTTGAGA
The DNA here is from genome assembly GCA_051439505.1 of Hormoscilla sp. Classification (GTDB taxonomy): domain Bacteria; phylum Cyanobacteriota; class Cyanobacteriia; order Cyanobacteriales; family Desertifilaceae; genus Hormoscilla. Next base: position 132,270 of record JBFRWI010000100.1, on the reverse strand, counting down.
TATTCGCTCCAAAACATTTCCGAAGCCTGAAAAGAATCGCTCACCGATTCGCGATCGTACCATTGGAGGTAGTCGGCGAATTGTTGAATGGGTGGGATATCGGCGGAACCTGAATAGATTTTGCAGATTTCCTCCAAAATGACAACTAGAGACCAACCATCGGAGATCCCGTGGTGAGTACAGACATTCAATACATGGCGCTCTATTCCCAGCTTGGCAACTGCCACCCGGATGAGGGGCCCTCGATAAAGATCGAAAGGGAGTTGACTTTCAGCTACCAGCCACTGTTTCAGAGCAACATCTGGCTCCTCTTCAGAAAAATCCCGCAATGGGACTTCCATGTCGATCGCAGGAGCGATAATCTGGTTCGAGCCATCGGCAGAAAAGTAAGTTCTCAGGGCATCGTGCCGATCGACTACTGTCTGGACGGCGTAACGCAAACGATCGAGATCGAGATGTCCCTGTAACTCAAAAGAGATCGACTCGTTATAGGCGGTAGAGCCTTTTTCGTCTCCTGCGATCTGGAGTAGGCGTTGCTGCTCTTCAGTTAGCGGATAGTAATGGTTTTTTTTTTGTGCCTTTTTGGGCTGCGAAAAAAAACCAACCGCACGCAGTTCTTCCACGCTTTCTTTCACAAGCCTCACGATGTCGTCTATGTCCCGATCGGTATGTGCGGTAGAGAGGAAGCAGACGCGGCCTTCCCAAATATAAACACCCTTGTGGATGAGCAGGTAGAACAAGAGATCCATTTCTATGGGAAGATACAGCTCGGTGAAGGCGCTTTGGTATTCAATTCTGAACACAGAAGCGAAGCGATCGGCACGAAGCATGAGTTCTTCCGCTTGAAAATAGCGATTCAACTCCCCAACCAAACGAGCCGTAGACTCGTTGAGTTGCCCTTGCAGTGCTCCACCTCGCTCCTTGATATGAAGCAGAACGGCTTTTGCTGCCGTCATGGCTAGGGGGTGCTTGCAAAAGGTGCCGGCAAAAAAGGTGGGTTCGGTTTCCGGGAAAGATTTATCGCCGAACTTCCAACTGCCACCGTCGATGCGATCCATGAATTTTGCTTTCCCAGCAATGACTCCGATGGGCATGCCACCGCCCAAGGCTTTCCCGTAGGTCGCGATATCCGCTTCAATGCCGAAGTATTCCTGTGCGCCGCCCGGAGCAGCTCTCAATCCCAGAATCACTTCATCGAAGATCAGCGCGATGCCTTCAGTATGGGTCAGAACCCGCAGTTCCTGCAAAAATTCTTTGGGGGCCAGGCTCAGCAATCGACTTTGGACTGGTTCTACAAGGACCGCTGCCAATTCATGTTTGTGTTGTGCGATCGCATGGAGACTTTCTGGCTTCCCGTAGTCCAGCACAATGACGTCTTCCACCATCTTGGGGGAAGTACCTGGAAACATCGGTTGGCTGGCAAATGTTTCATCACCGTCAGCGGGAATGGCCAGAGTTCCATCAAAATGACCGTGATAGGCCCCTTTAAACTTCACAATTTTATGTTTGCCCGAGGCCGCACGGGCGATCCGCAGGGCTGTCATCACCGCTTCCGTGCCGGAGTTGCAAAAAGTAACCCGTTCTTTTCCCGTTACCTCGGCGAACAATTTGGCCACCTCTCCGGCCAGGGGCATTTGAGGGCCGACTTGCACTCCAGTTGCCACTCGATCGCGAATCGGATCCATAATGAAATCTCGATTGTGGCCGAATAGGTGAACGCCAAATCCCATGGTGATATCGATGTATTCATTACCGTCAATATCCCAGATACGGGAGCCTTTCGCTTTCTCGGCAGCAATGGGATAGAACAGTTCTTTCAGTTCGGGACGCAGACCTCGGATCAGCGATCGGCGATCGGCGAAGCAATTCCGGTAGGTCGCTGCTATCTCCTTAGACCCCTGGGTGCGATCGCAGTATGCTTGCACTAGGTTATCGATAAAAGCCTGCTGTGTTGCCGTCGGTGGTTTTCCTTTGCCTTTTCCACCACCACCAGAAAACGAGAACGAGCCTGACGTTGCTTTGTTTGTTTTCTCAACCCTATTGTTCTGCTTTTGGTTGGGAGCAAGAGTGACAGCCGGGATGGTCGTAGCATCTGATTTTCCCTGCATGGCCTCTAATTGCTTCGCCATCAAGCTCAGTTGCTGCTCGATGATGCGTTCCAGTGAGGTAGATTCGGAGCCTGTGGGAAGGGAAACGGGTTCAGATGCGATCGCGCGGGTCCCATTGGCAGTCGGGATAGGTGGTGGTGCGGCTGCGGCTGTCGAGACAGATTCTTCTAATGGATGTTGAGACACTTCTTCGATCAGGAAATCAGTGAGTTGTTGTAAGTTTGTCAACTCATCAAAGAATTGGTATACCTCAAGGGTGACACCATATTTTTTCTCGATGCTGGAAATAACATTGAGCAATGTCAGGGAGTCCAGCCCCAGGGCCATAAAGGATGCTTCGCGATCGATTTGGTCGCCATCCAGGCGCATCATTTTCGCGATCGTCTCCGTCAATTCCCGCTCGATCTTCTCCCCATGGGGCGATGCTGCTGCTTCGCCACGGCTACGCCTACGCGATCGGGCGGTAGTCTGGCCGTTGCCATCGACTTGAGAACTCGTTATAGGCATCATCGTTTTTTCCGGCTGGTAAATTTGGCGTTGGAAAGCATAGGTGGGCAGGGGGATTTTCAGTCTGTTTTCGCTAGCATGAAAGGCATTCCAGTCGATGGCAACCCCGCAGGTATAGAGCTGGCCGAGACCGTCTAAAACATCCCCCGTATTTCCCAAACCTTTTTGCAGGGAGGGTATCCAAGTCAGGGCAGGAAACTGTTTTTGTCCGATCCCGCAGAGAATCGGTTTGGGACCTATTTCCAGGAACAGCTGGACTCCCGAACTGACCAGGGCGTTTAGCCCCTCGCGAAACCGAACCGTCGAGCGGATATGTTCCGTCCAATAACTGGCATCCAAGGGCCGATCGAAACTCAGAAAGTCACCCGTTAGGTTGGAAATGAAGGGTATCTCTGGCTGTTGGAAGACAAACTGTGAGGCAAACCGTTCGTATTCTGCCAGCATGGGTTCCATCAGCGGGGAATGAAAGCCATGGGAAACTTGTAATTCTTTGCAACGGACATTATCCCCCTGAAGCTGCTGGACCATTGCCTCTAGAGCTGCGGACGGCCCCGATACCACCACTGCATCGGGAGCGTTTTCAACGGCAATGGAAAGACCGTCAATTAAGTAATCCTCGACCACCTCCCGTGGGGCGAAAACGCAGACCATGCCCCCCGATACCGGGAGTTCTTGCATCAAGCGCCCCCGTTCGGCAACCAGACTCAAACCTTCTTCCAACTCAAACACCCCAGCAGTCCAGGCAGCTGCAAATTCACCGATGCTGTGACCCGCAACAGAAGAAGGTTGAATTCCCCAAGACATAAACAGTGCGGCAATGGCGCATTCGATCGCGTAAATTCCCGGCTGAGCGAACTCCGTGGCGTGGATCGAATCGTTCCCGTCTTCAGCAAAGATAATGTCAATAAGAGACCGACCTCGCTTGCTGCGAAAAGCCTCGTCGCAGCGAGTTAAAACCTCCTCAAACACGGGTTCCGTTTCGTACAGTCTTTTGCCCATACCCGCTTCTTGGGCTCCTTGTCCGGTAAATAGAAAAGCCAGTTGGGCAGACCCATTGGAGCTAAGGGCGATCGCGCTATTGCTTTCAAGGGAGCCAATCAATTCGCCGACATCTGCGGCAGAATAGGCGGCACGAACCGGAAAATGTTTTCTGCCTACATGTGTGGTATAGGCTGCATCTGGTAGGGAGACCTGGGGGTGTTTTTGGAAAAAGCGGGCGTACTTGGCAGCTAGTTCTACAACCGCTAGATCCGATTCCCCCGAAAGGGTCAGCAATACTCGCGGTCTGCTGCTCCGGCCTATTTCTTTCCCAACTGCCGGTGCTTCGGCAATGATAGCATGGGCATTGGTTCCTCCCAATCCAAAAGAAGAAACGCCAGCAATTCGCGGACCCCCATCCGTGGTCCAATTTTTCAGTTCGGTATTGACAAAAAAGGGACTGTTTTCAAAGTCGATCGTCGGGTTGGGGGATTCAAAATGAAGGCTGGGTGGAATTTGCTGGTTTTCGAGCGCCAAGATGGTGGCGATCGCCCCGGCCACCCCAGATGCTGAAATCAGATGTCCGAAATTACTCTTCACCGAGCCGATCGCGCAGTAGCCCTTCTTATCGGTCTGGGTACGAAAAGCCTGGGTCAGAGCTCTAATTTCGATCGGGTCCCCTAACTCTGTAGCAGTTCCGTGGGCTTGCAGGTAGGAAATAGATTCGGGGGAAACTCCCGCCATGCCCATAGCCTCCGCAATTACCGAGGCTTGACCGCTGACGGAAGGAGCGGTAAAACCCACCTTCAGAGAGCCATCGTTATTAATCGCCGAGCCTTTAACTACTGCTCGAATGGGATCCCCTTCTTCCAAAGCCTGAGAGAGCAGTTTCAACGCCACAACTCCCACCCCGCTGCCAAAGGTGGTGCCTTTTGCATTGGCATCAAAGGGGCGGCAATGTCCGTCGGGGGAGAAAATCATCCCCGACTGGAACAGGTACCCGCAATGCTGGGGAAGAAATACAGATGCGCCACCAGCTAGGGCAACATCGCAATCGCCGTTGAGAATGCTTTGGCAAGCCAGGTGCAGGGCAACTAGGGAGGTGGAACAGGCCGTTTGGACGTTGACGCTCGGTCCAGTCAGGTTAAGCCGATAGGAGACCCGCGTGGGCAAATAATCCTTATCGTTGCCAAGCATCATCTGAAAATTAGCAACGGATTCAAAGAAGTTGCCGTTGTTGGGCAAAATCCGATGCAAGTAGGAGCTGATACCCGCTCCTGCAAATATGCCCACAATCCCATCGGTTTCCCCTGGAATCGTTCCCGCACTTTCTAGCGCTTCCCAGGCACATTCTAGGAAGATGCGTTGTTGGGGATCGAGCATTTCGGCTTCCAAGGGGGGAATCCCGAAGAAACCAGCATCGAATTCCAGGGGATTTTTCAGGATCGGATTGGCTTTGACGTAGTTCCGATGGCGCAATAGTTCGGGATCGACCCCATTGGCTAGCAGATCTTCGTCGCGGAAAAACGTCACCGACTCGATGCCGTCGCGCAAGTTTTCCCAAAATTCCTCTGGATCCTCTGCAGCTGGAAATCGGCAGCTCATGCCAATAACAGCAATGTCGGTTTCGGCGATTTGGCTGCTCGTGTTATGCTCGTTCATCTCCATCGTCGGTAAATTGATTTTTTAGACTTTTGCGCAGGTTGCGGCGGGCTTGTACTGGTCTGCCTCGCGTCATGCGTTTTTCCATCCGATCGTTGCCTTGAGATGGGCTGGCATGGCCTAGGGAAGCCAAGGACTCTGCCAGGGTGCGAATGGTGGGATGCTCTAATAGGTCGATTATGCTGGTACCCGGAAAATGCCCTGCGATCTTACCATGCATCTGAGTGAGCAAAATCGAACTGCCACCTAAGTCGAAAAAGTTGTCTGTGGCTCCCACCTCCTCGATTTGAAGCGTCTCGGCCCAAATTTCAGCCAACAGGCGCTCTTCATCCGTTTGCGGCTTTTGAAAGCTGTTGGCCAGTACCGGTCGCCCGAGATTGGGTTCGGGAAGGTTTTTCCGATCGACTTTACCATTGAGTGTCTGGGGGAAACTGTCTAGAAACACGTATGCCTTCGGCAGCTCGTAGTCCGGTAGGAATTCTCCCAGTCGCTTCCTCAAGCGCGGCTCTAGCTGTCGCGCCAAACTGGGTAACATCGGGTAATTGGTCGTTTTCTGGGACGACGAGTCTAGTTCGGTTGGTCCAAATGCAGGCACTATGTTTTCGTTCTGGAGAAAAACAACATCGAACGCGCCGGTTCGATCGCTATTTGCCCAACTGGTACGAACATTGTAGTTGTATCGTGCGCCCAAATCCACACAGCCCCCAGGAGCGATCGCCCGATCGCGTAGGCGTAGCCGTGGCGAAGCAGCAGCATCGCCCCTCGATTCTGAGAGCATGGCATTGCGAACCCCTTCCAGGGCTAGCACTGACGGTCCGGACTCTAGAACCTCACTCAATCTGGTTTTCGTCCAGTTTTCCCGCGTCCAATGATGCCACTCTACTTCTGCCGTTACAGGGGGCGCGATCGAGATCGTCGTATCGTAGCGAAAACAGTTGAACTCGTTTTCAAAGCGTCCTTCCTTGGGTGCGATCGTGACATCTCTAACCGCCGGAATCTTGCTTTTCAGGGCTAAAAACCACTCCGGGGCCAGCACGAGTTCTTCTTCTTTTCTGACCGACTGCCGTACCTGCTGGTGGCTCGGTTCTTGGGAGGTAACGGCCTGCAACAGCTTTTTGTGGAACGCTTCGAGGAGCAGGAGGTTCCGCACGTCCCCAATAAAAATTGAGCCGTCGGGCCGGAGCAAGGGGACGAGTTTTTTGATGACTCCTTCGAGATAATCCGCCCCCGGAAAATATTGCACGACGGAATTCAAGATAATGGTATCGAAGGTTCCGGGCTCTAGATCCGGTAGAGCGTGGGCGGGCCGGTGATGTAATGCCACCTTCGATGCTAGTTCGGGATTTTTTTCAACCTGTGCTTGTACGTGGGATAGAGCAGATGTAGAAATGTCTGTTCCCACGTAACGATCGGTGTCTGGCGCGATCGCAAACAGCAATATCCCCGTTCCACATCCAATTTCTAAGACGTTTTTGGGATTCAGCTCTCGGATCCGAGCAATTGTATTTCGACCCCATTCCCGCATTTGCTCTTCGGGCATGGGCTTGCCAGTAAAGCTGTTGTTGTACCCAGCGTAATTGAAAGTTGGATCGTAAACTGCGGAATCCTGGCCGTGAGCGTTGCTCCAAATGGTTTCCCAAAGGGCGACTCGATCGGGACCTTCAGCCGTTTCCCCCATGTCTGCAGTGCTTTGCAATTCTGGCATGACATAAGCGACCAATCTGGAATCGTTCGCTCCGTAGGATTTGACGGTCACTACAGATTGCCGAACGCCATCATCTTCATCGATCAGCGCTTCTATTTCACCGGTTTCGATGCGGTACCCGTTGACTTTAACCTGATGGTCGATGCGACCGAGAAAATGAAGTCTGCCCCCCTCGTCGATCCGACCCAGATCGCCAGTGCGATAAATGCGTTCTCCTGCGACCTGAGAATACAGGAATTTTTCGGCATTTAATTCCGGTCGGTCTTTGTAACCCAATGCCAGCCCCTTTCCGCCAATACAAATCTCCCCATCTTCCATCACGTAGATGCGGGTATTGTGAATGGGGGTTCCCAGAGAGATTTGGGTATCCGTAACCCGAGCATGTGCCGACCAAATTGTGGTTTCGGTGGGGCCGTACATATTCCAAATTTCCCCACACTTCCCGAGCATTCTTTTAGCCAGAGCTGGTGGAAATGCCTCCCCGCCTACGAGTGCTTTGAGCTGCCGATGTCCTTTCCAACCGCCATTTAGCATCATTTGCCAGGTGGTCGGCGTCGCCTGCATAATCGAGATCTCGCCACTTTCGGTGAAGTGATTCAGGATGCTGCTATTTCGAGCTTCCCGATCCTTTAGCAATCGCAGGCTAGCACCCGAGATTAAAGGCAGATAAAGTTCGAGACCGGATATATCGAAGGAAATGGTAGTGACGGCGAGCAGTCGATCGCCTTCGGTAATACCCGGAGAAATTTGCATCGATCGCAAGAAGTTGACCAAGGCTTCATGAGGTACCATCACGCCTTTAGGTTTTCCAGTCGATCCCGAGGTATAGATCAGATAAGCGGGCGAACTCGGTGATAATGTGACTTCTGGTGTATCGCGCTCGATAGAGGCGAGGCGATCGCTTAAAGCATCTAACTGATGAATTTCAACATCGCAGTCCGGAATTGCCGACGCACAATCTGTTGTGGAAATAATACATTTAATCCCTGCATCGGCGATCGTGAATTTCAAGCGTTCCGGTGGGAAGCGAGGATCTAGGGGAACGTAGGCGGCTCCAGATTTCATGATGCCGAGCAATCCGATGGCCATTTCCCAGCTGCGATCTATGCAAATTCCCACGAACTGACCGGAACCGAATCCCCTCGACTGCAAAAAGCGAGCCAGACGGTTCGATCGTTCCCGCAGTTCCCCATAGCTCAACTCAGCGTCGCCCATACAGATGGCGGTGGCATTCGGCCTTCGTTCTGCTTGCCGATCGAACAGCTGTGATGTAGTTGTGTTTTTCTCGGGTAGAAAATCACCTGAGAGGCAAGGCACCCTGACTTCATTAATAATGAGGTTTGATACAGACATAAATGAGTCCTTTCTAAATTTTGTCCGGCGATGGCAAAATCATTGATTTACTTGATAGACAAGATAATACACTAGAATTTGCTCGCCGTATTCTGAGTGCCCGGGAAGGTAAGGCATTGGCTGGGACATATATTTTTTCTCCCAGAGACCTTCGGACTCCATTGAATCATATTGCTTTCCGTGACCGCCTTCTTCAAATAAATCAACCCGTTGGGAAAAAATAATCCATCCATCCGGGCGCGTCACGCGGCAAAATTCCCCTAAAGGAAAACTATCTGGGAAATAGGTGAGAACACCGATGCAGTAGGCGGCATCAAACCGGTTGTCATCCCAGGAAAGAGGATCTTGAAGGTTACCTTTAATAAGTTCGCGATATACCTGGCGCTGTGCAGCTTTGTCGAGAGATTTTTGGGATATATCAACACCAACTATATTTTTAAACCCTCCTTCAAACAGAACTTCTCCAGTCAGACCTGTGCCGCAACCCGCGTCTAGAATCAAATCTTCAGGTGATAAAAAACGCTTGGCAAGTTCTGCCCCAAATTCATGGCCCTTATAAGCCCACTTCTCGATCAAATTGTCATAATCATCTGCCAGAAAATCGTAATCTGCCTCAACTTTTGATGCCTCCTGAGGAGGACGGTGCGCCCAGTTTGAACTAATACTCTGAGGATCTTGACTCATGTTTTTTTCTGTTTATAATTGTCTGAAGTCCTTTTGTTACCGTCTGTCTCGATTCCGCGAACAACAGTCGCTACCTATAGTACCTCAACACATGGCCAAGCGCCCCAAACGGCCAAAATCGCCTGGCGATTTACCCCAATATAGCATTTTAGCGGATATAGTGGTCAAAAATGGCTGTCTGGGACGTATCATATTTTAGGATCTTTGGTACTTACTGGAGAAACTGCACCAACTGGGACAACTTGGTCCACGCCGCACCACTGGATAGGATATCCTTGGCCACCTTAACACCCTCTGCATGAGCCTGAAGTGGCACAACTTCACCCACCTGAAGGGCCAAAGATGCATTCAATGCCACCACATCCTGCTGGGCCGCCGTACCCTTGCCTTGCAGCACATTGCACATAATCTCAACATTGTCTTTAATTTCGCCCCCTCGCAAGGCATCGACCCTTGCTGCTGTTAAACCCAGTTCCTGGGGATTGACTGCGGTTATCTGTACCCGACCGTCGGACAATATGGCCACATCTGTTAAATCTCCTAACCCCGCCTCATCTAGTTTTTCCCGTCCGTGGAGGACGATCGCCTTCTGGGTTCCTAGCTGCTGCAATGCTTGGGCGATCGTTTCCACCAGCGCCCCATCGAATACCCCGATCGCCTGACCTGTAGGGCGCAAGGGATTGACCAGCGGACCCAAGAGATTAAAGACAGTTCGCACCTTCAGAGTTTTCCGCAGAGGAACTACCGCCTTCATCGCCGGATGCCAACCGGGGGCAAATAGAAACGTGATTCCTACTTCATCCAGGGCGGAGACAACCTTCTCAGTGGGTGCATTCAAGTTTACCCCCAAACCTTCCAACACATCCGCCGAACCCACCTTACTAGATGCCGAACGATTGCCATGTTTGGCCACTTTCACCCCTGCTGCTGCGGCCACAAAGGCAACAGCTGTAGAGATATTAAAGGTGGAAGCACCATCCCCACCCGTTCCGCAGGTATCTATTACAGGGGTCGAATGCGGACTTGGACTTGTCTGGTATGATTTCGATTGAGATTGCAATACCGAGGCCATGCCCGCCAGTTCTGCTGCTTCTACACCTTTAGCTTGGATGGCCGCTAAGATCGCTCCTGAGAGTACCTGAGGAATTGTCTCGCTTAACCATCCCTCCATTAAGGACTCTGCTTGGGCCCGTGAGAGCGATCGCTTATCTAGGAGTTGTTGTAGTAAATTGGACCAGTTGGGGATTTGCACGTCAATTGCCATTGCAGGAGCCTGAGTAATTATTAGTTGCTTTAGAATATAATTGACAATTGTCAATTGTCATGGGTGAATTGCTGGATCTGGCGTCCGGAGAACATACTCCATCACTACAAGTGACTCACTACCAAATTTAGCATCCCTAACCAAAAAATATCAGATGCTGCCGCTTGTCAATGGGGAGAAATCCTTAAAGGCGTCCCGAAAACCCTGGCAATGCAAGGTTTTCGGGACCGCTTGCACTTGCACCCCCGAAACCCCGATCGGGACTTCCATGGTATCTTCAGAAGGGGCCTGTGCCAAAGTTACCCCGCCGGTTCCCAGGCGGGTTCGGTGGGAAGTCGGTAGAAGTCGTATAATTAACCCAAGTTGCTACCTAGGAAAAATATCCCCTAAGACTGATTTTGTGAGCGACATAGAAGCTAAAATGAATAAATCTAGTCTCTAGAACCGCCATTCAGCTTTTTTAGAGTCAGCTTAAATCCCAAATCAGTGAGGTCCATCCATGAATCATAAGAAATTTTACTTATTGGTAGATTATAATATTCTTTGCTCTTATTTGGTATCAAAATGGATTGAAGCGTTTGGAGATTTGCCCGACTTCCAGGGAGTGATCGTCAAGGAAAAAGTTCAACCAGAAACGGTGCTTCAAGCCAGAAATGCTTTCCACGCTCAGTATTCTGGTCAAAAACATTTTACAGATGAAATTAATCAAGCCTTGAGAGAATTATATCCCAACATCGAGCCGACCGATCGGGCGATGATCGAACGTGATGGCATAGCGCCGTATTCGAGTACTGGATATTCTCAAACCATATTTATTGGAGATAATTTGAATGGCATCTCTGCAAAAGAATGGCTCATAGAAGCATCCAAAAGATTCTCCACCTTTGATTTTTGTTTGCGTAACTCAAATGCTCAAACCGTGGTGGATAGAAATGACACAATCCCAACTGTTCAATTGTCATTCTGCTATTCTACCCTATGGTCGTGGAATGTATTCAATAGAAAATATTGCCATTTTCGAGGATGTCAAGAAATTTAGGGAAGCTGTGGGGATAACCATCCATTACATCGATGAAGGTGTCGATACAGGACCAATTATTAGATCCCAAAGAATCATCGATCCGTTTCAATTTGACTCGATTTGGGATTTGAAAGCCTACAGTTATTTACTTGAGTTCGATCTCTATGTAAAAACTGCTCAAGAGATATTAGCCGATAGTCAAACTATTCCGGCTGGAATTTACCCAAACCCTGAATTGCAAGGACCGAATTATAGGATGAAGGACTTGACACTGGAGAGACAAAGACAAGCAGAAAAATCTTATTTACTGATGAAAAATAATTTATCTAAAAAAGATTATTAAAATCTGCATTTGGCACGTAAATGGGTGTGGTCACAAGTAGTTGATAGCTGCATCTGGTGATGCACGCTCTTGTCAAGGATCCGACGCAGCTCACATGAGCGAGGAGTTATTTTTCACGACCCATCCCCATAAATAACCCTAAAATCTCATACTATGCCAAACTACTGATGAACCCAGGGCCCTAAGTATCAGATAAATGTGGACAGAACCAACAATATCTCATGATTATGAGGTAAGATGGAGTATTAGGTATATATGAGTGTGTGGCACTGTGATTTCCCAGGAGTTTCTCAAAGCTTTAGCTACCGAACATGGTCTGACTGCCGCCGAACTGGAGGCCCTGTCTCTGGCAATGGACGGTGAAGGGACCGCCGCGATCGCCGAACAGCTAAACATTAGCGCGGATGCGGTCAGAAAAAGACTGAGTGAAGTGTACCAAAAATTCCAGATTGAGGGCAAGGGACCGGTGAAGCTGACAAAACTGCAACAGCTGCTGGTCTCTCGCTACCAAGAACAAGCTTCCTCTCTATCTGATGTCACCAGCAATATAGCATCCCCCATCCCTACTGGCATAGATTGGGGGAAAGCCCCGGATGTCTCGGTTTTCTACGGTCGCACGGCAGAACTGACCCAGCTGTCAAGTTGGATTGTTGCTGACCGCTGTCGCCTCATCGGACTGCTGGGTATGACAGGTATAGGCAAAAGCACCCTATCTGTGAAGCTAGCTCAACAGATCCAGCCTCACTTCCAGCATGTGGTCTGGCGATCGCTCCGTCACGGTCCGACTCTGGAGGAGCTTTTGGCCCTACTAATCCCAGCCTTGTCGGGCCAGCTAGAAACGGAATTACCCGAAACGGTAGAGGAACAGATGGCCTGGCTGATGGACTTTTTCCGCCAACGCCGCTGTTTGATTATCCTCGATCGCGCCGAGTCCCTCCTGCAAAGGGGTGAACTTGCTGGGGTCTACCGAGAAGGGTATGAAAAATATGGCGAATTTCTCCAACGCATCGGCACCGAACCCCATGAAAGCTGCTTGTTAATCGTCTCTCAGGAGAAACTCAGTCAAATTTCCTTACTAGAAGGGGAAACCTCCCCGGTCCGTTCTTTCACATTAGAGGGTTTGGCAGATGATGCCCGATCGATCTTAAAAGAAAAAGGTTTGTCCGGCCAGAAAAATTGGGGAAAATTAATTCAAGGTTATCGTGGCAATCCCTTGATGCTCAAGCTTGTTGCCATCACCATTAAAGAGGTTTTTGACGGCAACGTCACTGACTTTTTAGCCACCACTTTGTTCACTCATGATATTAGTAACTTGATTGGAGAGCTGTTCGATCGCCTATCCGGTCTCGAAAAGCAGATCCTCTCCCATATTGCCCTCAGTGAAGGCCCCGTCAAGCTGCCTGCCTTACAGGAAAGCTTATCGGAAACATCTCCCCAGGACTTGCTCCGGGCCTTAAGCTCCCTGATCGGGCGATCGCTCCTGGAGAAAACTGAAGGCGGGTTCGCCCTCCCGCCCGCAGTGATGGCAGTGACTAATCAATTAATTACCGAGCCTGTCAGCCCCGAGCCTTAACTTAGAAGGAAAAAGAAAATCTCATGCTTCCCTCCCAGATGCTGTCATTGTCGCTGTCGCTTTCTGGGTTAATCTGTACGGACAAATTAGAAGTCCATCTAATCCTGTCAGTCAAAGGATAGCTATAGGATCCTAAAATTGTAAACCCAGTATCGGGATCTATTCGTTCGTCAAGGTCATTTTCGGTCACCTTCGGTTCCATTCTGAACAGGAAACTCAACTGAGACCCTAGTTTCCCTACGTCTGGAAAAGCCAGTCCGAGCCCCCAGTACCAAAGCTCTGCTTCAGCACCTCTGGAATCTTCAAAGATTCCCTTAGAGCCAGGAGAACTTTCTGCCTTCGCCTCAGTATAGCCCACCCAAGCGCCAGCGATTAGGCTATCGCTGAACCGATAGTTAGCTGCTAGGCCATAAGCATTTGCTGAAGTTGCGGTATCTTCTCCAAAAGGTGCTTCGGCAAAGCTGCTGCCACCACTCCCAACCTCAGGGCTATCAGGAGCGTAGTAGCGCGCATAGGTCAGACCGATCCCCAGGCGATTGTTCGGTGTCAAGGTCACCTGAGCTAAAGCTCCAAATTGACCGTTAAAAAGCCCTTTCCCCTCACTCGGATCCGATATACTATCATCCGAACCGAAATAAGTGGCCCCAATTTCCAGCCAATCATTTAATTGATAGTTTATCCCCACCCCACCACCAGAACTGAGCCCGTAGATGGGGCTGCGGGCGACCGGATTTAATGAGGGTACCACGCTTGTTGCCGACTGACCCGTAGCCACCAAATAGAATTGACCACGAAAACCCAGGGGAAATCGATAGTACACCGAGCCCCATTCGATCACACCTCCATCACTGCCAGTGAGCCCAGCTCGCAGCAGGTCTCTACCGGTGAAACTGGTGTCAAAGTTGAGAGTTGCCGAACTTTCAAATATGGGATTTTCCTCTGGATCTTTGCCCCAGCTTTCGGTAAAAGTGAAGCTAGCGAACCCAAATAGCTTCGCCGTCGTCGAGAACTGATTCGCTTCCAGTTCCGCCGTCAGGGCCTCCAGGGCATCTATCCTACCCCGCAGAGTCGCCAGTTCTGGGGCATACTCGTCTTGCAGCCGCAGCAATCTATTTATATCTTCTCTGGCCAATACATTGCTTGTCGCACTGGCTATCAGTTCATTGATCCTGTCTAAACAGGCATTCAATCCCGCCGCAAACTCATATCTCGTTAAGGCCCTATTCCCCCGATAGCTGCCATCGGGATAACCGGCGACACAACCGTAGCGTTCTATCAAAGATTGTAATGCTTGGTATGCCCAATCTGTTGGTTCGATATCAGATAGTTGAGACACCGAGGTTGTCTGCGATCGCCCCTGGGAGTCCGCAGCATTCACTTCAGTTGATAATTCTTCCACCGAGGTGAAGGGACTCCCCAAGCTGCCATAAGTCTGGGCCAGACTCATATCGGAGATCGTCAAGCTCGATCCTAGTATTGCCGACGCGATCGGCAATAGACATTTTTTCACCGTCAATTCTCCTCACACAACACATCTCTCGATTTCTGGTGATACCATATCAATCACTCCATGTCAAGATATGCTGTTCCCAGGGTTCTGTCCTGGGAGCATCTCAATATTGCCTTCTCCAAACCTGGTTTTTTGTCAAAACCGTTCGGTTAGGGCTGATGCTTGCGCTTTGGCCCCAGCAAAAGTCAGATCCTCCCACCCTCAACCGAGAACCCGGTTTCTGGGAAGGGAGGATCTCCTCCAACCGAATTACCTGTTATCAAACTAACTGACCCTCATAGGGTAACTGCCAAAAATCAATTCTCCACCTTTAGGAGTCTGCTTTTTTTACTCCCCCCGATCTAATATCTCTGTGCCCCGATCTAATATCTCTGTTCCCCGATTTAATATCCCTGTTCCCTGCCCTGAGAGTCCTTCTTCCACTGTGATATTGTTATGGATGTAATCCCGCAGCTTCGGACGCTCAGAAGGAGAAAGGGCTACGTAAAATAGTTGCGCGTTAATTTCTGGACCCCTACTCGTCACCCAACTGACGAAGTCTTTTATTGCTTGAGCGATCTCGGCATTGGGATACTGTTGGTAAAATATCAGCATGCTCGTACCAATGATCGGATAGCCCTCATCGGGGTCATCTATTTTTAAGAGTGAGTAATTTTCGTCCCACTCTGTTGTTAACAGCGCTTTATGTGACTGGTCCACTGTCGGTCGGACATATTCTCCCTTCTTATTTTGCAGTCTGGCTGTCGATAAGTTGTTACTGAGGGCATAATTGGCCTCGACAAACCCGATCGCCCCATCATTTAGGGACACCGTCGAAGCCACGCCTGCATCCCCATCACGACTCGCAAATACGTCGAAACCCCACTCTGGGTCTTTAGTCGCCTCGATCTCTCCATCTGTCAGGGCACTCAAGTGACGGGTGAAAATAAAGTTCGTACCGCTGCCATCGTCGTGGACAACCACCTGAATTTTTTTGCTTGGCAACGTCGGACTCACCTGATTCCAATTTCCTATTTGACCTGTGAATATTTTCACTAGGGTCTCCCGAGATATCTTTATATCCGGGCGTGCCTCTCTGAGATTGTAGATCACTGCCACCCCGTTGCCTACCGTGGACAGCAATAGCACGCCCCGACCCACCTGTTCTCTTTCTGCACGTGTTGGCGGTGCATCGCTGGCTATGAAGTCTACTAACCCCTCCTCATCCTGCAATCTCTCTATACTACCGGCGCTACTCCTGACTACGTAATTTATTTTTACACCGGTTTCTTCCTCGTATTCGGCAAAATAACGCTGGTAAGCTGGCAGACCAAAACTTGTCACCACACCCCTGATGGTTTGCGCTAGCGCTGCATTTACCGCACTTAAGGAAAACCCGATCGCCATGCCTGTTGCTGTTAATGCTTTACGCCAACCCCTTGCTTTCACTACCATCTTTCCCATTTTCCTCCTCTGTTGGCTATATGCTCTTCCATTATAGCCCTACTCTCCCCGTACTTGTCAAGTATTAAGGAATATGAAGTCCGTTCCCTGACATGGCCTACGGGATTTCACCGGTACTCCCAGGCCGGGAAGCATTATTCTGCCATTATCTCCCCACAGCCGCAGCAACCTCAATCCTTGACAGGTGGCCGGGCTAGTATGGTAAGATGAAATTGTCGCGATCGCCAGCCTTCGGACCACAGATTCTCTGGCTGGGGATGACCCTAGTATAGCCCGTGGGCTCAAAAATTGGGGAGCAACGGAAAAATCCAATCGTCAAGCAAGAGGAAATCAAAAGGGAGAAAAGCGATGAAATCAACTATCGGCAGTCTAGCTATAGTTGCTATAACCATTCTCACTTTAGCAGCTACAGCTCCACTATCCCGTTCTGATGCTATTATCAATTCGGAAACTTTAGAAAACAAGCAGTTACAGAACATGCAGTATCAAATTTCAGCAGTGGATTTAGTCAATCGAGCCTATCGCGGGGCCTTAAAGGACCAAGGCATTCCTAGTTACCAGACCCTCAGCCTCTATTATAAGAGGCGGACAATTACTGCTAAAGATGTGGTGGCGGCGGCTGTGAAAGCTAACCTCATTGAGGCAGCAGCTGTCGATGACCGGAATTACTTAAGTGTTGTGGATGCTCAACTTAAAGCTTTAGAAGATCTTGGCAGATAAAGCTCGGGTTGGGAATGGAGAATTGAAAATTGAACATATTATGAATCTGCCAACCTGGATTACTTTTTCTCGCTTGCTGGGGATACCTTTTATCCTCTACCTTTTAACCGCACCTACTCCCACCCAGCGCTGGATATCTTTGGCCATCTTTCTGGTGGCAGCTGGGACGGATTGGTTAGATGGCTATTTGGCCAGAAAATTGAATCAAGTTACAGATTTGGGCAAGTTTCTCGACCCCTTGGTAGATAAGTTGCTAGTGCTTGCACCTTTGCTTTCTTTGATTGCTTTGGGACAGGTTCCAGCTTGGGGCGTGTTTGCGATTTTAGCACGCGAGTTGGCGATCGCGGGTTGGCGGGTCAATCAAGCTCAAATCTCTGGGGCGAATATCTGGGGTAAGCTGAAAACAGTCAGTCAAATAGGGGCGATCGCCCTTCTGATTGCTCCCACTCCCGATAGCTGGGAAATTCCTCTGGAGATAATTTTCTGGGTTGCTGTCGTCCTCACCTTGATTTCTGGTGCTATCTATCTATTGCCCGCCCAGGAGAATTAGTCATCGGTCTGGTGATGCGATCGAGCGATCTGACAGTTCATCAAAATCAGATCGTCATTATGCGCCAACAGTGGGTGTGAGTCATAAAAACCTTGACGCTAGTAAATCCCCATGGTATGACTGGGTGTGGTCTCGCAGTTGTTGGCAACGGCTAACCCCCCCCTCTGCGCTCGATTCAAATTAATTTACAAATAATATGCAAGAAATATAAATTTTTATAAATTTTTTTTAAAATGAAAAACATTTACCATCCCCTAGCCCCCACCCATCCACCCTTATCTTACACATTTACTGACTACTTTGTCAACTGTATTTATACTAAAAAAAAAAGATTTGGCGAAAAATCCTCAGCCTATAAGATAATTTAGCGCGGGGTGTAGGGTGGGCACCGCCCACCTCCGATTTTTCCTCAACGTGCATCTATAGCAAACATAAGTGAAGCGCTAATATCCCCCCCTCGCAATGACAAGTAGGCGATAATTCTGTACCACATCAATTTGAGAAACGCTATATTTAAGTAGGTAAAGCCAAATTTGACACATTCGGCAGTCGGCGGAACTCGCGGCGGTGGGCACCGCCCACCCTACGAAGATTGATAATAATAATCCTTGGTAGCACATAAAGCAACTGAAGTGACACAAGCAACCTCAACTCCATCCCTAGAGATTAACTGTTCCCGCCAGTTTACCGCCTGGTTAGGTGAGCAAAACCTCAGTCTGGCCTTCACTACCTATCAAGCAGGCAAACTGTTTGCGATCGGGTTACAACCAGACGGGCGACTATCGGTATTCGAGCGCACATTCGAGCGGTGCATGGGCTTATGGGCAAATAGATCCAGCCTTTACCTGAGTACATTATATCAACTGTGGCGATTTCAAAATGCTCTCCAACCCGGACAAAGTCATAATGGTTATGACTGCTTACTCGTGCCCCAAGTAGGTTACATTACTGGGGACTTGGATGTTCATGATGTGGCTGTAGATAAAACAGGAAAGATTATATTTGTCAATACTTTATTTGGCTGCCTGGCAACCGTAAGCGAAGAACATAGTTTTATTCCCCTCTGGCGACCTCCTTTTATTTCCCGACTTGCTGCGGAAGATAGATGTCATCTGAATGGTCTAGGGATGCAAAATGGTCAGGCCAAATATGTTACTGCTGTCAGTCAAAGTGATGTGGCTGATGGATGGCGCGATCGCCGGATTTCCGGGGGCTGCGTAATAGATATCAGCAGCAATGATATCATCCTGACGGGGCTTTCCATGCCCCACTCGCCCCGCTGGCATCAGCAGAAACTCTGGCTTTTAAACTCGGGTACGGGTTTCTTTGGTTATGCAGACCTCAAACGTGGTGCCTTTGAACAAGTGACATTCTGTCCGGGATACTTGCGGGGCTGTGCCTTTAGCGGTAACTTTGCAGTGGTAGGCATATCTAAACCGAGAAATAACAAGACTTTTTCGGGCTTGCCTTTAGACGAGAACCTCTCTGCTAGAGATGCCGAACCCCGCTGCGGACTGTTAGTTATTGACCTGCGCACAGGGGATATAGTACATTGGTTGCGCATTGAAGGTATAGTGGAAGAATTGTATGACGTGGTAATCCTGCCAGAAGTGCGTCGGCCAATGGCGATCGGCTTCAAAACAGATGAAATTCGCCGCATTTTGACCATCGGAAGTTAATGGCTAATGGTTAATGGCTAATGGCTAAACTACTTATGATGGCAATTGACAATTATCAATGAATTATTTGCAAGCAGAAAAGTATGGATCCGATAATAGAAATCACCAATGACGACCTAGGATGGATAAACGGTGTTGGTATTAGTCCAGTCTGGGTAGGTGTTGAGAACGGAGAACCCCTAGGGATTTTTTACATCAACCCCGACGGGACGCTGACTGATGCTACCGAAGAGGTGACGCCCTCCGTTTTGTGGGATGAAACAGCCCAGCAAGCAGTCCGGAATTTAGCTGTAGGACCGACGATCTCCTCCCGCGCCTACGGGATGATGCATACGGCGATCTTCGATGCCTGGACAGCTTACGACCCAGAGGCGATCGCCACTCAGTTGGGTGACGACCTGCAACAGCCCGCCCAGGAAAATACCCTGGAAAACAAAACCGAGGCGATGAGTTATGCCGCCTATCGGGTACTGGAAGACCTGTTTCCCACAGAGGTAGATTTGTTCGATAGCGTCATGGATCAACTGGGCTACGATCCTGCGGACAACTCTACCGATACTACTACCCCCGCAGGCATTGGCAATGTCTCAGCCCAGGCATTACTCGACTTTCGCCACCAGGACGGTTCCAACCAGTTAGGCGATCTCAATGATGGTCTGCCCTACTCTGACTATACCGGTTACGAGCCAGTAAATCCTCCCCAGGGAGAAGAGATCCTCGATCCGAACCGCTGGCAACCGCTGCTGGAACCTCTGCGAGACCCCAATGGCACAGTCCAAGAGTTCTTAGGGGCTCACTGGGGCTTAGTGACTCCCTTTGCACTAGAATCAGGGGACCAATTCCGACCTCCAGTACCGCCGGAGTTTGGCAGCGAGGAGTACCGGAGAATGCATTCCGAAGTTGTCGAGATCGGCGCCAACCTCACCGACGAGCAAAAAATTATTGCTGAGTTCTGGGAAGATGGACCGGGAACATCCTTTCCTCCCGGCAGCTGGATGAGTTTTGGTCAGTTCGTTTCCGAACGGGACGACAATACCCTCGATGAAGACGTCCAGATGTTCTTCCTGCTGGGGAATGCAGTCATGGATGCAGGGATTGCGGCCTGGGATTCTAAACAGTTCTACGATTATATTCGCCCGATATCGGCGATCGAAGTTTTGTTTGGCGGCCAAACCATCCAAGGTTGGGGCGGTCCGGGACAGGGTACTGTCGAACTAGATGGATCTCAATTCATCCCTTACCAGCGGTTAGAGATGCCCACTCCTCCCTTTGGTGAATATGTATCGGGACACAGCACCTTCAGCGCTGCCGCAGCAGAAGTTCTCCAGCGATTTACGGGTAGCGATGAATTTGGGGCCTCGGTGACGGCACCCGCTGGAGAGTCTCTGTTTGAACGGGGTATCACGCCTGCCGAACCAGTGAGCCTGACTTGGGATACCTTTACAGATGCAGCCAATAGTTCGGGCATCTCTCGCCTGTACGGTGGGATACATAATGCTGCTGGAAACGAAGAGGGGTTAATCCTCGGACGCAATGTGGGTGAGGCGGTTTGGGAAGAGGCCCAATTCTTCATTTCTGGTGGTGATGTAGAACCGCCACCGCAGTCTGTAAATCTGATTCGGGGTAACCCAGGGGATGATATGCTGATGGGCACCCCTGACAAGGATCTGATTATTTCTTTCGGCGGGGACGATCGCATCAATAGCATGTCGGGAGATGATATTATCTTTGCCGGTCCCGGTGCCGACAACCTGACTGGCGGTATGGGCAATGACGAACTCCTTGGAGGTCGAGGAAATGACTTCATCCAAGGAGGTGCAGGAGACGATATTATCAATGGCGGACCTGGTCGAGATCTTCTCCTGGGCGGTCCGGGCAGCGATATTTTCGTCCTGTCCCCATTAGCAGCAGTGATGAACAGAACCCAAGCTGATGTTCTGGTGGACTTCGACTCGGGTGCTGATACGATCGGGCTAACAGATGGGTTAACTGCTTCTGACTTGATGCTGGAGTCCTTGGGCACCAATACCGTCATCAGACTTGCCTCCGATAATAGGATCTTAGGCATCGTTAACCGGATGACACCCGATGATTTGAATGGCAGTTTCGTACCCTTCGATCGAGAAGTGTTCTAATGCTGCTAAGGGAACTGCAAAAAATAAATGGCGCCGCATTTTGACCATTGGAAGTTAATGGCTAATGGCTAATGGCTAATGGCTAAACTACTTATGATGGCAATCAACAATTCTCAATGAACAATTAGCAAGCAGAAAATTATGGATCCGATAGAAATAGAACTGACTGATGACACTCTAGGATGGAGAGACAGTCCTGAGATCAGTCCCGTCTCCTTCGGCGAAGTGGACGGGGAACCGGTAGGGATTTTTTTCCTCAACCCCGACGGGACCCTGACTGATGCGACCGAAGAGGTGACGCCCTCCGTTTTGTGGGATGAGGCCGTCCACGAAACAGTCCGCAAAGTTGTAGGACCGACGATCGCCTCCCGCGCCTACGCGATGGTACATACGGCGAGCTTCGATGCCTGGGCAGCTTACGACCCAGAGGCCCTCGGCACCCAGTTGGGTGACGACCTGCAACGGCCCGCCGAGGAAAATACCCCGGAAAACAAAACCGAGGCCATGAGTTATGCGGCCTATCGGGTGCTGGAAGACCTGTTTCCCACAGAGGTAGATCTGTTCAATAGCGTCATGGAGCAACTGGGCCTAGACCCGGAGAACGACTCTACCGATACCACTACCCCCGCAGGCATTGGCAATGTCTCGGCCCAGGCATTACTCGACTTTCGCCGCAACGACGGTTCCAACCAGTTAGGGGATCTAAATGATGGTCTGCCCTACTCCGACTATACAGGTTACGAGCCAGTAAATCCTCCCCAGGGAGAGGAGATCGTCGATCCGAACCGCTGGCAACCCCTGCTAGTACCTTTGCGAGACCCAGATGGCGTAGTCCAACAGTCCCTCACGCCTCAGTGGGGCTTAGTGACTCCCTTTGGATTAGAATCAGGGGACCAATTCCGACCCCCAGCACCGCCGGAGTTTGGCAGTGAGGAGTACCTGAGAATGCATCAGGAAGTTATCGAGATCAACGCCAACCTCACCGACGAGCAAAAAATTATTGCCGAGTTCTGGGAAGATGACGCGGGAACATCCTTTCCTCCCGGCAGATGGATGGCTTTTGGTCAGTTCGTTTCCGAACGGGACGATAACACCCTCGATGAAGATGCCCAGATGTTCTTCATCTTGGGCAACGCTGTCATGGATGCGGGGATTGCGGCCTGGGAATCCAAAGTATTCTATGATTACGTGCGTCCGATCACGGCGATCGAGGCTCTGTTTGGCGGTGAAACCATCGAAGCTTGGGGCGGTCCGGAACAGGGCACTGTCGAACTTGATGGATCGGAATTTATCCCTTACCAGAGCTTTGAAAGACCCACTCCTCCCTTCGCTGAATATGTATCGGGACACAGCACCTTCAGCGCTGCCGCAGCAGAAGTTCTCCAGCTGTTTACAGGTAGCGATGAATTTGGGGCCTCGGTGACGGCACCCCCTGGAGAGTCTCTGTTTGAACCGGGGTTCATCCCCGTAGAACCAGTGACCCTGACTTGGGATACCTTTACAGAAGCAGCAGATGAGTCGGGAATCTCTCGCCTGTACGGTGGAATTCATAATCAGCCTGGGAACGAAGAGGGGTTAATCCTCGGACGCAAAGTGGGTGAGGCGGTTTGGGAACAGGCCCAATTCTTCATCTCTGGTGGTGAGTCGGAGTCAAGCAAAACCTTGTTCGTGTTTGGGGACAGCTTATCGGACACGGGTAATCTGTTTAACTTGACTAGCACCATCGGAAATCCAATTCCTCCCAGTCCTCCCTACTTCGAGGGGCGGCTTTCTAATGGTCCAGTGGCTGTGGAAATTATGGCGGACCAATTGGATTTAAGCTTCAACCTGGATAGCAATTTTGCCTGGGGCGGGGCGAAAACGGGACGGGATAATACCTTAGATGACCCCGACCTGGGCTTAGAATTCCCCGGATTACTAGACCAAATTGATACCTTTGCTGAAGCTATTGATTCAGTTGGTGCAGACTCCGAAGCATTATACGTGGTTTGGGCTGGCGGCAATGATTTCATTCCAGCCTTAGGCGCTGAAGTCCCCGCAGATCCAGAGGTGGCGGTGACAAACGCGGTGACTAATATTGCTACCGCTGTGACGACTTTGGCTGATTTGGGCGCGGAAACGATCGTGGTGCCTCTTTTGGCTCCTATGAACAGAACACCTTTGGCGAACTTCTCTGGTGATGTGGAGGTACTTGCCGATATCAGCCTGGCATTCAATGCCGAGTTATCAGAAACCATGACGAGTCTGGAAGAGGATATCGAAGATGTTGATGTCATCTTAGTGGATTTATTTGCCATCAGCTCCGAAGTGGCAGCAAATCCCCAGGAATTTGGGTTCTTTAACATCACCGACCCCTTTGTCCTCAACGGGGAGATCGTAGATGAGACGGCAAATGTAGAGGATTTTTTCTTCTGGGACAATATCCATCCCACGACCAAGGGCCATGAGATTTATGCAGGGGTTTTAGCAGCGGAAATTGCTCGCCCTGTGGCATCGGACGATCGCATAGTCACTCCCCAAGCTACTCCCGTTACTATTAATGTCCTGGAAAACGACTCGGATCCTCTTGACGACCCTCTGGAAATTGCTGACTTTAGCAGCAGCACGGCAGGCGGGGGCGCGATTATCCTTGAGGATAATGGGAATTTGCTATACGAACCAGACCCAGAGTTTACGGGGATGGATAGCTTCGAGTATACTGTCACTGACGGAGAGGGAAATACTGACACGGCGACAGTCAGCGTGACAGTCACTGCCGATCCGCCGCCACCCCAGTTTGTAAATCTCATCCGGGGTAACCCAGGGGACGATATGCTGATGGGCACTCAGACTGCGGATCTAATTCTTTCCTTCGGTGGGGACGATCGCATCAACGGCATGTCGGGAGATGATATTATCTTTGCTGGTCCCGGTGCCGATAATGTTACTGGCGGTATGGGGAATGACTTGCTATTTGGAGGTCGAGGGAATGACCTAATCCAAGGCGGGGCAGGAGATGATACGATAAGTGGGGAATCTGGTCAAGATATTCTCCTGGGCGGTCCTGGCCGTGATGTTTTCGTCCTCTCTCCTGAGACAGCAGTGGTTAACAGAAACCAAGCTGATGTCCTCGTGGACTTTCGGGTTGGAGAAGATGCGATCGGGCTCACGGATGGATTAACTACAGATGATATAATTCTGGAATCATTGGGCACCAATAGTATTATCAGGATTGCCGACTCTAATCTGATCTTAGGCATGGTTAACCGGACAGCACCCGATGAGTTGAACGGCAGTTTCGTACACTTCGATTTGGAAGTGTTCTAAGTTCGTAGAAGAAAGAAACCGGGTTTCTTTAACTATCTCGGTGGGGATGGGAAAAGGAGTATAGAAACCCGGTTTCTGGCCTTATCGTCGCGACTGATGGTGGGCGATGCCCACCCTACAGCGGACGTTTCATCATCGTCGCGACCGATGGTGGGCGATGCCCACCCTACAGCGGACGTTTCATCATCGTAGTCAGCCCGTAGCTGACAGTCAGCATTCGCAGCCACAGTTCAGGATACTTCCGTTCTAACCAAGGTTGGCACCAGCGGGTGAAGCTGGGAAACCAACCTGCTAGCAACAAGTTGACGAAGGCACTTCCGGTGAAGCTGAAGTAGCTGCCTAACCAACGCAGCATATCCTTGGCACCTGCCATTTCCCAAATCCATAATAACAGGGCCGGATTCATGAAAGCTGCTTTTAGGGCCAGTCGATTGAAGGTCAGCCAGTCTGTACGGTCTTTAATGAAGGTATCTGCTACTTCTGGCGGTTCCTCTGCTAGCAGGCCAAAGAAGGTATTCAGCATGGAATTGATCCGTTCGGGGGGCAAGTGGCGACCTGTGGGCACCATCATCCCTTTGGAAAATAGCCAGGTGACGGCCACGTTGCTTTGGTAAGCCCGGATTTGATTTAAATGTTGGGCTGACAAGAGGTCATGCTTGAGGGCTGTATCTAAAAGTGCAGTCAGACGGGGCAGGTTCCTGACCAGGGAGCCAAAACCGGTGAAGACTAGGGGTGACTGGAGTGAGGCGGCGTCGCCGATGGCCAGGATCCGATCGTAGGCGATCGCGCGATCGCGACTGCTGGCAGAAAAGTGACCGGGAATATATCCGAAAGTGGGTTTCTTCCAGACCAACTCGTCCATATCGCAGCGACGATACTCCGGGAGAATTGTAAAGAAATCTTCATACATTTCTAATAAAGAACCGGGATTATCGGGATGGACCTGATGGTAATGGAACAGATAAATCGTCAGTTCCTCTCCCGCGCCGGGAAATAACTCCCAAATTAACTGTCGTCCCCGGGAAATGTCTCCATGGGAGTTGAGTACGTCCCCGTAATCAGAATCCCAGACTCCCGGTTCAAATCCACTGGCGATCGCCCCTCCGACGGTAGGACAAACGCTATCGAAGGCACGTCCGCCGTTCATCTGCCAGGCGATCGGGGAAGCGGTGCCCATGGCATCCACCAGCAGGCGTCCGGTTGCTTGACGTTGTTCCCCCGTGGGCAGATGTTGCAGATGAACTAGGACATTATTTTGAGAAACATCCGCCCGGATAAACTCAGTTTCATCCCAGATAACACCCCCAGCATCCCGCAGCTTTTGCCCGCAGAGGTCCAAAAACTTCTCCGAGTCTAAGGCCACATTCAGCACAGTTGGAGTATGTAAAACTTTGGCTTTCAGGTGACTGGGGTTGTTACAATCAAAGAACTTATTAAATCCATCAATATACTCCCGGGCAATGATCTGCTCAAATTCCTGTGGAGTAAACAAACCCAGGTCAATGATTCTTTGAAACTCATCCCGAGAAATATTCCACTCTCGGTTCATCCGTCCGAAGGGTAAGCGTTCGATCAGCAGCACCCGATAGCCCAACCGGGCCATTCTGGCTGCATGAATGACCCCTAAAGCCCCCCCAATATAGATCAGGTCGTACTCTGTGTTGGGTGCTGTTTGCTGCTGGGGAAAAACTACTTGTTGAGGTTTCTGGGGGTTGCGGACGCTTTGACGCCAACGCTGCTCCCACCAATATACCCGCTGGAGATGATAATCGCCCCTGGGCATTTTCTGAAAGTACTTGACTGTCAGGGGGTACTGGCCAACCAGGGCGTCAAATATGGTTTGCTGGGAGAGGTTAATTGCTGGCGGTTCGGGATATTGATAGGGAAACTTGTTTCTGAGATCGGCACGAAGTTTAGCAATTAACTGTTTTTCCTGCTGGAGAGGTCTGTCTGACCAGCGAAATGCCTTCAAGTATGTCGTTCGCTGCACCGACCAGACAAATATCGAGATTTCTGCTGCGGGTTGGGAACTTTTTTGAGCAAATTCCAGCCTGATGCCATCGGCGGCCACCTGCTTGGCCCCCATCCCCGGATCGTATTCCTGCTGTAACCAGGCCGTTACCGCCGCCCGATCGGGGGTGGGAACTTCCAGATAAAGTAATTCCTTCATGGGCATAAAATTGTTTGAAACGGACTTGACAAGGGTACAAATTAAGCTATAATACAGAATCCCAGATGAAAATAATGTTAAGAAACTTTACATTCCTCTCATTTTGCGGGACGAAGTGTACGTTGGACTAGGGAGTGAAAAACTCTGTGATAGCAATTTCCGATTTGGAATAGGTAATGGACGATTGCCAAACTAGCTAGGGTAGATGCTTTCGCCATCTTTATCTGTAGCATACTTTTATGAATAGGGATAAGCAGCCATGAATTATGAAATTCCCAGCAATACTCAAGAAATTGTCGCCCTCAAAGAAAAGCAGGTGGATGAAGAACTGGTCGCAACGGCGATCGCGGGGGTGATCAAGGTATCCCGTTCCCAAGGGCGTTCTTTAGAACAGTTGATAGCGGAGGTGTTAGCTGATGACGGTCTGCTAGAACCGGCTAGCCGATGCTGGCTGAGTAGTCTGGTGACTCAGGCTTGGGAATTGGGACTTGGACTATAGATAGGTTCGTAGTAAGGACTTTAGTCCTTATCGGCGATAGCAACTGACAACCAACAACCCGCAATTGATAAGGTGGGCAATACCCACCCTACGAACGTTTGACCATCAGTCGTATTAAAACTGCACCGATGAATATTCCCATGCCATGGGCTAAGTAGCCCAGACTGAAAGCATTGACTCCTCCTGCGATCGCCAACTGTCCCACGGCATAAAACCCCTGCTGGACGAACCACCAGAACAGATAAAATGTTGCTGGTAATTCGATGGGGATGAAGACTATTACTAGGGGCAGGATGCTGTCAATTTTGGCTTTGGGAAAGCTGGTTACGTAGGCCCCTAGTAGGGAGGCGATCGCCCCATTAGATCCGATCGAAGGCACTGCCAGGGTAGGTTCGACGAGAATTTGCACCACGCTAGTGAGGATACCACAGGTGAGATAGAAGAGGACAAACCGCCAAGAGCCGAGCATTTCTTCAAGCTTGGGGCCAAAGACGAACAGGAAGATGGTATTGCCGAGAATTTGACCGTAGCTGCCGTGGAGAAATATTGCTGGTATAATCGAACTGGAAACTAGCAAGAGTGCGAACCAGACTGCGGGGTTGTCCGAACCAAAGGCGTCTGCTGCTACGGCGCTAATGCGATCGGGGAGTACGCCCCAGTTACGGACAACATCGGTCAAGTTACCGGCAAACTCTAGTTTTACGAACCAACAGAATAGGGCAATATTGATACCGATGAGCAGGTAGCAACTAATGGGTTGGCGATAAGTGGTAATGTTGGATCTAATCGGTATCATTTGACTGTAGCAATTGTTAAGCCCGCCAGGATCTAGTATAGTATATTGGGAGAATCAGATAACTATGCGATCGCCTGTTAACCGCCGGCTCGTAATTATGGCCACGGCCCTACTCTGCTTGACGACATCTTGCTCTGAACCAGCACCAACCCAAGCAGAACCCGATCGAATTTATCAAGAGGCAGTTATTTCTTATCGTAACTCCGATCTGGATGCAACTGTGGCAACATTGGAACAAGCATTAGCAATTTACAGAGAAACGGGCCCGATCGCAATGGTTGGCCGGACTCTGAACAGCATGGGGGGCGTTTATTACCAGCAGGGAAATTATCAGCAGGCGTTAGCATCATTTCAGAAATCATTAGAAATACGCAGGCAAATTGGGGACAAGGCGGGGGAAGCTAAGACTCTGAACAATATGGGGTTAGTTTACGATAAATTAAAAGAAAAAGATAGAGCGATCGAATTAGTGCAGCAATCTCAAGCCATTTTTCAGGAAATTAACGACATGAGAAATGTCGAAAAAACTAGGGATAATCTGGAATTATTAACTCCCTGTCCTACGGGACCGAATCTTCCGGGTTGCTTAGCAGTGGGTCAAGTAACTATTCTCTTCGATGATGATTTCGAGGAGGAAGAGTCGTAGGGTGGGCACCGCCCACCATGAGCGGGTATAATATTCACATACCAACTGGTGCAAGACCACAGGGAGGAAGATAAAAATGCGATCGCGACCATTGCAAAACACAAGATCGGCGGCATTTGCTGCAGAGTTAACTCAAATGATTTTAGCATAAGCGATCGCCGCCCGCACATTGTCTAAAGTCAACGGCGGATACTCCTCGACAATTTCTTCTAATGTCAGTCCCACGGTCCGCGGACGGCCCGAAAAATCAGCCAGGTTATCCAGGATAACTGAAACCATAATGCGGGTTCCTTTGATACAAGGTTTACCGTGACAAACCTTGGGGTCGATATGAATCTGTTCTTGCCAATTATTCATTTTTGGACCTCTGGCAAATTGCCAGTTGCAACTATTGTATATTAGCATAAAGGCAAACGATGTCAAATTTTTGTACAAATATATCGGCTGAAGAAGAGTGGCAACAGCAGTATAATTGAGGAGAAAGACTAAATATGCGATCGCGTCTGAAAACAAATGTCCAAATTATCTCTGTGCTTCTACTCATGTCCCTGACGGTATGGAGTTGTGCGGGGGCACCTCAAGGGACGATCATGCTGGACGATGATGATGAAGATCCGACACCAGCGCCAGAACCGCAAGAGACGATCGGGCCCGAGGAGGAGAAAGAAGATCGGACAAATGATTAAAGATAGACGAGGTTATGATATGATTACGAACAGTTAGCATGTTCGGAGGAAGATAAAATGCGATCGCGTATAAAATATATTGTCCCCATAGGAGCTAGCATCCTACTTTTGTGTTTAACTGTATCGAGTTGTCAGGAACCAGCAGAGATGATTATGGACCAAGAGACGATAATGCTGGACGATGATGATGAAGATCCGACACCAGCGCCAGAACCCCAAGAGGCGATCGCGCCCGAGGAGGAAAAAGAAGATCCGAACAAGGTTAACTAAGTCTTGACTGATGATTGAGGTTCGCTATAGATACAAATTTAGCGAAGCGTGCGTTTACCCTGGGTTTCTACCCGAGATCTTTACTTTTTAGCTTTAGCTTTAATAGTAGAGAGACGTAAGTATGGTTAACATATTTGCGATCGCTCCCTGCCTTGGTCGAAAGAAAAATAATTTTGCACGAAAAATTATTCATATTTGTGGAGAACTAATTATGCAACCCCGTCTTAACCATGTGAGCCTAATTGCTGCTACCCTACTGCTATGCTTGAGTCCTGCATTCCCGGGGGTGACTCAGATCGCAGCAACTGTTGCCCAAGCACCGACAAAAACTGCAGCCGATCGCCTATACTTGGAGGGAAACCAACTGTATGGCAGGGGCGAGTATCGAGAAGCATTGCAAAATTATAGACAGGTTCTGGAAATGCGCCGCAACCAGGGCGATCGCCCGAGAATTGGCAATACCCTGCACAAACTTGGCGCAGTATATTATAAATTGGGGGAGTACGATCGGGCCCTGGAGTCCTTTAGCCAAGCTTTAGCTATTCGTCAGGAAATAGGCGATCGCCGGGGGACGGGTAGCACTCTCAATAGCATGGGGGGAGTTTATCAACAGCAGGGTAATTACGATCGGGCTTTACTATTATATCGACAAGCCCTGACCCTGCGCAAGCTAGTAGGAGACAAACCCGGTGCAGCACGTACCCTGAATAATCTAGGATTAATATACGAAAATCAGGGCCGATATCCCACAGCACGAGAGTTATACGAGCAAGCATTAACTATTTTTCAAGATTTAGGTAATCCCAAGGGCGAGGGGGTGCTGCTCAATCATATCGGCGTCGTTCACCATCGCCTGGGCGAGTATTCCGAAGCCCAGGACTCCTATCAGCAGGCCCTGGATCTGATTCGCAAAAGGGGCGATCGCGCTAATGAAGGCAAAATCCTCCATAACATGGGTTTCGCTTACACTGCTTTAGAACAGCATGACAAAGCTTTGGACTTTTATCAGCAAGCTTTGGAGATTTTTCAGGAACTCGGCGATCGCCCGGCCACGGGAAACACTCTCAATAACATTGGCTTTACTTACGATCGCCTGGGTCAGCAGGATAAAGCCCTAGAAGTGCTAAATGAAGCTTTGGGAATTTTTCAAGAAATAGGCGATCGGGCCGGGACTGGGAATACCCTGGATAGCCTGGGTACAGTTTACAAAAGTATGGGGGAGTATGACAAAGCTTTAGAACTATATCACCAAGCATTGGTGATTCTCAAAGAAGTGGGCGATCGGCCCGGAGAAGTGGTGGCCCTCGGCAACATGGGTGAGATTCTAGAGAAGCAAAACCAGCTAGAATTAGCCATAGCCTTTTACAAACAAGCCGTTAACATCACCGAAGCCATTCGCAAAGATTTGCAGGTGCTATCCCTGCAACAGCAGCAATCTTACACTGGAACTGTTGCCGATACCTATCGCCATTTAGCAGGTCTGTTGCTACAGCAAGACCGGGTGACCGAAGCGCACCACATCCTCGATCTACTCAAGGTGCAAGAACTGCACCAGTATTTCCAGAAAATGGAGGGAAACGCCCAAACCGCCCAAGGGGTGCATTTACATGGCTCGGAACAAGAAGTCTTAGATAATCATGGTAGCATTCAAGCAGAAGCTGTCGCACTGGGTAAAGAACTGGCCTCCTTACAACAGATTCCCGTCTCCCGACGGACAAGGGCCCAGCAACAGCGGATCGTCGAGTTGCAGCAGGCCCAAGGGGCGATCGCCAAGCAATTTAACCAATTTATTAAATCTCGGGAGGTTGTCTCCCTGGCGGCACAACTTAACGAAAGGACGGGGGGAGAAAGTCTCAATTTGACAGGACTCGACAGGTTGCATACTTATCTGGATGGACTGGAAGAAAATGCCGTCATTCTCCATCCCTTGATTTTACCAGACCGACTGGAGTTGATTCTGGTTACCCGTTACGGGCCGCCCATCCGTCGCACTGTTGCTGTTAACCAGCAAGACTTCCAGCGGGCGATCGGGAAATTTCGGCGGAATTTGATGACCCGCCGCAAACCAGTTCCTTTCGTTCAGTCTCCGGCGAAACAGTTCTATGACTGGTTAATAAAACCCATCGAACGGGATCTCCAGGAAGCTGAGGCTCAAACTATCATTTATGCTGCGGACGGTCAACTCCGATATATTCCCCTGGCGGCCCTGTATGATGGGAATAAATGGCTGATCGAACGCTTCGGTATTAATAATATCACCGCTGTCAGCCTCACTAATTTCGATAGCCAACATGCGGACGAACCACAAGTGTTAGCAGCTGCATTCGCAGAGGGTAATCATAGCTTCCAAGTCCGCGATCGCGCCTTTGAATTTTCCGGATTACCCTTTGCGGGACTGGAGGTGGAAACCTTGGCCAACACAATTGAAAATACCACAAAATTGGTAGACGAAGAATTCAGTCCAGAGGCGACGGTTCCCCACCTGAATAAGTTCCATATTATCCATTTTGCCACCCATGCCGCTTTTGTCAAGGGTCATCCCGAAGAGTCCTTTATCTTGTTTGGCAATGGCGATCGGGTTTCCCTGCACGATATTGAAAACTGGTCCTTACCCGATGTAGACTTAGTCGTGTTCAGTGCCTGCGAGACTGCGGTGGGCGGTATCCAGGGAAACGGCCACGAAATTTTGGGCTTTGGCTATCAAATTCAACGCACTGGGGCTAAAGCCGCGATCGCCTCTCTATGGAAAGTTGACGATTTGGGCACCCACGTCCTGATGGATACATTTTATCAGCAGCTTAATGACAATCTTAGCAAAACCGAGGCGTTACGTCAAGCGCAAATTGCTCTGATTACAGGTCAAACTCCAGGCATCGAGCAAAACCTCGAACACCCCTATTACTGGGCACCGTTCATTCTCATCGGTCATGGTTTGTAATTGTTGCTAATTGTTCATTGCTAATTGCTAATTGTGTCAGGACTTACGGGAAACATCTTCGTACAAGCGGAGAAAAAAGTTAGACCAGCAAGAGTAGATGAGGTAACTTAGAAATGACGATCGTCAAACCAAGAACTATATTGAACGCAGACCAGCTTCCCGACTTCCAGCAGTGGCAAAAAGTTAACAATGATGACTTTTCCCTCTGGGACTATCTATTTGGAGTCGCTAGCGTGGAAATGGCGATAGCTTTCACTAAACTATTTTGGCCAGATGCGATCGAGCATGAAGGTGGTATATTTTTATCAGAAGCGTTCGAGCGCCAGAACTACGAGCAGTGGAAAGCAACCCTAGGAAACGACATTACCTCAATTGAGCAGGTAATCAACCATCAACACATAGACGATCTTCTCCCAGGATCCCAGGACGTAGGTACGGAAAATATACTTTATCTGGGAAAGGCGATCGCCCAAATGTGGCAAAGTCGTCTGCAACAACTGTATCCCCAACGCTGCTTTCAAGTAAACTGCGATCGAGTAGACGATAGCGTCGTTGTCACCTTCCACCAAGTACGAAAAAACCTTTACTGATACTGTACTGGACAATCCTTCATCAGTAACCCGATCGCGATCGGAAACCTCATCCCGGAGAAACTTTGCATGGGTAATACCATTTTGAAAAAAAACTGCTAGAATTAGTTTATTATTATCCTATTAGTCGGTTTTAACCGACTTTAGCTATTAGCCGTGGGTTTTAACCCACGGCGGGCTGACAGCGAAGTCAGAAAAGTACAAGGGGTTCCGGGAGTTCCAGGGTAATAACTTCAGCCATTTTCCATACCATTGGATTTCATATATTCTCTATGTAGCTTCTGGTGGGCGATGCCTACATTTAGCTTCTGGTGGGCGGTGCCCACCCTACATTTAGTATCATAGTTGCTCGTTCCCGATCGCATAGAAGCCCAAATGATTGGCAACGGGGCGCTGGCGCATGGGAATGCGAGTATGAATTGGTGCATTTAATACTCTGGGTTTGGGATCTCCTAGGACTAAGGTTGTCGAACCGCCTCCATCCAAGTTCAGGGCTGTTTCCACACCTAATTCTATCAAGATATCAGCTAGTTCTGGTAAGGAAACACCCTCACTATAATAAGCTTGACGACCGTCGATCGCAATTATCCAGATTTTCTCACCCTTTTTGTCAATTCCTACTGCCGTGCGCGGATACAGTCCATCATATATCCCACCTTTGCCTAATCGCGTTTGCTTGCCATGCCAAACTAAAATCGTTCCCCCCGCTACTGCTTCCATTGTACCCTCAGGACATTGATGGTGGCCGGTAATTTGCGCCCGACCCTCTGCTGAGAAACATAAGGCAAACCATCCGGGATCCCCCTGGGAATATTCTACTCCATTGGCAATAGCTTTTCCTTTGACATCCACCCGATCGCCCGATCGGGGATAATAATCCCAGGGGGTCTTAGTATAGAATGGGTAAAAGAAACTGCCATTGACAGCGAATTGCACCTGAAACTCGCGGACAAATTCGGATGTAGTTCGGGCCGGAATTTCCGCGCGATCGGGTCCTGGACTGCCTGGGGTCACAAAGACATTAATCCCGGGGGCAGTTAAGTCAATAGTGACGATATGGATCATTAGCGGACGGGGCACAGAACGGGCTAACCGCTTGTAGGTAATGCCCCGAAACAACACCCGTTCCTGGTTGGTTCTGGGGGGGCGCAGCAGCAGCAGTCCCCCATACCACAGCAGCGGCAACCCTATGATAATCAAGAACAGAGAAATTAGGCGCGATCGCCTCTGAGTACACCAGCTTGCCATAATCTGATAGTGCGATCTATTTGCTCCCTGGCGATGCCCTCAATCCCAAACAAAGGTTAAATCTAACACAAAACCGGGCAGCACATCTTCACCGGACAAATTGCCCGGATTTTCCAACACTTCTACCTCCTGACCTTGCCGGTAGATTTCCACCCGCCTATTTTGCCTGTCAATTAGCCATCCTAAACGCGCCTGGTTTTCCAGATACTCCCTCATTTTCCTACGCAGATGTTCGATCGTATCGGATTTAGACCGTAATTCGACAACGAAGTCCGGACAAATTGGCGCAAAACCTTCTCGTTCTGCCGGAGTGAGCGCATCCCATTTTGCTTGACTGACCCAGGCCGCATCCGGGGACCGATCTGCACCATTGGGTAAATGAAATCCAGTAGATGAATTAAATGCCTGGCCTAACTGAGTCTGTCGGTTCCATTGCCAAAGTTGTCCTTCTATTTCCAAATTACGTTTCCCTGTTTCGCTTCCCGTAGGCGGCATAACTATTAAATCTCCTGTAGCAGTTCTTTCTAACCGCAAATCTCTGTTCGCCCTAGCTAACTGAACCACTTGGGAGTGACTCACTTTCAGATTTACTGTTGACGGAATATTTACGGACATCAACATGGTTGCTCCTGATATCATGTTGCTTTAATCACCCATTAAGTATTTTATCTCTAGTTGGTTATATTCGCAACAACTTCCAACCAGATATTTTTGGCCATCTGGCGGGACTTTTGCGGTGATTTTAAATATATCACAACGAGGGCGCTAGCTGACTATATGCGATCGCAAAATATCCGGACCAATTGATGTAGCCTATCTGAACTATACTAAGACAACTGACTAAATAAGTCCGCTAGCACGGTATTAGAGAACAAAAAACCTTCTGGCGAACTCAACCGCAGATATTCTTGCCGGACAACTTCCACCCACCCTTTCCGAACGTAGGGCTCCAAGCAAGTGCCAATTCGTGCCAAAGTTGCTTCCCCAAATCTCTGACGCAAACTCTCCAGACTCAAACCCTCTGCCAAGCGCAACTCCAGCATCAGAGTTTCCAGTAACAGATCCTGGTCCGATAGGGCAGTATCATCAATTACACATCCGGTTGCGATCCATTGATAATATTCCGATCGCTTGCGGGGTCGGGTAAAGCGCACCCGGTTAACATAACTTGCCGCCCCCATGCCAAAACCATAGTAAGGGCGATTTTCCCAGTAAACCCGATTGTGACGACATTGATAACCGGGCCTGGCGTAGTTAGAAATTTCATAATGCTGGTAACCAGCGTCCGTCAGCACTTGCCGGGCGAGGCGATACATTTGGGCAGTGGTCTCCTCTGGGGGCAAGGGTGCTACTCCCGGTTCGTACCGGCGGCCAAAGGCCGTAACTGGCTCCACCACCAAGTCGTAAGTGGAGATGTGAGTGGGTCCGATGGCCACAGCTTTTTCCAGAGACTCCTGCCATTGGGCCATCGTCTGGTGGGGCAAACCGGATATTAAGTCCAGACTGAAGTTCTCTACCCCCACATCAGCGAGACAGTCCACAGCTGCGTAAATGTCCGTCACTGAGTGCGATCGCCCGCTCAAGTGCAGCAGTTCTGCTTGAAAAGCCTGCACCCCCAGACTGACGCGATTGACCCCCGCAACAGTGTATCCTTGCAGCTGTCCCCGCGAGAAAGTGCCGGGGTCCATTTCCATAGAAATCTCCGCACCAGCAGCAATGCCCAAATGGCGATCGAGCACCCGTAAAATTTCTGCCAACTGCCCTACCGACAGCAAAGAGGGCGTCCCCCCGCCGAAGAAAATCGTTTCCAGGGGCCGATCCCACACCGAAGTTACTTTTATTTCCTCACACAGCTTCCGAACATATTTAATTATCGTACCCGAGCCCTCTCCCCAAGTGCGGTCGCCCACCACCGACACCGGAAAATCACAGTAATAGCACCGACGGCGGCAGAAAGGAATATGTAGATAAGCCGATGGAGGCATGGCAGAATCTATTAGGTTCGTAGTAAGGACTTTAGTCCTTGGTGGGTGGGGCCGACTGACAAATTCTCAAGACAATCATTATAAAATCATAAAGTATTTGCGAGCTTCCTCACCACTACCGCTGCCAAAAATTAGGATAATCAATACTGTCAGTCCGAGTGCCTCCCGCCCGATCGGGCAGCCGACCGATCGGCCCACAGGGTGAGAGCGGTGGCAATTCCGAGCACGGGGGCAAGGTCCAATTACAAAAAATTAATTAAATTTCTTCTCCGACGATGCATAAATATCGTACAATAAGTTCATTATCAGAAAGTGGGAAATAAACATCTCTATCAACTCCTCCGATATAATAAAGATAAAGCTTGTGAGCTGTAAGAGAGTTTCCCGCCCATCCTGGGCAGCGCGACTAGCGATCCCAGGATACACAGGCCAGACGATCGGAAAACCCAACTCAAGGTATATAACTATGCTTGATGCAATCATTATAATTTCATTCATCCTCACAGGAGTGGGTATCGGTTTCTACGGGATTGAGTTGCTACCCCACCATACACTAGCACAAGTCAGCAATCAAGAAGGCTTGCGATCGGTAACTGCTGGTTTTAGTGCCATAATTGGCGGTGCCGTAGGATTACTCGCCCAAACCTCCTACCGCCGTCTAGAAAACCAAGTCCGGCAGATGTCGGTAGAAGTGCTGCTGACCCGTACCACTGGCCTAGTGATGGGGCTATTAGTAGCAAACTTAATGCTAGCACCGATTTTCCTGTTGCCGATTCCCAAGGAATTTAGCTTCATTAAACCCTTGGCAGCAGTCTTAGTCAGTATCATTTTTGCCGTCTCCGGCATGGGACTGGCAGATACCCACGGTCGGTCCTTCTTGAGACTGATTAATCCCAACAGCGTGGAAACCATGTTGCTAGCAGAAGGCACCCTGAAGCCAGCAACTAGCAAGATTCTGGATACCAGTTGCATTATCGACGGTCGCATTGAGGAACTATTCGCCACTGGATTTATCGAAGGACAAATTCTGGTGCCCCATTTCGTCTTACAAGAGTTGCAAATAATAGCAGATTCGGCCAACGATCAAAAACGAATCCGGGGACGGCGAGGTTTGGATATTCTGAACCGACTGAAAGAAGCTTACTCAGAAAGGGTAGTTATCCACCCCGCTGACTATGAAGAGATTCACACAGTCGATGCCAAGTTAGTGCATTTAGCCCAAGAAATAAACGCCACCCTCTTGACCAATGACTACAACTTAAACAAAGTTGCTAGCTTGCAAAAGGTGCCCGTATTAAATGTTAACGACTTGGCCCAAGCAATTCGTCCGGCCTATCTCCCGGGAGACCACATCAATTTGAAAATTGTCAAGCAAGGGAGAGAACCCCAGCAAGGTGTTGGTTATCTGGATGATGGCACGATGGTGGTGGTCGAAGAAGCAGGAAAGCATATTGGTACCGAAGTCCGAGTAGTTGTGACTGGGGCCCTGCAAACTT
The DNA here is from genome assembly GCA_051439505.1 of Hormoscilla sp. GTDB lineage: Bacteria > Cyanobacteriota > Cyanobacteriia > Cyanobacteriales > Desertifilaceae > Hormoscilla. Next base: position 94,405 of record JBFRWI010000100.1, on the reverse strand, counting down.
CAGCTGGTCGGATGGTCTTTGCCCGTCCACAGGCTGAGGCGATCGCCTAAATAATGTGGAATAGCACTGACTTAAACCAAAATATCCTAATTTGTCATTGCGAGGGGGGCTTAGAGGGGTTAACTTGTGCTGCTTATAAGTTAACTCCCCCCGAAGCAATCTCCTCGCTTATTTGGCGGGTAGGAGATTGCTTCGGGGGGCAGTCCGATGTCCCGATAATTGCCCCTCGAAGCGATCCCCCCTCGCAATGACAGCTTATTTCAGTGCCATTCTAAGTAAGGTGGGCGGTGCCCACCTTACCCTTGACACGAGAACAAAACGGCAAAGGGTTTTTAATCCCGGTTTGAAGTTTTTGCCATTGATATGAAGGGTATCGATTTGTTCTCGTATTTACCTGTTTGTAGTAATCACGAAGCGTGATTCCCGCGAACGCGATCGTTCCTTGCTGGAGGGACGGTTTCAGGAGTAGCCCAGAAACCCGGTTTTTGAACCGGGTTTCGCCCATTCACTAGCGGGCAAAAACTACTGCAAAATCGTCTTAGAGACAATGCGGGTTTTCTTTTTATCCTCATCGGAGAGTTCTTCTCCTGATTGCAAACGGGTGGCATTCTCTTGCAGGACTGTAGCAGCGCCTTTGTCACCCATTTGCAAGGCGGTTTTGGCGGCAGTTTGCAGTAAGGTCGCAGCCCCCGATCGATCGCCCTGTTGCAGTCTAGTTTCCGCTATCTTAGTTTGCCGATATTTAGCCAAAGCTAGCACGTGGGGTTGCACCTCTGGGTTGATAGCTGGTTGGTAAGCGCTGACCACATTGGCCTCAACTCGGAGATTTTCCGATCGCAAACCCTCTTGACCGACAGATGGGTCATCGTATTGTATTTGCACTTGGGCGATCGCCTGACTTCCCAGGGACAACTGACCGATGTAAAGATTTGCTAGCACTACTCGCGGATCCCCCGTCATCAAGTCTCCCAGACGCACCACGAAGGCATCCCCTTCCGGTTGTACTGGCAGTTCGATCGCATCCGGGGACACCTGGGCAATAGGTTTGAGTTCCGCGAGACGGACCTTGGGCATCAGAGATAGGCGCAGGTAGGCATTGGTTAACCCCACAGACTGAATGCGATTAAACAGGCGTCCAAATTCATCTACTGCCTGTTCGGGGCGCTCAATATAAGCCATCGTACCGCCCCCAGCATCGGCAATGGCTTCTAAAATATCCTGGTTCCAGTGGGCCCCAAATCCCAGGGTATTCAATGTTAAATTATACTCCGTTGCCAACTTGGCAAATTTGAGGCATTTATCATTAGACCCATGCTCGTTTTCGCCATCTGTTAGCAAAAATGCTTGGGAGACTGTATCTTTTTTACCTTTTCCTAGTTCTTCAATTCCCAACCGCAACCCCTCGTCAATGGCAGTTCCCCCATCTGCACGCAGCTTGTCGATCTGACGCTTAATGCTGCGCGGGTCGGAGATCTCGCCGTTGGGGACTATCACTTTCGCCCTATGATCGAAGACTACTACCGAGAGGCGATCGCCTGGGTTCAGCCGGTCTACAAGCTGCTGGGCTGCCTGTTTAACCGTTTTCAGAGGACGCCCACCCATGGAACCGCTGTGGTCCAGAATGAGGCACAAATTCAGGGGCACGGACCTGGACCCGGACAAGTCAGTGGAGGCGATCGCTTCAGTGGAAATCGCTAGCTGACGCTGATTAGAAGGCGATCGCTCATCAATATTGGCATCACTCAAGGCAGCTTTTAGACCAACTCTCATAACACAAAACTCCCGATTTCCCATAATATGATAACACTCCAGATAACTGCACTGAGGCAACCGCTTCGGAGCCCAACCTGGCATTCACCAGCATAAGCCATCCCTTGTCACATCCGGCGTAGTCTCCCCTGAGTCTCCCCTATCCCGTCCAGCGTAGTCTTCCCTGTCCGTTAGTTGTCAGTTATCTGTATATTGTTCCAGACTCACCGGTTATCTCACAGTTATATCAGAGTACCGGTGCTCGCACATTTTGAGCCGATTCGGCAATCCGCCATCGGCAATCACCAATAGTAGGCAGTTCCAAGCTACCATAAGTAAAACGACAGTGGTTTAGGCCGTAACGCAAAATGAACTCACCGATTCGGGCTGCTCAATCTGCATACTACGGAGATGCATATTATCGGACACCACCCCCAGATTTAGCTTCCTTATTGCTGAAGGAACGCATTGTCTATCTGGGTTTGCCCTTATTTTCCGACGACGATCTCAAGCAGAGAGTCGGCATAGACGTAACAGAACTGATCGTCGCTCAATTGCTTTACCTAGAATTTGATAACCCAGAGAAGCCGATCTACTTTTACATTAACTCGACAGGCACCTCTTGGTATGGTGGAGAGGCGATCGGCTTTGAAACCGAAGCCTTTGCCATCTGCGATACCCTGAAGTACATCAAGCCCCCTGTAAATACGATCTGCATCGGTCAAGCGATGGGGACAGCGGCGATGATTCTCTCAGCGGGCACCAAGGGGTCCAGAGCCAGTCTGGGCCATGCTACAATTGTCCTCAACCAGCCGAGGACCGGAACTCAGGGTCAAGCTACGGATATTCAAATCCGGGCCAAGGAAGTTCTAGACAATAAGGCAACCATGCTGAGTATCTTCTCCCAAAATACGGGTCAACCAGTAGAGAAGATTGCCCAGGATATGGACCGGATGTTCTATCTGACCCCCGAAGAGGCAAAAGAATATGGCCTGATCGACAAGGTCTTGGAAAGTACCAAAGAACTGCCTCAACCCGTACCTGCCTTGACTTAGTTCCTATTTCATTCAATTTTGATAAAGAGTAGAGTTGTCCTATGCCTATCGGTGTTCCCAGTGTTCCTTACCGCATGCCTGGTAGTCCCTACGAGCGGTGGATTAGTATTTACGATCGTCTCTATCAGGAGCGGATTATCTTTCTCGGTCGGGAAGTTACAGATTCCCTGGCTAATTCAATTGTAGCAGTGATGCTCTACCTGGACTCTGACGATCCGAGCAAACCGATTTATGTCTACATCAACTCTCCAGGTGGCTCGGTGACTGCGGGCATGGCGATTTACGATACCATGCAGCATATCAAGTGTGAGGTGGTAACGATTTGTGTCGGTCTCGCTGCTAGTATGGGTGCTTTCCTGTTGGCAGCAGGAAGCAAGGGTAAGCGGTTGGCATTGCCTAATTCGCGGATTATGATCCATCAACCCCTCGGCGGGATTGGACGCCGACAAGCGACTGATATCCAGATCGAAGCGAAGCAGATTCTCCGGACTCGCGAGCAGCTAAACGAGCTGTTAGTCAAGCACACGGGTCAATCAATCGAAAAAATTCAAAAGGATACCGATCGCGATTATTTCATGTCTGCTGAAGAGGCCCAGGAGTACGGTCTGATTGACCGGGTGATCCAGGACCGGGATGTAGCAAGGCAATGATTTTCGTTTCCCAGGTGCCCGAACCCTAAAGGGCCCGGCTACACTGAACTTGCGCCCGCCTGCGCGGGCTAGATTACTTGCATACCAGATGCACCCGTTTCCCATTTGTTAATCTAGCTTACAAAATGGCAGAATTGAAAAAATTCTGCCATTTTTGATTATGGATATTCCCGAGTGCTATCGACTGTTGGGGTTAAGACCTGGGGCGTCTTTGGCGGAGATCAAGTCTTCTTACCGCCGGTTGGCACGCCAGTATCATCCTGATGTCAATTCTACTGATAAGCTTGCCTCCCAGAAGTTTATCCAATTGACGGACGCTTACAAGTTTCTCCTGGGCGTTGTATCGTCAGATACTAAAGCGCCCCAGGGAAGTGAGAGAAAACAGGAGCCACCTCAGACAACGGTGAAGGTGAAGGTAAAGACCAAGAGTTCAAAAAATGAAACAGAGCAAAAAGAGCAAAAAGAGCAAAAATATGAATATGTAAAACCGCTGTCAGAAGCTGACCAGAAGCTGAAAGATAGTTCCTATAAACAGTTGCAAGAATTGTTTATTGCACGGAAATTACCACGGGCGATCGCCCTTGTGGAAGCACTGGCGGGGCGCTTTCCTCAGGACCGGGAGGTGCGTCAGTGGCAGGCGATCGTCTATCAACTTTGGGGCAGTCATCTGATCGATAAAAAGCAGGTGAATAAGGCGAGAGTTTATCTGAAAAAGGCTCTGAAAACCGACCCCCATAACCGTTCTCTGTGGGAGGAAGTGGAAAGAGAGTTTCGTCGCTTAGAGCAGATCTATTGAAGATTGTTAATGGCTAATGGCTAATTGCTAATTGCTAATTGCTAATTGCTAATGGCTAATTGTTAATTGTTAATTGCTAATTGTTAATTGCTAATTGCTAATGGCTAATTGTTTTGTAGGGTGGGCACCGCCCACCAAGATTTCCCCTGATTATGATATGATATCACATGACGCGATCGGGGGTTATTGTGAAAGTAGTCAGATCGCCGGGCAGCAGATGGCGATCGCAGCCCATTGGATGCTAAACTAATGTGAAAGAATGAAGAATGGAGTTGGTTTCGATGATTCAGAAAACTCGTAGGCGGGTGCCAAGAGGTATGCCATTGTTGAGCGATCGGCCCCGCTGTTCTCAAGAGGAGATAGAAAAACGCAATGCTGCCGTTGAGTCTGTCAGAAGAATGAATGTCAGGCGATCGCCCCTAGTCCCGTCGTCCCGGTAAAGGCGATCGCCCCTATTTCAGGCAAAAGGAGTATCTCACTTTTGGATAAGAAACCAGGTTGATGGCAAACTGACAGCATCAGTCTAGCTCAGATTCCAGAATCGGCAGGCGTTTTTGTACAGAACACCACATTTGATAAAAGGCATTCCACTCGACAAAATCAACATCATCCCCTAATTCTCCTGCTTGGAAGCGCCGTGCAAAATCAGATGATGACATTTTATACTGGGCTTCAAATTGCTGTAAGTCTCCTGCTAACTCCTTTGCTTGCTGCTGGGAAACAGCTAGTTCATAGGCGATTATTCGATCTTTTGCTAGGGCCCCATCCCCCACTGACTCATCACTCATTAAACTGCTACTGATCGATAATGACGAAAATTACTACCTTCTCAGGATAGCACAAAGTCCAGTTCCTTGACAAGGATGATAGAATGTGAAATTATAATTGTCAAGGGACAGTTCGCCCCTATACTGGTTTGTAGCCCGAGATCCGAGTATGACTCAAGTCACTTACCCCGTAGTAGAAACCTTTCACTCCCTCCAGGGAGAAGGTGCCTGGACTGGTGTCAGCGCCTTCTTTATCCGCTTGGGGGGTTGCGATGTCCATTGTTCTTGGTGCGATACCAAGGAGTCTTGGAACCCACAGCTTCATCCCCAGCGGACTGTTCCCGATCTGGTGGCAGAAGCTGTTGCTGCTTCTCCTGCTATTGTGGTCGTTACTGGCGGAGAACCTTTGATGCATGACCTTACTCCCCTCTCTGATGCACTCCGAAAGTCTCACCTGCGAGTCCATTTAGAAACTTCTGGTGCTCATCCTTTCACTGGCAGTTTTGACTGGGTAACCCTTTCTCCCAAAACTTTTCAGCCTCCTCACCCCTCTGTCTATCCTCATGCTGATGAACTGAAGGTTGTCGTTGCCCACCCCCAGGATCTAGAATGGGCAGATCAAGAGGCCCTGAAGGTGAAAGATTCTGCGATGATGTACCTGCAACCTGAGTGGAATACTTCCTATAGTCGTCGCCTCGTTTTTGCCTACATCTTGCAGCACCCGTCCTGGCGCTTTAGTTTACAAACTCACAAGTTTTTGGAGATAAAATAAAATGACTGAAATGGCGATCGCCCTCCTGTCTGGGGGACTGGACTCCTCTACTACCGCCGCCCAAGCTGTTGCCGATGGCTACCAAACTATCGCCCTATCCTTTCGTTACGGCCAACGGCACGATCGGGAAATATTCGCTGCCCAAACTATTGCCCAAAAGTTGCACCTGGCCGAACATTATATCATCGATGTTAATTTATCCCAGTGGGGAGGTTCGGCCCTCACTGACCTAAATGTTTCCGTACCTACCGAGGGCGTAAAACCGGGGATAATTCCTGTTACCTATGTGCCCGGACGCAATACTGTCTTTATCGCGATCGCCCTTTCCCTGGCGGAAGCAAAGGGGGCGTCTGCTATCTATCTGGGCATTAATGCGGTAGACTATTCGGGCTATCCTGACTGTCGCCCTGAATATTTGGCTGCTTTTCAACAGTTGGCTAATTTATCATCGAAAGTGGGACTGGAAGGTAAGGCCCCTCAATTGGTCGCCCCCTTAGTTAAAGATTCTAAAGCGGATATCGTCCGTCGCGCCTTGCAGCTAGGGGTTCCCATTCAGGAGACTTACTCTTGCTATCAGGGCGGAGAAACTCCCTGTGGTCTCTGCGACTCTTGCCGTATTCGCGATCGGGCCCTGTGCGAAGTTGGCCGACCGGACTTGGCTACCCCGATCGGGCGATCGCTCTATATTCAAGAAACGGGCTCATCTCATTAATGGCGGCTCGTGGTATGCTAGTAAATATAAGACAATACTTCAAGGGATGTCATTGCGAGGGGGAAACCCAAATCGACATTTTAGGGATCCAAGTGATGATGATCCCCCCGAAGCAATCTCACCGACAACGCCGCAGTGATCTTCATCTCATATGGGGCGGGGGATTGCTTCGGGGGGGGGTTAACGATGATGAAAGCATAAGCTAATCGCGGAGTCCCCCCTCGCAATGACAACCTATATTCAAAACCTACGAAGTATCGAAATATGAAATGCTTCTCATGGGGGTGCATTTCGATGTATAATTAGCAAACAAGGTAAAATCAGGAGGATACCGATGTCGCAAACTTTAATCGAGGGACTGACGCCAGCACAAGAAGCTATGATGTCAGTCTACGAGGAAAAATGGTGGAAAATTGCGACATCAACTGCATCCCTAGATCCAAGCAAGGCAAGAGAAGCGGTCCAAGCTGCCTATGCCTTAATATGCAAAAAGGAACCAGAAATAATTTTTGCGGACGGTCCAGCTTATGCTTGCCAACATATTTTTATGAATCTCTCGCCCTATAGGACAGAACTGACCGATATTGTCAAGGAATTAAACCAAGAAATGATAATTAAGCTGAAAGTAAAAATTGGTTCCCAGATGCATCATGATTTATTTAAATATCTTAAAGAAAGAGAAGAAATAATTAGAACGGAAATAAGTGCGATCGCCGAAATGATTTACAACAAAATCGGCATTGAGATAGATCAGTTTTATAGCATGGGGACAGAAAATTTTGTTAGTAATGGCAGTTTGTTAGATTATTGTATTTCCGAATTGAATTGTCAACCTCATCAACCAATGTGGGATATATATCAGCTATTGATGAAAAACGCAGGTTGGATTTTTCCCTTTGAAAAGACTTGTATTGTTTGCTCGCGCCCTAGCATTCTTTCCCTGGACGACCAACAACGTCTCCATGCAGAAGGGGCACCGGCGATTCAATATGCAGATGGTTTGAGTGTTTATGCAAGTCAAGGAGTTATATTACCTGAAAAGTACGGTAAACTACACCCCCATCAGTGGCGATCACAGTGGATTTTAACAGAGGAAAATGCCGAACTGCGGCGGGTCTTAATTCAGGGAATTGGTTATGAGAAAATGCTGCAAGAGTTGCAGGCGATCGCCCTAGATACTTGGCAGAAATATACTTTATTGAAAATCGATGCAGATGTAGATGTCGAACCAATTTATTTATTGAAAATGACCTGCCCCAGCACCGGATTCATTCATGCCTTGCGGGTGCCTCCTGATGTAGAATCAGCACAGGAGGCAATTCGCTGGGTAAATTGGGGAATCTCTCCAGAGGAATTTCAAGTGCAAAGCTGAAATCAGGCGAAGAACTTCCCGGTTGTGGGACTCGCCTCCCGATCGGGCATCGCGCCCCCCACCCGAGGTCAGAAACCGGGTTTCTCTTTTCCACCCCGGGCAAAGACCCTGAGGTTGTCGCCCCAAACCCGGTTTCTTGCCACACCCGAGAGACGATCGCCCCCGTGACCACCGGCACCTACACTGCGTTTAAAGGGAAAAAGGGGACAGTAGATAGCGCTCTTGTGATGCCTCAGTTCGACAGTTACTCTCGGGCGTGGATGTTTTTTTGCAAAAAGGTGGATAAAGGTGTATTGTCATTAAATGATGCAGGTCAATCACTTGCGTTCGGAGGCATCGGCAACCATCCTAGAGACCCTCTCAACCGAGTTGTGTACTTCTGGGTTACGATCGCAAAAGGCAGAAAGCTGAGGGCAGAAGGCTGACTTTTGTCCTAACTACCTTGGCGACTGCTATTGACTAAACAACGTATATCTAAAAAGGTAAAACTCAATGAAACAGTACTTAAGTCTGATTACCAGGTGGTTCGCAGCGGTGGCCGTTGCGATCGCCCTCGTCGGGACCATCGTTCTTCCCGCAAACGCTGACATCATCGTGCCAGGGGAGACGTTCGAGGGTCCCCTCGTCCCCCAATTTGAAATATCGGCAGTCTCTTGCGAACCGCCAGAAGTCGGCGTATACTCTTTCACCGTTTCCAGTAGCCCCATGCCACTCACCCAGCCTAATTTTGTCCCCTGCGGTTCGCCAGGAGCTATTGACAGCATTTATCCTCCTGGCGCAGTTGCAAGAGATTTCGTCCGGATAGAGAACATCGGAAGGGTTCTCCTTAACGTGTCGCCCGTTTTCAACTAATGATTTTAGAGGCTTCTAGCCTCACTCTGCCGTAGCCAAATCATTACATCTTTACCACTACCCTTTTGGCTGCACTAGACACATCCGGAAACCCCGGTCAGAAACCGGGTTTCTCTGTTCAACCCTGGGTACATACCAGAGGATATCGCAGAAACCCGGTTTCTTGTCACAAGCCGATTTATTGCTACGATAATTGACAAGCTTCGGCCCGTTCTAATAGTAACCTCCAACCCGCGCTAGCAAAACGTGCTAGCCAATACATCCAAAAAGAACTCGGGACTAACCACGTAATGGGTAAATGTCCTACAGGGGCATTACCTGTAAAATTTACTTCCTGGTATTTTATCCATTTTTCCCCGGCCCGCCAACCTACCCGTTCCGCTAACTGGGAGTAATCTTTTCCCACTTCTGCATAAATGCCTTTGATGACAGAAAAACCAAAATGTCCTTCACTGTACTCTACCCAAACCTTGTCAATAGTCCGCAGTTCAGTACAGGGAAATTCCTGAATATCTGTTGCCGTTAGCAAAAGATCCGATCGCCTATCTGCCCCCGCAATAGACAACATCAATCTTCTCGTTTCTACGTCGGCTCCTTGCCAGTTTTTTTCCGCTAGTAAAGCCCTTAACTTGCTATAGTCTACCACGATATTCCCAGATAAATTTACTCATCTTGGCTAGCTATACTGAAAGGATTTTTTTTCGCACAATAGTCAGAACAGGCGATCGCCTTCTCCGTATTGGCAATTTGAGGCCGCACCGTACATTTGAGCCGGTAATCATTGGTGAAAAACTCACAGCCGGTACAGGGGATCTGGTGCATCAGCTGGGCCCTCGCAAGGCCCGATCGCAGGGCCCCCCAGAGACTCCAACCTACCATCAGCACTAACATCCAGGCACAGACAAAGCAAATCGGCACCAGAAACGGATCGAGGGCATGTAGTATAAAATACAGGAACTGGAACATAGGCAATCCTATTTAAGGGCGAAGATAACATATCACTAAACTTAATACAGTCCATCAGCAAATGCAATGGCTTTTCTGAGGAAAATCGAAAATTATCTGAGAGCAGCATCAAGGTGATGTGGGAAAATGTAAAGTTGGAAACAATTTTAGTAGCAAACCACAGGAACTAGGTTATGACTCTCAGACTAGGGGACTATGTCCCCAACTTCACCCAAGCGTCCTCTGAAGGTGAAATCGACTTTTACACCTGGGCAGGGGATAGCTGGGTGATCCTATTCTCCCACCCCGCCGACTATACCCCCGTTTGCACTACCGAACTGGGGGAAGTCGCCCGCCTGAAACCGGAATTTGACAAGCGTAACGTCAAGCCGATCGCCCTCAGCGTCGATAGCGTCGAGTCTCACAAAGGCTGGATCGGGGATATCAACGAAACCCAGAAGACCACCGTCAACTATCCCATCTTAGCGGATCCCGACAAGAAGGTCTCGGACCTCTACGACATGATCCACCCTCGCGCCAGCAATACCTTGACGGTGCGTTCTGTCTTCATCATCGACTCCAACAAGAAACTCCGCCTCACCCTCACCTACCCCGCCAGTACCGGACGCAACTTCGACGAAATCTTGCGGGTGATCGACTCCTTGCAGTTGACAGACAACCACAGCGTCGCTACCCCAGTCAACTGGAAAGATGGCGGCGACTGCGTGATCGTCCCCTCCCTGAAAGACCCAGAAGTCCTGAAGGAAAAATTCCCCAAAGGTTACACCGAAGTCAAGCCCTACCTGCGGATGACCCCTCAACCGAATAAGTAAAAGTTTCTGGACATCGCGCCCGAACCCTAAAGGGTCCGGCTACAGGTACAAAGCCCGCCTGCGCGGGCTATAATGTATCACCAGATATACCAGATATGACTATCAACTACTTGCGATCGCACCCATTTTTACCCTCTCGTTCCCAGCCGGAGACTGGGAACGCCCTCGTCGAGGCTCTGCCTCCAGTTTAAGGTATACAATATCTGAGACACTTAGAACTGGAAGAACATATGGATATAAAAGCAGGCTTCGTCGGCACCGTGGGGAACACGCCCTTAATCCGCATCAACAGCTTCAGCGAGGAAACGGGTTGCGAAATCCTGGGAAAGGCTGAATTTCTCAATCCGGGGGGTTCCGTGAAGGACCGGGCCGCACTTTACATTATTCAAGATGCTGAAGAAAAAGGTTTACTTAAACCCGGTGGCACGGTAGTTGAGGGCACTGCTGGCAATACGGGGATTGGTTTAGCCCATATTTGCAATGCTAAAGGCTATAAGTGCAAGATTATCATTCCCGAAACCCAATCCCAAGAGAAGATAGATGCCTTGCGCACCTTGGGTGCCGACGTGCAAACGGTCCCGGCGGTACCGTACAAAGACCCTAACAATTATGTCAAGCTGTCTGGCAGAATCGCCGCTGAGATGGAAAATGCGATCTGGGCCAATCAGTTTGATAATCTAGCTAACCGACGGGCCCATTATGAAACTACTGGTCCGGAAATTTGGGCCCAAACCGATGGTAAAGTTGATGGCTGGGTGGCCTCAACGGGTACGGGTGGCACCTTTGCCGGGGTGGCGATGTATCTGAAAGAAAAGAATGCTAAAGTTCAAAATGTCTTGGCAGACCCCATGGGCAGTGGGCTGTATAGTTATGTGAAGACCGGGGAACCGAAAGCTGAGGGCCGATCGATTACTGAAGGCATTGGTAATTCTCGCATCACGGGAAATATGCAAGATGTCCCGATCGATGATGCGATCCAGATTGACGATCCGGAATGCGTGCGGGTAATATATCAGTTGCTGCGGAAAGATGGGCTATTTATGGGAGGTTCCGTGGGCATTAATGTTGGTGCTGCTGTGGCCTTGGCTAAGCAGATGGGACCGGGTCATACGATCGTGACTGTACTTTGCGATGGTGGGGCCCGTTATCAATCACGACTTTATAATCGCGAATGGTTAGCATCCAAGGGACTCTCGGCAGATTGATAATTGCTAATAGTGAATTGCGAATTGTTAATGGTGAAGGGATTCTTTTCCATTAGCAATTCGCAATTAACAAATTTATATTATTTTATCCCTAGGGATTTTGTCCGGTGGTTTGAGAGTTATTAAACCCGAGAGAGAATTCCTGACCGTCAATGGTTCCTTTCCCTCTGATGGAGGAGATAGAATTGTTGTCAGCGCTGTACTCGATCCTGACTCGACCTTCTACGGACTCAAAACTGCCAGAGTTAGTCAGGTTAACTAACAGGGTGTCGGCATTTTGGCGCAGCAGTTGACCGCCCAAGGAGATCGCTTGATTTTCCCGATCGCGCAAAGAGATACTGACATCGCCGTTAGTGTTAGCAACAACTGTGGCAGTTTGTAGGACTTGATTTTCACCTGCCAAAGCTAACCGACCCCGTCCGTTTCCAGAGAGATTAATCTTCTCTTGTAGCTGAGGAGTTTGTCCCGTAGTTTGAGAGTTGCTAAAATTGAGAGAGAATTCCCGACCGTCAAGATTTCCTTTCCCCGCGATCGAGGATATTTCATTCTTGTCGGCGCTGTAAGAGATCCTGACTTGACCTTCTACCGAGGAGAAACTACTAAAGTTAGTGAGGTTGACCAGCAGGGTGTCGGCATTTTGGCGCAGCAGTTGGCCTGCCAAGGAGATAACTTGATTTTGCCGATCGCGCAGGTTGATATTCACATTTCCGTTACGGTTAGCAACAACTGTGGCAGTTTGTAGGACTTGATTTTCACCGGCCCAAGAGAACCGACCCCGTCCTGACTGGGAGAGATTAATATTTGCTGGTAACTGGGGAGTTTCTCCAGTAGCTTGAGAGTTATTAAAATTGAGGGAGAATTCCTGACCGTCAACCATGCCGTTCCCTTTCAGGGAGGAGATAGAATTGTCATTAGCGTTATAGACAATGCCGAGTCTTCCTTGAACGGACTGGAAACTGCCGGAGTCTGTCAGGTTAACCAGCAGACTGTTGGCGGTGCGGCGCATCACTTTACCCCTGAAGGCGATCGCCTGATTTTGCCGATCGCGCAGCGAGATCTTCACATCCCCGTTAGCATTAGCAACAACTGTGGCAGTTTGTAGCACTCTATTTTCACCTGCAAAAGAGAACCGACCCCGTCCATTTTGGGATAGATTGAGATTCTGTTGTCCCTGATTCTGTTGTGCCTGATTCTGTTGTGCCTGAGATTGGGAGTTGTTAAAATTGATTGAGAAGCGCTGACCTTCAATGGTGCCGTTACCATTGAGGGCAGAAATAGAGTTGTTAGGACCGTACTGTACGTTGAGAGTCCCCGTTGCTTTGGCCTTGCCATAGTTAGTAAAGTTAATAGTCAGACTGTTAGCATCTCGGCGCACCAGTTGACCGGCAAAACGCATCAGACGGTTGTCTTTACCCCGAAAAGACATGGCGACATAATTTTCTTTCGTAACGACAACGGTGGCCCGACTCAGGGACTCCGTTGGCGTACCCGCGATCGAGAATTGACCGCTTCCCGTCGCGAAGATATCCATCAGGATCTCGGTCTGAGAATGCTGTTTTGCTTGGAAATCTACTGATAACTCTTGGAAGTCAAATCCTGCTGCTAGCGGTGACATCGCCCGAAGTTCGCCATTTTCTCCTACGAATAACACCCCTTCCGCTGGGAGGTCGTTTACCTGAATCAAGTCCATTTGAAAACCTTGATTCCCGGCCAGACCTATGCTACCATCAATACGGTATTCGAGATTATTGGTTGTCTCTAAAACCAGGGTGACTTGGGGAGACCGGCCCTTGATGAGAGTGACTTCGTTAATAAGATCGTGGCGCGGGTCAAGAGTGCGGTTCCAAATTAGCTGGCCATTCCCTTGATAACTGGAATTGTTCCCCTGTTGGGCGACAAGATTTCCGGTAATCTCAAATCCAACAGGGGCGATCGATGCGGCCTTCGCTTCTACTACTGTCAGGGAAATAGCGGCACTAGCGGCGGCGACTGCCAGTAATTTGATGATGCTCATTGCTTTTATTCTCCTTTTGCTCTAGGATATGGATATGCTCGCGGGGTCTGGTCCAGCCGGCGATCGCCTGGCCGCCAACTGGTGAGGACCGAAGCGATAGCAGTGGAGAATCTAGTAGAGTACGAAAGGTTCCCGACCATTTCCGGAAAATTTCCCCCCGGATTGACAATGGCTCAGACAGAAACTAAAATAGTCCTGGTTTGCCAGCATACTAGCTGTCGCAAGTACGGCGCAGCTAAGGTACTGGCTGCTTTTCAAGACTCTCCCATCGAGGGAGTAGATGTCAAAGGCGTCAGATGCTTGGGAAAATGCGGCAATGGCCCAATGGTGTTACTGTTGCCAGAGGAAGTCTGGTATAGTAGGGTTCATCCTGGGGATGTGCCAGGGATAATCCCACGGCATCTGCTCCCATCCGGCGACTGTGGTAATGTATCATAGGTTTCACATCCATCAGTAGAGAGAAAAAATGAATTCATCGCGTCGATCTAACTGGCAACTGCTGCGCAGGATATTGGCCATTGTCTACCCCTATTTTGTTTCCGAAGAAAAATTTAGGGCCTGGGGTCTCTTCGTACTGATGGTGGGAGGTTCTCTAGGCCACTCGGCGGTGGGCCCGTTCGTATTCCGTCAATTGGGGAGTATGACTTCAGCCATGGCAGCGGGGGATGAAGTAAGATTGTGGCAGGGGATGCTAAACTTCTTTGGTGGCATAGGGCTTTGGGCCCTCACTAATGTTTGCTGGTTGTATTCCTACAATTTATTGGCTCTATACTGGCGGCGCTGGCTGACATTGCGTTTGCTGGGGAAATATATGGCCGATCGGGCCTACTATAAGTTAACATGGCAGCCGGACATCGACAACCCAGACCAGCGGCTAGCTGAAGATATCCAGACATTTACGAGCGGGATTTTGGCGATGTTCTCCTTATTGGTGATAGTAGGACCTTCATTGGTGCTGTTCAACAGTATAGCCCTAGGTGAAATTTCCCCAGTACTTGTAATTGTTTTACTGATTTATGGCCTGATTAGCGCTCTGATACTATTTGGTTTTTTTGGCAAGGTATTGACGAGACTGAACTTGCAGCAACGGCGAAAAGAAGGGGATTTTCGTTCTAGCTTAGTCAGGGTGCGCGAAAATGCTGAAGCGATCGCATTTTACCAGGGAGAAGACCGGGAGTTTCACCAGACAGATATGCGCTTCGTTCAGGCATTCGCTAATCAGAATAAAATCCTGCGGTGGCAATATTACCTCAAGATGTTTGAGAATTTGTTCAGAGGGGTTCCTTACTTGGTGCCAGTCATAATTTTAGCGGCTCCAATTTTATCAGGAGAGGTAGAGGTCGGTAAAATTATCGAAGCGGCGGGTAATATCCGATATTTAGTCAACGGTTTTGGTTTGTATATGGGAGTCTTGCCGATTTTAAGTGAGATTTTGGCAGCGGTGTTAAGAATAGAATATTTAGTGAGCACTCTAGAAAAATCACAAGGCCCGGACCCAGAAGGAATAAGTAGGATTGATACCCGGGAAGAAGATAGATTAAATTTATCCGATATAACATTACAAACTCCTGACTATCAACGGACTTTGTTGGCAGATTTATCAGTAGAGATTCCCCAGGGAACGGGGTTGCTAGTGCAGGGACCTAGCGGCTTTGGTAAGAGTTCCTTGATGAGGGCGATCGCGGGCTTGTGGAAGTCTGGCACTGGTTTAATCTCACGACCCAATTTGTCGGAAATGCTATTTTTACCCCAGCGTCCCTATATGATATTAGGTACCCTGCGGGACCAACTGCTTTATCCCCAGACCAGTCAGGATGTTACTGACGCCGAACTGCATCAAGTCTTGGCAGAAGTAAATCTGGCAGAATTACCCGCACGAGTTGGGGGATTGGATACCGAAGCAGACTGGACATCGATGCTGTCCCTCGGAGAACAACAACGTCTAGCCTTTGCTAGAGTACTGCTCTCCCAACGCCCCTACGTTATATTGGATGAAGCCACTAGCGCCCTAGATATAACAAATGAGGAACGTCTTTATCAACGCCTGCAAGCAACAAACACGACCTTTGTGAGTGTCGGACATCGCCCCTCTCTGGTTAAGTATCATCAACAAGTATTGAAAATCTCCGCCGAACGACAGTGGCAGGTAACTTCTGTTGACAGGGATGACCAGGAAACCTAAAATGATCAACAACTGACAAATGACGACATGGCAAATAGAATGGCAAACAGGAAATTTTTGCTCCGGTGTTGGGCGATCGCCAAACCTTATTGGGTTTCCCCAGAAAAATTTGGCGCTTGGAGTCTGTTAATATTATCATGGGCAACAATCTTTGCCTTCTCAACCTTGAATGTCGCCCTCAACCGTCAGTCTGGCAACATGACCTCAGCCCTAGCAGCCCAGTCGAGCGATAAATTGGTGCCAGCGGTGCTGACGTTCTTGGGAGTGCTGTTAGTCTATATCCCAGTAGCAGCAGCTAAAGAATATTTGCCCAACCAACTGGCACTCTACTGGCGTAGGTGGATGACTCGTCGTTTTTTGGGGGAATATTTTAGCGATCGCTCTTACTACAACATCGGATCCAATTCTCAGATAGATAACCCAGACCAGCGAATTGCTCAAGACATTGATACTTTTACAACGGAGTCTTTAACTGTATTGACTGTGGTGCTGGATACAATCTCGGGATTGATGGCTACAAGTGTAGCCATCTGGCTGATCTCCAAAGAATTGTTGGTTGTGGTTCTGATTTATGGCATCCTTGGTAATATAATTGGATTTGGATTTTTCGGGAGAAGATTAACCAGGCTCAATTTCCTGAAATTTAAGAAAGAAGCTGACTTTCGGTTTGGCTTAATCAGGATTAGAGAAAATGCTGAATCGATCGCATTTTATCAGGGAGAAGAACGGGAGACTCAAGAGATTAAAACGAGATTGCATACGATCGTCAAAAACGATCGGAAAATCATCAACTGGCAGCAGTTGTATTTAAGGACATTTGATAATATTTTCCAGAGACTGCCGACAGTATTGAATATCCTAGTTTTGGCTCCCAGAGTTTTATCGGGAAATTTGGAGGTGGGGGCGTTCGTTGAAGGAAGATCGAATATGGTGCGACTCCAGCAAAGTTTGTCTCTGGGACTGCGGAAGTTAGGCAATATCAGCAAGTTTGCAGCGGCGGTCGAGCGTTTAGAGGCTTTAGAAACAATGTTGGAAAAGCAAGAATTCGCCCCTGAAGCTCGACGCATGATCGATTTCCGGAAAACAGAGGCTTTAGCAGTGTCCCATCTAACATTGCAAACGCCTAACTATCAACAGACGCTATTTCGGGATCTGTCGGTGGAATTGCCGCCAAGAGGTAGTTTACTGGTTGTCGGAGATAGTGGCTGTGGTAAGAGTTCCCTGTTACGGGCGATCGCGGGTTTGTGGACATCTGGCACGGGGAAGATCGAACGCCCCAATTTGTCGGAAATGCTATTTTTACCCCAGCGTCCCTACATGATTTTAGGCAGTCTGCGGGACCAACTCCTCTATCCTCACACCATTCGGGATGTTACGGACTCAGAACTGCATCAAGTTTTGCAAGCAGTTAATCTTGCTAATTTACCGGAACGAGTCGGCGGGTTCGATCGGGAAACTGACTTTGCTGCCATGCTTTCCCTCGGGGAACAACAACGCCTTGCTTTTGCCAGACTCTTGCTGAGTCAACCTGATTATGCTATTCTCGACGAAGCTACTAGCGCCCTGGATGTAGAAAATGAGGAACTTCTCTATCAACGCTTGCAAGCAACCAGCACGACTTTTCTGAGTGTAGGACACCGTCCCTCTCTGGTAAAGTATCATCAGCAAGTTTTACAGATAACGCCCGATCGAGATTGGCGGCTAATGCCTGCTGCTAGCTACGAATTTCCTAAGTAATCATGCTGAATTGTCAATTTAACCACTATGAGCGATAACTTAACAGCACAACCCAATTCCCATCAGATGGATAATTTATCTCCAGCGTTCAGTTGGTTTGACTTGGCGAAAGTGTTTTGGTACTTTCTCGAAGAAAATCGCTGGCCTTGCCTGTTTTGGACTACCGTTATTTCCATCGCGTTCTTCGATTTCCTGATTCCCCCATTGATTCTGGGCAAAACTGTAGACTATCTAACAGGATATACAGATGGAGATTCCCGCTCACTTTTATACTGGTACATTGGTGGGCTGACAGTTTCCTGGGGAGTTGTCTCTGTGTTACGCCTTGTGAGTAAAAGATACCTGCGAACTTTCGAGATTTTTATCGACTATAATGCTCGGGTAAAGGGGTTCGGACGCCTGATGGAAAATTCTCTGATGTGGCACGACCAGGAAAATACGGGGAATAAAGTAACAAGAGTTCAAGAGGGGGCTGGTGCTTTAGCAGCAGCAAGCATGCTGCTTTATAACGATGTTTTGCCCGTGGCGGTCAAGTTTGTGGGGGTTGTCATAACGTTCATGGCGTTGGATTGGGACCTCTGTCTTTTATGCTTCGCGCATCTGGGGATATTTTTTGCAGTCCAAACTACCTTTTATCGTCAGCTCGAATTACAACAGTATCGGTTGAATCAATTGCGAGAATCTTCCAGCGGGTTTTATTTTGAGGGTGCTAGCAATGTGGTTACTGTTAAAAGTATCGGGGCGGCGGAATCAGTCCAAAATACAGTAACGAATCGCGAGCAGGCCGTGCAACAACAGCAATTATTGGTGCGTGATTTGTCTATTTTGATGTGGATACTATTTCACTTGCTGAATGCTGTATCAATGGGCGTTTTTCTGTATCTGGTATCCTCAAAAGTCCTGGCGGGAATCATGACAGTGGGAGTATTAATTCCTTACTTTACCTATTTTAATGATTTAATAATTGCCGCCCAACAAAGCAATAATCTGCTCCAGAAGGTTGTCAAATCTAAGACGACTGTTGCCCGGATGATGCCAATTTTTGAGGAGCAAGGAACAATTGTTCGGGGACAGGATGATTTTCCCAAGGAATGGCATAAAATTGTTTGCGATCGGGTTACTTTTGGGTTTCCCAATCGCGAGCAGTCTTTCGCCTTGGAACAGATATCCCTGACGATTCCCCGGAATAGTCGCGTGGGAATTGTGGGGGCTTCCGGTAGCGGTAAGAGCACTCTCAGTCAACTGCTCTTGGGACTCTATCCTACTGACGCAGGGGAGATCAGATTCGATGATGTGGTACTGAATAGCATTAACCACGATCGCCTAACTCAGTATTTGTCTGTGGTTCCCCAGGACTCTGAGTTGTTTAACATGACTCTGCGGGAAAATTTGACCCTGATGGGTCAAGTTTCTCCTGGACTTTTGGAGAAGGCGATCGCGATCGCTCAACTGGAAGAAGTTATTGCTCGCTTACCCCAAGGTATCGATACCTTAATTGGAGAGAAGGGATATCGGCTTTCTGGAGGAGAACGTCAGCGTCTCGCGATCGCCCGGGCGCTTTGTCGGGAGCCCCAGATCCTGATTTTGGATGAAGCAACCTCTTCTCTGGACAGCCAAACTGAGCAAAAAATTCAAGCAAAACTTGACGCTGAGCTACCCGATACAACTATGATTATGATTGCCCATCGGGTCTCAACCCTGCAAAATGTCGATCGCATCTACGTGATGGAGCGGGGGCGCATTATTGAAGAAGGAACCTATCAAGCGCTCCTCAACGATCGCAATTCCAAATTTTGGTCCCTGTACTTTCAGAATCAAGAAAATGCTGAAGTATTATCTCCAGCTTGATTATTATTGGTGCCAGGTTTGTAGTTATCCGTAGTTATCCCGCTGAGTCTCATGGCCCGCCGGGGGTTCAAACCCCCGGCTAAAAGCTTAAGTGGGTTAAAACCCACTAAAAATATTGTCTGTTTCCGGAAATTTTCGCCCCGTTTGTAGTAAGCGCTTTAGCGCTTGGGTTGGGTTTGGGACCACGCCCCGTTTGTAGTAAGCGCTTTAGCGCTTGGGTTGGGTTTCGTACCTCAACCCAACCTACAGTTACACGTACTCGTGAGTCAGGAAGGAGACATCTACCACTTCTCCTGCGGTTTCTCCTACTTGCACTTGCAGTCCTGCACCCCCTGCTTTAGTCCTGATGTAACCTAACCCAATGTCTCCTCGGTCTGTTTGGGCGTAACTTGTCAGTTTCCCCACCTTTTCTTCTCCTACCATTATTACAGTTCCCGGTTCTGCGGGGCCTTGCAGTTTTATTCCCCAGAGTTGCTGCTTCACTCCTTTGTAGGTGTTCAGGCGCGCGATCGTCTCTTGTCCGATATAGCAACCTTTCTCAAAGGAAATAGTTTGCCACAACCCTGCTTCTAGAGGATTATAATCTTCTGTCAGTTCCCTGTCTGGTTGGGGGCGTCCTTGCTGGATGCGCAGTTCTTCCCACCCCCGATCGCCCATGGGTACTGCCCCTGCTGCTGCGATCTTACTCCATAATTTCCCTGCTGCTGGGGCTGGAACCATGAGGGTGTATCCGGGCATTCCTAACCCATTCCCCACAGCTACTCGCACTTCTATATCCTCTAATGGGAAGATAGCATGAGAATGTTCGGCTTGACCAATTAGGGTTTTTGTCCCCAAGATATTTTCCATCAAGGCATCACTCTCGGGCCCTAGGAGGCTGAAACAAGCAGTGCGATCGCTAATATCCTGCAATTCTACCTTATCCATCGGGAAGATATAGCGGTCCATCAATTGCATTAACTGCTGACAGCGCCCGGGAGAGACTAGCAACAATATAGCATCTTCGGTAATGTAAGCTGTTGCTAGGTCAATGGTGCGGGCCGTTGATGTCACGAATACTGTATCGCATCCCTGTCCGGGTTTGCGGATTTGAAAATCGTTGGTAGTCTGGTTGTGTAAAAAGCGCACCCGATCGGCCCCTGTAAGCTGGATGCGACCCCAGTGGGCGCGATCGCACAGCGCTACCCCCGATCGGGCAGCTGCTATTCCCGCCGGTTCGTTACCGAAACTAACTGCAACTCCATCTACAAAGGTTGCCCCTGCTGCTGCTTGGATCTCCTGTAATTCTGCCATCATCTTGTTCATCTTTATAGTAATGTTTGTAGTGAGGACTTTAGCATCTCACATTTGCGTTACCGCCCGAACCCTAAAGGGTCCGGCTACAGATACAAAGCCCGCCTGCGCGGGCTATATTGCAAAACTGGGATGCACCCCTTGCCCATATCGGGACTAAAGTCCCTACTACGAACTATGCTTTGCTATTCTCCCTTACCGACTAATTCAGCTACTAATGGCTTTGACCGTGACAGACGACTCACCGCCAAGATCGAAAATCCTAAAATATTACCTTCTTCATCTACCATTTCCATCACCGCATCGTTGTTTGTTTCCTGCATATAACCGGGTTTATCTGAAAATATCACTTCCAGATAGTCCCCTTCCTTGTCATACCATACTTTTACATTTGATGCCATACTTCCAGATCGTCTGATACCCAACCGAAATATTTGTCACGCCGTGCCCCGGCCTGCGCGATCGCATGCAAGTCCTGCCCCGGCCTGTGGGATGGGATTTTTTCGGGGCACAACGGGTGCGCTCGCATTTTTTGTACCTCGGCAGTTATCACATCGGGCCGGGGCACGGCGGCAGTGACATTTTCATCCATTAGATAATCTGTTGATGCCGTACACCTACAGTTCATTTGCGATCGCATTTTTTTGGGATATGTGACGTAATCATCACATTGCGGTAGGGGCACGGCATCCATAACCTCTGATACCCAACCGACTTCCCTTAGTTATTACCAGATAATCTGCTCTGATTTTTATTGCTTTCACTCTTTGCAGTCAGGGCGATCGCCGCCCCCCAACCCCTCGTTTACTCTTAAGGTCTACTGCGATCGCCGTCCTCTTTGCAAACGCTCGTCAACCTAGCTGCTTACAAATTATACATCATCTTGGATACTGTGAAGATATTGCTTGTTTGTTCTCCTTAGCGATCCTAATCAAAAACCTCAGCGCCTCATTCACCGATCCTGAATTGGGAAACACTGCTGCTACATCTGGTTCTAGATGAATTATCGTCTCGCCCAAACTTTTTCTTCCAGGACCTACTTTCCTGACACGCAAACGCCGCAAATCGTACTCGGCACGAAGTTCATCGGACATTTCCATTTCCACCACCCTCCTCATATAAAAAGCAGCGCGTTCCCTGCTTTCTACAGGGAACTATCCGATCGGGATTTTATAGCTCGACATCTTCTAGTTTAACACTTCGTCCTGCTCGGATGTTTTCTCTAGCAGACTGAATGCGACGCAGGAAGCGCGGATCCCCCTCCAACCAATAATCAAACCAATCTTCAGATGAGTTAAAGTTAATCAGCATCCCGGCGGGTTTGCCATCTTGCATAATGACTATTTCCTCGTCTTCGGCTAGTTTTAGATACCCGGGGAAATCGTTTTGGATTTCATTCAAGGTCACTTCTTTCATCCTATCCTCCAAATTGTCCTTACGCGGAAGTTCGGGGCCCAGAAAGCCTGCATGTTCCTATTATAATTCTCCCTTACCGGCTAATTCAGCCACTAATGGCTTTGACTGTGACAGACGACTCACCGCCAAGATCGAAAATCCTAAAATATTACCTTCTTCATCCACCATTTCCATCACCGCATCGTTGTTTGTTTCCTGCATATAACCGGGTTTATCTGAAAATATCACTTCCAGATAGTCTCCTTCTTTGTCATACCAGACTTTTACATTTGAGGCCATACTTCCAGATAATCTGTTAATATTTTCATTGCTTTCATTCCTTACGGTAATGCCGATCGCCCCCCAACCACCGTTCTACGTAACCAACTTTACGGCTTGCCTACATTTTACTGCACAAATGCGATCGGGCTGCGGCGATGAGGGAAAAGGGCAAGAGGGCACCCATAGCCAAGGGGTTAAAGAGTCCGCACAACAGCACCCCCAACAACAACCCGCAAACCGACGAAGGTGTTCCCGTCGCCCGGAGAATTCCTACCGCGATAGGCGCGGCGACAATTCGCGGGATAGTTGACCCAGCTACCGCCGCGCAGCATCCGGAATGAGTCATCGCCGCCAAATTCCCAAATGCTGCCATCGGCAAGAATGCCGCGATAGGTCTCGTGCCAGGGGTCGGCACACCATTCCCAGACATTTCCGTGTATGTCGTACAACCCAAAGTTGTTCGCCACTTGGAAATAACCGACGGGGGTGGTTTGTTCGCGATACGATCCTTTCGGTTCTTGGCCATAGGTGTTCATACCATTGTAGTTCGCCAGGTCCGCAGTAATTGTCTCCCCAAAATGAAAGGGCGTGGTAGTACCAGCGCGACAGGCATATTCCCATTGAGCCTCGCTGGGCAGGCGATAGGTTTTCCCGGTCTTGCGGGAAAGTTGCTGACAAAATTCTACCGCATCATTCCAGGATACATTTTCTACGGGTCGATTTGCTCCTTTAAATTTAGATGGGTTATTGCCCATCACCGCTTGCCACTGGGCTTGAGTGATGGGAAACTTGCCCATAAAGAAAGGAGATATGGTCACTTCTCGCTGGGGACCTTCAGTTTTCTGTCGTCCCACCTCGCTTTCGGGAGAACCGATAGTAAACTTGCCCCCGGGAATAGAGACCATTTCCAGTATCACGCCATTTCCCAAGTCTTCCCGATAAAATTCGGCCCGCAAACGGCGATCGCTGGTTTCTCGGCCTCCCTTGTCTATTATCACTACTTCAAATTCAAAGGTTGGCAAGGTATTCGCCTTTGATTGAGGGTTGGCCTGGTGGGCAGCGCCCGTTTTACGGGGCATGGAAATAATAGTTGATAAGGGAACGGACTGGCCTGTCTTAGAGTTTAATGCTGCTAATACCTCAGTAGCTGACTGATAGCGGTCCTTCGGTTTTTCCCGCAGCAGGCCCTCTATTACCTGAGTTAACTGGGGACTGACAGATTTTCCTTGCCTTTGCAAGCTTTCTTGCCACAACCACCGACTATCCATCGGTTCAAACAGAAAGAAAGGATTTTCTCCCGTCAGTAAATGAATGCAAGTTGCCCCCAGGGCATAAAGGTCGCTAGCAGCATAAGCTTTACCGTAAAGCATTTGTTCCGGTGGCGCGTATCCCAGTGTTCCCGCTGTCGTTTTGCCACTTCCCATAGTGCCGACGGTACTTCCGAGTGGCAGACTCGTTCCCGTTGCTTGCTTGGAAACGCCGAAATCAATCAACACCAATCTCTTGTCACTCCGACGCTGCATGATATTCTCGGGTTTTATATCCCGATGAATCACTCCCCGACTGTGAATCAAGTCCAGAATCGGTAACAAGTCAGCTAAGATAGACCTTACCTCAGCTTCGTCAAAAGCTTGTTTCTGTGTCAAGGCTTGCAGTAAGTTCTCCCCTTCTACATATTCCTGGGCGAGATATAAATAAGGATATGTGCCTGCTGGCAATTGCAAGTCCGCTTGAAAGTAAGCAAACAAAGCCGGAATTTGGGGATGCTGCCCCAATTCTAACAATTGAGTTGCCTCCCGGGCAAACAATTCCAGCATCTTGTCCCGCAGTTGGGGGTTGCTGCCCATCGCCTGCTGCATTTCGGGGGCCGGGGCGAACTGCTTGACCACGGAATTGGCCTTCATCCGATGGCCGTCAGTGGCCCGATAGGTTTTGCCAAATCCTCCTTCCCCCAATCTTTCCAGAATAGCGAAGCGGTTTAACAATTGCGGGATTAACTTCGCGCCGCAACTCTGGCAAAAGCGATGGTTATCTGGATTTTGAGGATTTAAGCAGTTCGGGTTCAGACAGTAGATCATGACTGTTCCTCTGGATGGTCTGGGTCGCCGTTAATATGATATCTTAACATACCACATCCGCGTCGAATAGCGCTGACTACCGCCCCCAAAATCCTATTTGTCATTGCGAGGGGGGCTACCAATAGTTAACTTATGTCTGACTATGAGTTAAGCCCCCGAAGCAATCTCCAGTTTTCGACTAGGCATGAGATTGCTTCGGGGGGCTTGCTAGCATTACTCGGGAAATTTATTTTTATTCCCCCCCCTCGCAATGACACCTTAAGTCAGTGGCAGTCTAATAGCGCTGACTACCACCCTCAAAATCCTATTTGTCATTGCGAGGGGGGCTTGCTAGTATTACTCGGGAAATTTTTTTTTGTCTCCCCCCTCGCAATGACACCTTAAGTCAGTGGCAGTCTAATATAATATCTTAACATAAATAACGTAGAAGATCACAATTATCTCATGTCCAATTGTCCTCGCTGTCACAAATCTATCAATTCTCAAGCAGTTACCTGTCCCCATTGCGGTCTGGTCCTGAAAGCATTCGGTCATCCGGGCATCCCTTTACACCGCGCTACGGGGGACGAACCTTTGTGCAACAGTTGCACTTACCACGCCGATGATACCTGTAACTTTCCCCAACGCCCCCATGCTAGAGATTGTACTCTCTACCAAGATATTTCCGAACCAATTGTTGAGTACAATCTTAACAGAAATATCTTCAGCAGTCAAGGAATTAAATTATGGGTCAGGCGGAATATGGCCTGGTTAGTGCTGCTGGGGTTGGTAATCTTCAGCTTGCTGATCTCTTTGTAATCATATCTCGTTCCCCAATACTTCTCGGTTAAGCAGCGAACAGGGAGATTGCTTCGGGGGGGGGATTGCTTCGTGCCTCGCAACGCTGCGCGACTCAATTTCCCATAAATTGCTCGCGGTTGACCCCCCCCTCGCAATGACAACCTATGTCCTTAACCGAGAGATCTTGTCTCGTTCCCTGTCTCTGGTAGGGAACGTCAAAATGAGGCTCTGCCTCCCGGGTAATATACCTTCTTCGCCAAGCCGATCGGCAACATCTGGTTGGGTTTAGTTCGGAAACCCAACCTACAGTAATCATCCCTTTATTGATGTTAGCATTTGCCTCTAGCAATGGCAATAGTTATTTCGCTACTGTTTTCTACGAGACCTCGGATAGGTAAGATTCCCGCCCTGGAATGACATCTTCTGCTGATACCTCCTTTTCTTGATATACCGCTAGGTCGAACCAGAACGTCGTCCCTACTCCTACTTCACTCACTAACTGGATCCGAGTCTGATGCTTCTCTATTATATTCCTAACGATCGACAGACCCAAACCCGTACCTTCTAAGGTGTGAACTCGGTTCTCCACCCGGAAAAACCGATCGAATATCGCTTGTTGGTCCTGCTTGTCAATGCCAGCTCCCGTGTCGGCGATCTCGATCCGCACCGCTGGTCCTTTAGGATCTATCATTAGTTCTGGTAAGGCATCTGCTAACAAATAGGCCCTAATCATTACTCGCCCCCCGGGTTCGGTGAACTTCAGGGCGTTCCCCACGAGATTGGTGAATACTTGCAGCAAGAGGTCGTAGTTTCCCAATATTGGGGGCAAATTCGGTTCTATCTCCTGCCGCAGTTCTATTCCTTTATCCTTCGCATTTAGCTGACAATTCCGCAGGGTTTGTTCTATAGGTTGACTGATGTATACGGAATTTAAATGATAGATCCGACAGGATGATTCTAGTCGGGACAAGTCTAACACGTCGTTTACCAGGCGCGTCAGGCGATCGGTCTCGTGGTTGGCCGTTTCCAGGAAATCGTGACGTTCTACTTGGCTGAGTTCTTCGCCGTACTCGTAAAGGGTCTCGATAAATCCTTTAATATTAAATAGAGGCGTCCTTAACTCGTGAGAGACGTTGCTGATAAACTGGGACTTGGCCTCGTTCAATTCTACTTCCCGAGTAATGTCTTGCACGGTGATGGCAATTCCCTTCAAGCTTTCCCGGTATTGCTCGATTATATAATTGCTGGCATGATGTTCGTACAGGAAGCATTCCGTGACATGGGGGCGATCGGAGGACCTACAGGTATCCTCCCGATCGTGGAGACAGTTTTTACAGAGGGACTCTTCTCCCGTGGCGCGGTGGGAGAGTAAAGTTGTCAGTACAATCCGGATGGTCCGGTTTACCGGTTCGGTAAGAGTGATGCGAAATTCGGCACCATCCTTAGTTGCTGTGGGCATAAGCCCAGCGGCAATTTCATGCAGGGGTCGCATCAGTTTCACCTGCACGAGGGGGGGCAGTTTATCCAGTACCTGAGAGCCTAGCACGGATTTATCTTCCCAGCCAAAAATACGTTGTGCCGTGGGGTTCACTAGCATCACCCGTAAATCGGGATCTAGCAACACCGCACCGTCAGCGATCGTGGATACTAGGGTTTCCAGCTTGACTTTTTCAGCGGTCAGTTCTTCAATATTTTGTTCTTCATAGCGTTCTAGTCGTTCCGCCATTTCGTTGAAACCACCGATTAATTCTCCCAGTTCTCCACTCAAGGGGAGATCGACTCGCTGCTTGAAATTCCCAGCAGCAATGTTTTTCACCCCTACTAGCAATTCTTTAATGGGTTTGGTGATCGTCAAGGCATTAAATACTCCACCCAGGATTACCATTACCCAGATCGAGACAAACACCGCGATCGTCACATCCCGAGTCAGATTGGAAGAGGTGGCCGCAGTCGGGTTAGGATTAATGCCCAAGGCCAAGACTCCCAAATATCGATCTGAATGTATAATCGGAACGAAGACATCGGTGACTTGTCCGGAGGGGGTCTGATGCTGTCGGACGAAGGGAAACTGGCCATTCTGACTGAAATCTATCGGTAATTGCATTCGTCGCCGAATGGTCAGGGAACTATGCACTTCCGACTCCCAAAAAGGTATTCCGAAGAAAATATTGCCCTCTACATCGGCGTACAGCATATAGCGAATATTATCAGTAGTGTCATAGAAGCGTTGGGAAAAGCGAGCTAATTCTGTAAGATTATCTTCGGCGACGAAGGGTGCTACATTAGAAACTAAAAGTAGACCCAGGTCGCGACCGAAGCGGGTATCGCTGAGGCGGGCATCCAGTTGAATGCTATTCACTGCCCAGAAGGTCAAACCGCTCATAATTAAACTTACTGCCAAGGTTGCGGCTGCCATCAATCTGGTTTGGAGGGTAAACTCCGACCACCAGTTTGCTAGAATTTCTCTAATCTTCTTTAGTAAGGCGCTCATATCTGTTAGTGGTCAGTTGTTAGTGGTCAGTTGTTAGTGGTCAGTTGTCAGTGGGTGCATCTGGACCGCAAGCGAATATATATGTAGGGGCGTTAGCGTAGCGGCTGCGCAGCAGCCGCTGCGCTAACGCCCATGCATTGAGATGCACCCGTTGTTAGTTGTTAGTTGTTAGTTGGGTGATATGATGAAGACATCACGGCAGTCATGGTTTAATCACGCGGTGACCGATATCGCGTCGGCAGTACATACCGGCAAATTCGATGCAGTCTACGGCAGCATATGCGCGGGCAAATGCTTGCTCAAAGGTGGAGTCCGTTGCTACAATGTTGAGGACGCGACCGCCATTGGTGAGTAGTTGTTCTCCTTGCAGTTTGCTGCCCGCTTGGAAGACAATTGCACCCGATGCTTCCGCCCGATCGATCCCTGTAATTACTTTACCTTTCTCGTAGCTTTCGGGATAACCATTAGCTGCCAGGACGACGCAGGCAGATACTTCCTCCTTCCAGGCTATCGGGCCTATTTTTGCCAAGCGTCCAGTTGCGGTAGCGTAGAGTATTTCTGCTAAAGGAGTTTCCAGGAGGGGGAGAATAGCTTGAATTTCGGGATCGCCAAAACGACAGTTAAATTCGATTACCTTGGGATCCCCGGAGGGAGTAATCATCAAACCAGCATAGAGAACGCCTCGGTAAACTATACCCCGATCGGCCATTGCCTGCACGGCAGGGGAAAGAATTTCTTTGTGAATGCGTTGCATCAGGTTTGGGGTAATAATGGGAGCGGGGGCATAGGCACCCATACCGCCAGTATTAGGGCCCGTATCTCCTTCGCCAATACGCTTGTGGTCTTGGGCGCTCAATAGGGGTATAATTGCTTGACCGTCAGTTAAAGCGAGAATGGAGACTTCTTGACCATATAAACATTCTTCAATTAGAAGTCTCGAACCCGCCGCCCCAAATTTACCTGTCATGGCAGCATCGATCGCGGCTTCTGCCTCTGCTAAAGTAGTAGCAACGGTAACGCCCTTACCAGCGGCCAAGCCATCTGCTTTAATGACGATCGGGAGTTTTCCTGTTTGCACGTAGGCTTTCGCCGTGTTAGCATCTGTAAATACAGAAGCGAAGGCCGTCGGGATCTCCGCTGTTGCCATCAATGCTTTTGCCCAAGCTTTACTGGACTCAATTTGAGCCCCGGCCTGGGTGGGACCGAAAACAGGAATTTGTTGCTGTTGTAGGTAGTCTGTAATACCCTGGGATAGAGGCAATTCCGGACCGACTACTACCAGGGATATCTGATTATCGGAGCAAAATTGTCCGATGCCGGGGAAGTCATCGACCCCCAAAGCTAGGTTCTGACAGCGGTCCGTAGTGGCCGTGCCGCCATTGCCCGGTATGCAGAAGACTCGTTCCACCTGGGGCGATCGCAATAAAGTTCTGGTAATGGCATGTTCTCGACCTCCGCTGCCAACGACTGCAATTTTCACCTGTGCCTCGCTTTTGCTATTCAAAATGCTTCTATTATGACACAGTTAAGCAAAGAGCGTATGGGTAATTGGCAAATGAAAGGACAAAAACTGCTGGCCTTGACTTTGTTGTTAGTAATGACTTTTGCCGGATCTCCAGGGGTGTGGGCCAAGAAGGGCGATCGCTTGCCTCCCAGTCCGTTGGAGATGACTGAACCCGATCCGCTGCTGCCTCAAGAACCGATGTCTCCCAGAGAACAGCAGGATTTCCTGGCCCAATTGGACGGGTTACACGATCGGGCCATGAGGCAGCTAGACGAAGGTGATACCACCAAAGCGTTTGCAATTTGGTATCGAGAGTTACGACTGCGACGGAGTTTGGGGCCGATGGCGGAAGTGGAAGCTTTGGGGAGAGTGGGGGCGATCGCCTGGGGGGAAAATCGGTCGGAGGAGTTATCAGTAATTAAGGGGCGGTTGCAGTCGCTGCGGGAACAAGCTTCATCATCCCAGGATATGGTGCTATTGCGATCTCTGGGGTCCGCTTACGAACAGATGCGATCGCATGATTTAGCCCTTGCAGTTTATAAAGAAATCATCGCCGATACTAGGGAATCGTCGGATAGGGAAAAAATCGCGGAGATCTTAAATAGGATCGGTCAATTGCATCTGAGTTGGTTTGATTACGCCGAAGCAGCAACAGCATATCAAGAGTTGCTGGCCTTAGCGGTGTCCGAGGGCGATCGCGCCAGTCAGGTAATATATGGACGGGAACTAGCATACATTTACGATCGAGGGGAAATGCCCGATCGGGCGATCGGCGTGAAAAACCAGCTAGTGGAATTATACCTGGAAGGGGATAATTTAACAGAGATTCCGGAATTGCAAATCAGCATCGGTGCTGACCATGTAGCTACGGGAAAAATAGAAGCTGCTGCTGAATATTATCGAGCCGCTTACGAGTTAGCAGCATCTTTACAGCAGTTTAGCGATGCTGGGATAGCCTTATCAAGGTTGGGGGAACTGTATCGAGAGACCGATCGGGCCGAGTTTGCCTTAGTGGTTTATCAGCAGTTACTGTATGTACACGATCGATCCTATGACATGTATGGTAAGATGAAGACCTACGAGTTGATCGGTCAGATTCATGTAAGTCAAGAAGAATATGAGGAAGCATTAGAAGCATTTAATGATGGATTAGGGTTAGCTTCCGAGTTGAAAGTCGATTCAGAATATTTTATGGAGCAGATAGAAAAAGTGCGATCGAAGATCCAGGGTTCGTAGTAAACGCTTTAGCATTTGCCCATTCTCCTAAAAATTAAGAAGGTGAAGCTATGGAAGGTAAGTTTTGGTTAGAAGAGGAAAAAATGCACGAGTCCTACCATGTTTATTTAGGCAAGAACGGTCACAATCAAGTATTGACAATCCCCTCGGAGTTTAGCTTACCGAATACAGAAGTGACTTTCCGGAAAGAGGGCGATCGTTTAATTATTGAACCCGTACCCACCACCTCTCTCCTCGCTTTGCTCAAAACTCTAAAAGATGTTCCGGATTCGTTCCCAGATGTGGATGGATGCCTACCACCACTTGATGATATTTGCTTGAGTGCTGACGGATGAGTTATCAATATTTACTCGATAGGGTTTGCCGAGGTTCGTAGTTGATAAAGACATTCGTAGGTTGGGTTGTCGAAAGTTACCCAACAAGTCCAGCGCCAACAACATATCGCGGGTTGGGTTTCCGCACGAAACCCAACCTACGACTGTACGCTGATAAAATTGCCGATCGCCTCGGTACCCAGAAACCCGGTTTTCCCGAAAAACCGGGTTTCTTAATTCTGGCATTCCGGGATCTAATTGCCGATCGAAAAGCCCCGGGGTGTGGGTCGATGTTCGGCCAACAGGACCTCAAAATTCACCCGATCGCTTTTTTCTCCAGCTTTCACTTGCAAGGTCCAGTTACCGGGTTGCAATGACCAGAATAAATGATGTTCCGGTCCCCTGGCAAGTTTTTTCCCGTTTAACCACCATTCTACAGCTTCATCCTCTAGGCCAGCAAGTTTGAACTCGACCCGGGACGCAGGTTCTAGCAAGAAAACATCTCCATTCCGAGGGGAGACAATTTTTAAGTCCCTGGCAAATAAAGCGGGGGCCTGCTGCATGGCGACCCATTCGTCGTATTCTGGAGGCAAGTCGATCCGATATTCGCGATCGCCACTTTCGGAAGATACTAGCTGATAGAAACTGTCGAGATGGCGATCGTACTCGGCCAAGTCTTCAGGATAGAAATATTCTCGCACGACAGCAGGACAGGCGGGAGTCGGTCGCAACCCGGAAAGGGCGCAGATCGGTCGAGTTACGAGATGTTCGGGTGGGGGAAATGCTGGCGGTTCGGAAGTTTCATGTAAGTGTAGCATAATCCGCCGCCAAAGTGGTGCTGCACCCGTGACTCCAGATACCTCTTCCATGCGATCGCCATTAAAATTCCCGACCCAAGTTGCCACGGTATAGTCTTGAGTAAACCCTACGGTCCAGGTATCCCGATAATTAGAAGATGTCCCGGTTTTCACTGCTGCGGGGAAGGGCAAGTTCAATACCGAGTCTACGCCAAATTCGATCGCCCGGGCGTGGGGGTCACTCAACATATCTGCAATTAATGCCATTGTCGATCGGCCCCTAGGTGAAGCATCAATCTCTTGCTTCTCAGAGGTTTCTATAGGGGTAACAGATAACCCGATCGCATCTCCTGTTCGGGCGAGGGTAAGGTAGGCGCGGGCCAACTCCCAGAGACTGACTTCGCCGCTACCGAGGGCCAACCCCAAACCATAATATTCTGGAGACTCGTCCAGATGTGAAAATCCTAGCTGATGCAGGCGGGTAAGGAAATTTTCTACTCCCACTTTTTCCAAGACGCGGACTGCGGGAATATTCAAAGAATTGGCCAAGGCGAGGCGCACTCGTACCGGTCCGTGAAAGGTTTCGCTGTAATCTAAAGGACTGTAGAGTTTGGCACCGGGAATGGGATAATGGGTGGGTACGTCTGCCAAGATCGTATTGGGATGAATGAGACGTTTTTCTAAGGCAAACTCGTAGAGAAAAGGTTTGAGGGTACTGCCCGGTTGTCGCAAAGCTTGCACCCCATCATTGCGACCTAACTTGCCAGTATCATTGTAATCTGCCGAACCAACATAGGCTAAAATTTCCCCAGTCTGATTATCTATGACTAAGGCAGCGGCATTGCCAACGTTATTGGCTTCCAGATCGTCAATTACTTGCTGCACTTGCGCTTCCACAAACTGCTGCAAGGGGCGATCGATGGTTGTTTTCACTACAGCAGGATGCTGCTGATGGAGTTGCTGGGCGACAAAGAACAGAAAATGGGGGGCGGCGATAATTCCTTTGTCGCGCGGTTGCAAAGAAATCTTTTCTGCCAAGGCCCGATCGCCTTCCGTGCGGGTAATGTACTCGTCTGCTACCAGGCGATCGATCGCGTAAGCTTGTCGTTGCTTCAACCCTTGCCAATTACTATAAGGATTGAGGTCCGTAGGATCGTTAGGAATAGCTGCCAGGAGAGTTGCTTGGGCCAAATTCAGGTCTGCTGCGGGAATGCCGAAATAAGTCCGGGCCGCTGCTTCTACTCCATAGATATTACCACCCATTGGCAATCTATTAATGTAAGCTTCCAGAATTTCCGCTTTACTCATGCCAGCAGTTAAGCGCCAGGACAGCCAAACTTCCCGAATTTTATTAGGGATGGTGCGGGGACTGGGGTCTAGCATCCGTGCCAATTGCATGGTAATTGTCGATGCACCGCTGACGATCTGCTTTGCTTGCATCGCTTCTAACAAAGAACGGGCGATCGCCTGCATATCCAGGGCCCCATGTTGATAATAGCGCTGATCTTCAGCAGCGATAATCGCGTCGATAAAATAATCCGATACTTGGGAGAGACTCACCACTGCGGTATTTTCCTGGTTGCGAGTGAGAATAGTTCCCAAAGCAAGTCCGTTGCGGTCCGTAAACTCGATCGCCTGTTGATTTTGTTCGATATCGCTGCTATGGATAGGGGCGATATAGGGGAGGGCGCGTACCGTCAAGCAGAGTAGAAGCAACCCCAGGAACAGGCGCAACTGCCAGCGCCCGAACCAATGCCTTAATTTTGCCTTTCTCTGGATGAATGATTTTCTTCTTTGTCTCATCTGCGTACCTCTGCTGCTCTCTAATTTGACTGTATCCTTTTTTTTCACCTCTGGCAATATATTTTAGATTTCCTTCAGAATAATTATGAATAAATGTCCGCTGGGCACCGCCCACCCTAATTGAGTCTGTTAAGCTAGGATGTTCCTCATCGGTACTACCAGTTAATTTGGCGACCGCCTTCTCAGATATCTGCCTGACTGTTTTCTGCTGAGCGGGCTTTTTTATCTTCTGCTTTTTACTCACCTAAGCTTCCACAAACTCCCCATAGTAGGACTTCATGTCGTCATGAGATATGACATTCGTTGATTTTTGCGCCGGTTCCAAACCTTGGCGAGCGTTGAGCCAAGGGGTTTCGGATTTTGTCAGATCCTGAAGGCGTTTAGCACTCAATTCTCCATAAACATTCCATACTTCTTCTAGCACATCTATTTCATCGGATGCCAATTCTATATCTAAATCTGCTGGTGCGGGAATATCTCTATATTTATAAGCCAGATATTCATCCCATACATCCCGCACAACTGGACCAGAAACCCAGGCTTCAATATCTTGTTCAAACAGAGGTTTATTTCTCAATACTAAACTCCATGCTTGAGCGTAATATACCAACTTTTGCAGCTTGAGGGGAGAAATGGTATCCCCCGCCTCTCTGTCTACACGGCGCAGGAAGTAACTAGCAATGTCAAGTGCGTTTTTCATGATTTATTACCGACGATAATTATCCATTATACATGATCTATTCCTGTAGAGGCGATCGCACATGTTTCCATCGCACCCCCTCTTGGTCTCAACTCGCCGCCCGATCGCCCCCAGAAGAGATCGCCCATCGCACAACCGGTGTACGGCGTTATATAATTTTCGGTTGCGAACCCAATGTTATCGATGCCGTACAGCTACCAATGCTGTTAAAAATGTTTAACATATTGTACCCCAATCCCACCGACGCTCGCCCCATTGTTCGTCAATTTCTGTAGGGGCACGGCATCCGAAATCTTTCGCTAATAATGACAATATTATTATCGCCGTGCCCCGGCCCCATGCCCGATCGCCCCCAGAGACGATCGCCCCTCGCACAACCGGTGTACGGCGTTATATATCTTTTGGTTGGGAACCCAATGTTATCGATGCCGTACACCTACCGATACTGTTAAAAATGTTTAATATATTATGCCCCAATTCCACCGACGATCGCCCCACAACCCCCGATCGCCTGAGGCCGGGGCGGGCGCGAGAGTAACATCATCATCATTCCCGAATTTTTTTTGATGCAGTCCCTGAGCGTGAGCCGAAGGGCCGTGGAAGGGGGGGGTTTGGGGGGGATCCCGGAGCAACTACTTTTGACCACACCCATTCTCTGTTGCCGTACACTGGCCACATTCAACAATTAACTCTGGGCAGCTGCCAATTCTCTGTTGCCGTACACCGACCACATTCAACAATTAACTCTGGGCATCTGCCAATTCTCTGTTGCCGTACACCGGCCACATGCGCTCCCATCCGAAAATGAACCCATATATTCTCGTTTCCGGGCCTCCCACGGAACCCGGAACGCCACCGGACAAGCCCCCACAAGCTTCTCACGTTCCCACCAGTCGCAAATTAAATTTGATATGCGGCATATCAAATATCATATGCCGCATATCAAATATCATATGGGCCATATAAATATCATATGCGGCATATCAAATATCATATGCCGCATATCAAATATCATATGCCGCATATCAAATATCATATGCCGCATTTTAAATATCATATGCCGCATTTTAAATATCATATGCCGCATATCAAATATCATATGGCCCATATCAAATATCATATGCCGCATTTTAAATATCTCGTTCCCTGGCAGATCCAGGGAACTGGCCCCCTGAGGATCTGCCTCCTTTGTCTGGTATCTCGTTTTGTCTCGTTACCCCGCCGGGGGCCTGTCTCCCGATCGCTCGGGGAGCGCTGGATCGCACAACCGGTGGACCCAGGGGTGCGGACTCCCCGCACCGGTACATGAAGTTGATGACGGAACGATCGTGCTTGTCGAGGGTTGATTAAGGATATCCTGACTCTTAATTATAGCAGGCCAATATTCAACCCGACAAACCCGATAATCTAATGGAATAAGCTAACCCCAACCAAATTGTAAGTTCGCCTGTATATTAAGCCGCAAACAATACTCATAACGAATAAATGACCACGGGTGCATCAGTTTAGAGTAAAAGTGTTGCATAATTGTCGATCGCCTGGGGAGTGCCATCCGGGCCCATGGCGCTAAAACTCTCGAAGTATTTGCGGGTAGCTGGGGGAAAATGGGGGAAATTAAACATAGCATCGCCATAAGCAATATCTGCCCAGAAATAGCGCAGGCTGCTGACTAATTCGCAAGCCTGCTTTTCTGGTAAACTCGCAGGTGGCTGGGTCAGGAGTTTCAGCATGAAGGGATGGGAACGGGACCCGATCCATTCTCGGGAAGTTTCGGCCAGAGTTGGCCAACCGGGTACTGCTTCTATCCGATGTGACTCTACGGACAACTGCTTTCTACCTTTGCTATCCATCTGGAAATGTAAGATGCGGTAGGGATGAGGATAGCTGACCAGAGAACCCGTGGTAATCTCATAGATGCCCCGATCGCAGGCAATATCCTGAACGTGCAAATGTCCAGTAAAGATTAGCTGCACCCCAGCATCCCGCAGCATCTGCAATAGTACGGGTGCATTATCCAACATATAGCGACGCCCCAACTGATGGCTAGATTGACGAGGCAAATGCTCGATAACATTATGATGGATCATCACCATTACCAATTCTTCTCTAGCTGATGCCAAAACCCCCTCCAACCAAGTCAACTGGGCTTCATCCATACATCCTAACTGCTGACCATCGGCGTCAAATATGTTAGAATTGAGCCCAATGAGCCGCACCCCGGGCATAATTCCACAGCTATAATAAAGGCGATCGGGGTTTTCATAGCCGCATTTACCGTAATAATGGGGAAAATCATTAAGCCCGATCGAATGTCCGTTAGACTGGGGCAGGGGCACGTCATGATTGCCAGGCACGACGTAAACTGGATAAGGCAGCTGGGCTAAACGCTGTTGCAACCAAGCATGGTTATCCGGTTCCCCATGCTGGGTCAAGTCTCCCGGTAACAGCAGAAAATCTAGATCCAACTGTCCCAGATGTTCTAAGATGATCTCTAAGGCGGGGATAGACACCTCCACTAGATGAAATCGGTGAGGATGGTCCCAGATGGTATGGGGGAGTGCGATATGTAGATCGCTGACAACAGCGAAGCGAAAATTTAGTCTCATATGCCGATTCCCTTGATGCTGACAGTA
The DNA here is from genome assembly GCA_051439505.1 of Hormoscilla sp. Classification (GTDB taxonomy): domain Bacteria; phylum Cyanobacteriota; class Cyanobacteriia; order Cyanobacteriales; family Desertifilaceae; genus Hormoscilla. Next base: position 57,610 of record JBFRWI010000100.1, on the reverse strand, counting down.
ACTAAGGCACTTATACTTCGATCCTAAAGGAAAAATTAAATTATGGAGGAATGAATCTTGGTACGAGTGCGAGTCCGCCAACATGTCAACCCACTATGCGAAAAATATCAGACCGCAATCAGTCCTCCCGACTGGCCTCAGATTTATGCCGATCGGTATAAACCCCTGCTGTTGGATATTGGCTGTGCTAGGGGGCGGTTTTTACTGAAGATGGCTCAACTGCAACCGGATTGGAACTTTCTGGGCTTGGAAATCCGCAAACCCCTAGTGTCGGAAGCAAATGAGTTGCGATCGCAGTTGGGTTTAACCAATCTCCATTACCTGTTTGTGAATGTGAATAACTCGTTGCAACCGCTGCTGAGTTCTTTGCCAACTGGGGTGTTGCAGCGGGTGACGATCCAATTTCCCGACCCCTGGTTCAAAAATCGCCACAGGAAACGCCGGATGATCCAGCCAGAGTTGGTAGCTGATTTGGCCCCACACCTGGCTATGGGAGGAGAGGTCTTCCTACAGTCAGATCTGGAGTTTGTGGCCGGGATAATGCGCGATCGCTTTTCCGCACATCCTGACTTTGAGGAAAAAGAGATGGACAACTGGCTAGCAGAAAACCCTCTACCAGTCCCCACGGAACGGGAAATTGCTACTCTGGCAGGTGGCAAACCTGTTTATCGCACTTTGTTTGTCAAAAAGCAGCAAACAGAATGATTTTCTGTCAATTAACAATTGGCAATTATAGCACTTATAAAATTGATGTGGTATAGTTTGGGTGTGCCTATTTGTCATTGCGAGGGGGGGGAAAGTAGCGATTAAGTTATGATCCCATTGAATTCCCCCCCCCGAAGCAATCTCCAACATCATATTACACTAATCAGAGAAATGCTATAACAATTGACAAAATATGAAACTAAAAATCATCAGCTTTAACCTGCGGTATGATAAGCCCGATCGGGGATGCCTGGACAGTGCGACGGGATGCAGTAGTCTTGCAAGCAGAACCCGATCTCATCGGCACCCAGGAAGGCCAGGCCCACCAGCTGCTAGATAGGCACCGCCTGCTGCCAGAATATCAGAGTGTCGGGGGCGATCGCCTCTTAAACGGCAGAACACTGCTAGACGCCCTTGCTGGGGTGGAATGGGAAAGTCAGCAGACCTACCACGATTTTACTGGCAAGGGTTTCGCTGCTGTGGACTCAGTTGCAAGCAGCGCAGGTGGAAACCGGGCAGTGGCAAGGGATTTGGCCTTCCGATCACTTCCCGGTGATGGCCGAATTGGCACTGGAGTAAGAGTAAATTCTCCCCCATCCTTGCATTTCGCCTTGCATTTCGATCGAGAATGTGTTTTAATTTCTGTAATGTTGTATCACTAAACCGCTCCCCCCGTGAGGGAGCATGTCCTTTAAGCAATCATCCTTAAACATGACCACGATCTCAAAGCAATCATCTCTGACCTCGATCTTAGCAGCCGCCGCGATCGCCAGTGGGGCCCTGCTGGCTGCTGTCAATCCCGCTGAAGCTTGCATGTTTAGCAAAATGAAGCAGACTTCCGTTGAAGGGGCAAGTCAAACCTCATCGACCACTTTCAATGTGAAGGACTGGAAGTCTGGCAAATGGGCCGCGATCGCAGCTGCCGGAGTTGCCACCGTTGCTGGTTTGGGTGCCGTTGGCATCACCAGTCGGCGCCGTCAGGATCCCACCGACATCGCCGAGGTTCCCGAGGCCAATGCTGAAACTGCTTCCGAGTATGTAGTAGAGACAGTCCTGACCGAGGTAACTGTTACTGAAGAAACCCCAGCTACAGAAACTGCCGATCGGGAACTGACTCTGGTCAAGTAATATCAGACGATCGCACAATATGGATTCGATTTAAAAATCCCAGACTAATAAAGCTGGGATTTTTTTAGACAATAATAACCTGTAATGAGACAAATTAAAATTATGTATCCTGAAACCGGACTTCAGCAACCCATGTCACTGCGAGAAAAGGTAGCTTTTTACCTAGCAGTAGAAACTCCAGCAGGAAGGGTCGTGAACTTAATAATTACTGGATTAGTTTTATTATCTTCAGTAATTTTTGTAATAGAAACTTACAGAATTCCACCAGAATTGCTGCTGACCCTGAAAGCTATCAATACTTTGATTATCATCTGCTTTGCCGTCGAATATCTACTCCGACTCTGGTGCGCAGAACAGAAAGTCAAGTATTTGTTATCAATCTATTCTTTAATCGATTTAGTCGTCATTCTGCCCTTTTTCTTGGGAGTAATAGATGTTAGCTTCATACTCATCTTTCGCTGGTTACGCATCTTGCATCTAATGCGATTTATTACTAGCAAAACTTGGTTGGGCATCATCAATCAAGAAGATGGTGTAATTTTAGCAAGGATCCTCTTTACCTTGTTCGCAATTATCTTTATCTACTCGGGGTTAATTTATCAAGTAGAACATGCGGTAAATTCAGAAGCTTTCCGGACATTCTTCGATGCCGTTTATTTCTCGATCGTCACCATGACAACGGTAGGATTTGGTGATATTACCCCCGTATCAGAAGGGGGGCGCTGGATGACATTATTTATGATTGTAACAGGAATTGCCCTGATCCCCTGGCAGGTAGGAGATTTGATCAAACACTTAGTCAAAACTGCTAATCACATAGAAATGCCTTGTCCCGGGTGCGGCTTGTATTTTCATGATGCTGATGCGAAATTCTGCAAACATTGTGGGACAAAGCTAGAACAAATTGAGAATAGTAGATAGTTGTCAGTTGTTCGCTAACTACGGGTGCATCTGGACCGCAAGCATATCCATCTGTAGGGGCGTAGCGCTACGCGCACTGCGTAAAAGCGCAGCGGCTGCGCAGCAGCTAGCATTCGGGCCGAAAATTTGTCATCTTCTGTCATCATTTATTGCCCGAATGCTTCGCCCGTGCAAAAGTGAGATGCACCCCTAACTACTAACTACTAACCACTAACTATTGCAAGTTTGATTAGGGTTGCCAACTTAGGTTGTATGTTATAAAATTATGATGATAACGTTCGCAAGCAGAGCCTGGTAAGAGACTCTGTAGAACAATCAGTGACGAACAAGCAAGGATGAACATAGCAGATTTGCAACTAGATTATAGTATATTCAGAGAACCCGAAATCATTAAATATCGCCTGATTGACCTGTTCTCAGGGGCAGGGGGGATGACCCTAGGATTTACAGATCCGCGATTTGGCGGTGGATTTAAGAGTATTCTGGCTATAGACAATAATCGAGCTGCTATAGCAACTTATAAGGCTAATCTTGATGGCAAAAATGCGGTAATGGCCGATCTAGAAGAATGGCTAGCTGAAAAACCAGAAATTCCCAAAGCAGATGTAATTATTGGCGGGATCCCATGTCAGGGTTTCAGTAGACTGAACAGAAAGCGAGCAGGCGATCGCCGTCGGACTCTCTGGCAACCCTTCATGCAGGTGGTAAAAGCTTCCCAGGCATTGGTGTTTGTGATCGAAAACGTGCCAGATATTTTACGATCGGATGAGTTTCAGCAAATCTCCGATTGTGCAGCTTCATTAGGATTTAATATCATTGCGGGGGTGCTCAATTCTGCCAATTATGGCGTACCGCAAACTCGCAAACGGGCAGTGATTATCGGTTGGCAGCAAAATATCCGATCGCCTAAATTCCCACCCCAACCTACCCATGAGAATAGGTGGCTGACTTTACGGGACGCAATTGGTGATTTACCAGATCCAGAAGGAACAAATATCCGCCCAGTTGACCCACCTCTAGATTTACATTTTGCACGCAGGCCCACGGAGAAAAGTTTAGCACGTTACCAAGCCGTGCCCCCAGGAGGCAACCGTTTTGACCTGATCAAAAATGCCCCAGAATTGAGTCCGCCTTGCTGGGTGAACCCAACTTATCAGGGAACAGATCTCTTCGGTCGCTTATGGTGGGATAGACCTTCAGTAACTATTAGAACTGAATTCTTTAAGCCAGAAAAAGGACGCTATCTCCATCCGGAAAAACATCGACCCATTACCCACCGGGAGGCCGCAAGATTGATGGGGTTCCCAGATGACTTTCGCTTTATGGGCAGCAAAACCGCGATCGCCCGACAGCTTGGTAACGCCGTCCCCCCTGCCCTCGCAGGGGCGATCTCTAAAACCATCCGCGGTATGTTAGATTGTACGGCCCGTAGGCGATCGCTAATTGCGAATGGACAATGGCAAATTGACAATGGCGACGGGACAATTGACAATGGCAAATTGACAATGGCGAATTGACAATTACGAGGGTGACGAACGTCAGTTCGACAGCTACTCAAACTCCGAGACCGTCGAGATCGAAAAACCTCAAACCCGCATGATTACGTGACGGGCGGATCATAACTACGAACTACGAACTACGAACTACGAACTACTTAAGGCATCCACTCCAAAAGTATGCCGAAGCGACTATCTTTGTTGTCCGGGGTATTTTGCTGCTGGATATCTGTAGATAAGCGCAAATGGGGGGTAAGGGCATAGCCAAAAGACAAGGTTGTTATCCCTACCTCGGCACTGCCACCGGGAGAGACAAAAGTTTGAGTTAAAGCAATATCCGCACCGCCACCCCGAGAGGGAACTAACAATAAACGCAAACCGAGATTAATCCCATCCCTGACATCACCATCAGTTTCCAGATAGCGATATCCTACCACAGGTGCGATATTGATGTAACTCCCTAAAGGACGCAGGTAGTAACGTAAGTCCCCACCGTAGGAAGTGCGATTTTTCGGACCGTCCGCGGGCCGATCGCCCGTGCCATAATAATCTGCACTAATAGTTAACCCAGTGCGTCCGACAAACAGATCCTCCAGGCCAAAATGAAATCCCGCAGCATCAGAGTCGGGAAACAGAGAATAACCCAGGCGCAGGCGCGTAGGAAAACTGGGGTCATGTTTAATGTCCGACCAGACAGAAGGCACCTGACGCTGCCAACGCTGTAAAACAGGACTGGACTCGATTATTTCCGGACTTAAGTCTAACTCAGACGGCGGCAGAGGTTGACACCAAGCTGGGGCTGCTGCCAGAATTATACTCAGAATCGTCACTAATATCGGTAGCCCGCGCAGGCGGGCTTCGTTCCTGTAGCCCCACCCTTGAGGGTGGGGATGTGGGGGCGTAACTAGCCCGCGCAGGCGGTTGCCGCGCTGCGCTCGCTTAGACAATTGCTTCGTTCCTGTAGCCCCACCCTTGAGGGTGGGGATGTGGGTGTTGGGGAGTGTGAATGGTTCCGATGGAGAATAAATTAGCGCACCGTACCTTCTAGATTAGCAACATTAATCGGCTTCATCAAATACAGGCGCAGGAACTGCCAGCCATTAGAGATGTAATGAGGTAGCTTCTGAATCAATTGCAGGAACTTGGGAGTCTTGGATTTCACAATTGCCGTCAGTTTCTCATTCGTCTTGACGCAAACTTCCAAGCGGCGATAGAATTCGGGATTCTTCACATCCAGGATAATGGGGAACACCCGCCCCGCCGTCTCATTAGTCTTCTCAATGACTTCCTTATCATATTCTCGCGCATTCAGCCCGATCGAGGCATAGAAGCCCGATCGCTGCACGTCATTGAGATACATCGTCGCGAACACCGACAGCAGGAAGAACCGAGACCACAGCCGCGCCTTCCAATCATTTAAGATCTGGGGTTGGGTCCGCATCACCGCATCAAAGAAGTCACCGTGGCGGTTTTCATCCTGACACCAATTCTCAAAGAACCGGAAAATCGGATAAATGCGGTCTTCTGGATGAGCTTCCAGGTGGCGATAAATCTTGATATACCGCCAATAGCCGATCTTCTCGGACAGGTAAGTAGCGTAGAAAATAAACTTGGGCTTAAAGAACGTATACTGATGATTCTTCGTGAGGAATCCCAAATCCAGGGCCAGATTGAAATCTGACATCGCCTTATTCAGGAAACCCGCGTGACGGGCCTCATCCCGGGACATCAGAGTAAAGCATTCCGCCAGCAACGGATTTTTCTTCTTGATCCGGCGTCCCAGTTCCTTATAGAGTAGGAAACCAGAGAACTCCGCCGTGCAGGAACGCTCCAGAAACTCCACAAACAACCGGCGAGTCTCCTCATCCAGATGGTCCCAGGATTGCTCGAACTCCGCATCCCGGACGAAGTGATGGCGATTGTAATCAGCCCGGAACTCCTCTAATATGGCTTTGAGCTCCGCCTCGTTCACCGAGAGATCCATTTTCTCCATCTCGTCGAAGTCGGTAGTGTAGAACCGAGGCGTCAGGATCGTTTCCTTAGCTGGGGCTTTAATCCCAGGTCGCAACTCTTGAAAGGCTGGTTTTTCAGCTGCTTGTACCATAAGCGTGTCTACTCCTATTATTATCGTTGTTGCTGCTGTGTTTGCACGTGCTGCGTTTAACCCTCACAAATCTAACAGCTAGATAGGTGCAAGTATAACATCCGCATCTTTCGACAGGTCAGGCTGTCGCAGCCAGCTTAGTGGACTTGCCTCGCAAAAAGCAAGTGGACTTGCGCTCTGGAGCCGATCTCAAGTAAGACGAGCGCCCGATCTGCTATATTATACGGAAACATGACATTTTTTTATACCGCTAAATAGCTTTCTCTTACTGATACTTCCCCCAAATATGAGAGATGTGTAAGTTTTTGGGCAACAAGATCGCAACTCCTTCAGTCTACCAGAGTTTTCCTGTAGTGCCTGCCCCGATTTTCGTTAATATTTGCAACACAACATTAATTTTTGTAACAAAATGGAATTCTGTGTCTTTAACGACAAATGGTTTGAGCACTAAAGCGCAATAACTAACTCTCAAGACTCAACTTCATGTTCTTGCTCTTCCTCTGAGGGCTGAGTTTCTTGCTCAACGTCTGCTTCCTCTTCTTGTTCCTTTTGCTCCTCTAACAGCTGCTTCACCCTTGCTTGGATCTGGGCATGTCGTTCCACCCCTTCATAAGCATAGCGGTTGTAGCCATTGCTGATAATCACCGCTTCCAGATATTCTACCCTTGCTGAGGTGTCCGGGTGAGTAGAAAGCCAAGCGGGAGGAGATGGTCGATCTTGATTGTCTAGAGTTACCATCAGATTTCGCATCCCATCGGCGGCATAGTCCGAAGAAGCGAGGATGCGAGTCCCCACTAGATCTGCTTGTCGTTCCATATCCCGACTGTAGCTGAATACTAACAGACGAGAGGCGATGCCCCCGGCATAGGGGATATACTGAACTACATTAGAGGTGAGGCTGCCCTTGGTGACTAATTGAAATCCGTGGGAAAGGACGGTATGGGAAAGTTCGTGAGCTAGTAATCCTGCTAATTCCGCTTCCGACTTGGTTTGGACGATCGCACCAGCATTGACAAAGATTTTCCCGCCCGGTAGAGCAAAGGCATTGAGATTTTCATCCAGAACGACATAAAATTCATATTCAAAGTCATCCCGCCCGGTCAGTTGAGCCAGTTTCTCTCCCATCTCCCCCACATAGGAGAGCACTTCTTCATCTTCTACCATCGGCAGCCGTTTGACAAGTCGATTGGCGAGCTTTTCTCCGACACCAGACTCCCCCCGCAGCAATAGCAGGGTAGTTTCTAAAGCAGAGAGGGGACCAAAAATGTTGCCCATCAGGGCGTAACCCAGGGTTCCTACCACCGCGTTGCCGATCGCATTTCCCCGCACCCTTCTTCTCAGATGCAACTTAAAGCGTTCCAGATGCTCGTCTGCCAACTGGGTAAACTCTGCCGCTGAGGGATGTTCCGGGTTTAGGAGAGCAAATTCTCGTGCCGTCAGGGAAGCATCTAACCAGTTTTCCGCCTCTACCTGAGCAGCAATTTTAGCTCTGAGTAAATCAGGTCGATCGGGATAGCGTTGGGCCGCCCGTTCCAGCAGCTGCAATGCTTCATCAGAACGTCCCTCATCTGTGAGTGCCTGCGCTAGATGCAGATGGCCGGGGATAAATTCGGGATATCGATCGACTAGGAGTTTGAGGGGCACGAATATCCTTGTTTCCAGTCCCCGTGCTAACCCCGCCTGATACTCCCGCCAGTAAACCTTTCCAGCTGGGGACAGTTCTGCCGGGTCTTCGATTATTTTTGGCCGCGACTGTCGAGAAGCTTCCGAAGTCTCTCGATCGAAGGGGGGTTTTGCTTGCCGATATAGCTGTTCCGCTGCCTCAAGAGATCCCTCCCGATACAGCTTGTCGGCTTCAGCTAAGGTCTGATGGCGCTGAAGTTCTTCGGGACTGGGGGTTTCTGCTGCTGTCTCCTCCTCGGTCGTGATGTCCCTGGCTTCATCTGGGGACTCATCATCTGGATCGGTGGTGGGAGAACTCGGTATCGTATCTGCCGGCTCAGGAGCAGGACTCTCTATACTGGTATCTGCTTGAGCCAGCACTGTCGAGATGGGCTGCAATGTCAAAGCCCCGATCGAAGCAATCAGTAGTAAATTCCGTAATTGTCCCATAGGTCGGATAGTTGGGGTAAACTGGCGCAGCACCTACACTAAACATGATAACCACTGGCGGGGGGTTTGTAGCTGTAAGTAAATTGTTTGACACCTTTTTACATTGTTGCCGAATTGGGTAAGGGGCTCGTGTCGAATCAATATATTTGGCCCGATTAATCAAATTAGGTGTTATTTCGGATAGGTTTCTGAGGTAGGGATTGCTATAATAAAAATTAAGAAAAAGGAAGCATTAAGCTCCCTTCCTTAAATAAATTAAATCAAGGATATCACGATCCGCAAAGATAAGCTAATGCGGTGGAGGATGTATGTTATTAGGTTTTAAGACCGAGCTAAAATTAAACAACAAGCAACGCACACTACTAGCAAAACACGCGGGGGTAGCCCGTCATGCTTGGAACTGGGGATTGGGTCTGACAAAACAGATACTTGACCACAATCGGGACAATCCAGAAGAGAAAATAAAATTTCCAACAGCAATTGACCTGCATAAGTGGTTGGTTGCCCTAGTAAAACATGAGTATCCCTGGTATTACGAGGTCAGCAAGTGTGCCCCACAATATGCCTTGAGACAGCTACGTGAAGCTTGGAGGCGGGCATTCAAAAAGATAAGTAAACCGCCCAGGTTTAAGAAAAAAGGTCGTGGTGATAGCTTTACTTTAGATGGCTCCATTAAACTTGACCATTTTGGGATCAAAGTCCCTAAGATTGGTTGGCTGAGAACATATGAAAGACTACCAGTCGGTTCTCAGCCGAAGTCTGTAACCAGATCCAGAACTGCCGATCGCTGGTTTATCAGCTTTCAACTGGAAGTTGAGCCAGTAAACCACCCAAAACCCTCTCCGGTAGTAGGGGTGGATTTAGGCATAAAAACTCTGGCAGTTTTATCGACCGGTGAAGTTTTTGATGGCGCTAAAAGCTATCGAAAATATGAAAAACAACTCTCGCGACTACAATGGCTGAATCGGAGAAGAAAGATCGGCTCGGCAAATTGGAAAAAAGCCCAAGTCAAAATAGCTCGTCTGCATCGAAAGATAGCTAACATCCGCAAAGATACATTACACAAACTCACGACATATTTGGCCAAAAACCACGGCCGGATAGGAATTGAGGACTTGAATGTGTCTGGTATGGTGGCAAACCACAAGCTAGCCAAAGCTATTGGTGACATGGGTTTCTACGAATTCAGACGGCAGTTGGAGTACAAGTGTGAGTTGTATGGTTCGACCTTAGTTGTGGTTGACCAATGGTATCCCTCAACTAAGACCTGTTCTAGATGTCACACAAAAAAAGACGAGCAGCCCTTATCAGAAAGAATCTTCCGGTGTGACAACTGTGGCCTGGAAATAGATCGAGACTTGAATGCCTCCATTAATTTGGAGATAGCCGCCAGTTAGGTGGTGTTAGCCTGCGGACTGGTCAGTGCCGACACTACCAGCGATGTTGCAGGAAGTAAGTTCCAAAGCGGTCCACATGTGGGGAGCTTTGGGTAAGTCTTATGTAACGGATAAACATTTATATTAGAACTAAATCTATCAGTTACGGCAATGAATCAAGTTAGTACCAGCTATTTACTTTGGCTCGGCTTCCTGTTTGGGGCTTCTGGGCTGCATCGCATTTATAACCGAAAATTTGCCACAGGTCTCTTGTGGCTCTGTACTGGGGGCTTATTGGGCATCGGGCAGTTTGTGGATTTGTTCTTGATTTCTGATATGGTCGAAGAGCACAATGCCAATTTTAGAGCCAAATATGGCTTGTCCCCAACTGGCGTACCTACCGAGCAAAAGGCAGTGGCCCAGCAAGTGGTGGCTAAAGCTCCCCCAGCAATGCCCACCCGGGATCAGCTGATGGTGAAACTCCTCAAGGCTGCTGAAGCCCGGGGGGGCAAATTATCCGTTACCCAAGGGGTGATGGAAACGGGGGTGGGCTTTAGCGAAGTGGAATCCGTTTTGCTAGAAATGGTCAAGGCTGACTATGCTACCATTGGCAATCACCCGGATACGGGGATTGTCCTTTACGAATTCCACGAGTTGCAAGGTTAATTTAAGGCCAGCCATTTTTGACCGTTGAGCCGCTGTAGGACGCCAAACACCAGCAAGTCTAGGGTAATCTTCCGCTCGTCAATTAAGAATGGTTCTAGAGCAGCTGGCTTGCTGCCCCCCATGGCGTAGGAAAAGGCTCGCTCTCCTTTGATGTCTTCTTTGAGGAAGTAGACGCTAAACTGGCGATCGGCCCAGTTGCCAATCACTTGCCAGCACTCAGGCTCTTTCTCCAGACCGATGATGGGAATTTTTTGCTTGACAAACTTGAGGTCTAATTGAGAAATTCCCTGACTTGCCAGTTTGGTCTCTAAGGCGGGCAGGTAATGCTCCCCGATAAACTCAGCAAAGGGCTTGTCTTCCAGTGCGGGTGGCTTGGCTTTTTTGCCAGCGGGCTTTTGCTCTGTTGCTTCTGCCATTGTAATAGTGAATCCTTCTCTAATCTGAGGTACTCGTGTAATTCTTAGTTTACGATGGACGACATCTTAACTGGGGAATCGGATGCTAGCTGTTCTATCTGAGTAACTACCCGGTCTAATTCTTCTACCAGAGGCGTTGATGCTGCTGCGCGCAATGCTTCTACCAGGGCCCGGTAATACCAGAGGGTGCCTGCTTTGCCGCCAGCGAAACGCTGCCAGAGTTCCTCTCCCAATACCCGATAATCTTTGAGTATCGATCTAGCATTGTACAGTTTATCTGCTGCTGTCACCAGTCGCACTGAGGCTGAGGCGGTGGGAATGCTAGCAATATAAGCTTCTTTGCGCTGTCGCCAGGGGGGTTTGGGGATGCTGTCAGCATCCGTGCATCCATCCACAATGGCCGTGACAGCATCCCCAAACCGGCGGCGAATTGCTTCTCTAGTCGGTGTACCCCCTTGATCTTCGATGGCATCGTGGAGTAAGGCGGCGATCGCCTCAGCTTCGTTAGCTCCATATTCTAGAACAATACTGGCCGTGCCTAACAAATGAGCAATATAGGGAACGCCCGAACCCTTACGCTTCTGGGTAGCGTGAAGTTCCGTGGCAAAGGTGAGGGCTTCGGTAAATTTTTCTGATAGCATGTTGGGACTGGTGATTGACTGGCTTTTGGCGGACTTGGAGTTGGACTCGTTCCCTTGCCGATGGGGAACTCCGAAACGGCTGATAGATCGATCGCCTCTTGCTACTGAATTACTTGCAATAGTACCGATGCAATTTTTATGTCATGATTCAGATAATTTCCGCTTATCAGTTTCATTTTTGACTATCCGTTTGGGCCTTCCGGGTTTGCCCTTGTGGTCTTGGTTGAGGGACTTTTCGCTTGCTGCGGCTAATTCTTCTGGCGTACATTGGAATAAATTCAATGCTTCTAAGTATTTTTGCGGTGTCATTGTCGGTTCAGTCCGGCCCCTTTCCCAGTTGCGGACGCTGGTTTCGCTTACTCCTAGCTTATATGCTACTTCAGTGCGAGTAAGCTCGGCACGCTCTCTGAGCGCTTGCATATCCATACCTGCAATACTCCCTTTCAAATTTCTATATTCTATTTTATCAACTTCTTGACGCAGAGGACAGGGCGATGGAAAATTTGGCTTGCTTGTCACCGGCGATCGGTTTAGGCCCTAGGGGCGATGCTGCTGCGCAGCCGCTACGCGATCGGGTGTCCTGGGGCTTGACATGGGGCCATTTGGGATTGTATAGTCAAGGATGAAGAACGTCAGGGGGTAAAGATTATTCCTACAGCAGCCCAGGCATTGAAATGCTTTATTATATGCTATGATTTGACAAAGATGTATGTGCCGATTTATATCGTGCGGATTGACGAACGCACGGGTTACATATACATCCAGGCAGGAGAGGACATTCAGTTTTTGATCGATCAAAAAGGTGATTTGGTAGACGAATGATGAAACCTAACTTTCAGGAAATGAATCGCAAAGAACTCCGCGCATACATGCTCGCTAATCGAGATGATGATGATGCTTTCTATGCTTATATGGATAGGTTATATGAATCTATCGCTGCAACAGAAACAGCGGTATTGGAGTGGTTGAAGATTCATCAACCCCATCAATATCTCACTAAAATTCCTGACAGATCGTCGGAGTATATTATGACCGGTACGCAGGGCGATCGAATGGGCGTAAAAATTCAGTTACTGCGTTCTTCTTTGCCAAGCAAAAAGGATTTTATCGAGTTGATCATTAATGATTTGATCGAGCCAGAGCGAAGAAAATTGCATGATTGCATGATGGTGTTTGTGAGTAAAGATGAAAGCTCATCTATTCACTTGGATAGAGAATTGACAGAGGTGAATTTTGACAGTCGGACCCAATATTCCCATATGGTGGGGTATATTACTCCCGGAGGTCAGTTCCAGAGGGCTTAGAGGGCGATCGGGCAAAATCTCAATCTCCATTATCGCCCAAATCTTGATTCACAGTGACAGTAAGTTTTAAACCCAGGATCGCCAACCAATCTGTTAAACTGTAAATTACTGCACTTCCCGACTTTGAGAGCAAATCATCTAGTTTTTCCAGATGCAGTTTAGCCGATGCGGGTGACATATTGGGTTCCCCCAGGGCCTGGAAGACATTACTAAGTGCGTTCATGAGCAGTTCCTCTTCAGCGTCTCCGTCTTCATCTTCCAAGTGTACCGTCAGATAAGCAGCAGCGTGGACTCGATCTTTGAGCGTTTCTATGAGATAGTCTTGGTAGCTATTACTCCGCTGAGTCCTCCGGTTAGTGCGAGTAGCGGAGGGTTCCCGGAGCTTGCTCCCAGGAGACACAGCATCTGACGACTCAGTAGGGGTTTTCACCGTCATCGTTTTCAAGTTCTTCATAGTCTCTCCAATACTCCTTAGCTTTGCGTATATCTTGCTGTTGACTGCTTTTATCCCCGCCACATAACAGAATTACGATCCTTGTTCCTATTTGTCCGAAGTATACCCGATATCCCGGACCATAATCAATCCTTAATTCATAGACTCCTTCTCCCACTGACCGATAGTTTCCCAGGTGGCCAAGGCGAATTCGGTCAAGTCTTTTCTCTATCTTGACCACTGCTGTAAAATCGCGCCGGGAATTCAGCCATTCTTCAAAAGGAACTCTACCATCTATCGTAATGTAACTCCGAATCTCCCTCGGTTGTGCTTGCATGAACTTATTCTAGCTGCCCAGCACTCCAATGATACACCATGTTAAGTAAGTGGACCGACTGATTTACACATTATTGAGTTGGCGCGGGCGTGGCGCTTCGGGTGGTGGGCGGTGCCCACCCTACGTCCTGTGATTGTCTTGACTCCTGTAATCTCTCTATCCTAGCCGATCGTCCCAGCATCCTGGGGCCCAGCACTCGAATGGTACATTTGTACTCGCCCACCACCTGGTAAGCTATAATCGTTAAGAAATGTTTCACAATACCAGTCTGCCGACAGACTGACTCACGTACCTAAGCTGTCGTGCATTTAAATTGCATAGGCAGATCCTCTGAAAGCCTTACGCTCAATGAGTTTCCCCATTTTGAATTTTGAAGAAAGAATTTTGAATTGCGTATGTCTCTTCCTATCCGTAACGTAGCCATTATTGCCCACGTCGATCACGGCAAAACTACTCTCGTTGACGCCCTCCTGAAACAGTCTGGTATCTTCCGCGAAGGGGAAGATGTGCCGGACTGCGTCATGGACTCCAATGACTTGGAACGAGAACGGGGCATTACTATACTCTCAAAAAACACCGCTGTCAAGTACAAGGATACCTTAATTAACATTGTCGATACTCCCGGTCACGCTGACTTTGGCGGTGAGGTGGAACGGGTCCTGGGTATGGTGGATGGCTGTATCCTCATTGTTGATGCTAATGAAGGCCCGATGCCTCAGACTCGCTTTGTGCTCAAAAAGGCCCTGGAAAAGGGTTTGCGCCCCATTGTAGTTGTCAATAAGATCGATCGCCCCCAAGCGGACCCCCACGGCGCGGTGAATAAAGTGCTGGATCTGTTCCTAGAATTGGGTGCGGATGACGACCAATGCGAGTTTCCCTATCTGTTTGCTTCGGGCATACAAGGTTATGCTAAAGAGGATTTAGATGCCGAAAGCACGGATATGCAACCCCTGTTTGAGTCAATTCTGCATCACGTTTCGCCCCCGGTAGGTGACCCGGATCAACCCCTACAGTTGCAAGTGACGACTCTGGATTATTCTGAATATCTGGGTCGCATTGTCATTGGCAGAATTCACAATGGTACGATTAAAGCAGGTCAACAAGCTGCGATCGTCACGGAAACTGGGGATATTGTCAAGGCCAAGATCTCCAAGTTGATGGGGTTTGAAGGTCTCAAGCGCATCGACCTGGAGTCAGCTTCCGCTGGGAATATTGTGGCGGTGGCCGGCTTCGCTGATGCTAATATTGGCGAGACCATTACTTGCCCGAACGAACCCCAAGCTTTACCTTTGATTAAGGTGGATGAACCCACTTTGCAGATGACTTTCTCTGTGAATGATTCGCCTTTCGCAGGGAAAGAGGGAGATTACGTGACTTCCCGGCAATTGCGCGATCGCCTATCGCGGGAACTGGAAACCAATGTGGCCCTGCGGGTAGAAGAAGCGGACACTCCAGATAAATTTGCGGTCTCGGGACGGGGAGAGTTGCATCTGGGAATTTTAATCGAAACCATGCGGCGGGAAGGCTATGAATTCCAGGTTTCTCAACCCCAAGTGATCTACCGGGAAGTGAAGGGCCAACCCTGCGAACCCTTTGAATGCTTAATCTTGGACGTTCCCGAAACAGCAGCAGGCGGTTGCATCGAAAGACTGGGACAGCGTAAGGGGGAAATGCAGGATATGCAAATGAGTGGTAACGGACGCACCCAGTTAGAATTTATCATCCCGGCCCGGGGTTTAATTGGTTTTCGGGGTGAATTCATGCGCCTGACGCGGGGCGAGGGAATCATGAATCACAGCTTTTTCGACTATCGTCCCTTGAGTGGGGAAGTGGAAACCCGCCGCAATGGGGTACTGATTGCTTTTGAAGAAGGAACGGCGACTTTCTACGCCCTGAAAAATGCTGAAGACCGAGGGGTATTCTTCATTACCCCTGGGACGAAGGTGTATAAAGGGATGATTATCGGGGAACATAACCGCCCCCAAGATTTGGATTTGAATATCTGTAAGACTAAGCAGTTGACTAACATGCGTTCTGCTACGGGGGATGAGTTGGTACAGTTGCAATCACCTGTGGAAATGAGTTTAGAACGCGCGTTGGAATATATCGGATCTGATGAGTTGGTGGAGGTGACGCCTAAGTCTATTCGTCTGCGGAAGATGAAGGCTAAGAAGTTGGCAAAGCGTTAGCAATCTTTTAATCTGTAGGTTGAATCGGCAGGTTGAATCGGCAGGTTGAATCGGCAGGTTAAAACCTGCCGCTACACAAACCAAGCCCGCCTGCGCGGGCTATTAAAATGATTGGTAGGGTGGGCATCGCCCACCAATCACCAATAGGTTGGGAATCACCCATCACCAGTCGGCAGGTTTTAACCTGCCGCTACACAAACCAAGCCCGCCTGCGCGGGCTATAAAGAAATTAGCGTAACTCATGACATCAGAAGGAAATGTCGCAGACACGGGAATCTTAAATGAGGTTCGCGAATTAATCTCAGAGGGTTCAGCTACAACAATTTGCGAAGCGCTCGAAATTATGATGGCGGAGGCTAGAGTTGCTCGCGACACTGCTAAAATACAGAAAATTAAGGCAACTCAGAAAGCTAAAGGATGCCGACGCCGTCGCAAACAGTAATAGAATTGAAGTGGAGTGGATAAAAATCATGGAACGGGCAAATATTAACGCATTGCTAGATAAGCATGATTCAGATGAGCCGACGCTGCAAGTGGCATCCCTGATGGATATGGTTGATGATAAAGATTATGCATCTGCACCGAAAATACTGAGATTGTTGAAGTCCCCCGCTGCTGATATTCGTTCCTCAGCAGCATACGCATTGGGTTATCTGGGAAGGCAAGATTTGGAATCTGTTGGTGCTGCACTCATGGACTCTCTGGATGACCCAGAAGAAATTGTGAGGTCGGAAGTTGTGGAGGCCCTGGCCGAACTGAGTGATATTCGAGCAGTGGCTTCTATCGAGTATTTGCTCAGAAATGACGCTTCTCCCCTGGTGCGGGCATCGGCGGCAGAAGCACTTGGATCATTAGGAGTTTCTGAAGCAATTTATTCCCTGGAACTGGCACTGCTTGATGTTGATGAAGATGACTCGGTTAGAGCATTTGCTGCTAACTCTATTGGCCTTTTGGCCACAGAACAGCTCTTACCAAAATTTGCTGAATATGTTCGAGCTGAACATTCCCTCTCTGTTAAAGCTGAATTACTCGCAGCTATGTATTGTCAGGGCGCGATCGGGGCTATGAACAAGCTATTGAGTTTGCTGGATAATGCTGATGAATCTCTGGCAATTAATATCCTGAATATTTTAACTGACTTGACGGAACGTGAGATGCGATCGAGCCTTGCTGAGGACGCGCCTCACATAAATAATATTTTAGAGCGATGTGCCCGTCGCTTCCCCATCCTACGGACTCATGCTGAAGAGATTATGGCTACAATAGGCAGGCGATCGGGCAGTGTAGTGGCAGGTTAAAACCTGCCACTACAAAAACTAAGTCCGCCCGCGCGGGCTATTAAAATGATTGGTAATGAAAACCATGCGAATTCTGCAAATTGTCCCTTCAATATCCCTAGTGTACGGCGGTCCTAGTCAGATGGTGCTGGGACTGTCAGCAGCACTTGCGGATGCCGGTGCCGAGGTAACTGTGCTAACTACTGATTCTAATGGAGATACGGGTCAAGCACCACTGGACGTGCCTAAGGACAGACCTGTAGAACAAGATGGCTATCAGATGCGCTATTTCCGCTGTTCTCCATTTCGTCGCTACAAGTTTTCTATTGACCTGTTGCGCTGGCTATCTCAACATGCTACAGAATTTGATATCGCCCACATTCATGCTTTGTTCTCTCCGGTATCTTCCTTTTCTGCTGCTGTGGCCCGCCGTCGCCAACTGCCTTATCTGATGCGTCCCCTGGGTACTTTGGACCCGGCCGATCTACGCAAGAAAAAGCAGTTGAAGCGGATCTATACTGCATTGTTGGAAGGTCCTAATTTAGCGGGTGCTGCGGCCATTCACTTTACTAGCACTCAGGAAGCTAAGGTTTCCGATCGCTTCGGGACTGCCACTCCAGATGTAGTAATTCCTTTGGGAGTGCAACTGCCAGAATTTCCGGCACCCGGTATGGCACGGCGTCAATTGAATATACCTGCTGAGGTGCCTTTGCTGCTATATATGTCCCGCATTGACCCGAAGAAGGGGTTGGATTTACTGATTCCAGCATTGGAGAAACTTTTAGCTGAAGGTGTGGAGTTCCACTTTGTGCTAGCAGGTGGTAATCCTCAAGACCCGGAGTACGAAGGGAAAATGCAAGCAAGGGTACGGTCTTCACCTCTGGGTCAGTATAGCACGATCACGGGCTTTGTATCGGGGGAATTAAAAGCCGGGTTGCTACAAGATGCCGATCTATTTGTCTTGCCATCTTACTATGAAAACTTTGGCATTGCGGTGGCGGAAGCGATGGCAGCGGGTACGCCTGTGGTAATTTCCGATGGAGTGTATATCTGGGAGGAGGTCCGCGATGCTGAGGCGGGGTGGGTTTGTGCTTGTGAAGTAGAGGATTTATATGATAAGTTAGGTATAGCACTTGCCGATCGGGGGGTCCGACAGCAGCGGGGAGACAATGCCCGGGAGTATGCTGCCCGACATTATAGTTGGGGGGCGATCGGTCTCCAAACTCTGGAACTGTACCAGCAATTGCTGTCAAGTAATTTTCTGGCTTCGTTGTCAGCCCGCAGGGGGTTCAAACCCCCTGCTAATAGCTAAAGTCGGTTAAAACCGACTGGATAAGATAACGATTATTAAGTGTAGCAGTTTTTTATTAATAATCGGTTTTTTGTAGGTGATTTAGCCTAATTGTAACCAACCGCACAAGACCTATTAAAAATTTGCTACACTTAACCCACACAAATAAACTCTTATTCTGGAAAATAATAAATCTAATGTGAATTGTAGCACTATTTTCCCAAAACGGTATAAGATGGAATCGTAAATTTTGGCATCTTTCACCTTGACTGGAGAATTCGATCCGGAAGAAATTACTGAGAAAGTGGGGATAATTCCCAGCGAAACTTGGAGAATGGGTGAATTAATTCATCCAAAGGGGACTATACGTCACCAGCAAAATGGTTGGAGTCTGAAGTCTCAGTTGGAAAAGTCTGCCGAACTAGAAGACCACGTTAAATATGTGCTAGAAAAACTTCAACCGGGGTGGGGGCCTTTGGCAGAACTCTGTACTCAGCATGACGCTGAAATTGATTGCGTCATCTATGTGAATGGACAAGTACTGGCAATTCATTTTGATAAAATGATTATCGATCGGGTGAATAAACTCAATGCCGAAATCGATGTCGATCTCTACGTTCTTTCAGGAGAGTAATCAATCATAAATTAGCGACAATTCATATTTGCATATATATCTGTAGGGGCGAAGCATTTGGGCGACAAGATAAGTCAGGAATTTACAAATGTCCGATTCCATTTGCTTCGCCCACCCCGCGATTATGTAGTATAATGGAAGGTAGGCGATCATATTATCAATAGCATCAGATGCTGAACATTCCTCAAACCATAGCGCAAGAACTTGACATCAGTCTCTCTCAGGTAAATAATGCCCTGACATTGTTGAGTGAGGGAGCAACAATTCCTTTTATAGCCCGTTACCGCAAAGAACGGACTGGTTCTCTGGACGAAATACAGTTGCGCGATCTTGCCGATCGCTTTACCTATCTGCAGGAACTGGAAGAACGCAAGGCGACCATATTGGAGGCGATCGCATCTCAAGGGAAACTGACTGAAACATTAAAAGCGAAAATAGAATCCTGCTTGCAGAAAACGGAATTGGAAGACCTCTACCTACCTTATAAACCCAAGCGACGGACCCGGGCCACCATTGCCAGGGAAAAAGGTCTCCAACCCCTAGCAGAATTCATCAAATCTCTGAACCATCCTCAGGCCAAACCCCTGTCCTTGGAGTCAGAAGCAGCAAAATATATTTCTGCGGAAAAGGAGATCCTCTCGGCAGAGGATGCACTAGCAGGTGCAGCTGATATTCTAGCAGAAGAGGTCTCGGAAAAAGCGGAGTTACGGGCCTACCTGCGAGAGTACCTGCTGGATGAAGGGGTATTTTCCTCCCGCATTAAAGACGATCATCCCCCAGGTAGCACTAAGTTTGAAATGTACCGCAATTTCCAGATTAACGTAAAGGATATTGCGCCCCATAATCTGCTAGCATTACTGCGGGGTGAGACGGAGAAAGTCTTGAAGTTTGAACTCTCATGCAATGATGACTTCGCGATCTCTTACCTGGAGTCGGCGGAAATTCATACCAAAGTACCGGCAGTGCGATCGCTTTACCAGGGGATGCTGAAGGATGCTTTCCAGCGACTGCTGAAACCTTCTCTGACAAACCAAGTGCGATCGGAGAAAAAAGCCTATGCTGAGGTAGAATCAATTAAAACCTTTGCTGCGAATTTGCGAGAATTACTGCTTTCGCCGCCAGCGGGGATGAAACCCACATTGGCGATCGATCCTGGTTTCCGAACCGGTTGTAAGGTAGCGGTCCTGGACGAGACGGGGAAATTTTTGGAATATCAAGCGGTATTCCCCCACCAGAGTGGAAAGCAGCGTACTCAGGCCCGTCAGGCGATCGCCCATCTCATCGCCAAGTATAAAATAGAATTAATCGCGATCGGGAATGGCACTGCTTCCCGGGAGACAGACGAGTTCATCTCGGAAGTTTTGGCCACATTGGCAAGCAAACCGATTAAAGTAATGGTAAACGAATCGGGTGCGTCCGTTTATTCAGCTAGCGAAGTGGCGATCGCCGAATTTCCGGACCTGGACGTAACGGTAAGGGGGGCCATCAGTATCGGACGGCGCTTGCAAGATCCCTTAGCGGAGTTAGTGAAGATCGATCCCAAGTCCATTGGTGTGGGACAATACCAGCATGATGTCGATCGCAAGTTGCTGAAGCAGAAGCTAGAAGAAACGGTAGAAAGCTGCGTAAATTATGTCGGGGTAGATTTAAATACCGCCTCCAAAGAACTGCTGACCTTTGTCTCTGGGGTGACCCCCACCGTGGCCAAGAATATTGTTACCTATCGCAATAATAATGGGGCCTTCAAAAATCGCCAGCAACTGCTGAAGGTATCAAAACTGGGACCGAAAGCATTTGAACAGGCGGCAGGTTTTTTGCGCATTCGCGGTGGGGATAACCCCTTGGATAATACGGCGGTGCATCCGGAAAGCTATGGGGTCGTACAGGCGATCGCATCTAGTCTGGAGATTCCCTTAACAGGGATAACTCAAGCAGGCGATCGAGTCAAGGCGATCGACCTCAAGCAGTACGTCTCGGACCGAGTAGGTTTGCCAACCCTGCAAGATATCATCAAGGAACTGGAAAAACCGGGAAGAGATCCCCGTGCCGAGTTCAAATATGCTACATTTAAGGAGGGAATTAAGGAAATCACCGACCTGAAACCAGGAATGGAATTAGAAGGAATAGTGACTAACGTCGCCAACTTTGGCGCATTTGTAGATATCGGCGTCCATCAGGATGGT
This sequence comes from Hormoscilla sp., assembly GCA_051439505.1. Classification (GTDB taxonomy): domain Bacteria; phylum Cyanobacteriota; class Cyanobacteriia; order Cyanobacteriales; family Desertifilaceae; genus Hormoscilla. Next base: position 36,397 of record JBFRWI010000100.1, on the reverse strand, counting down.
TTAGTGCATATTTCCAAATTAGCTGACCGCTTTGTTAAAGACCCCAAGCAGATAGTCAAGGTGGGACAGGTGGTCAAGGTGCGGGTCTTAGAAGTGAATGAGAAATTAAAGCGCATCAGCTTATCCATGCGGTTACACGATCAATAATAAAGTCAGCCCGCCGGGGGTTCAAACCCCCGGCTAACAGCTTAAGTGGGTTAAAACCCACTGGAAGCATTTTAACTCGTTCCCGGGCTCCGCCTGGGAACGTACTCCCGAGGCTCTGCCTCCAAGTGGGCCCGCTGTCTTTCACTGGAGGCAGAGCCTCCCAAGGTGCATTCCCAGCCAGAGACTGGGAACGAGGATAGAATAAATTATGCCACATATAATTTTATTGCCGGACCAAATGGCGCTGGGAAATCGACAGCGGCCCCTGCTTTGCTCCCAGAAACCCTGGGAATTACTGAATTCGTTAATGCCGACGTGATCGCCCGAGGGTTATCAGCATTTGCGCCAGAGAGAGTCGCGTTTCGCGCCGGACGCATTATGCTAGAACGCTTGCAACAATTGGCAGAAGAAAGGGTAAATTTTGCCTTTGAAACAACTTTAGCGACCCGCAGTTTTGCCCCTTGGATCGCCAACTTACGGTCAAGCGGTTATCTGTTTCAGCTGGTGTTCTTGTGGTTGCAAAACCCAGAACTCGCGATCGCGCGGGTGCAAGGAAGAGTAAGGCAAGGCGGACATGACGTACCAGAAACAACTATTCGGCGTCGCTATCATGCCGGACTTAAGAACTTTTTTCAACTGTACCGCCCCTTAGCAGATACCTGGCGTTTATATGAAAATTTAGATTCCCGAAGTCCTCGATTAATTGCATCTGGTAGAGGTAATTTTGAAGAGAATATATCCGATAATGAAATCTGGGAAAGTATCGCGATATAATTAGGAGGATTCATGAAATGAAGGAAAAGGACATTGCTCAAATTTTTGCCGATGGAGCCTTGATAGATTTAGCGTTGAAACAGGCAGTCGAAAAAGCACTCTGGCAACACAAACAAGCAGGTAATCCTATAGCTGTATGGCGGGATGGTCGAGTTATCTGGATACCTCCCGAGGCAATTCCCGCACCGGAAAATCTACCGCAAACTTGACTTTAATTCGTAGGTTGGGTTGAGGCACGAAACCCAACCCCCAACCCGATCGCGCCCGGGTAAATATTCAATAATTCGTAGGTTGGGTTGAGGTACGAAACCCAACCCCCAACCCGATCGCGCCCGGGTAAATATTCAATAATTCGTAGGTTGGGTTGAGGTACGAAACCCAACCCCCAACCCGATCGCGCCCGGATAAATATTCAATATATCTCTATATTTACTCTGCTTCTTGAGAATAGGCATCCGATTTTAGGGGGTGTGGTCAAAAACCGTTGGTACGGGGAGACCTCGCGTGGGGGTTCAGAAACCGGGTTTCTATGGAAATGGCTGCTTTTTGCCCCCAAATTGATCGAAGAAACCCGGTTTCTTGTCTGTTGGCTATCAACTACTTGTGACCCGGTTTTAGGATGAATCTGGGAGCGAGATATCCTGCATCGAAGATATCACATACTGCCTCACTACTGGTATCAGCTTGTACAAAGAAGCTTCCTGTTCTATTAAGCAGCGCCGAGATAAAGATTGCAGGGCGTTTAGTAACTCTGAAGGTGGAATTATGCTATTTTCCAGCAATTTGGCGAGCTTGACTGCCTCCCCCGATCGGGCTATTAATGAGATAACTTGCTTTTCTAGTGCCGATAGGCGATCGAACTGCTGCTGGAAAATATCTTGCAAATCTGCGCTTATCAATATCGTCTCATCTGGTAATAACTCTGTCACGCCTCCTCCCAACTCAACCATGAGAGTTGCCACGCTTTTTGACCATAAGGGGTTGCCTTGGTAATGGTGCATGAGTGCGGAGCATTTTTTGATTTCTTCTATGCCATTATCTTTGAGGATTTTCTCGGCATCGGCGGCGGACAAACCCCGCAGTTGTAAGGTCCGAATGGTCTGATTTTTACTTTTAACTGGCGGAAATTCTCTGGGTTGCTCCCAACCGACGAGCAGAAAGCAACTTTGATGGGATAATTTTTCTATCTGTTTGAATAGGGCGCGATATTCCGAGGATTCTGGTTGATATTTGCCTGCCAATTCGCCGCTACAGAACAGGTTGTGAATGTCATCCAATACGACTAAGCAGCGATGCTTTTGCAAGTACTCGATCGGCGGTAAGCTTTTCTGGTTAGTGGCAGATGTATCGGGATTTTCTGACTGGGTGAAAAGCTTTATCAGACGTGCTTGAAATTTATCTGGGGTGGGGAATGTTTCGAGATTGTACCAGACTACGTACTCAAACTCATCTTTGATTTGTTGCACCAGCTGCACTGCTAAGGCGGTTTTGCCGATGCCACTCATTCCGGTGAGTGCTATCAGGCGGCACCTTTGTTCTAAAATCCAGCTTCTTAGGGTCGCTAGTTCCGAGGCGCGATCGTAGAAAGCACCCAAGTCGGGCATTTCGCTTAAATCTCGATATTGAGTTTGAGGTTGTTTGACGTTAGAGGTTTCCCGATCGTCTGGGTGCGAGTTGGGGATATCTGGCGGATGTCTAGTTTCTCCACAAATATTGAAGCTACCGCTTACTACAACCTCTTGTTCAAAGGTTAAAACCTTTGATTTTTGTAGCCTCTTTATTACCGTTCTAAAGTTTGATTTCTTAACTTTTTCCCCCAATTTCTGTGAAAGGATCTGCCATAATTCCATTCCTACCTCTCTGACGCGAGGTTCAGATAGGTTGACCTTCTTAGCAATTTTATCGTAGCTTTCCTTTGACCACGTCCCGCGCAGAATTATCTCTTGCAAGTCATTGAGGTGGTTCCCGGTTCTGGCAAAGACTAGATCGTCTGCAAGTTTTAACACTTCGTCAAGGTCCATAAAGTCGGGTAGATGTCAAGGTTGCTTTTATCTGAGATCTTGCAGTATTGTCAATAAGCCTAACATATTGTCATCGATAGCTATGATCCAGTGGTTACCACCGGCGGAGTATGTTGGCAACCACCGGCGGAGTATTGGGAAAGATGCAAGATATAAGTTGTATTATACCCAACATTTCCCAATATTTTCCAGCATTTCCCAGCATTTAGCAACATTTCCCAACATTTGAGCTGGTAATTAACGGAAAAAGTCCCAACAAAGATCCAACTTTTTAGGCGGCTCAAAGGAAAATTTAATGGCTAGGATGAATAAAAGTCAAGCTTATTGCAATCAATAGCAGGACTTGACAGACAAAAGTTGTACCGCGATTAAGGAGTTATTTTCATTATGCACTCTGAGGTTCCTGCAAGGTTAGCTGAAGCTCTCGCTAGTGGCGCTGCTGCTGGCTTGACGTATAAGGCTTGTGAAAGCTGGGATGCGAGCCCAGCAGTTAAAGAGACAGCAAGGACTGTGGCTAGTAGTTTGGCTGGTTATGCTGCTGCAACAATTGTTAATACTGTTATGTGCGATCCGGCAGGCGCAGTTAGCACTCACGCTCGCACAATTTATAACGTATCACAGGGAACGTATCAATAGAGAATTAAGAAAGCAGGTTTTTTTGAAAAACCTGCTTTCTGGGCTACTGGTGAATATAGCCGCAGCAAAAGTGAGATGCATCCAGTAGGACAGGTCATCAGTTAGCACAGGCAACCATGGGATATTCACTGGGGTGTTGACTTTGTGGGGTGGTATTACAGAATAAATCATGCTATTTTTGTGATGGTATGTCAAAGCATAGATCGCCCTCTGCGTATCGATTATATGGCTATCGCTTTCAACTTGCTCCCGAAGTGGGTAGATGGTGGAGTCAAAAAATATACATAATCAACACCCCAGAGCCCAGAGCTTAACCCATTAAACTCGATCGATTATTGGAAAGGTAGATATCAGGTTTTGACAAGATATTGTTGGGCTGCATCTCATATTTTCGTCGCCGCCCGAACCCTAAAGGGCCCGGCTACTCGAACAAAGCCCGCCTGCGCGGGCTAGATTACAAAAGTGAGATGCTCCCTATTGTTGAATTGAATTTGCAATATGAAAAATAACCCTAAAGGTTTGTCACGAGGATTTATAGCATCTGTCAGTATTGGTGCGATAGCTGGATTTGTCTTGACGAATGGAAACCCAGTAACGCCAATAATAATTGGCACTCTGGTTGGGATGTCGGTCTATATGATTGAGAAATCTGCTGTTAAAGAAAATGATAAAAATTCCTAGCTTTCTTTTCGATAAAGATAGGTTTTGAAAAAGAATAGTTTTGATAACATTAGCAGGAGCGAGCGGCCTACTACACAGCAGGCGATCGCGCTTCTGTGGCAGTAAAAATTGAATACAACCCACATCCGGGGCACGGCAGGAGACAATTGACATATTGACCCGACAATTAGCTGAGGCCGTGCCCCTACCTTTGATTAAATTTTAATGCTTTACAAATGGGCGATCGCCCCACCCACACAGCAGGCGATCGCATTATATTGTCACCGGTGCGATCGCCCCTCCCACGGGCGATCGCCTATCATCTTGCAACAGGTGCGATCGCGCCACCTCAACCAGTGAGCCCCTACCTATCTAACCGACAGCCAACAAACCCATCGCTGTATTGGACGGACAAGCGATATTTAATTTATAATGAAAAAATCTACAGTCTGTCCTCCAATGAGTGAAACCGTCTATATCGAAACCAGTATTCTAGGTTATCTTACAGCCAGAGCGACCAAAAACGCGATTGTTGCCAGCAATATTGCATTGACAAAAGATTGGTGGGAGTTGCGTCGAAGCGCTTTTAGCCTATACGTGTCACAAGTCGTTATGACAGAGGCAGCCCGAGGAGATCCAGAAATGGCTGCGCGTCGGCTGAAAGCGATAAGTGGCTTGCCATTGCTGGAAGTGACTGAAGCTGTCGAAGAATTAGCCTCACAGTTTATGTTGCGAAGCAATCTTCCCGACAAAGCTTCTGATGATGCCATTCATATTGCATTGGCTACAGTCAGCCAGATCGATTACCTGTTAACCTGGAATTGCAAGCATATTGCCAATGCCCAGCTTCAAAGAAAGCTGCGGGAGATTTCTGGAGATTTTGGATGCAATCTGCCCATAATCTGTACGCCTTATGAACTGATGGGAGAATAAACTATGTGGCAAGATGAAATTTTAGAAGAACTTCATCGAATTCGTGAAGAACATGCCAAGTCTTTTAATTATGATATGAAAGCCATCTGTGAAGATTGGCGAAGACAACAGGCGGAAAGTGGCAGGAAGTTTGTGACACTGACTCCCGCTCAACAGTCTAAAAAATCCGTGCAGCATATGGGGTAGAACCCTGCTCCAATTTGCAGTTAGTCATGGAGACTTGGAGATTTACGTTTGTTTCCAAGGGCCACAGGCGATCGCCTGTGGATGGGGCGATCGCCCATTATCTTGCCACCGGTGATACCGCCCCACCTCCACAGCAGGCGATCGCCCATTCTTCGATCGTGGGCTCCTGAAGAAATTACCGTACCGGAAAGCTGATATTTTAACTATAATGAATTAACCAGACCCTCCTGTTCTAGTTCATCAATTAACTGCAAAACTGTCATGCCAATATCCGGTCTAACTTCTGGTTTAGCCGTCCGATCGATCTGTGCCCGCGCCCACTCTTGTAACTGCTTCAGTTTCACCTTCCGATCTGACAATTTATCTTGAGGGTCAGACATCATAATGCGATCGCTCTTTTTACCTGACCGCAATACGATCGTACCGGCGATTGTCAATGAATAGCGATCGCGAGGCGACCCTGGTTGCACAGTTCTTTTCAGTAAACCATCAGCAGCCAACTTCTTTAATACTACCATCATGTCAGGTTCTCTGGGCACGTCTCGACGTGAAAGGGCATTTGCTAGTTCATACCAACTCCAATTTCCCTCACCCTTATCGACTAATTCGAGCAGGACTAATTCAAGTTTAGTTAATTTGATTGAGTCTTCCATTAATAGTCCTCCACACTTGGATGGAATAAAACACCAGGACCTTCTTTTAATCGATAATCCTCAAGAGTTGCTGTGTGAGCATTGTTCCATACTTCATAAGCAACATCGGGATCCGCAGGTTGTCCAGTCGGGTAGCCAATCTTTCGCAAGAAGGACCAGGTTCTTTATAGAATAAGGGTTTGAGGCTCAGAGTCATTCAAATTTAGGACAGAACTTCAGTGTAACCCGTCCCTGTATTTGACAAATAAGGAATGCCTAGTTTAGAATGAGAAAGTATACAGTGCGGACAACATGAGTGAAACAATCTATATCGAAACCAGTATTTTGGGTTACTTGACCGCGCGATCGACAAACAACTTAATTCTTGCCGCCAACATGAAAGTTACGCAGGATTGGTGGGATAGTCGTCGTAGCTCATTTGTGCTTTACACTTCTGAAGTAGTATGGGATGAAGCAGCTCAAGGAGATCCAGAGATCGCGGCTCAAAGACTAAGTTTGTTACAGCCCTTGATGCTTCTCGATATTACCGAATCAGCCAAAGCGCTTGGCAAATATTTTTTGCAGCAAAGTAACCTACCATCAAAAGCCTCTAACGATGCCTTGCATATGGCAGTTGCAACAGTTTATGGCTTGGATTACCTGCTAACATGGAATTGCAAGCATATGGCGAACGCTCAAATTCAGAGAAAGCTATCGCAAATTAGCTCTGACTTTGGATACTATCTACCAACTATCTGCACGCCATATCAGTTGATGGAATATGAAGTTATGGGAGAATAAACCATGTGGAAAGACGAAATCCTCGAAGAAATTTACAAGTACAGAGAGGAATACGCCCGGTCCTTTAACTACGACCTGGATGCAATATTTGCAGATTTGCGCAAAAAGCAGAACGCTCATCCGGAAAAAATTGTACAGCTGCCAATCAAACGGAGACCTAACCACAACTCCTTGGAACAGACGAAACCACAATAGTCGATCGGCTGCCACCGGTGCGATCGCCCCACACACGGGCGATCGCGCTTTCATTTTTTACTCGCAGCCTTCATCTTTTTTTGCGGTCGCTTTGCTGTTATTCTTTTCGCAATCTCCACTTCCTCAAAATCCACCTGCATCATCACATGCGTTGGAAATTCCACCCCCAAAGCAGCGATAACATCAAGCATTTCTGACCAAGTCGCATCTCCATAACTTCTCTTTTCACAGTGCTTAATTCGCTCTTCTTCAACTCCGATAATTTCCGCGAGTTCTTTCTCACTGATTTTGGCAGCCATCCGCGCTTTTATTAACACATCTGGCAGTTCATTCAAAAATCTCACAACAATTTCAATTGGCTGGCTATTGTCGCAATTAATCAATCTTTCATATTCGGCGATTTCCGCGTTTAATTCATCCAGGTGATATTGTAACACACCTCTGCTTACTTCCCATTTCTGAAAGTCCTTTCTTTTTGCTTCTTCATCCTGCTCCATCTTCATGATATAATTGCTAAACTTCTCTACCCATTCTTGAGTGACTTCGTACTGAAATTCATTTTTAATCATGGCGAACACCTCATTAAATCTATGGCTATTATTCCTTTTCGATTTTTATCTCGATCTTTTTGGAAAAACTCAAAGGAATTTTCCCCGTAATACCCAACCTCTGCGTCTGATGGAAATATCTCGCCTCTATACATGGCTTTTTGGGCCTTACGGTCATAATGATTGAACAATCTAGGAGCTCACTCTCGTACCACAAATTAATTGTCCGTCTCTTTATCGTACCATAGTTATCCCGATCGGACCATAAAAAACTTCTTTCTACAGATATTCAGCCCGAAACCAAGTTTCCTAAATCTTTAATCTCAAATAAATTCAAATGATATAAATTATACCTTTAATTTTGTTCCCATAAGTGCGATCGCCCCACTCAAACCTTCGAGCGATCGCGTTCCCGAAAAGGAATCGGAGTTGAGATTATTCGCAGTAGCGATCGTCTGGTCATGATGATTAGCCATTAGCCATTAGCCATTAGCCATTAGCCATTAGCCATTAGCCATTAGCCATTAGCCATTAGCCATTAGCCATTAGCCATTAGCCATTAGCCATTAGCCATTAGCCATTAGCCATTTCAGACTGTTTTCAAATAATAAGGGACAGGCAATTTGCCCATCCCAGACTCCAGACAAACATGAGATGATGACTTAGAAATTCATCTCAGCAGCTTGAACTTTTTCAATTTGCTTCTTCTTCAGAATCAGCAATATTTGAGACAGCATAGCAACAGCAATAAATGCCATTAACCATTTAACGCGGCTAGCGCTTTGCAAGACAATTTCCGTATCAGCTTGACCAAAACCGCCCACATTTGGGTTATTAGTCAAAGGATCTCCAGCCGCAATTTCCTGCCCTTCCGAGACAATCAAAGTCGGTCCTAAGGGAATCTCCTCTACCACCGCTTCACCCTCAGCAGGCTGAATAGTCACTGCATAACCCTCAAGCTCATCATCCTCATCTACGGCTTGGGTAATCTGAACGATCGTGCCAGTGGTAGCAGCCTTGTAGACATTGTTATTGCTATTATTGCCTTCGGGATAAACCTGACCGCGACCCCGGTTCCCGCCTACATGTATGGCATACTTACCGAAGTGGATATTTTTATCCGTCCGCGGATCGGGGGAAAGAACTGGGAAGATGATTTCCTGATATTCGTCGCCCGGTATCGGTCCCACAATCACGACGTTTTCCAGGTCTTCGCGGTAGGGTTCAAAATAGAGATCCTCTACTTCTGCCTTTAATTCTTCAGGAATGCGTTCCTCTGGTGCAATCTTGAAGCCTTCGGGTAACATTAACACCGCACCCACCTGTAAGGAATCAAGTTCGCCATCGGACGACACTTGCTGCAAGCTCAGGTCGTAGGGGATTTTGACCACAGCTTCAAACACCGTGTCGGGCAGCACCGACTGGGGTACTTCCACTTCTGTCACTTTAGAAGCCAAGTGACAGTTGGCACAAACAATCCGCCCAGTGGCTTCCCGGGGAGTTTCCGGGGCAGTTTCCTGAGCCCAGAATGGATAGGCCGCCGCCGTTTGCGGGTGGGCTAGTTCTAGCCCGACAAAACAGACAAGGGTCGCGATCGCCAGCACTAGAGTTTGAGTCAGTACCCGCTTGCTGCTATGGGATCTCGCCAATTCATCAACTTTTTTCATCAGTTCCAACAATGCTCACCAAATAAAATTGTCAAGTTGATCGTTCGTTGCCATGAACCGTTGAACATCAACATCATCAACATGCTCTTGTCTCGTGCAGCCTTAGGTCCACCATGGGTCTTCGCCGGTGCGGAAGTCAGTTTCCGTCCAGCTGGTAAACACGACTTTATCATCCTCTGTGACATCAGCATGGACTAAGGCCAAAGACAGGGGCGCTGGTCCCCGCACTACCTTACCGGCGTCATTATACTGAGAACCGTGACAGGGACAGATGAACTTGTTCTCGCTCGCATTCCAGGGCACCACACAGCCTAAGTGGGTACAGACAGCGTTTAAGCCATAGCCTGCTAGAGTTGCATCTTTCTCCACTATCAGGTAGGTCGGATCCCCCTTCAGCCCCTGAGCCAGGGCCCGTTCTCCGGAATTATGACTGGATAAAAACTCACTGGCAATCACGTCATTTCCCAGAGAGTCTTTCGCTGTGACGCCACCGCCTGCACCACCACTGGAGGGTGGGATGAAATACTTCACAACCGGATATAGTGCTCCTAGGGCCGTGCCCGTGACCGCACCAAATGTCAGAAGATTCATGAATTGACGACGCCCCATATCCGGGACATCCGCTGAGCCTGAAATTTGAGTCATAACCTGGTGTTTGAGATCTTGTTACTTTATCTGTCTATAGACAATAGGCACCTGTACCTACCTGACTACGGCAGGCATCAGGCACGCACATCAGCTGACAATCTTGCCAGTTCCGGGGGAGTTTCCCGTCTTTGTGAGAGTATTATTACATTTTTTTAACTGCTCGCCCAAATTTTTCATAAAGAAATGTAAACAAAAGCTCCCAAGAAGAGTGGTATGATATAATACCTGAAAAAATGCCTACAGGTGGCGAGGCCGAGCCCTCGCTCTCAGTTCACTCGAAAATCTAAAATGATATGACCGGAGCAGACTTACATCAGCTATTGTTGAACAAATGGGGACGCTCTTACGACATCCAGCTGCGAAGGACTCAGGGGAAGATATTTGTGCAAGTGATGTGGAAATATCTAGAACAGGCGTCCTTCCCCCTAGAGGAGGCAGAGTATAGGTCCCATCTCAATCAGATTGCTCTGTGTCTGCATGACTGGGGCGCATCGGAACAGATTAAGTCGTACATTGAGAACACCCGCGATCGCCCCCGACTGGGAAAAGCGATCGGCATTCCGATTATTTTGGGATCGCGGGCTTCTGAATGGATGCTCGACAAGTTTTAAGCACTAACTCCCCTCACCTCACCTCTGCTGGTGCAGTATCACTTGAGATAGGTGATACTATTTGAGATGGCGCCAAGTCAAGCGATCGTGGTCGTGCATTTTTGGCAGGAAACGGGAGGAGAATGAGTAGATATACCTAATGATGCGAGATTTAAGCAATTCGACAGCAAACAAGCATGGCGAGGCCACGGCGCGACCAGAAAGTGAGGCCAGACAGGAGAGCATCGCTGCTAGCTTACCGGCAATGGCGATCTGCCAAGTTCGGCGGCGCGACGATGGCAGTTTAACTTGGCCATTCCTGAGCAATCGTTGCCGGGAATTACTGGAGGTGTCCGCAGAAGCGATTCAAGCGGATGCTAATCTCCTATTGGGGATGATTCATCCAGAGGATATCTGGGAGTTCTACCAGTCCCTGGCCTGCTCGATGTCTAGTTGGCGGTCATGGCATTGGCAAGGAAGATTTATCCTCCCGTCAGGAAAGGTAAAATGGATACAGCTAGCGGCGTCTCCCGAAAAAATGGCTGATGGAGAAATCCTCTGGGATGGGTTGCTCCTAGATATTACTGACCGCCAGACAGTAATATTGCTGGCACCAGACGCTCGCAGATCGGATAATCGGTCGGAAGCGAAAGTGGCGGCAAATAGGTTGACAAGCGCAGCTCAAATGCGTTTGTTTGTGGAAAACACGCCAGCAGCTGTGGCGATGTGCGATCGCCAAATGCGTTACCTGGCGGTAAGTCGGAGCTGGTTGACAGAATACAGATTGAGCGATATGGAGATAATAGGTCGCTCTCACTACGAAGTGTTTCCAGAAATACCCGATCGCTGGAAGGAAATCCACCAGCGTTGTTTAGCGGGGGCCGTGGAATGGTGTGCGGAAGACATATTCCCCCGTCAAGATGGCAGCATAGACTGGGTGAGGTGGGAAATTCATCCCTGGCGAAAGAATGGGGCTGAAATTGGCGGGATTATTATGTTTACTGAAGTAATCACGGAACGGAAGCAGGTGGCAGAAGAACGCGATCGGTTCTTCGATTTGTCCCTGGATCTGCTGGCAATAGTTGGGGTAGACGGCTACTTCAAACGAGTAAATCCAGCTGTTACTAGGCTATTAGGATACAGTAGCGCTGAAGTGATCGATCGCCAGTTGATAGATTTTGTCCATCCCGAGGATAGATCGGCGACGATAGCTATTGTGAAAGAGTTATCTCAGGGAAAGAATATCCTCGAGTTTGAAAATCGCTATTGCTGCAAAGATGGTTCCTATAAGTGGCTCGGCTGGAGAGGGGTGACGGTAGAATCGGCAGGGCTGATTTATGCAGTGGCTCGCGACATCACCGATCGCAAACGCACGGAGTTAACTCTCAAAAAACTCAACGAAGAACTAGAAGTTAGGGTAGCAGAGCGGACGGCAGAACTAGGATACACGAACTCAATCCTGCTGGAGGAAATAGGCGATCGCAAACGGGCGGAGTCGGCGCTGCGGGCCTCGGAAGCCAGACTGATCGAGCAAAAAGAGCGGCTGCAAGAAATGATGACAGAACTAGCTTACAGCAATTCCATTCTGCTAGAAGAAATAGGCGATCGCAAACGGGCGGAGTCGGCGCTGAGGGCCTCGGAAGCCAGACTGATCGAGCAAAAAGAGCAACTGGAACAAACTCTCACAGAACTGCAACAGGCACAAGTGCAGCTCGTAAACAGCGAAAAGATGTCCAGTTTAGGACAATTGGTGGCTGGGGTGGCTCATGAAATTAATAATCCGGTGGGTTTCATCTCTGGCAATATCGTCTACGTTAAAGGCTACGTCCAAGAGTTGCTCAATCACCTGCGCCTCTACCAGCAGCATTACCCCAACCCGGCACCGGAAATCATCGAGAATGCCACAGAGATAGATGTAGAATTCATCGCCGAGGATTTGGACAAAATGCTCTATTCGATGAATATGGGAACTGAGCGGATCCAACAAATTAGCAAATCTCTGCGGAATTTTTCTCGCTCAGACCAATCGAAGAAAACACCTTTTGATATCCATGAAGGTATTGATAGCACCCTGCTAATTCTCAAATATCGGCTGAACGCTACAAAAAAAAGTCCTGAGATTAAATTAATCCAAGAATACGGCCAATTACCTCTAGTCGATTGCTATCCGGGACAACTAAACCAGGTATTTATGAATCTGCTGGCAAATGCTATTGACGCTCTAGAGGAAGATAATCAGCAGCAGGGCATCATTTGCATTAGAACGGAAGTGATAGATGATAATTGGGTGGCGATCTATATTGCTGACAATGGTCCAGGAATGACGCCCGAGGTGCAGCAGCAGATATTCGATGCTCTATTCACGACCAAGCCTGTGGGCAAAGGTACGGGCTTGGGGTTGTCTATTAGCTACTCAATAGTTGTAGAAAAACACGGTGGAAAGCTAATCTGTAATTCAAGAGTTGGCCAGGGAACAGAGTTTACGATCTTCCTTCCCCTCCGCACGATGGGCTCATCGGCATGAGATTATGTAAAAAAATGTAAATAAATGGCGCTCGACTGCTTATCTGTTCCAAAATAGGGCTACAAAGCTGATGTCCAATATAACCTGATTTAGTCATGCGAATTGCTAGTAGTCCTCCCCAACCAGAAGTTCAGACGCGAACCCGCATTTTACAAGCGGCGCAGCGGTTGTTTGCCCGTAAGGGATATGACGGGACCACCACCCGGGATTTGGCCCTTTCAGCTGGTGTGGCTGAGGGCACGATTTTTAGGCATTTTGAGAGTAAAAAAGCAATTTTAATTGAAATTGCGAGCGCTGGCTGGATTGAAATTCTTACGGATCTACTGACGGACTTGAGTGAGATGGCAAGCTATAGATCTGTGGCTCAAATGATGCGTCGGCGCATGATGAATATACATAAAAATAACGATCTCCTCAGAATCTGCTTTATGGAAGCGCAGTTTCACCCGGAGTTGCGCGATCGCATCCAGTCAGAAGTGATCGTGAAAATGATGGATGTGGCGGAAGCTTTCATCCAAACGGGAATCGATCGGGGTATCTACCGCCCTATAAACCCAAGAATTGTAGCTCAGATATTTTTGGGCATGTTTACGATCGCTGGGTTTAGCCAAAATACTCTTTTAGAACCAAATTCTTCTCCCCAAGAGATGAAGGAAATGGCGGAAGTGCTTGCTGATATCTTCTTAAATGGCGTTTTAGTTAAGCCCCAAAAATCGAAATCTTCAAATGGGAATGGGAATCAATCTGGTGCATCTGAAAATTGAAAATTGAGAATTGCTCTATGTTAGTTTTCCACAGATCGGGCTAGAGGCTACTTCCGAATGGGTAGTGCCGAAAGCTTATCAACTTCCCCTACTGCAATTCCCATGTTAACTTATCGATGTTCTAGTCCCGCGCCAATATTTCTGTAATTATTTATACAGATTGCGGCGATAGTACAGAGAAAGACCTTGTCTTAAATCACAACTGGGGAAGGCACATATCACAGACAGGCGACTTAGGGGTTAGTAGAACATAGCTGGAAGGAACAATTATCCTGAGTGCATGACGACGTTAACCAGAAGCGAAAAATGTTTAGTGCCACTTCTATGGCGAAATAGTTGCTTGGGCGGGTGGAATGGCTTTGGAAAATGTTGAGTGACCCGCGCTATCTGCAAAAAATTCCGGCTTTGTTCTATGAATTTGAAGAGACGGGGGTGAAGAAAAATTTGAAATACCGCCATCCTGGTGATTTGCGTGCTAGCTACCCGGCGTTTTTCTGGAAGGTAGTCTATCCTTATATAAAAACGGGGTTTCTACAGATGAATTTAAATCAAGATGGAAAACAAATCATTGCTAACCTCTATGCTAACCTGTTTAGGGTAGAACATGAGGAACCGGAAATGCTGGGGGCAGCATGAAATGATGACATATTTCTAGACAACAGCTTCCGCAACCAGATAAATACCCAATAACAGGGTTGCGGTTGAGGAAGGGAGGTGCAGCATGGTGCAGCATAAGGGGCGGAACGTCAGATGAGGGTAGGAGATGTGGTATTATAGAAGCGGGATCGCCTTACCCACTCACGGGCGATCCCGAAAGGGTAAGGCAAGCTGCCAAAATCAAGTGAGAAAAGTTATATAATTCGGAGAGGAGACTAGCAGACATCATATGAATCTAGCAATTACAGCACCTCAATCTCAAGAACTGTCGGCCCGTTCGTACAGTTCGACGAAAAATCGCTTCGATGCTTCCTGGGAGCTAATGCTTTCCACCCTGCTGGGATGGGGACGGGCCGCAGGGGCGGATTTGATCGAATTCTTCTTAGAACGGGTAAACTATATCAGTTGTCTGGCAGAAGAAGACACGATCACCAGTATCACTCCCCGCCTCTCAACTGGCGCAGGGGTGAGAGTATTTCGCGGTAAAGCAGACTGCTACGTCAGCACCAATGACTTGACATTTGTGGGACTGAAAGCGGCTCTGGAAAAAGGACTATCCATCCTGGGACTGGAATTACCAGGGGCCAATTCCTACATCCCGGAGGTTATCCTGGAACCCCTCAGAGACTATGCTACCACCAAAGGTAAGGAAATCTGGCTGTCGGAATGCAGCTCGATGCGGGAAATGTCAGAGGTGCTGCTGGACGCTAATGCTAAACTGGCACTCAAAGCTAGCCACGTCCAGTCCAGGCGATCGGTCTATTTCCGAGATTGGCAAGAGGTCCTAGTGGCTGCCAGTGACGGTACCTTCGCCCGGGACATCCGCCTGACTCAATCTGTGGGTTACAATCTGTTGTGCGCTGATGGAACCCATCGGTCAAGCATCAGCAAACGGGATGGCAGCACCAGTCAAGCAGATTTCTTGAGAACCTGGGACTATGAAACTACGGCGTCCGAAGTAGCGGAAGCGGCAGGAAAAATGCTCTACGCTGATTACGTGGAGTCGGGAACCTATCCCATTATCATGGCGAATAAGTTTGGCGGGGTGATCTTCCACGAAGCTTGCGGACATCTGCTGGAAACGACTCAGATCGAAAAGAAGACTACTCCCTTCATCGATAAAAAAGGTGAAAAAATTGCTCACGAAAATCTAACGGCCTGGGATGAGGGCCGATCGGGCCAGGCTTTCGGGACGATCGACATGGATGATGAAGGAATGCCGACTCAAAAAACCCTGTTAATTGAAAATGGCATCCTGAAGAACTTCATTGCCGATCGGGCGG
Organism: Hormoscilla sp.; assembly: GCA_051439505.1. Classification (GTDB taxonomy): domain Bacteria; phylum Cyanobacteriota; class Cyanobacteriia; order Cyanobacteriales; family Desertifilaceae; genus Hormoscilla. The sequence goes on along the minus strand of JBFRWI010000100.1, from coordinate 20,731 downwards.
GTTTCATGCGCACCGGACATCCCCGCACCGGCAGTGGACGGCGGCAAAGCTATGCTTTTGCGGCAGCGTCGCGGATGCGGAATACCTACATCGCCCCCGGGAACTACTCCGTTGATGACCTATTTGCCTCGATCGACAAAGGCATTTATTGTAAAAAGATGGGCGGCGGCAGCGTGGGCGCTACGGGTGAGTTTAACTTTGCGGTAGATGAAGCCTACCTGATTGAAAATGGTAAAATCACTAAACCGCTGAAGGGTGCGACATTGATTGGTGAAGCGCGCTCAATCATGAACAAGATTTCTATGAGTTCCCAAGATTTGGGACTGGCAGCTGGTTTCTGCGGCTCCGTTAGTGGTAGTATCTACGTGACAGTGGGACAGCCTCATCTGAAGGTGGATTCTATTACCGTTGGCGGACGCTAGTGTCAGCCTAATGCATCAGGCGAGCAGTTACTACCTGATGATACCATTTTTTCAAAGTTGGCGAAAAAAATTAAGCATTATGCTATTAGTCGGTTTTAACCGACTTTAGCTATTAGCCGGGGGTTTGAACCCCCGGCGGGCCAACAGCGAAGAGAGGGAATTACTTGAGAGTAGCAATTAGCAATTAGCACAAAAAGGAGAATAGTTGTGCCCAACATTAAGGAAGTTACAAGTTCGGCAAAAGAGAGTGCGGAGAAACTAGGCATCAAGAAATACGATATATTTGGCTCCTCTGTGGATCAAACCAGCGTGCAAATATATGAAGGGGAACCAAAACAGGTGAAAGCCTCCCAGCGATCGGGCGTGATAGTCCGAGTCTGGAACTCCGATAATACAATGGGGGTGACTAGCACCACAGATGTTGACCCGGAGGGCGTGGAATTGGCATTAAAAACTGCTTATGAGGCGAGTTTCTTCGGAGTGAAGGAACATGTTCCTGATTTTAGTCCCGAGGCGACGGCAAGTCTGGAAACTGCCGAGATCAAAAGCCCCCAAGCGCCTGCCGATCGGTTGCTTGCGGAATTGATCGGCGCGGAAAAAGAATTGCTGGCAGCATCGGAGGCGATCGCCAGCGTGCCTTACAATGGATTAGCACAAGAAGATATTGACCGATTTTATCTGAACAGTGACGGTGCAGCTAGGATTGAAGGTAACTCATACAGCTCGATTTTCCTATATAGCAAAACCGAACAGCCCGGGAAAAAGCCTCGCGGTGCCGGTGCTTTCAGAATTAGCCATGCCCTGGATGATTTAGATATCAAGGGTTGTCTCCAAGAGGCGGCAGAAAAAACCATCTCTCACTTGCACTATGAAAAGGTCAAGTCGGGTAAATATCTGGTAGTTTTCTCAGCCGAAGCATTCATTAGTTTGCTGAATGCTTTTTCTAATATCTTCAATGCTCAGAATATTCTTGACAAGCAAAGTCTCTCGACTCCGGAGTCTTTGGCCACTCAAATTGCTTCGCCCTTACTTTCTGTCTGCGACGACGCCCTGCATCCAGACAACGTGGCCGCGATCGCCTTTGATGGAGAAGGAACGCCAACCCGTCGAGTCCCCATAATTACGGAAGGCATTTTGACTAGCTTCCTGCACAGTGCTGGAACTGCCAAACGGCTGAATGCTCAACCCACCGGTCATGCCGATATTGGCGCTAAAGTCAGGGTCAGCCCGAATTTTTATCACGTATTCCCAGGAGTGGCCGCTGATCGAGAATACAATCTTGCTGAGGCGAAAAACGCGATTTTCATCGACGAACTTCAGGCTCTCCATGCAGGAGTACAATCTTTACAAGGATCCTTTTCTTTACCCTTTGATGGTTGGCTGATGGATGACGGTAAAAAGACAAGTGTTGATTCTGCAACCGTTGCTGGAGACTTTTTGCAGTTGCTAAAATCTATTGTTTTTGTCGAGAAAGAACCGCAAATTACTCCATCAGGAGTCTGTCCCAGAATCTGGGTTGAGGGCTTGTCAATTACTTGTGAGTAATGGGAAGAGAAAATAGAGAATGGATAATTGCACAACTATCCATTCTCTATTAGCAATTTTCAATCGCTGCAATCAATTCTCGGGGTTGGTGAATCAAAAAATCGGGGTTGTGGGCGGCTAATACTTCTGGAGAATTGAAACCCCAACTGACGGTGATCGCCCTAATGTTGGTTATTTTGGCTGCTTCTATATCTCGGGTTTCATCTCCTACATAAATTATCTCCTGGCGATCGAATTTTGACTTCCTTAACAAATGTTCGATCGCCCGCCCTTTCCCAAACAGATTCATTGCCGAGTGAATAAAATCAAACAGATGCTCCCAATCATGATTTTTGGTAAACAACTGCACATTTTTCCGATCGTTAGAAGTGAGAATACCCAGGTAATAACCCCGGTTTTTTAGTTCGAGCAATACTTCTTTAATTCCGGGAACAGGTTTTAATTCGTCAATGTGATTATTGAACTCCGATCGCACTCTTCTGAGCAAAAAAGGTAACTTCCACAGGGAAACACCAGACTGCTGAATTACTTCTCTGGAACTTAAATTTTTCAGATGTATAACCTTTTCCGGACTAGCGGGTTGGTAGCCAAATTCCGCAGATAAGCGATTAGTAATAGAGACGATCGCATCTAGGGTATCAGCCAAAGTACCATCAAAATCAAAAATAATTAATTTGACACTCATCCCTCTAACCCACCAGATGCCCGATTTGTTTCCATGTTAGCACGAGCATTCCGCCGCAGCATCTCTGGTTTAATCCGCCGCAGGGCCGAAGCCCGAAAGCGCCGGTTCCACTCCTCATCGGAAATTTCTGCCAATTCACTCAACTTGGGAGCCACATTCTCGGGATAGGGGTTAAACTCGGTAACGTCAGTTTCTTTGGCAAACCGCTGATTCCAAGGACAGACATCTTGGCAAATGTCGCAACCCGCAACCCAACCCTCTAGATGAGACGCGATCGCCTTTGGTAAACTGTCGGCACGATTCTCGATCGTATGATAGGCAATACAGCGATTAGCGTCTACTACAAAAGGCTGGGCGATCGCCCCCGTCGGACAAGCATCCAAACAGCGAGTACAAGTGCCACAATGTTCGGTATGGGGTCTATCTGGGGTTAACACCAGATTAGTCAACAGTTCCCCCAAAAATACCCAAGACCCATACTCCCGCGTAATTACATTACCATTCTTAGCAATCCAGCCAATCCCCGCCGCCTGAGCCCAAACCTTATCCTGAACCGGTCCAGTATCAGCATAGTAACGCACTTCCACCTCACAAGAGTGCGATTTTTCGGACCGTCCGCGGGCCGATCGCAGCCAATTAGCCAACAATTTCAACTTTTTGTCCATCACCCGATGGTAATCTCGTCCCCACCCATAGCGAGAAATCTTTCCGTACTGACTTTCTTCTGGACGCTCATCGGCAGTATAATAATTAAGAGCCACGCTAATAATAGACTGAACTGAAGGCATACAGGTACGAATATCTTGACGCTTCGGGTTTGCCATCCATTGCATATCCGCCTGGTAGCCCAGTTCTAGCCAAGTCTGTAAACCTGCAACTGATTTATCAACAATGCTAGCATCTACAGGCGCTATGCCCACCTTATGGAAACCCAATAAGAGCGCTTTTTCCTTTACCTCATAGCTACTGAGAGAAACATCGGCATTCATGAGTGCTAATTGCTAACTGTTAATTGCTAATTGCTTAAACCTGTGTGCGGGTATGGTGCTAATTGTCAATTTTCCATTCTCCATTCGCAATTCTCCATTCACAATTTTCCATTCTCCAACAAAAAAAATTAGAGACGCCAAATAATAGCGTCTCCATTGAGTTAAAAATAGATTTTGCTGGACTACTTGGTGACCTCTGGTAAACTTGCTTCCAACTTCAGGCAATTGCGACCATCTATCTGTAACCGGTACTCCACCCGATCCATCAGACGATTCATGATCAGCCAGCCATAGCCACCTTCTTGTTTCTGTGTTGGATCCGGTGGCAGATAGGTAGCCAGGTCGTATCCTTGACCGTGGTCCCAAACTTCCAAAGCAATATCGCGGCTTTTTAGTTCTAAGCGCATCTGCACTGGCAACTCCTGTTGTTCTTTGTGGGCGTGACGCACCACATTCGAGTATGCTTCTACTAAAGCCAAGCGTAACCGATTCGATTGCCGAGGCCAATCGACCGATTCTCCTAGCTCAACTTCCAAACAACCCAGTAGCCAGGATTCTACAATATTCAAAAACCTTAAGTCGCTTGGGACATTAAGCTCAGTTCTCATTAACTACAGAACCTCCAAAGAGAGTAGGGTTTGGTCGTCTTCCTGAACAGGATTGTCTGCTCGCACGCTATCTAATAAACTCGTCAGGCTCAGAGGTTCATCCTGCTTAGTTATCAGCCGCCACAGACCATCCTCGTTCAGCATCCTGCCATCATCAAGATGTTCAGGGTCTTTGGCTTCGGTGATCCCGTCGCTGATCAGCAGCAAAACGTCTCCTGAGTTCAGTTGCGCTTGCCCAGCTTTTCCTTTCCATACTGGCAGAATTCCCACTGGGATGCCCCTAGCCGTCAGAGATTTGGGCTCAAGGGGAACTTTACCTCCAGAAGCTCGCTGTTCCACCACAGTTTTGTGGCACCAGACGATCGGGTAAACATGCCCCGCACTGGTGTATGCTAGCTCACCGGTTGAGGGCCTGTAACGGGCCAAAGCCATAGTAATGAAGCGGTTATTGCTAGCGAGGTCTTCGATCAGAGAACTGTTGAGGTTCCCCATCACCACATCCGGTTCCAGAGATCCTTCTTGAGAAAGTTCTCGTCGTAGGACCGAAATGGCGCTGGCCATAAACAGAGCAGCAGGCACCCCTTTACCGGAGACATCGCCCACCGCCACCCAAACATCACCTTGGGGTTGTACATAGACCTCAAAGAAATCGCCTCCCACTTCTCTAGCAGGATAACAGCAGGCTTGCACCTTGACACCCTCTATTTCTGGCCAACTCTGGCGCAACAGACCCATCTGGATATTGCGAGCAACTTCCAGCTCCGAGCGTAGCTGTTGGGCTAACTCCGTGGCCCGCTGGTATACTTTCGCTTGTGAAAGGGCCAGAGCTGCTTGGGACACCAGATTTTCTATCAGCTGGATGTCTTCCGTTTTCCAGGAATCTAGATCCCTGTCTTGGTACAGACTGAGAATAGCGAGCACATCCTTCTGATAGGTAAGGGGCACTATCAGTTGTTGCGCGGGGTTTTTCTTATCCTGGGACGAGCTGAGTTTGGTCTGACCGGTTTCTAGGACTTCTTGCACCAGATCGTCGCTCAAGGAAGTGCTGTTTTCGTCTGCATCTCCCTGTGCCTCCGACGTCTGATAGGAGAAAGCCTCTGGCGCTAAACCTTTCTCCTCTACTGGTCGCAGCTGAGCATGACTAGCCTTGAAGTTAGAGCCGATCGTCTCCACGATCGTTTGCAGCATACTGCTATAGTCCAGGGATTCCCTGATCGCACTCATCACCTCATTCATGAGGGACTTCTGCCGCAGCGCTTCTGTCAATTCGTTCGTTCTTTTCTTGATTATCTTGTAGGTTTCAGTCGCCTGTGCCACCACTGCCTTCAGGTCAGCAGGGGTCCAAGGTTTGACTATGTACTTAAAAACCTTACCGGCGTTAATCGCATCTACCAAGTCTTCCACATCAGTGTAGCCTGTGAGGAGAATCCGGATCGTATCGGGAAACTGTTCGACCGTCTTTTCCAAAAATTCGGTCCCATTCATTTCCGGCATCCGTTGGTCGGAAATGATGAGCGCCATTTCTCCTTCTTTCTCAAGGACCTCCAAAGCCTTGATGCCACTGTCTGCTCTGTAGACTTGATACTCTCTTCTAAACGTCCGGTACAGCAAATCCAGGTTGTCGCGCTCGTCGTCAACCACCATCAATTTGAGTTTGCGCCCAGATCCCTGACTCATGCCGTACTCCACTTAATGGTTAATTTAACGTCAATGGCTTGAGTGTATTTCAATTTATACCCTCCGCGTCCCTTGTCTGCGATTGACACGTCCAATCGCCCTCTGTTAGTTTACGGGTTATATCTTAACTGAGCGTCAGCCTGGGTTTGTCGTTTTCCCAGGTGATATCGATGGGCACCATTAACCCCATCTGTAGGTTCCGCTCCTTGACACACATGCTTGCATATTTGCTCGTGGGTGTCAGTTGACATCATTTGTATATATTTTTGAAGCATTTGTTCGGACTGAGTTGATTGGAGAGCGTTGATGCACCCTACTTGGTAGAGTTTTTTGACCTGGCACGCGCTCGCCAGTTTGTCTACATGATTTTGCCAGTGACTCCGGACAGTCAAGGGCCGGTCATCCTACCAAGCCACTGCGCAGAGCCCGCACCGCTGCTTGGGTGCGGTCATCAGCACAGAGCTTATTGAGAATATTCCGGACGTGGGTTTTCACTGTCCCTACAGTAATATACAGCTTTTCGGCGATCGCCGCATTACTGCATCCTGCCACAATTAGTTCTAGCACTTCTAATTCCCTTTCTGTGAGGGGGGATGTTTGCAGCTGTTGACTATATTCGGGTGACTCTCTCGCCTGAAGCACTTTTGGCTGTACTGCGCCTCGGGCTGTTGATCGTCCACCCGCCTTACCCTTGCGTGCTTGCTGTAGCACTATCCTGGCTATTGTCGGGTCCACCCAATTGTTTCCTTCTTGGGTCACGGTTAATGCCTCAATCAACTTTTCTAGCTTGACATCCTTCATGCAGTACGAGTCGGCCCCAGCTGCAAAGGCCGCTAGCACCGTTTCATCATTATCCTGCATGGTTAAAATCAAGACTTTCTGTCTGGACTCCTTCGAGCCCACACTTCCCTTCTTCAGCCGGCGAGTCAGCTCTATGCCATCTATGTCTGGCAAGCCGATATCGACTATCGCAATATCTGGCTTCATGTCGGTCACCAACCCCAGACCTTCCCTGCCATTAGCTGCTTCGCCAATCACTTTTACCTCGCGCCGCTGTTGAAATGCAGTCCGCAGACCTACGCGAGTCAGATCGTGATCTTCAATCAAGACAACGCTAATTTGGCTCATCATTTACTTCCGTTACATGGTGGACGAGCTGTTTGTCAAGGAAAATGTAAATCAAAACTAATAATTTACATTTAACCATTAACAAGAAGCTATTTACATTTTTGGCGAAAGGCTTGTCGCCCTGGATGACAAGGATAAAATTTTTCTGTTGGTTTATTAATTCGGTAGTATACCATTACAGATGCGAGAGTGTCAATCCCTCGGTGGCTATCTTACCAGGGGAGACATGAACGATACCAGGAATAGTTAGCAAATGGCAGAAGGTGCATTTTGGTTGGCCTGGTCCCAAATTAAGGGCATTGGACCGATTCTGCTATTGCGTCTGCAACGGCATTTTGGTACCATGGCAGCGGCTTGGCATGCGGATGCTGCGGCTTTGGGGCAAGTGGAGGGGTTTGGCCCTAAGACGGTGGCGGCAGTGTTGGCGGCCCGTAAGGCGATCGACCCGGAAAAACTCGCCGCCGCGCATTTAAGAGACAATCCGCATTTTTGGACTCCTGCTGATGCTGACTATCCTCGCCTGCTGCGGGAAATTCCTAATCCTCCTGCGGTACTTTATTACCGGGGGCTGGTGCGACGTGAGGAAAATCAAGGTATGATACCATCTGTGGCGATCGTCGGGACGCGGGAACCTACTGACTATGGTAAACGCTGGACTCGCCGCATTAGTCGTACTCTTGCTCAAAAGGGTTTTACTATTGTTTCTGGTATGGCACAGGGTATTGATAGTGAAGCCCATCGGGGTTGTCTGGAAGCCGGCGGACGGACGATCGCGGTCTTTGGTACGGGGGTGGATATGATTTATCCGCCTCGAAATAAAGAGCTTTACGAACAAATTCTTCAGCAGGGGTTGGTGGTCAGCGAGTATCCGGCGGGTACTCAACCCGATCGGGCTCACTTTCCCCAACGCAATCGGATTATTGTCGGTTTATGTCGTGCGGTGTTGATCATGGAAGCACCTGTGAATTCCGGTGCATTGATTAGCGCCCGCTTGGCCAATGATTTTGGGCGAGATGTCTATGTTTTACCTGGGCGTCTGGACGATCGGAAGTCTCAGGGCTGTTTGGGGCTACTGAGTAAGGGGGCCCAATTGATTATTAGTGAGGGTTATCTGCTGGAAATGTTGGGTGCTATTCCCCAACTGGATCCTGCGCCAGTCTCGACAAATGCACAGAAGGCCGAACAGTTGGAATTGTTTGCGCCTGCGCCCTCAACAGCTTCTGTACCGGATCTAGCGCCAGACCTGGCCAAGGTGTTGGAGGCTGTACCGTCAGAGGCGATATTGTTTGATTTAATTGTCGAGGAAGCTGCCATGGATGCTAGTTCTGTTTCTAGTGCTTTGTTGCAGTTGGAGTTGTTGGGTTTGGTGTCCCAGTTGCCGGGTATGCGCTATCAGAGAAGTTAATACGGGAAATTGAGCAATGGTTAATTGATAATTTGTATCCCCCGGGAACGCTGTAAACCATATTAATTAAAATTCATCGGTCACAACGTGCAATTCATTTCCCGGTTGATGGGTGGTGTGGTCAAAACCCGTTGATAGTTCAAACGCCTCCCCAGTCGCCGGATCCCCCCCAAACCCCCCCTTCCAAAAGGGGGGGCCTCCGGAAGCCCCCCTTTTTAAGGGGGGTTTGGGGGGATCCTCTACAACTACTTTTGACCACACCCGTTGATGGGTGGTTAACAAGTGCAGACAGTCTGTCAATATGTGCTTGCGATCGCACCCACCCCCGGGACCAGAAACCGGGGTTCTTATTTCAACCTTGGCTAAAGATGAGAAGATATCTCAGAAACCCGGTTTCTCGCAACTCCCCACCACCAACGGGCGATCGCACCCACCCCCGGCACCATCACCTTTGTTTCTTTTTTCAACCTTGGCTAAAGATTAGAGGATATCTCAGAAACCCGGTTTCTCGCAACTGGCGGGCGATCGCACCCACCCCCGGCACCATCATTTTTGTTTCTTTTTTCAACCTTGGCTAAAGATGAGAAGATATCTCAGAAACCCGGTTTCTCGCAACTGGCGGGCGATCGCACCCACCACCGACTGGCGATCGCATCCCCATGCCCATTCCCATGGGGCCGGGGCACGGCGATACAAACATTCTCATCTTTCCCATAATCTGTTGATGCCGTGCCCCTACATTATCTTCGCGATCGCACCCGATCGCACCCCCACATCCGATCGCACCTGCACCCGATCGCACCCGTAGTACCGGAATTCACATATCCCATAAGAGGGAAAAACAATTTTTCCCTTACCCCTTGACAAACTCCAGAAAGTTAGCTATATTATATTTATAAATGAAGGTTCATGGGGGCTTGGAAAATCAACACAAGCCCAAGCGAAACCAGGGATGCCCGGCCCGGACTGCGCAAAAAGCGCCTCACTTGGGTCAAGCAACGGAAACAGGCGCTTTTTGCGTAACTCCGGGTCAGGTAAATCTCTAAATCGCTCACTTAGACTCCACAAGGAGGGCCCTGTGGTAGGGCTCTCCTGCGCATTTTTAAATAATTTTGATACGGTTGAAGGGGAGATCTGCGGTGACTTCTGCATGACCACACCCGATGCGGTAAGGTGGGCACCGCCCACCCTACGAATGACTAGATGAATGTCGGCGTTACCTCAAATATTGTAGTTGTGGCGCTGTCTTCGTTCCCGACAACTAATAGAGGATTGTTTGTGGGACTATTTTCTGGGGAGATAAAGGTCAGTCCTTCCGGGGCAATGTCTCCTGTGGCCAGAAACTCGGGATTATTATTCAGATACTGGACGAAACTGGGATTAAAGGGATCTGTGACATCATAGGTCATGATACCCCCAATCCTTTCTAAGCCGATGAAGGCATAGGTGCGATCGCCCACTTCTCCCACCACGACTCCTTCTGGTTCCGGTCCTTTGCTGTCGCTGCGACTCTCGAATTCAAAAACTTCCTCCTCGTCATCGAAGTCGGAATTGAAAAAGTCGGGGAATACCTCGGCGGTAATCTTCTCGAAATCATTGCCGCTGTCGAAAACCAGTTCCAAACCCGTATCTGTGGCCTCGAAGATGGAGAACGATCGCCCGCCATAGGCATAGATTTCATCATAGTCTCCATCTCCATCCCGATCGCCCAAGGTTGTGGTAATTTGCAGGCGACCGATCGCCTCATCTGCTTGCAGTTCGGCGGCATTGGGAAATGCTGTGGGATCCAGAGTCAGATCCTTGACTCGTTCCTCTTCGCTGAAACCATCATAGTCCCGACTGTCCCCTTCGTTGGCCGTGACGATGTAGGTTTTGCCGTTGACTTCGTAAGAGGCGATCGCGTCTGGTTGGTACATGCCCAGGACCGGCCAGTTTTGAATGTTAATCTCCCCATCCCGATCTGATGGATCTAGGGCGTTGTGGCCATTTTGATTGACGATCAACCCCAAACCTATAGGAACCCCTGTTTCCCCAAAGTCATTATCATTCAGGACTGCAACCGTATTTTCATCAATTAGGGCCAACCCTTCTGGTTTATCGGTAAAACTGTAACCCAAGGCCGTCAAGTCGGCGTAGACAGACTTGCTGACAGGATTAATTCCTTGATCTGCCAATGCTTCTGGTGTTAAACTTTCAAAAGTAGCATCGGGGTCTGGGGTCAACTCTTGGATATTGGTAGCGTCATCGATGCTAATGTGGAATATTTTTTTCTGGGACTCCGGACCGAAACCAGAATCACGTTCGATGACCAAAAACTCTCCATTCCCCAAGGATACGGCATCGCCAATTTTATCGCTGCCACCTCCCATATCTTCCTGAATGTAGAGGTATTCTCCGGTGGTAGTGGCCGTTTCTGTATCGAATTCCAGAATGCGAATGGTTTGGGACTCACCTGAGGTAGGATTATTCAATGGGGTTTGAATGAAAGCATAGATTTTCCCTTCCTCGTAGGCCACTGCTTCAAACCCTCGGTTGCGTTGCCGCGTACTATACAGGGCGGGTAATGCCGGCGTTCCCACTGCGGGGTCCAGTCCTTCCGGTACGTAGCGATGAAATAGAGTTCCGTCGGGGAGGAAGTGATAGATGGAGGGACGGTATTCGTCTACTAACCAGAAGGTTCCGTCCGGCGCCACGACCACTCCTTCAGGATCTATTCCCAGGGGGTCGAACTCTAACAGGTTCTCATCTTCATCTACGGGCGTATCAGGATCTAATTCTGGCAGGTTGGGTAAACCCGTCAGGGGCGTGCCATCTTGACGTTTCAGACCGATGCGATCGACAATATCTAATACCCCCGACTCCCGATCGAGTTCAAAGCGGACTAATTCGGGTTGGAACTCGGGTAAGATAAATATGCGATCGCCATTTTCATCGGTGCCGTCATCGGGTCCCCGATCGGGATGGGTGATAAACTGCAAATTACCATTGTCTGGATTAACCCCTTCATAGTATAATCCTGAGAAACCACTCAGTTTAATCTCGCCTCGGGCATCGGTAGTTCCCAGACTGGGTAACGACCCAGGGTTGAAGAAGAATGTATTCAGAACTGATTGCTTGCTGTGGTCTTTGAAACCCAAGGGGAAGATTTCCGTTATCTCTCCAGCGTTGATGTCCAACCGCGCGATCGCGTTATTTTCTTGCAAAGAAATCCAGGCAGTTTGAGAATCTTGGGAAACCGTGATATATTCTGGTTCCACATCTTCCGCTACCGTGGCCCCCGGACCGAAGATCCTCACTCCCTCTGCGACGAGTTCGGGGAGGCGATCGTTAAAGGCTGCAAAATAAGCAGTAGTAACGTTATCCTGAGTCAGGTTAGCAACCCCACCAGACAGATCGATAATACTGACAGAACCTTCCGGGTCAATAGTATAGTCATCGTTAGGTTCTCCCTCATTGGCCACCAGAACTTTTTCTCCGTCGGGGGTGAAAGTAACCATATCCGGTAGGGCCCCCACAGTGACGGCACCGAAAAATTCTCCTTCCCCATCGAAAAATCCTACCAGTCCCGGTTCTTGGGCGACAGGATTTTCAACGGCGACCGCCACAATGCCATTCTTCGCAGCGACACTGTTAGCAGTAAAGGGTTCGAGATTGATGCTATCCACCGGAATGGGGTTGGTGGGGTCGGCGATATCGATAATTTCCAGGAACTCGTTCCCCGTGACCGCGAACAACCGTTGAGTAGAGTCGTCGTGGGCGACAATTTCTGCCCCGCTGAGTTCGATAGAAGAAATTGCCCGCAGTTCCGCAGGACGTCCGTCCCGCCTGTCCCGGGTGAAGTCCTCTGGGGTGATTTCGGAGGGACTCACTCCCCGGATGATGGCCAAAAATTCTCCCGTGACGCGATCGCGCAGGACCGTGTTGTCGCTACCTAGGATCTCCAGGTCAGCAAATTCCCGTCCGTTCCTTAAACCAATTAAATCCTGACCTGGACGGAAATCTGCAATTATATCCGCATTCCTCAAGGTTTGACTTCCCGGTCCCACGATGAAGGTATCTCGACCTGGGCCTCCGAACAGGCGATCGCGTCCCGGACCGCCGTTCAAGATATCGTCACCCTGGTTCCCGCGCAGTTCGTCATTTCCGCCAGCGCCATTGAGATGATCGTTGCCTTCCAGGCCCGATATCTGGTCCCTATCTGGGGTGCCCGTGACGCGATCGTCATCTGGCGTTACGAAAAATCTGGTCATCCGTCTCCTCCTCACTAGAATTGAGTACAGACTCTATATTAGGGATTGGATAACCTTTCGCGCTATCAAACTCTAGGATAATCTATTCTTAGATTAACTTTAACTTTTTTTTAGTCATATCTTAACCATAGCTAATATCTACTACAATAGTCTCATACTTGTCTAAAAGGCATGGTATTTTGTCAAAAAAATCATGTTGTCAGTCTTGGGCAGCAAGGCTGAGAGCCACTTAGCATACATTCAGGAAGATCAAATGGCTTAATCAATCGCTAAAGCCTTACACTGCCATGCTAAGGGCTGTTTTTAACTATCAGCCGTACCGAAGACCCTTGATTAGCTTGTAGGTTTCAGCCCCCTGTGTCACAACTGCCTTCAGCTCATTAATGTCCCGGTTCCAGGGTTTGAGATAGCACTTAAAAACATTACTGGCGTTAATCGCATCTACCAAGTCTTCTACATCAGTGTCCTCTATTAGGAGAATCCCGATCGTATAGGGAAACTCTCCGATCGTCTTTTCCAAAAATTCGGTACCCTTCATTTCCGGCATCTGCTGGTCGGAAATTACGATCGCCATTTCTCCTTCCTGTTCGAGGATCTTCAAAGCCTTTATGCCACTGTCTGCTCTGTAGACTTTAAACTCTTTTCTCAACCTCCGGTAAATACAATCCAGGTTCCAGAGATCGTCGTCAACCACCATCAATTTTAGTTTGCGAATAGGGCGACTACGCGATGTGCAACTTTCTACGGAAGCATCACGGTTTGGAGCCTTTTTGCTGAAAATTTTCTTTTCAAAATTACCTAAAAGTCCTATCCTGGGGGAGGTTCCACACCGCGAATAACGCGCATCATCGGCTAATTCCTTCCTTCTTTTCTTGATTACCTTGTAGGTTTCAGCCGCCTGTTCCACCGCTGCCTTCAGGTCAGTCGAGGTCCAGGGTTTGACCATGCACTTAAAAACATTCCTGGCGTTAATAGCTTCTACCAAGTCTTCTACATCAATGTCCTCTATTAGGAGAATCCCGATCGTATCGGGAAACTTTTCGAGCGTCTTTTCCAAAAATTCGGTACCCTTCATTTCCGGCATCTGCTGGTCGGAAATGATGAACGCCATTTCTCCTTCTTTCTCAAGGACCTTCAAAGCCTCGATCCCACTGTCTGCCCTATAGACTTGAAACTCCGTTATAAACGTCTGGTAAAGCAAATCCAGGTTGTCGCGATCGTCGTCAACCACCATCAATTTGAGTTGGCGCCCAGATTCCTGACTCATGTCCTACTCCATTTAATGTTAATTTAAAGCCAATGGCTTGAGTATAAGTCATTTATACTCCATTAAGTCCCGACCGGGCCGAAAATCTGCGATGATAAGCTGTGATGCATTTAAATTGCATAGGCAAAAATGGCCGTTAGATCTGAAACGCTCTCCTCTCGTGGGTTGCCTCGATTTTTACCTCAGCCCCAACATGCAGTTTAGATGCGCGACAGCTTATCCACATTCCTGAAAGTTTGACTACCCGGTCCCAGGATAAACATATCGGGAGGATCTCACTTTTGCATTTTTGCAACAATGCTCGCTAATTGCTAATGGCTAATTGCTAATGTCGAATTGTTTGATTTCAATTTCACCGACTTCCCCTTGTCCCCCTTGTCATCCGTCTCCTCCTCACTACAATTGATCTCACACTCTATATTAGGGATTGGATAACCTTTCGCGCTATCAAACTCTAGGATAATCTATTCTTAGATTAACTTTAACTTTTTTTTAGTCATATCTTAACCATTGCTAATATCTACAAAAACAGATGTTAGAGCGATTGCACCTGCATTGTCAAATCAATGTTACTATAAAAGTGCAAGGGCGATCGCCTTCGGACATGCGATCGCCCTTGCTGGATATAGGTTTTCTGTGGACTGTCTCAGGTAGAATACAGCATGCAGTAGTTACCGAGCCAAAAATTCTTGGGTTACTTTTGGGTGCCCTTCATTTTCGGTGGTATTTACTTGTCATCTATCCCCTACTATTTCTCCCATTCCGATGGGATATTCTTCCATTCAAGTTCAAATGGCATGGGATATCCCCAGGTGATTGGGTCTTGATAGTTACAGACCTGGCCCTGACATGGTAACGGTGGTTTGAAACCGTATGTCGCTGTTGCTGCTAGATTTAGTTTTGCTGATACCTGGGTATCACAAACGTCAATATTGTAAAAGACTGTTGGGGGTGGATAAATACCTGGGACAGGTAATCCCTCAGGGAATGAGATCTCGATTTGTGCCAAGTCATATCCTCCCAGAGGTACCTTCTGACATTCCCCAGGATATAGCATTGTACTACAAGTTGGTGCGGCAGACTTATCGCATTTAGCTGGTTGTGCGCTAGCATTCGATACATTCATTGCCAATGCTACCGTCATGGCTATGACCAGACAAGCAACAATTTTCAGAGCTTTTTTCATTTTCCTTTCTTTTTCTCTTCTATTGCACGGTTTTTTAGAGGGTGATATCCCGGGATGGATGCCTCCCCCAACTAGAGAATACGCTTCTGAGAGCCCATTACCCCCATAATACCGTTATTAGGGAGCAACCTGTAACCCTCTCGTCTTTCACTTGCTGTGGCCATCATCATACTTGATGCCTACCCATACTTATGGCGGACGATTCTCCCATCATACATTCGCTTTTCACTTCAAGAATATATCTTTGGGCATATTTTAAAGCTGACAATATCCACCTTTTTGGGCCGCGAGATCCCTAGGTTTCGGGCAGGCGATCGCCCCGCCCTACGATCCACTGGGTTACGGGGGCCATTGCCTTCCAACCCGTGAATTTGCCCACCGGTTCCGCCCGTTGGATGGCAATTCGAGTTAATTCACCGCCCCATTTACTCTGGTATTCAAACAGTTTTTGTTCCCCTTCTACCGTGACAGCATTTGCCACCAACCTGCCTCCTACAGTTAGGGCCTGCCAACAGGTTTCTAATAGTCCTGGTACGGTTAATCCTCCGCCGATGAAAATCGCATCTGGTTGTGGTAAATCTGTCAACGCCTCTGGGGCGGATCCAGAGATGATTTTCAGACCGGGGGTTCCCAGAGCGATCGCATTATCTGCTATATACTGTAAGCGTGTCGGATGCCGTTCGATCGCCACAGCTTGATTTCGGCGATCGCACCGCATCCATTCAATGGAAATGGAACCGCAACCCGCCCCCACATCCCAAAGCAGTTGTCCCGGTGAGGGTGCCAAGGCCGATAGAGTCATGGCACGAACTTCCCGTTTTGTCAACTGTCCGTCATGGTGGTAAGCTGTATCGGGGAGTCCGGGAACCCGAGATACGGAGATTACAGATTGTCCAGAGATGCAAGTAACCGCGATCGCATTCAAGTCCGCTACATCTGTTATATTCCAGGATGAAGCAACGCCCTCAATCGATCGTTCCTGGGGGCCCCCCATCCGTTCTAAAACCACCATTTTACTATCACCAAATCCCTTGGCAGTCAAGAGTTTCGCCACGGTGGCGGGCGTCCCTCCATCGGCACTCAAAAGTAATAATCTCGCCCCGAGATAAACTATCCCATGCAATAAAGCCGGGTCGCGACCGCACAAACTCAACGTTTCCACCTCCGTTAAGGACCAACCCAAACGACTACAGGCGAGACTGAAGGTTGAGGGAGATGGTACGATGGTGATTTCGGCGATCGCGATCCGGCGAGTAAGAGTAACTCCAATGCCATAGTACATCGGATCGCCACTGGCCAGCACGCAGACCGCTTGGCCGCGACGACGGATGATTTCCTGCACCGAATCTTGAATAGGAGAAGTCCAGAAAAGTTTTTCTCGTGAATCTTCTGGTAGCATGGCTAAGTGACGTTCTCCACCGACTAAGACCTCTGCCCGGTCAATCAGCGATCGCCCCACCGGGTTAACTCCTAGCAGTCCATCCTCGCCAATGCCAACAATTGAAAGCCACTTTAAATAATTCAAAATTCAAAATTCAAAATTCAAAAATTTTCAACCAAAGAAAAAAATTAGCAACTCGACCTATGCAATTTTAATGTCCGACAGCAGATATCCATGCACAATTTTCCATTCACAATTCGCAATTCACAATTGGACCATGATTGATTATATTCGCAATGGCGATGAGATTTACCGCCAATCCTTTGCTATGATTCGAGAGGAAGCGAAACTAGAAAGAATAGCTGCCGATCTCGCCCCAGTGGCAGTAAGGATGATTCACGCCTGCGGCATGACAGATATTATAGCAGATTTAGCCGCTTCACCCGATGCCGTGTCAGCAGGAACGTCAGCATTAAGCAAGGGTGCGCCAATTTTATGTGATTCTCAAATGGTAGCAAATGGGATTATCCGCGATCGGTTGAGTGGGAATAATGAAGTAATTTGCACCCTCAAATATCCAGAAGTGCCAGAAATAGCCCGACAAATCCAAAATACGCGATCGGCGGCAGCGATCGAATTATGGAAATCCCATTTATTAGGTGCAGTAGTCGCCATTGGCAATGCCCCAACTGCCCTTTTTCACTTACTAGAACTGCTGGATAATGGAATTGCCAAACCTGCCCTAATTTTAGGATTTCCGGTTGGGTTTGTGGGGGCCGCAGAATCGAAAGCCGAACTAGCAGCGAATAGCCGGGGAGTTCCTTTTATCACCCTCCATGGACGACGGGGAGGAAGTGCGATCGCCGCAGCAGCGGTAAATGCCTTAGCAAAGAAAAACGAAATCTGACAGTTAATAGGTTCGTAGTAAAGACTTTAGTCTTTCCCCCAGAAGCACTTTAGTGCTTACTACGAACGATTTTTATCTCACTCGCCAAATGTCGATCGTCCCATCCTGACTGCCACTGACTAAAATCTTACCATTGGGACTGATAGCAATATAGTTTATCCCCCCTGAATCTTCCGATTCAGTCAGTGTGGCGATCGCCTCTTGTGTCTGGAGATTCCAAAGTTTAATCGTGCCATCTAAACTCCCACTAGCTAAAATCTTACCATTGGGACTGATCGTCACAGTTTTAATCGCGTTTGCATGTCCTATCAGGGTAGCGATCGCCTGTTTGGTTTCCAGATTCCATATTTTAATCGTGCGATCTTTGCTACCACTAGCTAACATCTGACCATCCCGACTGAAAGCTAGGGAATTAACCGTACCTGAATGGCCCGTGAGAGTAGCAATTTTCTGCTTTGTCTCTAAATTCCAGAGTTTAATCGTCTGGTCCCGACTGCCACTAGCTAAAATACTACCATCCGGACTAAAAGCTAGGGAATTAATCCAGTCTGAATGTTCCGAGAAAGTAGCTATTTCCCAAAGATTCTCTGGATCCCAGATTTTAATTTTCTGGTCGTCACCCCCACTAGCAAGCTGCTTGCCATCCGGGCTGAAAGCAACGCAATTCACCCTATAGGACCACCATGAATGCCTCTTCGTCGCTATTTTCCGCTTCGTCTCGGCATTCCAGAGTTTTATGCGATCGCCACCACTGGCTAACATCTTGCCATTCGGACTGAAATCAACAGAAGTGACCATACCTTCAGTGGCCACAAAAGTAGCCATTTCCTCAAAATCATGCAGATTCCAAAGTTTAATCGTGCCGTCACTACTGCTGCTGGCTAAAGTTTTGTCATCCGGACCGATCGCGATCGACGTGACCGGACCTGAATGCCCCGAAATCGTTTCTATCAGAGTCGCCCTCGGCCATAACTTTAACCAAATTTCCGGTTTCATTTTCACGTAAGCTAGCGCAGCAACGACCGTACCGATTAATGTAATAATCGTTGCGATCGACAGTATAAGATTACGGTTGCTATGATTTTTAAACATAGATATTACTTGCCGCCCGATCGCACCTGGGGGACATCCCGAAACAGTAAACCCTTCACCCTCATGCTATCATACTGGCACCCATTTTCATCGCAACTGCCAAATAGTGATCGTCCCATCGTTATTGCCACTGACTAAAATTTTCCCGTTGGGACTGATAGCAACAGCATTGATACTCCGTGAATATTCCTCGTCTTTCAGGGTGGCGATCGCCTCTTGTGTCTGGAGATTCCAGAGTTTAATCGTGCCATCTAAACTACCACTAGCTAACATCTGACCATTGTGACTAATAGTAACAGACCTGACTCCATTTGTATGCCCCATCAAGGTAGCGATCGCCTGAAATGTCTCAGGATCCCATACTTTAATCGTCTTATCATCACTGCCACTAGCTAATATCTTACCATCCCGACTGAAAGCTACCGAATTAACCGTGCCTCCATGTCCCTCCAGGGTAGCAATTTTCCTTTTTGTCTTCATATTCCATAGTTTTATCGTTTTATCCCGACTCCCACTAGCTAACATTTTACCATCCCGACTGAAAGCTACCGAATTAACTCTGTCAGAATGATCCGCAAAAGTAGCATTTTCCCCAAGTGTCTCATTCCAAAGTTTGATACTCTTGTCATTAGCCCCAGTAGCTAGCTGTTTGCCATCGGGACTGAAGGCCACAGCATAGATGATAGTATCTGACCACCAGTCATGCTTCTTACTATTTATTTCCTTCTTAGTTTGCCAATTCCATAGTTGCATTTCCCCACCCCCACTGGCTAAAATATTACCATCCGGCCTGAAAGCCACAGAATTGACAGTACCTGCATCACTATGGAAAGTAGCGATGTCCTGAAATGTCTTGCTATCCCAGACTTTGATCGTCCCGTCACTACTGCTACTAGCGATAATTTTACCATCCGGACCGAACGCCACCGCAGTGACTCTGCGTGCATGGCCCGAAAGAGTTTCGACCTTCGTGGCTTTTGCCCATAACTTGAGCCAACTTGCAGGTGTGATGTTGAAGTAAGTCAGAATACCAACCACAGCACTAAGTGCTGTGACGATCGCCACGATCGTGCCGATAATCCCGACAAGATTTCGATTATGATTATTTTTTAACATATCTACTTAGCCCCCTGTGCTCATACCGACAAAACTACATAGTATTATAAATGGTATGCTTGAAGTTGCCCTACCTTCGTGACAAAGGCAGGGTGGGGTAGGGTCCAACTCACTCTGGTGGGGTAACAAGCGTCAACCCTCGACCCAATTTTACAATAACTCTGGGACATCCACCCAACTGTTAGTAGCATGAGATTGATGGGTTAAATCCATCAACAGCTGAGAATACACCCCTTCTCGTAACGAAGGCGTCATGGGAACTCCTGTATCGATGCTTTCTACCCAGGCGTCTACTAACCGAATAAAGGGGGCAATGCGTCCGTCGCTGTAGGTTTGGGGAAATTCCAGACGTTGGGGAATTTGCACTTCCTTCAATGACTCTCCCGCCGGTGCTGCCAGCAGTTGAAACCCATGTACATAATCTTTGAGGTTGCTGCTGCCCAGGACCATCGTACCCCGATCGCCATACACTTCCACCCAATGTCCCTTGCCTTGATAGGTGACAGAACTCAGACAAACTTGTACTGGGGTGCGATCGGTCAATTCCAGCATCAGCAGACAGGTATCGTCAGCATCTACCGGTTTGAGTTTACCATCATTCGGGTCAGGTCTGTGGGGAATGGCCGTAATCAACCGGGCCGACAGTCGCTGAATATCCCCAAATAACCAGCGGATGTAATCAAACAGGTGGGAACCCATTGCCCCCAGCATGCCACCACCTTTCTCCTTTTGAGCATACCAGTTCCAAGGGCGATTCCCATCCGCACGACTGGCAACCAGGCATTCAATTTTCACCAAACGCTTGTTTCCCACATAACCCTCGGTTAGCATTTCCTGAAACCGCTGCCATGCCGGTACAAAGCGAAATTCAAAGTCCATCGCCGTCACTACCCCTTTCGCCACCGCCAGCTGGTATAGTTCCTTCGCCTCCTCTGCCGAGAGAGTGGTGGGTTTTTCCAGTAACAGATGCTTGCCGGCTTCCAGGACGATCTTTGCCATCTCGTAATGGAGGAATGGCGGTGTCGAGATGCTGACAGCGGCAACTTCCGGTAGAGAGACGATCTCTGTCAGGC
>JBFRWI010000099.1:0-13417 GCA_051439505.1 Hormoscilla sp. | reverse complement strand
AGGTACATGTATAGCCCGCGCAGGCGGGCTTTGTTCATGTAGCCGGGCCCTTTAGGGTTCGGGCTACTACCAACGGGTTTTGACCACACCCGTTTCGCTGACGCTCTACCCAACCTACGCAGAGATCTTTTTTATTACGGTTAATCATGCAGCCATAATCTGCCATTAGCTTAATCTTCATTCTCCTACCCATACACCTGACGATAGTACGCTTGATATTCCTTTGATAACAACGGTTCCCACCAATCCCGATGCGTCAGATACCATTCTATTGTACGCCGCAAGCCCTCTTCTATAGTCACTGAAGGGGTCCAGGACAACTGGGTTTTAATCTTAGTCGCGTCAATGGCATAACGGCGATCGTGTCCCGGCCTATCCTTGACAAAAGTAATTAATTTACTGCAAGGACGCACGGGCAGATCCGGTGCTAATTCATCCAAGATCTGACATAGCATTTCCACCAGGGAGATATTTTTCACCTCATTATTGCCACCGATATTGTAGGTTTCCCCTGGTTTCCCTTTCTCGATCGCCACATCTAAAGCACTACAGTGATCCCCCACATACAACCAATCTCTCACATTTTGTCCATCTCCGTAAACCGGGAGTTCCTTGCCAATTAAGGCATTTATGCACATCAGGGGAATCAACTTTTCTGGAAATTGATAGGCCCCGTAATTGTTAGAACAATTTGTGATAATATTAGGTAAACCGTAGGTGTGGTGATAGGCTCGCACTAGGTGGTCGCTGCCCGCTTTAGAAGCAGAATAGGGACTATTCGGTGCGTAAGCGGTCGTTTCTGTAAAGGCGGGATCCTCCGGACCGAGAGAACCGTAGACTTCATCTGTGGAAACATGCAGGAATGTTCCCTTCCCCTCTAAGGTCGGAAAATGCTGGCGAAATGCTTCTAGTAAGGTAAAGGTGCCCACTACGTTGGTTTGAATGAAGGCCCCCGGCCCTAAAATTGAGCGATCGACGTGGGATTCGGCGGCAAAATGGGCTATAGTATCGATATTTTCTGCCGACAGCAGGCTATCCACTAAGGCCCGATCGCCTATATCTCCCTGGACGAAGCGAAAATTCTCCTTTGTGAACAATGAGGCGAGATTTTGTTTGTTCCCTGCATAGGTGAGGGCATCTAAGACTACTACCCGATCTTCCGAATAGCGATCGCACCAATAATGGACAAAATTGGAGCCAATAAAACCTGCCCCTCCCGTTACCAATAGCCGACGTTTTTCTCTTAATGCCACCTTTTTCTCCTCACAATTAATCAATAGTAGCTTCTTCTAAAATAAGCTGTAAAGCTGCCTGCATTTCTGCGGGCGTAGTCGTCGCCGTCCCAAACTGACGGACTACTAGACTCGCTGCCAAATTTCCCAACACCGCTGCTTCCCAAAAGGAAGCCCCCGCGATCGAAGCTAAGGTCAGGGCCGCCACCACCGTATCTCCCGCACCCGTCACGTCAAATACTTCCGTGCGGTTAAATGCGGGAATGTCTTCATGAAGTATTTCTCCATTTTTCCCTTCAAAGAGGGTCATCCCTGCTTCCCCGCGAGTAATTAACATTTGTCCTGCTTGCGTTAATGCTAGCAAATCCGCACCCGCTTTTACCAAATCTTCCTCGGTGGCGATCGCATATCCGACCGCTTGTTCCGCTTCGGGCAAATTGGGAGTAAACAAACTGGCCCCAGCATAGCGCCTTAAATTCTTCTGGGTATCGACGATCGCCCGTGGGTGGCCCAAAGCTGCTTCAATGGTTGGGGCAGTCAGCACCCCATCACCATAGTCAGAACAGACCACCGCATCAACATCATCCAACTGGGAACGAATATACTCAGCTAACTGCAATTGTACCTCTAAATCCGGCAAGCGATCGGACTTACGATCGACCCGAACAATCTGTTGAGTTACAGACTGACGGGCGTGACCGGAAATACGAGTTTTCGTCACCGTAGGGCGAGTTCCATCCACCAAAATGCCCTGATTATCAATTCCAGCAGCCTCAAATATGCCACACAATGCTTTTCCCTGGTCGTCCTTCCCCACAAGTCCCACTGCCTTCACCCGGGCGCCCAACTTAGCTAAATTATAAACTGCATTTGCCCCACCGCCAGGGATTTGCTGGGTCGTTTCATGGCGCAAAATCAATACAGGTGCTTCCCGGGAAATACGTTCTACCTGACCCGTGAGAAATTCATCCAGAGTCAAATCTCCCACCACGAGGACAGTTCCCTGGTGAAAGCGGTCTATCAGAGTCAATAAACGATCGGCTTGAGAATGTAGCCTCGTCACAAAATCAGCATCAAGATTCATTTATTAATGGTCAGTTATCAGTTGTTCCTTGTCAGTTGTTCCTTGTCAGTAGCCTGTAGAAGCCTTGCCTGTCTGGTTTTCACTCAACTATTGCCGCAGTTCTCTCACAGCTATCACTATGGGAAAATTTGATTTCCAACAGGTAAGCCTTGTACTCCCCAGCCGCTGCAAAATTATAACTGCTAGCAGCCTCCAGAGCAATATCATTTAAAAGAGCATATCCCGTACTCTTGATCGTCTCTGGCTGGGATGATATTTTGCCCTCTGGGTCTAGCAATACCCCAACTGTGGCATCAGTAGCATTCTTGTCCAGTCCGTAGCGGCAAGCCACATCGGGATATGAAGCCGTAATTCGCTTTGGTTCCCACAATAGTTCTGGGTTCTCAGCCGCCTTCTTGCTTGCATCTAACCATGTCTGGATGCTAGCTAGTGCTTCTGCTGGAGTTGTCCCCGCTGGGTTGTAGGCAAACTGCTGTTGCAACTCACGCAATTTCGCGATCGCCCGATCGGGAATCTTCGCGACCTCTGCTGTTGCTTCGGGGGCTGAGACTGGGGGCTTTGCTGCTACCGTTGCTGGAGGACTTTCTGCCGTTGCACTTGTTTGCGAGGTTGCCAGTCGGTCTTCCGAGTCATTATCGGCCAACAGTTCTGCCCGATTTTCTGCTTGCAAGCGTCGCAATTCCTCTATTGCCTGCTGGGGAATTTTTTCGGGCACCGCTGCTGTCGTTTCTGGCTGTCCGGGCCCTTCTGGGGCAATGGTCAATGGTGCCACAGCTACTGGGGTTGCTGACGACCTCTGGGCCAGTTCTGCCCGATGGACTGCTTGCAAGCGTCGCAATTCCTCTATTGCTTGCTGGGGGATTTTTTCTGGCACCGCTGTCGAACTATCTGCCCCTTCTGCCTGCCCTTCAGTTTCAATCGCCCTTTCAGCTTCTCCTAGTGGCATTAACTCTACCGTAGTACCCGTTGGGATGCTAGCTGCTAGCGGTGAGTCCAGTCGAACCGCCACAGTCCCTTCCAGGTTCCTCGCCCGATTTTGTGCTTGCAGGCGTCGCAATTCATCTATTGCCTGCTGGGGAATTTTTTCCGGCAGCGGTCCGACATGTCTCGGGGCCGAGGCCACAGGCAGTGGCTCAAATTCCGACCTTTCAGATTGTCTGGGAAATTCCTGGGGATTGATAACAGATGGTTCCACCTGTGGCAGTTGAGAGAAAGGTGAATTCACCCCTGGGGGCCTGTATGCTTGTAGATCCATCGATAATGGCAATTGTCGAGTTTCACCCCCAGCAATTTGCCTGTCTGGCGGTACCGGTAATTGCCCGATCGGACTTATTTCTGGCGGTACTGGTAATTGTCTAACCGGACCCCTATCGATCTCTGGTGGTAGGGACAATTGCCTGACGGGGCGATCGGGATTTATTTGCAGTTGAGACAGTATGGGTTCCGATGATGCGATCGGCGGCAAAGAAGACAGATCTATGTAAGATGCTATTGGCGGTAGCGGCGGCAAGTTCAGGGAAGGTAATGAAGAAATTGACGGTGGCGTTTCAGCAGCAGATGGGGAGGACGAAGGTAGCGGCGAGTTTGCCAACAGATCCTCCAACTCCGGTTCCGTCGGCCCTACTGGGGAGAGTGACGGAGAAAGTTTTGGCAGACGGTCCTGCTGTGCCGCCGTTAACTCCACCAAATTTACCTCTCTTGTTGTCTGCTGCGCTTCTCCCTTTTCAGAAATCATCGGTAGCGCCACCCCCAACATTCCATGGACTCCGAGGGATAGAATGGTTGCTATCCAAGGAGTTATGTTCTGCGACTTCTGGTCCGAATTTGATAAGTAATTCATGGCTTCCTTCCTTGTCAGTATTAGTAGGGTGGGCACCGCCCACCATTCTGTCAGTTGTCAGTTGTCAGTTGTTCGTTGTTCGTTGTTCGTTGTCAATTCTCAATTCTCAATTCTCAATTCTCAATTCTCCATTCTCCATTCTCCATTCTCAATTCTCCATTCTCCATTCTCCATTAGTTGCGATTCACAATTAGCACCGAGAAATAGGACAGTTTTAAATCGGGGCGCGATCCTATATCATTATACAACCTTTGGTCCGGCCATGTCACCCGTTCCACTACATAAGCCTTTTCTAGCAGTTGGCGCTTGTGCAACAGCTGCCAAACTTGAGGGTACACCGAACTGACTTTCATCAGCACCACCACATCTGCCCAGTTTAAGACATTTTCCAATTCTTCTACAGCATAGAGGGCTGGCAGGACTGCTAGACGTTGAGCCCCCATTGTTAAAGGGATGCCCATTGCTGCCGCTGCGGCCATCGGCGAACTGATTCCCGGTATTAGCTGGATGTTTGCGGCCCCATGCTGCTGCTGCATGCAGTTTGCCAGGTTGTTGAATGTGCTGTAAAAGCTGACATCCCCTTCACAGACAAAGGCGACATCTTGTCCCTGCTGGAGATATGGCCATATTTGCGCTACTGCCCTTTGCCATGCCTGACTTAAAACTGCTAGATCCTGTACGTAGGGAAACTTCAACGGCAACTTGATTTTTTCGGAATCCAGCCATTGTGATATAATCTGTTCTGCCATGCCTGGTTTGGAGGAAACCCCCGCTGGATAGGCGATAACTGGCACCCTTTGCAGTAGTCGCAACCCCTTCAGGGTGATTAATTCTGGATCCCCTGGACCCACCCCGATGCCGTATAAAATACCATTATTCATTTGCTAATTGTTCATCGCTAATTGTTCATCGCTAATTGTTCATTGCTAATTGTCACTAAACATTAGCCATTAGCCATGAACCATTAGCCATTAGCCATGAACCATTAGCATTTGTTTAATCATAGCGCCAAATTTTGAGGGTGTTGTCGCCGCTGCCGCTGACGATAGTTCGGCCATCTTGACTGAAGGCGATCGCCTGCACCCACCATTCGTGATCTGTGAGGGTAGCGACCGCTTTGTGAGTCTCTAGCTGCCAAATTTTAATTGTCCGATCGCGGCTAGCACTGGCTAAAATTTTACCATCGGTACTGAAGGCGATCGCCATCACCCCATCATCATGTTCGGTCAGGGTGCTAATCATTTTACCGCTAGCAATATCCCACAGCTTCAAGGTGCCGTCATCAGAGCCGCTAACGAGGATATTACCATCGGGACTGAAAGCGATCGCATTGACTCGGTTTAAGTGCCTGCTAAAAGTGAGCAGCAGTTTCCCAGTCCGCAGGTGCCAGATATTAATCGTTTTGTCCTCGCTACCGCTAGCCAGAATCTCGCCATCAGACCGGAAGGCGATCGCCTTGACTCCGTTGGTATGGCCCTCTATTGTCATAATCGGCTCTTTGATCCATTCTCCACGTTCGAGTTTCCACAATTTGATCTTGTTATCATTGCCGCCGCTGGCCAGAATGCTGACTCTGGGGTTAAAGGCGATCGCCTCCACCCAACCTGCATGTCCCGTGAGGGTCTCCAAGAGCTGGCTGCCATTACCATTATTACTCAAGGACCACAATTTGATCTCATTATCATTACCTCCACTAGCAAGAATTTTCCCGTGGGGACTAATGGCCAAAGATCCCACCGACCCCGAATGCCCTTTGAGAATCCCGAGATGGGACGGTGCTTCTGTAGCATTTCTACCCAATTGCCACAGGCCGATCGTCTTGTCCCCGCTGGCACTGGCCAGAATATTATTCGGGCTAATGGCCACAAATCTAATCTTATCGGCATGTCCCGTGAGGGTATTTACGCATTTCCAATTTTTACAGATGCCGTTGATTATCGGTGTCGGAGCCACTGGCCCGGTCCCATTCAGGTCTCGCAGCACTTCTGCTACTGATTGATATCGTTCGCTGACTGTCTCTTTAAGTAACTTATCTAATATCTGCTTGAGGCGAGCGCTAATGGGTAGCCCTTGTTTTTGCAGCATTTCTTGCCACAGCCAACGACCGGTCAGGGGGTCAAACAAATCATCTGGGGGCATTGCTGTCAGCAAGTGAATGCAAGTGACACCTAAACTATAAAGGTCGCTGGCCGGATAAGCCCTACCGCTACGCACTTGTTCCATCGCTGCATACCCTTGGGTGCCTACTTTTGTCCCCGGGTTTCCCGTTTTCGTCAACCGTTTAGCCACCCCAAAGTCAATCAGTACGAATTTCCCATCCCGCTTGCGCCGCAAAATATTTGTTGGTTTAATATCTCGGTGAACTACATCCCGATCGTGGACAAATTGGAGCACGGGTAGTAGACCTCTCAATAGTTGCCAAATCTTGTCTTCCCCGAAGGCACCCTCATGGCGTAACTCTTGCCATAGGTTCCACCCTCGGATCAACTCCTGCACCAGATACAGCCTATTATCTTCCTCAAAATAAGCTAGCAGACAGGGAATCTGGCCGTGAGACCCCAGTTCGTGCAGGCGATGGGCCTCTTGGTTAAACAGAGTGACCGATTTGCTGATTGACTCCTGTCTGGATACCCCCGTTGCTAGGGAATTCGGGGAAAATTGTTTGATTACGCAGTAAGTCCTCAGCTTGTCTTCATCCACAGCTAGATAGGTGCGACTCATGCCCCCGCGATCCAGTGGCCGCATGACGCTGTAGCGACCTCGCAGTCGCCGGATCAATGGCGACCCGCAGTTGAGGCAAAATTCTCTATCTTCATCATTAATCGGATTTTCGCAATCGGGATTTAGGCAACAAATCATGATTTCCTACCTATCGGGTTCTTGGCTATATACTTAATTCTTCCTTATAATTTACCAATTGTGTTCCCATCTCGATCTCTTGAGACCTCGATTCCAAGCTATCTGCTTTTTTTACCCCGAAATAATAATGGGGGGTATTACCCCCGATCTGATTTTCCCTATGTTCTCGGGGAGCAAATCGCAAATTCGGCAATTCTCAATTCCCAATTGGGAAACCCTTTGATCGCAAGGATCTCAGAATACCTGCCGTAGCAATTAAATGCACGACAGCTTATCCTTTCGCAGTTATTTGTCAGCAGTCTCTAGAGATGATGTCCGAAATTGCCAGGGTGATTGATAAAATTTTACATTTCTTTGCATATTAGTAACTTAAAATTCCTCAAAAGTCAGTTGGATATGTCCAAAGACTGATGAAAGTGCCTCTGCACGCGATCGGCGAGGCGACGGGAGACTTCCCGCACGATTTGCTGTAATAGGCGATCGCCTGTATTGTAAATGAGAGATTCAGGCATGGCGCGAATAAACTGGGGAAACTGAATTCCCACTTCTAAGTCTAGCTGCCAGTGCCATCTTGTCATTATCGGGGGGAGGTCGGGCATTTCTTGGGACAAAAGCTGCAACCGCATGGCCGGGTCCGTGGGCAGTTCTGTTAAATAAAAAGTGCCTTGAAAGTCTATTTGATAGCCGGGAGGAGAATAGTCGGGCAGGGGAATGTTTTTCATCCGATAAATGCCAGAGGAGTCGGGAGGAATTAGTTCCACACCGAGTCTCACTTCGAGTTCGTACTTAAATGCCCCATAGCGTCCGATCAGCAAATTGTAGCTATTAGTACCAAGGGGAGAAACCTGCATGGGGGCAGCGCAGGCAGGAAACCAATCGGCATGTTTAGTTAGATACTCTGCTACTATTGCTTTGGGTGCATAGAGATCGATCTTGTCTTCATAATGCAGGCGAAACCAGGTCCAGTCAAGGACCATCGCTTCGGAGACCTTAGCTGATACCTGAGTGGAGAAATTTTTGAGGCGATCGCCCCATCCGGATAATTTCTTCGCTCCCGTGCCCTTGGGAGCAAATGATGGGGAACTCCAGGGTTGAGCCAAGTCTTGCAGCACGGCGGTTGCCGATTGATACCGCTGCTTGAGGGTATGTTGAACCATTTTATCCAGAATCGCAGCTAGTTGGTCGCTGATGGGATTGTTCAGCAAGTAATCTCGCCAGACAAAATTACTTTCCATAACATCGTAGAGGTCAAAGGGCTGCATTTGGGTGAGCAGGTGAATGCAAGTGACGCCCAAACTGTAGATATCGCTAGCAAAAGTCGCTTTTCCAAAGCTTTGTTCGGGAGCCGCATAACCCGCAGATCCGATCGTCGTTCCGGTTTGGGCTAATGTCATCCCGGTAGCATATTTAGCGGCTCCAAAATCTACCAGTACCAGCAGGCGATCGCTGTTTCGACGGATGATATTTTCCGGTTTAATATCCCGATGAATCACCTGCTTGCTGTGGATAAATTCCAGCACTCCCAGCAAGTCAGACAGGATAGCGCGAATCTCGTCTTCTGAGAAGGTCTCGGTTTGAGCCAACTCCTGGGCGAGATTTTGCCCGTCGATGAATTCCTGGACGATGTAGAGGCGGGAGTCTTGTTCTAGATGGGCCAACAGGGCCGGTATTTGGGGATGCTTGCCCAACTCATCCAGGCGCACCGCCTCTTGGGCGAAGAGGATGGCCGCTTTCTGGACGCTGTTGGTACCTTGGGATTGGGGGTAAAACTGCTTGATAACGCAGGGGGGTTGTCCGGGTTCGTGCAGGTCTACTCCTAAGAAGGTTCTGCCAAAGCCCCCTTCACCGATGGGTTTCAGGGCGCGATAATGGTCCGATAGCAGCAGCTTGGTGCCGCAATATTGGCAAAACCTGTTGACCGCTGGGTTTTGGGGTTTTGAGCAATCGGGATTCAGGCAATGGGTCATTTCGATGGCCAAGCTAGATCGTTTGCAGAGGGCGAATAGCTCTAGTTTACAAGATACTTGACAATGCTTGCTGTTCTGGCAGGGGCAAGGAGTGCAGTCGTCGCTTGAGAACTGGCACTGAGTGTCGTAAAACTCAAGTTCTGCTGTTGTCCCTTGGCGATAAAAGTTTTGGATGTCTATCACAGTTAACCTTCCTCAGATTATATCGTTTTTTGCGAGTGCGAGTAAATCATCGCCGGGGAAGAGGGAACCAGAGAACCGACTCCTACCGGGGACGCGGGGACGCGGGGACACACCGGGAATTTACTGCCTGGGGAAACCTTTGCTTCAAAGCGGGCAAAACAGGACAAGGTATTTTATCCTCCAATTTACTCGGGCGCGATGAATTAAAATTATTCCAGCTAAAAGGCGCTTTCCCACAGCTTGACATCCATAACAGGCGCTTCGCCCTGGTCATGGCCACGTACAGCAAACGAAACTCTTCTGCGGTCTTCAAATATTCCGCCTGTTCCCATGCTTCTCCAACCAAAGGTAGGGTTTGTTGATGCAGCTGGGCGCGAATTTGGGCCCTAGCAACTTCCGATAAAGTAAAGTCTCCCAAAAACTGCGCTTGGGGCAGCACCCACAAACTCCCGGGAATGGTACTATTATGCAAAAAGGGCAGGAACACATAATCCCAATCTAATCCTTTAGCTTTGTGCATGGTAATGATGGTCAGTTGATTTGGCCTGCTGTAGGGAGAATCATCTTCCGACACTTCCACCGGTTCAAAGCTTTCGGAATTGACTATTTCATTCAGGACGTTGAGCATCCCTGACATCACAGATATAGCACTATCCCCCGCTGTTTGCTGGGCGACTCGTTCTGCTAATTTGTCAGCGGTGGCCAGTTCGCTTTGGTTGTAATTTAAGGTCAAAGCGAGGAAAGAAATTAACTGATAGGGGGGCAGTTCCAGTCGGGCCCGCAGCAAACTGCGACAGTAGCGGCGAATTTGTTTTCCGGGTTCCTTGGGTGGCGTCTCCAGGGGACCGGGGTAGAGAAATTCCTCTGGTAAACTGGCCATGGCATTAAAGTCTTGGGAGGGAATTAATTGTCGTTTCAGTAGCACTTGTAGCGCTGCTTTTAATCCATCTGGACTCTGAGGTCGCTGCATGAATTGTAGCAGTAAAAGCATTTCTCTGGGAACCTGAGATTGTCGATCCTGTTGAGCCACTTCATATATATTTATCTGCTTGCCATACAACTTTTTTAATTCGGTTGCTACAAATCTTCCTTGGTCATTTGTCCGCACTAAGACTGCTGCATTCCGTTCGGGGTAACTGGCGAATAAATCTACAATCCGTTGACCGATCGCTGCGACTGTCTGGTAAATATCCTTGGGCGTATGTAACTCCAATCCTTCTCCTTCTGGGGGCGGATTTGCATCTGGTTGGGGGTCTTCTGCTGCCACTAGGCGAATCTCTTGTTCGCTAAAGGGCAGTTCTGCTTCCGGTTTCTGGGACCCGATATTACTGAGGTATTTATTTACCCAGTTTAGCATGTAGTTAGCCGCATCAATGATAATTTTGGTGCTGCGACCGGCTTGATTCATTGTTGCTAGTTTGTCCTGCTGTTGGCAAGCTTCGCAAAATTGCCGAAAATAAATGGGGTCGGCGGGTGTAAAGGTAGAATTAATTGCTTGATTGGGGTCTCCTACCCGGATCAAATTCAGGGGTTTCTCTTCGTTAGGGTCTGCGGCGAGGATCTCCAATAATCTCGTCTGCAAGGGGGTGGAATCTTGTGCTTCGTCTTCAAATACGGCAAAGACTTGCTTTTGCCAGAGACGCCGCGCCCCGATGTCTTCTAATACTCTGATTGCACCCAATATCATGTCTGAATAGTCGAGCAGAGAACGCGATCGCAACAGAGTTTGATAGTTCTTGTACAGCCCCGCTGCTACTGCTAAAATCCGATAATCATCGGGGATATTTTGAGTGGCGACAATTTCCATCAAATCCTGGGGCAAAAGTCCGGAACTTTTCGCTTCGTGAACGACTGTATAGGCCAACGCGGGCAAAACTTCAGTGCGCAAAACGGACTGGCGGCGCAGGCGTTCCGTTTCTTCGCCATCAAATTGATTTCCCTCTAGCAAGCGCCGATAATGGAGGGGATGGGCGGCTATCCATTGTTCTACCGTGGTACGCAGTAATTGGTGCGATCGGTTAGGAGAAACGATCGTCGATGTTTCCAGACTTAAGGTAGAAAGTTCGGGATGGCGCATGGCAATATTCAGGGCTAAACCATGGAGGGTATAGACGACAATGCCATTTTGTGGTAAGGATAATGTCTGGAGATGTGCGCGAATTTTGGCTTTAATACTGGCAGCGGCGGAACGGGTAAAGGTTACTACAACCAGTTGGTGGCGGGAGTGCAATTGGTGACGGGCAACGGCGATCGCGGCGGCCCCGGCCATCCCGGTAGATTTTCCCGATCCGGGAACCGCTGAAACTGCTAGCGGTCCTCCTTTCCAGAAAGCCATACTTTGCTGTCCCGATCGCAGGCCCTTCACGATCGCTTCTATTCCCCGATCGCGCGGGGACTGGGCCAGGGAAGGGTCTGGGGAAGACTGGGAATTATGGTGGGTAAGGTTTGAATCAAAATAGTCTGGCATGCTGTTTCAATTTATGTATCTGGCTGGTTTTCCGTATCCATTTCCGATTATATTATATTTAAGGACATTAAACAGGATAACTGCAATGAAACTCAAAAATTCCCCCAGCAATAACTCAAACAATATATCTCAAAGCTTTGTCGTGCCTAGCTTGCTGTTAGGGGCGATCGCCCTAACCAGTTGCAGTGCTGCTAATAATAAATCAGCTGTGATTAGCAGGGCACCAGTTGAGAGTATGCCAGCACCAGCAGCAATCTCTTCAGCCGCCGATCGGGCCATCGCAGCAGCGGAAGTGCCCAAGGCGGCGCCCCAACTAATCAAAAGGGCCGAACTCAACCTGGTGGTCCCATCCATTAAGGAAACTATTGAAACAGTTTCTGGTTTGATCCAACAGCAGCAAGGAGATGTATTGGGACTGCAAGAATATCAACCTGCTAACAAAAATGTCCGTCATCGGGCCTCCATGCAGTTGCGCGTACCCCAAGCAAGGTTAGAAACTACTCTAGATGCCCTGAGTGAGTTGGGTACGATGCAAAATAGAACCATAACTGCCGAGGATGTTTCCAATCAATTGGTAGATTTAGAGGCGCGGTTGCGAAATCTCCGCAAGTCAGAAGACATGGTGTTGAAAATTATGGAGCGATCGGGCACTGTGGGGGAGGTACTGAATGCGGCGCGAGAACTGAGCAACATTCGGGAATCAATTGAGCGCATTGACGCCCAGTTCAAAAACTTGCAGAATCAAGTAGCGTATTCTACTATTAATCTGAATTTAGAAGCAGCAGTTTCATCGTCAGCAACGCCCCAGCTGTCTATAGGTTTGCGGGTCCGAGAAACCTGGGGGCAGGCAACTCAAGCGGTGAATGAATTTACCTTTGGTTTAATTCAACTGGGTTTGTGGTTGCTAGCATTCAGTCCTTATTTGTTGCTCGTCTTTGCTGGTGGGGCCTTGGGCTACATGCGCTTGCAGAAACAAAAATCCCTGCCGCCAAAACAACCAGAAAATCCACCGATGTAATACCGCCGTACACCGGCCACATGCGATCGCCCATGCACCGACCCCGAAAAGGGCGATCGCCCGATCGGTTGCACGGGTTGCGCCCTGGTCCCTGTTAACTGTAATCTGTCCGAATGGCCTAAATGTCTTGAACCAGCGTCGTGGGTGGCCCTGGGAGTCTCCCTTGAGGTTTGCAACCTCAGTGGAGAGGTTTTAAACCTCAACGGAGACGTTTTAAACCTCAACGGAGACGTTTAAAACCTCAGTGGAGAGGTTTTAAACCTCAACGGAGAGGTTTTAAACCTCAGTGGAGAGGTTTAAAACCTCAGTGGAGAGGTTTTAAACCTCAACGGAGACGTTTGCAACCTCAACGGTGGGGCCCAGGTATGGACACGACTGGCGGTCCTTCGGCTTTTGACCCGACCCAACTGGTTTTGACCACACCCGGTGGGCGGTACACATCCTACCGGTTGTTGCTACCGGTTGTTGCTGGTGGGCCGTACACATCCTACCGGTTGTTGCTGGTGGTTGCTGGTGGGCGGTACACATCCTACCGGTTGTTGTGAATATGTGAAAAAACTGGGTCTGGTGGTGGGAGGTACATCTCAATTGTGCAAGGGCAGAGATAGGAACAGGTAGTTTGCCACAGGGCTTGTATTTAGGGTGTGGTCAAAAGTAGTTGCAGGCGGATCCCCCCCAAACCCCCCCTTGCAGAAGGGGGGGCTTCTGGAAGCCCCCCTTTTTAAGGGGGGTTTGGGGGGATCCGGCGACTGGGAGGGTCACCCGAA
>JBFRWI010000098.1:0-10978 GCA_051439505.1 Hormoscilla sp. | reverse complement strand
TGCATGTCCAAGGCCATTTGGGCGATCGCCTGTGGGTGGTCTGGCCTGGGGGTAGGGAGACCGCCTGCGACCATATAGGCATCTCCAATAGTCTTAATTTTCTCCAAACCATGGTCGAGAGCCAGTTGGTCGAAGGCAGAGAATATTTCATTGAGTTGTTTAACCAATCTTGTAGGAGAGATATGGGCAGAAAGACCAGTAAAGTCAACAATGTCCGCAAACAGAATAGTTACGTCATCAAAGCGCTCCGCAATAGAATGTTGGTCTTGCTTTAATCGTTGGGCGATCGGATGGGGTAAAATATTGAGTAACAAGCGATCGGACTTTTCCTGTTCTGCCAGCAAAGCCTCTTCGGCGCGCTTGCGCTCAGTGATATCTTCAACAGTGCCTTCATAGTAAAGCAGTTTTCCTTGCTCGTCGCGAACAGTACGAGCATTCTCAGAAGTCCAGATAATGCTACCATCTTGACGATAGACCTGAGATTCAAAATGGGACACCGCATCATCTTGTTCCAAAGCCGTAATAAATTCCATCCTCCGGGAATGGTCTACATATAGTTGCTGTTCGACATTAGTCAGGTGAGACATCAGTTCCTCTGGCTCCGAATAGCCAAACATCCTTGCTAGGGCAGGATTGACACTCAGATAGGGCCCGTCCGGTGTAGACTGATAAATGCCTTCCGCCGCATTCTCAAAGATGCTGCGGTACTTCTCCTCCGCCTCCTGCATGGCATCTATCATCCGCTTACGCTCTGTAATATTACGCGCCACCCAAATCACGCAATTGTCAGGCATCGGTGAAACGCTAGCCGAAAACCACACTTCCTGGGAATGGGAGCTTGTTGATTTTGCTATTCGATGGCGGGAATAATTCCCTTGACTGTCTTCAATCAGTAAGCTGTATTCTAAATTTACCGTTTCCCCTGTATTCAAGACATGCTGGATATTGCTAACAAAGAAGTCAGCTTGTTCGGGAGGCAAAACCTCATAGACAGTCTTACCTAAACGTTCAGCCTTGGGACTATGCAAAACCTCAGAATTAGTCGAGACAATTTTGATATAGCGTCCGCTAGCATCAAAGACAGTAATGATGTCAGTCATAGCGGCAAACAGAGCCCGAAGTTCCGCTTCCGAGACCCGCAGGGCCGCTTCCATGCGGTGGCGTTCGGCAATTTCCAGGAGTAACTGCTCATTTAACTTCTTGAGATCTGCCGTCCGATCCTGAACTCTAATTTCTAACTCCTCATTAGCTCTTTGCAAAGCCAACTCTGCCTGCTTGCGTTCTGTAATGTCTTCAACAGTTCCTTCATAGTAAAGCAAATTGCCATTGTCATCGCGCACCGCACGAGCATTTTCCGAGATCCAAGTCAGCCGACCGTCCTGGTGATTGATTTGCGACTCAAAACTCATCACCCCATCACCTGACTGTAGCAATTGGATGAATTCCGAGCGACGATCGGGGTCAAGGTAAAGTTGATCTTGGATGTTGGTAATATTTGCCATCAGTTCTTCAGGGGACTCATAGCCATAGATCCGAGCCAAAGCTGGGTTAGCACTCAGATAATGACCATCAGGCGTAGTTTGGAAGATCCCTTCAACTGTATTTTCAAACAGATTGCGATATCTCGCTTCCGCCTGTCGCAGATCCGACTCGGCCCGCTTGCGATCGGTGATATCAATGCCAATGGTGAAAACGGCCCGATCGCCATCGTATTTCTGAGCGACAATCAAAGAATTGCGCTCTTCGCCCTTGACAACAGCGGATATCTCTCGGAAAGTCTCCTGTTGAGGGCTAGCGAAAAAAGAGCGGACAAACTCCTTAAACTCATTGCTAGTGCCTAAAAAACCAATATCTTGACCAACAAAAGCTGCTGGGGGCAAGTCTAACATGTTAGCCAAATGGCGATTTACCCCGAGGTAGCGTAAATCTGAACTAATCCAAGAAACCGTCCCCGGTACCGCAGCCAAAACAGCTTCTAACTGCTCTTTAGTAGCCCGCAGATCCTCTTCGGCCCGCTTGCGTTCAGTGATATCAATGCCAACAGTAAAAGCTGCCCGATCGCCATCGTACTTCTGAACGACAATCAGATAATTGCGGGGCTCGCCGCCAACAATAGCCGAGATTTCTCGGAAAGTCTCCTGTTGAGGGCTAGCGAAAAAGGAGCGGACAAAATCCTTAAACTCATTGCTAGTACCTAAAAAACCAATGTCTTTACCAACAAAAGCTTCTGGAGGCAAGCCAAACATGTTAGCTAAATGGCGATTTACCCCCAGATAGCGTAAATCTGAACTAATCCACGAAACAATTCCCGGCACTGCTGCCAAAGCGGCCTCTAACTGATCTTTAGCAGCCCGCAGAGCATTTTCTGCCTGCTGGTGTTTAACAATCTCCGCAACCAATTGATCGTTTGATTCTTTCAGAGCATCTGTACGTTCCTGGACTTGCTGTTGAGATATCTGCATCTCCTGATAAACATTACCGAGCAGATCACTCACCACCTCAGATGTACAGATGTTGGACTGTTCAACCCCTAACCAGGGCAGAGGTTTAATGGGGCGATCGCTGCTGAAAACTATTTCTACCTTTCCTGTAGGCATTATCCGCCCGATGCGGTTATTTCTGGCAACATGGTTATTAGCCTCGATAGTGACTAAGCCACTGGGAGCCAGGAAGCTACTACCCAGGGCCGCCACCCCCACGCGATCGACCTCAAAGGAGGAGGCTAATTCAACTGCACCCTTCCAGAGGTAGATTTGGGTATATGCAGCTTCCATGGCGCTACTAATCACTCGTTTAGTACCATATCGTCGCTGAAAATTATTGACAAATTTCCGATTGCTAGGTATATTTAGGCTTGAGAAATAGCTAGCACTGACGTAAGTCCCCTGGGCATATTCACCTATCTCTTGCAGTTCCGCTGCCGAGAGATTACAAGCCACGATTTCAATTTCAGCCGCTGCCATCCCCGACTCAAAATACTGGCGATAGAATGCCCGATTATTTTCTCCCGATAAAGTATTGACGATCGCATCAGGTTGGGTATGTTTTATATGGGCGATCGTTTCAGTGAAATCAACAGCCTCTTTGGGGATGTAAGCCTCGCCAACCACAGTGCCACCTTGCTGTGGCAGTTGGGATTTAATGATTTTGCTAGCCCTATGGGAGAAGAGATTGTCTGAACCCAGGAGGTATAAACGTTTTCTCCGGTGCTGTAGCAGCCAGGCGATCGCCGGTTCAACTTGTTGATTGACACAGGCTCCCGTATAGAATATATTTGGGGAGCATTCTAGACCTTCATACTGTAAGGGATACCAGAGTTGAGCATTAAACTCTTCGGCCACCGGCAGCAGGCTTTTCGGACTGGCCGATGTCGAGCATCCGAAGATCGTGGTAATCTGATTTTCGGCGATTAGTTTTCTGGCTTTCTGCTCAAACCCGTCTGCTATCACCGGCTCTATCTTATGACCCAGGACTCCACCGGTTTCATTGATTTCGGCGATCGCCATCAGTTGAGCTTCCAGCGCATGGCCCAATGCCGGTGTTGACTGTCGAGAGTGCAAGATGGCCACGGCCACCCGCTCAACCATTGCCGGTTTTGGATAAACCCGATCGCACGCAGATCTGAGAGCTTGTACAGCTTGATATTGCGAACTGTGAATAAATGACATAGCTTGTGCTGGGAGCATCATGTACGGACTGACTCTACCTACAGACCGATATTGCGGCTGCAAAATCGGATGATTGACAGATGCTTCCCTGAGTGCCCGATCTGGCGGTCTGCCCTGCCGGAGGGTCAAACCACCTTTGGTCACTGGCACAATTTACTGCTATTATAGCTTTAAGAGCGGTTCTTTGAGAGGTTTTTACACCCTCGCTCCCCGAAAATCCGTAACTTTCACTACTTTTGTACCTATTTATACTTATGTTCCCTAACTTTTTTCTCCAAGAGGATGCAACCATACCCGGTCATTTTCCCCATAGCTTCTTCATTCCTTAAATTCGGTCTGTCGGATATGATTTCAGGAAAGACTGAAAAATTGGGAACTTCTCGAAGGGTGATATTTTCTAGCATAGCCTCGCTCTAACCGGGGATAATCTTTGATATATTGAGGATAAAAATAAGAGCAAAGGTTGTGATAAGTATCGTTAGATATAATTAGAATGCTAGCATAAAAGCGATGCGATCGCTGCCGATAATTTACTTAATAAGCCAGATGAATATGAAAATAATTATGAACAAGAAGCTAGCAAAATTACTAGGGCTATGTTTATTGGCAGCGATCGCCTTTGGTTGGATCGGTCACATCGGTCACACATCTGGTCAGAGTAGCACGCCAACTTGTCCATCGGAAGCGATCGCCAGCTATCCTCCCCTAACCACCATGCCTCCTAACAGCAAACGCGACCAAAGTTATCTCAATGGTGTTTGGCAGTTTATCCCCGCCGTGGCTACAGCACAACAGGAACCTCCCACTGAAGGTTGGGGGAAGATCCGGGTTCCCGGTGACTGGCGGAATGAGGGTGCTAAGCGGGTACCAGGACTGATTAATCGTGGCACGGGAGATGCCTGGAAAGAATTCAACGGCAAACAGTTAGCTAAAGCTTGGTATCAACGCACAGTGACCATTCCCGCCGACTGGCAAGGACGCCGAATTATCCTGAGTTTAGAACGAATCAGCGCTCATGCTAGCTTGTATGTTAACAATCTCCAGTGCGGTCAGGTAAAATGGCCCTACGGTGCGGTAGACATCACCAAAGTCGTCCAACCAGGCAGGCAAGCAACCCTGAGTCTGTTGGTCACCGCCGCCGAGGATCCCTCAAAACCGATTATTCTCGCTGATAACAATACCTATATCACGGAAGCTAAGCTAAAATCTCGCGGACTCATTGGCGAAGTGCGATTGCTGAGTCTCCCCAATCAAGCATACATCAGCGACCTATTTGTTCAACCCTCAACCCGGAAAAAGCTTCTTAAGCTGGATGTTGAACTTACCGATGTTACCAAAGCTGGTACTGTCGATCTGATTGCCACAATGTTCGACGAAAAAGGCGAAGTCGAGCAGAAATTTACCACCACCAGCAGAATAGAACCATTACCTACTCAAACCCTGCAGGTGGCTTGGGACTGGGCTAACCCCAGACTGTGGGATGTCGGTAAACCCAATCTTTACACCCTACGACTGCAAGTTAAAGGCAATGGTATTGATGATGAATACGACCAGTCCTTCGGCTTCCGCGAATTCTGGATTGAAGGGCGTAAATTTTATTTGAACGGCAGTGAAATTCGCCTGCGACCAGTTTACCATGGCGACATGTGGCAAGCTTGGGTTGTGGATATCCCGTCCGTGATGGACAATATGATTGATGGCTATTTCTGGGCTGGCTTTAATATCGCTGAGTTATGGCCTTGGAATTATATCGAACGGGATCGATGGCATTTTCGGGAATTGTTTGCCGAACGGGCAGATCTCAAAGGCTTCCCCATAATGGCACCTGCTTTGGATGCAGGTCGCAGTGGCTATGCTTACAAATGGAAAAAAGCAGAGGGAAAAAGGCTTTGGGAACCCAAGATGGTAAGGGACCTGCGTCGCTATCGCAATCATCCGTCGATTCTGATGTGGGCCAACAGTCCTAACTTTTTCGCCCCAAAAAGTGATGACCAGAACCCGCGCCGCATTGGTCAAAAGCAAGTAGAAGGAACGTTTGGCTCATGGTGGGATCGAATTTGGAAGAATAGATATCCCATTGGCTCTGACATAGTAGCAACCATTAAAAAGTATGACCCCACCCGCCCCGTACTGGTGCATAACGGTGGCGCAGTGGGGGATGTCTATGCCCTCAATTCTTACCTGAATTTGATCCCGCTGCAAGAGAGAGAGGAGTGGCTTTCCCATTGGATTAAACAGGGGGATATGCCCTATATGGTGGTAGAATTCGGCACTCCTCTGCACGGTGCGATGATGCGGGGTCGCTATGGTTTGCTTCAGGGCTCTGCGTTCGAGCCGCTGATGACGGAGTATAGCGCAATTTACTTCGGAAAAGAGGCTTATCAGTTAGAAACTCCGGCTTACCGCAATAAAATTACCGAGTTATTTATCCAAGATCAGAAGTACAAAAGTTGGCATGGAAACCCGGAACTAGATCTTGCCCCCGCCTTCCAAAAGTTGCAGTATTTGTTCAGCACGAATACTTGGCGCAGTTGGCGGACGTTTGGCATGACGGGGGGGATGATTCCCTGGGCTAATGGGCATGGATGGGAGATTGCTAGCACTGGCAGAGAGATGATAGATCTTGATTTGTGTAAAGGTGAAGCATTATCTCAGAGAAAAAATACAGCTCAACGTGGGGTTTATCTCCCGCAGATCCAAAAGAATTTTTGTCATTATTTTCAGCCCCCAGGCTATATTATTCACCCAGGCGGTCAGGCAATTATCCAAAATAATGGCCCCACGCTGGCTTGGATTGCCGGGGGGTCGGAGTCCTTCGTGGCTAAAGACCATAGTTTTGGTTCTGGAGAGAAACTGGCAAAGCAGGCTGTGCTGATTAACGATACCAGGAAAAAGCAAAAGTTTTCTTTTGACTGGCAGGTGAAGGTAGACGGACAACCGGTGGCAACGGGTAAGAAGAGGGGCACAATCTCAAGTGCAACAACCCAGTTTTTTCCCCTGGAGGTTGTTTTACCAGAGGTGACGGGAAAAGTTGACGCCGAAGTTATTCTTAAGGCTACCATCGGCGATCGGCAGCATCAAGACCGCTTCCCCTTCCGGGTTTTCCCCCATGAATCGATCCCCCCTAACACCCCTTATGGAAGGGGGGAACCGCTTGGACCGGCGATTGCGGCATTCGATCCGGTGGGCAAGACAACGCGGATGCTGGAGGAGTTGGGTTACAATGTTGTTCCTTGGGATGGCTCTCCCACTGAGAATCTGGTGGTTATTGGTCGCGAGGCGTTATCGTCACGCCAAGTGGACTGGTGGAACCGGTCATCTCCCGAACAAAAGCTGCTGGGGAATTTGGAAACTTTTGTTCGCAAGGGTGGCAGGGTGATAATCTTCCCTCAGGATCCCGAATGGATTCACGGTAGCCTGGGTTTGCGCGTCGCTCCCCATCTAAGTCGCCGTGTTTTTCCTATACAGGGAAACCATCCGGTGGTGAAGGGATTGGACGAACAGGATTTGCGGAACTGGAGGGGTGAAACTACCCTAGTTGAGGCTTATCCCAATATGATATTCACCGGTATGAAGCTGAGTCCGCCCCGTAGTTTACCCTGGTACGGTTGGCATTGGGGAAATCGCGGTACCGTCAGCAGCGCCCCGATCGAAAAACCCCACCGCAGTTCTTGGCGACCGATTCTGGAGTCCGAGTTCGATCTAGCCTATACACCGCTGATGGAGTTAGACTATGGCCAGGGACGCTTGATTTTGACCACGTTGGATTTTGAAGACCGCGTGCTACAGGAACCGGCGGCGAAGCAGTTGCTGCGACAGGCGATCGCCTATGCTGAGACTGCGCCCATTTCTGCAAAGGCCCAGCAGGTAATTCTGATCGGTAGCGATGCAGATGCGCGTCAGTTGGATGGCCTGGGTTTAATTTATCAGAGGGCAAGTTCCTTGAGGGCTGATGCTGATTTGATTATTGTGGGAGCAGATGCCAAGATCTCCGATGAGCAGTTGCGAGGGTATTTAAGTGCTGGTGGGAGGCTGTTTTTCTTGCCCCGCAGGGATACATCGGGTAAGATTTTGGGGGTGAGTGCAGGTAAAGTTAACAATTTCACCGGTTCCCTGACTGTCCCTGACTGGATCGAGACTCGCGGACTGAGTGCCTCGGATGTACGATCGCGTGCGGACTACGATGCTTGGTTAATTCAATCTGGCGGCGAGATAGCAGCAGATGGTCTTTTGAGTCGCGTGCAACTGGGGGATGGGGTGGCAATTTTTTGTCAACTCGACCCCGATAGTTTGAATGCCGATACTCTCACCTACTTCCGCTATACTCGCTGGCGGCATACCAGGGCGATCTCCCAAATCTTAGCTAATTTAGGCGCGAGTTTCCAGGCCGATCGCCAAATCTTCCAGCAACTCCAGCAAGCACCAAAACGGACTCATTTATCTGTTCCAATTGAGAATGACTTTTATCACCCAGATTACCGGACTGATTTCGAGTTGGGGGACGACCCCTATCGCTATTCTCTCTGGTAGTCACTGATAATTTCCCTAAACAGAGATTTATAGCGCTCGGCTTGAATTTTCAGGGGAAATTCTTGTTCTGCTTTCTGACGAGCGCGATCGCCCAGCAAATGAAGTCGCTCTCTATTTTCTAGCACCCAAGCAATGCCTTTAGCTAAATCTGCGCTTTCATAGGGTTGAGCGAGATAACCGTTCTGTTGATGTTCTATTAGATCTGGCATCCCGCCAATGTTGAAAGCAACACAGGGGGTGCCACAGGCGATCGCTTCCATTACTGTATTGGGTAAGTTCTCCTGTACCGACGGTGCAACAAATACATCGGCTGCTGCATACACGAGAGCTAGGGAGACATCATCATTGAGTCTTCCCAGATAGTGAGACTTAAACCCTAAAGAAGCTTCTTCCCTAGGGCGAGATGCCCCAAAAATCACTAGCTCTATTTTCTCTTTCCACCCCAACTCGCTTAATTTTTGCAGTGCGGGTTCCAGCAGGTGAAATCCTTTGCGGCGATCGCTCGTTGCGTTCATCGCCCCAAACAGGATTAATTGTTTGTCATGAGGCAAATTGAGTCGCGATCGCCCTATCCCTCGCTCTATAGGTTTGTACAGTCTAGTATCCAGACCATTGGGAATCACTTCGATGGGCCTACCCCCGAAAAGCGAGCTGGAACTAGCACATTTAGCCAGCCACGAACTAGGAGTTACAATTGTTAGATTAATATTTTTCCAAGCTTTCGCCTTGCGCTGCCAAACCCAGCGGGATAGATCCCAATCTTTGCTACTGTTCAACTGGGGACACTGTCCGCAGGAGTTCCTATAGCGCTCGCATTCTTGGTCATAGTTACACCCCCCTGTAAAAGGCCACATATCATGCATTGTCCAGACCAAAGGTTTTGTCAACTTGGCGAGGGTTTCTATTTGGACAAATCCGTGACATATCCAGTGGAGATTAATGATATCGGGATTCAGCCTTCTCACTCTCGATGCGATCGCGTCTGGCACCCATTGCGGAGAAAAATTCCGATCCTGCTTGGGATACAACTTTAATGGCAAATCATCCAGTCGTTCTCCTAGTTTCAATTTTGCTGCCATTTTCCCTAAGGGCTTCTGCCGAGACAAAACCCTGACATCATCACTATAACTGGATTGCACCAGCATTTGGGAATCTACCCCAATTTCGAGTAAACCTTGATGTAATCGATAAGCAGCACGACCTGCACCGCCACGATCAGTATTACTTAGGATCAAATTCTTTAGCATTTGCATTTCCGATCTAGCTACGAGCGAGCGTTTGTGTAAAAATTATGGGTTGCTCACGGCTGAAACCCTTATCGCATGCCTAAAAACATTTCCTAAAGATCAAATCCTGGAATGCCATTTCAGACATGCTTTCTTTGCGGCTCCTCCTCTATCACCGGTTATCCTCTGAAGTTTCGAGCCAAGGAATCGCACAATATACTATAATATTAGCAACAAATCATCTCCAAAGCCTAAAACATCTGCCGCCTTTTCTAGCCTGAGCCCAATTAGAGGATAAACCGTGATGAACTCCCCAGCCATATCCATTATTATCCCTACCCTAAACCGCAGACAGCTACTGGTGGAAACCCTGGCTTCTGTTCAGCATCAGACCTTTGGCAACTGGGAAGCCTTAGTGGTTGATGATGGATCCAATGACGGCACTTATGAGCAGGTACTTGAGATTAGCCACCAAGATCCGCGCATCAAGTACATCAAGCGTACTCGTCCCAACGCCGGTGCGCCGGCTTGTCGGAACCAAGGCATCGCAGCCTCTCAAGGAGAATATATCATTTTCCTCGATTCTGATGACTGCCTTGCACCCCACGCTTTGGAAAATAGATTTCGGGAAATGGAGCAGCATCGGGAACTAGATTTCGGAGTTTTTCCATGTATCCTGTTTCGCCACCAACCC
Source organism: Hormoscilla sp. (assembly GCA_051439505.1). Taxonomy (GTDB): domain Bacteria; phylum Cyanobacteriota; class Cyanobacteriia; order Cyanobacteriales; family Desertifilaceae; genus Hormoscilla. Next base: position 860 of record JBFRWI010000098.1, on the reverse strand, counting down.
GGAGATACCAACTTACTGTGGAATGCTGACACGGGAGAAGATGATATCGATCGCTTTCTGGCACAAGACCTTCCCTGGCAAACCACTAGCCCCATTTGGCGTCGCCGTGCCATTGAGCGACTGGGAGCATGGGATGAAACCCTGCTGACGGGACAAGATTGGGATCAACATCTGCGAGGGTTAATTCTCAATCTCAAATATCAGCGATTTGAACCCCCCGATTGTTTCTGGCGCATGCCTCATTCAGACACCATTGGATCAAAATCCAAAGCAGGAGACTTTTTATTATCCCGCGAGCGCGTGCTTTTTTTAGCACAGCAGAGGCTTGAGGATGCCTCATTGTTAACCTCAAATCGACGAGTCCTGCTAATAAAGCTGTACTTTTGGTTAGCAGATACCTGCCTTGACTCTAGCAAGAAAGAGGAAGCTTTCAGATTTTGGAGGTTGTGTTATGAGAGAGATTTACTCGACCGACAGATGTACTCCAAAGGACTATGGTATCTCAAAATCATCGACAGCGTCCCGTCGCCCCTGCGTCGAGTTGTGCGAAAGTTGATTCGAGAGTTGGGAAACCAGAAGATCGTGTTTCACTGGCCCAAAACATTTCGCAAGACCCCTCTCCAAGTTACAGAGTCTTAACCTCCTGCCACCCGACTCTCAGCTGACAGTTCCTCCAAGTCGATCGCAGACAAAGCCTTGAGGATATAATCCCTTTGTCCTTCATCAAATAGCTCATAGAACTTCTTGCCATTAGCGTTCCTAATCGGTTCTCCAACCGATGCTTTCCAAGTCTCGTCTTTCCGCACCACCTGCTGGGCGATCGCACCATAATCTTTGAGCATAACTTCATCGAAAGCAAT
>JBFRWI010000097.1:0-9063 GCA_051439505.1 Hormoscilla sp. | reverse complement strand
TGTCTGTAACCGTTGCGCCGCTGTCTGTAACCGTTGCGCCGCTGTCTGCAACTCTTACATGCTTGTGGCGGCCTGGGCTATATGTATCATCAATGCACCCGGCTATCAACTACTTTTGACCACACCCGGGTGGGCACCGCCCACCATTCAGCGGTTAATTAAACTAGGAGTGAATGTGGAAATATTTTGGTACACTTATGAAAAGCGGTCGCGCATGGGTGTGGCTCATTTCCCGTTGGTACTCGCCCTCCCCGCCCGAACCCTAAAGGGCCCGGCTACAGGTACAAAGCAATTGTCTAAGCGAGCGCAGCGCGGCAACCGCCTGCGCGGGCTAGAATGCATCACCAGATACAGCTGACTATCAACTACTTATGACCGCACCCGTCGCGCATGTAAATTGGATAGGTTGAAAGGCTGAGATATTTGTTCTCAATAGTCGAGCAAATTTTGAATTTTGAATTTTGAATTTTGAATTGTTTATGATGTACGATTTAGCAGTGATCGGTGGCGGTATAGTCGGATTATCGACGACAATGGCATTGGGTCAGCGCTATCCCAATGCTAAAATTATATTGTTGGAAAAGGAATCCAGTCTGGCCCTTCACCAGACCGGTCGCAATAGCGGGGTGATCCATTCCGGGATCTATTATAAACCGGGGAGTTTTAAGGCTAAGTTTTGCCGCGACGGCAATCGATCGATGGTAGAATTCTGTCAGCAGCATAACATTGCCCATGATATTTGCGGTAAGGTAATTGTGGCGACAGAAGAGTCGGAACTGCCCAGCCTGGAAAATATCTATCAGCGGGGTTTGGCAAATGGCCTCCCGGTGACTAAAATTAGCGGCGACGAGGTGCGGGCGATCGAACCCCATGTCAACTGTATAGCAGGGATCCAAGTGCCAATTACTGGTATAGTGGACTATGGGGAAGTTTGTCAAAAATATGCGGAAATAGCCACCGAACAAGGTACGGAACTTTATCTGAATACTAAGGTGGAGAAAATCCTGGACAAAGGCAGCACCCAAGTGCTAGAAACTAATCGGGGGAGTTTTGAGACTCGCTGGATCGTTAACTGCGCCGGTTTGTATAGCGATCGGGTGGCAAAATTAGGTAAAGTTAACCCCGAGGCGAAGATCGTGCCCTTTCGGGGAGAGTATTACGAACTGATACCAGAGAAACGCTATCTAGTCAAGGGTTTAATTTATCCGGTACCCCATCCGGACTTTCCTTTTCTGGGGGTCCATTTTACCCGGATGATCGATGGTAGCATCCACGCGGGACCAAATGCAGTTCTGAGTCTGAAGCGGGAAGGTTATCAAAAGACAGATTTTAATTTGAGAGACTTGGCGGAGGTAATAACATACCCGGGCGTTTGGAAATTGGCCCGCAAGTACGCAGGGGAAGGAATTAAAGAAATGATTCGTTCTGCGAGTAAAGCAGCGTTCGTGCGCAGCTTGCAAAAGTTGATTCCCGAAGTGCAAGCAGCAGACTTGGTTCCCTCTGAGGCGGGTGTCCGCGCCCAAGCGTTGAAGAATGACGGCGCCTTGGTGGATGATTTTCTGATCGTTCGGGGGAAAAACGCTATTCACGTTTGTAACGCGCCTTCCCCGGCGGCGACTGCTTCTCTGGAAATTGGGAGGGCGATCGCGGCTGAAATTACAGAATAAACTTCGCTGTCAGCCCGCCGGGGGTTCAAACCCCCGGCTAATAGCTAAAGTCGGTTAAAACCGACTAAAAACATTTGCAAAAAATAAACAAAACCTCGTAAAGCTAATTTCATCTGTCAAAATGGAAAGATTGCTGAATATCCAGATCGAGAAACTACCAGAAGGAGTTTATTTGGCAACCTCTGAGGATCTGCCAGGGTTGGTCGCACAGGGAAGAACCATTACTGAAACCTTGGAAATAGCCCAGGATGTGGCGCGAAAGCTAATAGAGGCAAGGTCGGGAGGCGATCTACAGCAGCTAGCAGGATTACAGGAGATTGCCGATCGAGTTGATTACCAGTTAATTGTAAGCGGATAAGAGTTGACTCATGGGTAGACTAGCTGGATTTCGTTATCGCGACATTATTAAGAAAATAAGAGCTTTCGGATTCGTTTTTTATCGTCAAGCCGCAGGTAGCCATGAAATATGGTATAACCCAGAAACAGATCTCTATACAACTATTCCTAATCATTCTGGGGATATGCCAGAGGGTACACTGCGTGCTATTTTAAAGCAAGCTGGCATTGCTCCAGAGGAGTTTTTGAGTCTGTAAGCAACTGTAGGTTACGAGAGGGTAGCAGTTTTAACTCGTTCCCGGGCTCCGCCTGGGAACGCAAACCCTTCGAGGCGGCTGCCGACCGGTGCGATCGGGCTATTTTGATTAAAGACATGAGATACTTGCATCAGCACATATGCGCTTACTGGAGGCGGGAGCCTCCAGATAATCATTCCCAGGTAGAACCTGCCAACGAGAGGAATATGTGATTCGCCTGCATCCAGAAGTCCGACCAGAATATCACCGTCTTTGGTCAGCTTTGAACCCGCGATCGTAGGATGGCGATATTCTACAGAGAATTACTCGCATTCTAAAGACAGGCTGCTCGCATCTCACTCACCAGTAGGATGGAGGCACCTGCATACCTCACCAAGCTGGTTGGGTTTCCCTGGCGCTCTAGATAGCAGAGTAATGTTGACGATATGTTCAGTAATGTTGCAGAAAATCTCACAACAGGACAATAATCTTTTTCCTTTTACTTGCTTGCTCCTGCCTGCCAAATCTTGATAGTCTTGTCATGACTGGCACTGGCTAAAGTCTTGCCATCTGGGCTGAAGGCGACGGAAATGACAGCGTCTTCATGCCCGGTGAGGGTAGCGATTTCTCGGTATGTCTCCAAACTCCAGATTTTGATATTCTCGTCTTTACTGCCACTGGCTAAAGTCTTGCCATCTGGGCTGAAGGCAACGGACCAGACATAGTTTGAATGCCCGGTGAGGGTACCGATTTCTTGATATGTCTCCAAACTCCAGATTTTGATAGTATCGTCAGAACTGCCACTGGCTAAAGTCTTGCCATCTGGGCTGAAGGCGACGGAATTGACCCAGCTTGAATGCCCGGTGAGGGTAGCGATTTCTCGGAATGTCTCCAAACTCCAGATTTTGATAGTCTTGTCCCAACTGCCACCACTAGCTAAAGTCTTGCCATCTGGGCTGAAGGCGACGGAAATGACCTCGTCTTCATGCCCGGTGAGGGTAGCGATTTCTTGGAATGTCTCCAAACTCCAGATTTTGATAGTCTTGTCAGCACTGGCACTGGCTAAAGTCTTGCCATCGGGGCCGATCGCGACGGAAATGACACCGTTTGAATGCCCGGTGAGGGTAGCGATTTCTCGGAATGTCTCCAAACTCCAGATTTTGATAGTCTTGTCCAAACTGCCACTGGCTAAAGTCTTGCCCTCGGGACTGAAGGCGACGGATATGACAGAGTCTGAATGCCCGGTGAGGGTAGCGATTTCTCGGTATGTCTCCGAACTCCAGATTTTGATAGTATCGTCAGAACTGCCACTGGCTAAAGTCTTGCCATCTGAGCTGAAGGCGACGGATATGACATAGTCTGAATGCCCGGTGAGGGTTTTGGCAAGGGTCGCCTTTTCCCAGTCAACCCGTGGGGTGGGGATGAGAAAAGAAGGAATAAGGTTCTCAGGTTTGATGTCCAGGTAAGTCAGTACAGCAATGCCTGTACCTATTACTCCTGCGATCGCACCAATTATGCCTGCGATCGCCCCGATCAGAAAGATAGGATGAGAGTTGCGGTTATTTTGGGACATAGTCGGCACCGAGTAGAGAGTAGGCACTGGTCAGAGAGGATAGATCCCGAAGCTATTATATTATATCCTTGCGTGGATTGCCCGATCGCGATCGCCCTTTGGCATTAACATGTAAAATAACATGCGATCGGCAATGTCCATCCGGGGCAAGGCAACTGTAGGGGCACGGCATCAGCAGATTATCGGTCAAGATCAAAATGTTACATATTGCCGTGCCCCGACCGGATGGGATGCGATCGCGACTGTGCCCCGACACCATGCGATCGGCAATGTCCATCCGGGGCACGGCAATAGATATATTTCGGTTCATATCCAAATCTTATCGATGCCGTACACCTACACCATGTGATGCCGGGGATGCGATCGCGAATGTTGGGTTTCGTGCCTCAACCCAACCTACGCTGAAACTTTTGTAATTAAGCCCCTGCGCAGCGGAGGGGGCCCGGAGCGTGGGCTTTGTTCTTGTAGCCGGACCCTTTAGGGTTCGGGCAGCAGCAACGATGCACCCCCCGATCTTCCCGATCGCCCAATTAGAGGTAATCTAAAAACTGGGAAGGTACGACATACAACTCACCCGACTTTAACTTATCAATCTGCACCCATAGGCCCAGCTTTTGCCTCTTTTTCTCTGTGAATGGGATCTGTTGCAGTTGGTAAAACTTAGGGTCAACAAAATCGCATCCATAGAGTTGGATAATTTCGTGACCCGGCTTTCCCTTGAAGACAAAGATGCTTTCCAGACAGCCCTTATAACGAATGTTAGTTAATTCAGCCTGAATTTCTTCTTGAAATTCCCGTTTCAAAGCCTCCAGACTCGTTTCCCCAAACTTCACCCCCCCTCCCATGGCCCGATAGAAGGGTTTTTTCCGATCCGGATCGTACCCTTGGCCGATAAAAGTGCGATCGCCATCTCTAATCAACCCCAAAGCTATTACCCTAATTTTCTCTGATTTAGACATAATAACCATCCTCAGCCAAATCCTGCTGACGGTGTTCTTCAGGAATGGGCCAATCTTCATTTTCCCCGCCCACGATCAGGGTTTCGATATTGAAATAATCCTTGCTAAATTGTAACAGCGCATTCACCAGAACGTCAAGGGCGATCGCATCACTGGTGCCCAGATCGAACCAACAACGACCCCAAAGACCCTCATACTCAAAATCTCCCATATTATGCATCAGGGCCATCATCGTACGATCGCCCGCCTCAGCATCATAATCCATGTAACTCAGGTCCAGTCCTTCATCCTGCACCTGAAGATTTTCCGCATTAAACCCACCCAATTTTCCCAAGTAAAACCAGGAGTTAAATACTTCTTCAACGTACATCCTTTCCATCTGGCTGGGCACCGTACTGAACTCTACCCATATCCATAAATCAAAAGTATCGATCTCGCGAAACTGTACTTGCATAATTGCCAATTGTTAATTGTTAATTGCGAATTGCGAACGGCTATATTGCGCTTCTCAAATTGATGTAGTACAAAAAATAGCCTACTTGTCATTGCGAGGGGGGGGGGTAGATTAGCTGGTAACTTTTGATTTGTGAGTTGCCCCCCCCGAAGCAATCTCCGATATCTTATCACACAAAGGATGAGAACCGCTATATCTAGGGATTGTTAATTGTTAATTGTTGATTGTTATCTGAACAATTCTCTATTTTCGATTTTCTGTTATCAGAAAAGTTGAGGTAAAGTTTCTGGACCCCACCAGGTATCATTATCCTCCTTTATCGGGTCTCTAAGGTCGTCGCAATCGCGATTTATCCCATCAATCTTCCTTTGATTTTTGCAGTATTCATAAAACATTTGGGCCACAATCACCTTCGGAAGTTGCCGCGATCGGGCTAAAGCCGTCTGGAAATAATCCTGGGCTAATTCCCGCTGGCCCAGCTTCACTAAGATTTGGGCTTTCAGATAATGTAACTCGGGATGTTTCGGGACAGACGCCAAAGCGATGTCAGCATACTCGTTCGCCTTCTCGTAATCCTCCAAATCTCGGTACGCGATCGCAATTCCCCAGTCAGCGAAGCTAGAAGGCGCAGCATACTTGTCCAAACGGGCGATCGCGTCAGCAGGGTTAGCAAAGGGCAAAGCCATAGCCAGCATTAAATCCATATATCCCTTAATTAAGTTAAGTTCTGGATCCTCCGAATCAATAGCGGACGCCTTATCCATAAAATTATACACCAATTGCAGTTTCCTCAAGGCTTGGGGGAGACCTCGCACGACACCTTGCTGTTGCAGATTATCAGCCCCTTCTAATAAATGACCGACAGCAATATAGAGATTGCCCCGCAAAGGTTGAGAAGCTTGGATATTCACAGCCATCTCGCGAGTTTTGGTAGCATAGGGACCGAGGGATTGCCAATCTTGCTTAACATAGGCCATAGAGGCAATCATCGCATAGGTCAGGGGATCCTGGGACTCCCGAGTTTCGGCCTGGCGCAGAAACTCAGCAGCTTGGGGATAGTTCCCCAACTCAAAAAACGATCGGAAAGCAGCTTCCGTCTCCTCTCCCATATCATAGGGACTATTAGGGCGAAAGGGGTCTCCCGCTTGACTGGGGCTCACCCAGAGGTTAAAAGTCAGAACCAGAGTGGCAGCAGCGGCACCAAACAACCGCCGGGGGGCAACAAACCATTCTCTCATTTGAAGCTGCATCGGAGTTCTCTCAGGTGGCTTTATCAATCCTACTGTAATCACGATCCTATGAAAATGTCTCTAGCGCCCGATCGGGAGCATCGATGACGCCTTTGTCATTGCGAGGGGGGGTCGGAGGGATTAAACTTGTGCTTTAGATGAGTTGACCCCCCCCCGAAGCAATCTCCGGCTGGACAACGACACAACCAAATATATGTAGGGGCGAATGTCGCTGACTGAAGTCCAAAAAATCCTCTTTGTCATTATGCTCAATCTGAGAAACCTAGTTTATCACCCCGCTGCAAGTCCCACCGCGATCTTGAAGTCGATCGACCTGGAGTTAGGACCCCAAGAGTTGGGACTAATTATCGGACCCAGTGGCTCTGGCAAAACCACCTTAATGGAAATTTTAGCAGGGTTGGCCACCCAAACCGCTGGTCAAATCAAATGGCGCGATCGGCCACTCACCCCCGAAGAATTGCAACAGCTAGCAGGATTAGTATTTCAGTTTCCAGAGCGGCATTTCTGTGGAAGTACCATTTTAGAAGAATTGCGCCTCGGTCATCCCGAGTTAGGGTACGAGCGAGTTCGCCAAGCCCTAGGGGAAGTAGGACTCGAAGATATACCCCTGCACCGTCCCCCCCACGCTCTCAGTGGCGGTCAGCAGCGACGCATCGCCCTAGCCGTGCAGCTAATTCGTCAGCCTCACATCCTCATGTTGGATGAACCTACCGCTGGGTTGGACTACTCTATCCGCCAGCAGTTAGTGAATCTCTTGGCCAGACTGAAAAGTTCTTGGACTATGTTGATCGTGACTCACGATCCCAGTGAATTAGTTAGCATCGCCGACCGCTGTTGGAGCCTTAACCACGGCGAACTGCGATCCGTAGAACCGGCAGATCTCACAGCCGCCCCCCGGAAGCACTAAAGTGCTTACTACGAACCCCGGAAGCACTAAAGTGCTTACTACGAACGGAACGACGAACCTGACTAGGAACATGACAGAACCCCATCCACAGCAAGTGCTGCCCCAGATGACCGATGTTTGGCAGCAAACTCTCCATTGGCAACCAACTGCTACACAACAACAACTGTTTCAATCCCTTTATCAACTGATTCTGACCGGTAATACCAAACTCAATTTAACTCGCATTACCGACCCGATCGCCTTTTGGGAGAAGCACCTCTGGGATTCTTTGCGGCCCATGGCCCCTCTGTTAACCGATGATGCCGAAACCCCTCACAATGGGTGTGGTCAAAACCCGTTGATAGTTCTAGGACCGGACCAGTCGTCGGATCCCCCCAAACCCCCCTTAAAAAGGGGGGCTTCCGGAAGCCCCCCCTTTCGGAAGGGGGGGTTTGGGGGGGATCGCAATGCACGGATGATCGATATTGGTACGGGTGCGGGGTTTCCGGGGTTGCCAGTGGCGATCGCCTATCCTCACTCCTCACTCACCCTCCTCGATGCCACCGGCAAAAAGATTGCATTTCTGCAAACCCTCTTAGCACAGATGGCCATCGAGAATGCCACCACTGCGATCGGCAGAGCCGAAACAATTGGTCAACAACCCCGGTATCGAGAAAAATACGACTTTGCGCTCCTGCGTGCTGTAGCAACGGCTACCGTTTGTCTAGAATATGCCCTGCCATTTCTCAAAGTTGGCGGTTTGGCCGTCCTCTATCGGGGTCACTGGACGCCGGCAGAAGCAGAAGCTTTGGCAGGCACCGCTGAAGCTTTAGGTGCCTGCATTGAGTCTACCGTTGCCTTTACTACTCCCATCAGTCACGGCACCCGTCACTGCCTCTATGTACGTAAGTGTGACTAATGTCACTATTGTTTCCGTGTCAAGTCACTGTTACAGAACTTTACAACTTGTTACATTACTTTACAGAAGGACAGACAAGGAGAAACTTCCATGTACACCACAACCAACGAAAACGGCATCCTCAACAACTATCCCGTCCCTCCCAAAATGTACTATGGCACCTATCCCGACGGGCTGCAACAACGCCGTTACCTTCTGCAGGGCTTGCTAGCGATGACCTTCGTCGGTTCCTTGCTGTTGACGGCATTGGCAATAAGCTAACTCCACGAGGTCGCGCCACCCGCCCCTGCCTCTAAGTATGCAAGGGTGATGAACATCACTTGCATTTCAGTGTCAAGTCACCCTAACAGAACTTTACAAGTTGTTACATTAATTTACAGAAGGACAGACAAGGAGAAACTTCCATGTACACCACAACCAACGAAAACGGCATCCTCAACAACTATCCCGTCGCTCCGAAAATGTACTATGGCACCTATCCCGACGGGCTGCAACAACGCCGTTACCTTCTGCAAGGGTTGCTAGCGATGACCTTCGTCGGTTCCTTGCTGTTGACTGCATTAGTTATCAGCTAGCCCATTGGCAACGCACATCAAGATCGGTTAATTTGAAGGAGAAAAACAATGATGACCATCGTAATTGCTCTATTGATTGTCGGTTGGCTTGCAGGTTCCATTATCGGTACTCAAGCCTACTTCCGGGGCGAACAGTCCAAGCCCATTCACGAACGGAACTGGAACTCCTCGAAGTTTGAACAGCTAGCTAAGTCTATCACAGGTACGG
>JBFRWI010000096.1:0-23588 GCA_051439505.1 Hormoscilla sp. | reverse complement strand
TAAGCCTATGTAAGCTTACCCTAAGCCTATGTAAGCTTACCCTAAGCCTATGTAAGCTTACCCTAAGCCTATGTAAGCTTACCCTAAGCCTATGTAAGCTTACCCTAAGCCTATGTAAGCTTACATTAAGCCAATGTAAGCTTACCCTAAGCCTATGTAAACGAGTGTGTAGGGGCAGTTGTTGCACTCCGAGCCCCCCAAACCCCCCCCCGTGGAGGAGATACGGCGACTGGGAGGGCACCCAATACTGCATATATTTTGCAATAAAGTTCTCGGGGGAGAGTGGGGAGTGGAGAGTGGAGAGTGGGGAGAGAAAAGTGGCCAGTGGCCTCCCAAAAAGTCTAGGTGAAGACACCGACGGGTTCTCCCAACTCCGTTCTCCCTAACAGAGAAGTATTGCATCATGTCCGATCGCGCGCCAGACCGCAGCATCCATCATGTCCGTACCTGACGGGTGTGGTCACAAATAGTTGATAGCCAGCAGCCCATGACCGGGTTTCAGCAGATTAATATTGGGGCGAAAACCCGCCATTTACAGAGAAACCCGGTTTCTGGGCCCCCGCGCGAGGTCTGGTGGTGTACCAACTGCACGCGCTCACCACACCCGACAGTTACGCAATTTCCCCGGCGCACAAGAATTGGGGAGTTTGGTTGTGGCACCCAAATGACGCGATCGGGGTTTAGGGACAATTCTAGCAAAGCATTTGATTGAGCAGGCTACCCAACCATTATATCTGGAATGTCTGGGCAAGGGACTGCCAAGGTTTTACAGTCGCCTGGGTTTTGTGACCATCTCCTGGCAGGAGTTACCGCGAGCCCTTAAATTTAAGTTTGGTTTATCTCAATTTGCCAAGACTTTATTGAAAATTCCTGTGGAGTTCATGCAGTATCAAGGTAAAAAATTACCACAATTCATATTTTTTTGCTATCATATCGTTGTTACTAAGTCAGTTAACTCACTCATTCAAAAGCCATGAATATCTTAACAGCCCCCCAAACTAAAACAGAAAACGCAGTAGAGATCGTGGTCACGGAGGCGATCGGGGATACAATATGTATAGCCAGCGAAGATGGTCAGAAAGTTTACGACCGGATAGCAGCGGCTTTTCAGGCAGGCAAGCATGCGATCGTCTCTTTCAAGGATGCGGAAGATATTACTACCGCTTTCTTCGCCTCTGCGATCGGTCAATTGTACCATGTATTTCCAGAAAAGCAGGTGGAATCATCTCTCAGGGTGGTGGATATCGAGGAAATTGATGCCATAGACCTGGAAGATGCAATATACTGGACAAAGGAATATATCAAAGACCCGGAGCGATATATAGCTGCGGCGAAAGAAGCATTTGGAGATTACTTCTTTGACTAACCAAGTATACCGGATAAACGATTACCAATTTAGCGCAACAGATTCGGTGTTGTTCGATGCTAATATCTGGCTGTACATTTATGGACCGCCTGGTAATCGAGACCAACGATTACAAACCACCTATACTTTGGCACTCAGGCGAATTCGCAGTGTGCGAGGTCGCATATTTCTCGATGTGCTGGTACTGTCTGAATTCATTAATGCTTTCTCTCGATTCATTTATAATGAATTACCAGAAGCAAGAAAGCCAACAGATTTCAAAACTTTCCGTAATAGCGACCAGTTCAAGCCAGTTGCTGCTAAAATTGCCAGAAAGGCTGAGAAAATATTGGATAAGTGCGAACTGACGGAGAGTGGTTTTACATCGGTTAATCTGCGGGGGATGGTAAGAGAGTACGCCGCAGGTGAGTCTGATTTTAATGACCAGATGTTGACGGAACTCTGCAAGGCTAAGGAACTGATTTTGGTCACCCACGATCGTGATTTTTATGGCGATAATTTGACGATCCTTACGGCTAATCGGAGGTTGCTGCCTGAGTAGGCGATCGGGTAAAATGGGCAAAGGGCGATCGCCAGCAGACCTTAAACGTAAAGGATACCCATTAGCCCGATCGCCGCTATTCCCAGATAGTTGACACTCTGGATGTCAGATAGTAATATAGTTGATAGTTGCTATTCATAAGAAAGATGACGATAACTCTCAAACCAGAACAAGAAGCCTTTGTGCGCCAACAGCTAAAGACGGGCAAGTATAGCACTGCTGATGATGTAATCATGATGGCGTTTCAACTGCTAGCAGAACGAGACAGACAATATCTCCATTGGGTAGAAGAAACTCGCGCCAAAGTTGAATTAGCTAGAGAACAACTTGATAGAGGTGAAGGCATGGAGGGAACCGAAGTTATCGCTATCCTGCGGGATAAATTACACAAAGCAAGTCAAAGCAAGTAAACAAAATAACCAATGAGTAAGTACATTATATCTCCTTTAGCCTGTCGTGATTTAGATGAAATTTTTGATTATTTTGTCAGTCGGAATATAGAGGCAGGGGAACGGTTTGTAGAGGAGTTTGAGAAAAAATGCCGGAATTTAGTTGAGTTTCCCAATATGGGACGCAGTTATGCGGAAATGCGGAAATAAAACCTTCGCTGCGGGGTATTCCCCTGGAAGGTTACATTATTCTGTATAGAGTGATGGAAAATGGAGTGGAAATTGTTCGTGTGGTGAGTGGATATCGAGATTTACCATCCCTGTTTTTTGAGTCTGATGATGGTTAACTAAGCAATTAAAACAATAGGATTATTATACCCAGTGCAGCGCTAGCAAGTTTCTGAGGGTGCGGCTCATTTGTAGTTGCTCCCGAGATCCCCCGTATTTTTTCCAGCTGGTGCAAGACCACGGGGAACAATTCATGGCGCTAGGATGTCATTGATGCCGACGCGCCTGCCCAGGGGGGTGTGGCCCCTTCGCCCGTTGGTAGGAGACCGAACCCTAAAGGGCCCGGCTACACCGAACAAAGCCCGCCTGCGCGGGCTAGATTACATATCAACAAATGCATGACCACACCCGCGCAGGGGGGCGAGGAAAGGGAACAATTCACCGGCACCTGATATCATTGATACAGACTTAGCCCGGGAACAATTCACCTGCACTGGATATCATCGATCCGGACGAAGTGAGAATAAACAGAAGTAATATAGGAATATAGGAGCAGCAAAGTTATGGGAAGCTTGATTAACAGCCGCTACTTTCTCTTTGACAACCCGATCGAGGGTGGGATGGCTGATGTATATAAAGCCATGGACAGTCAGAAAGATTCACCGGAACCGGTAGCCATCAAGATATTCAGGAACCAAGAGATAGAGGCAGAGGTTTTAGCTGAGTCTTTCAAACGCGAAACCCAAGCCCTGAAAGATTTAACCCATGATAACATTGTCGAACTCCTCGATTCAGGTCGGGATGAAAGCACGGGTAGCTACTTCCTCGTCCTGGAGTGGATGGAGAAGGACTTGACAAAATTTCTGAAAGAAACATCTCTAGAAGGATGGGATGAGTTCTGGAAAGTAGTCGCCTTACCGGTGCTGGAAGCGCTGGCTTTTTCCCACAAGCGCCAAATCATTCACCGGGATATCAAGCCCAGCAACATTTTAGTGGCGAGTGACGGAACACTCAAACTCGCTGATTTCGGCATCTCTAAACTCAAGAGATATCTGCAACCGAGCATTACCCTCAGAGGTTTTGGTTCGCACACCTTCAACCCGCCAGAGGTTGACGACGGTAGCTATACCTATACCCGCGATGTTTACAGTTTTGGAATATTGGTACTGAAATGTCTCACTCAGGCGGAAATTGCCGATCGTAAGGGCATTAGTCAGGCCCTGCAAGGGTTGGAGGCACGGGCACCGTCAGAAATAGTTGAAATCATCGAGCGTGCTGTTTCCTTCGATCCGTTAGAGCGCCAGGAAAATGCTGAGGTGCTGCTAGCTCAAATTAATGCTATCCAAGGAAAGATATCGCCAATCGATCCCAGGAAGAAAAGCCGTTGCTACCTGAAACTTACTAATAATGCTTTAAACAATCTTCAGAATCTCCTCAAAACAGATGAAGGCGAAATTAAAAATGTTGTTTTAGAAGATTTGAATAGTGGTTGTGGAATATCTCGTTTGAAAAAGGGGGAAGAATATCAAGAGAATCATTATTCGATATTTGGATACTCATACAGATATCATGTGGTAACAGAACGAGATTGTTTAGTTGTTATTAACGCTCAAGATTTTTCCAGCGCTATTCTCGAATCAAGTCGAGAATGGGCCTGGTCTCCACCCTATGAATTCAGATTTGACAATCCTCCGAGTAGAAGGGAAGCAGAGGATGTTATTCGGGAATTGAAACTAGCTGTAGAAGAACATGAAGCAGATCGGCGCCAGAGAATAGCAGAAGCAGAAAAGCAGCGCCTATTCCGAGTTTGGATCGATAGTCTGAAAGCGAAGGAAGATTGGGAGAAAAATCGAGAGAAATCCCTTAAATATAGGAGCTTTGAACGGGAGGGGCATGGCAATCAGGTAATCTTTGAGTTATCAGAAATACCAGAAGATGATGTTGCTGGACAACTCCGCCACGTGAAAAACTCCGATGGACGTAGCATCTTGCAGGGAGAGGTAGTGGAAGTCAATGGCGATCGATTGATTCTCTTTGTTAGCTTTGGAGACGCAAACAAAATTCCACAAAGAGGGGAATTGCTTTTCAATACTCTTGCGACTGAGGAGGCATTAAGACGTCAAAAGAATGCTGTAGATGCGATTAAATACGATCGGGGGGTACGGGCGGATCTTCGGAATTTACTGGTCAATCCTCAAGCAGTCCGTACTCCCGACTTGCAAGCAGCAGTGGAATTTTTGAATAAAAAGCTCAATCCATCACAGCAAGATGTGGTGCAGGCGGCATTGGCAACGGCAGATTTTTTGATCGTCCAAGGACCGCCGGGGACGGGAAAGACGACATTTATTACAGAAGTTATCGGACAAACTCTTCAGCAAAATCCTGATGCCAGAATTTTGCTTAGTTCCCAGACTCACGTAGCACTGGATAACGCCCTAGAACGAATTCAAGGTCTCAATCCTGACTTAAAAATGGTGCGACTTGGTACCCAGAAAAGAGTGTCAGAGAAGGTCCACTCTCTCTTGCTGGAAGCACAGATGGAACGGTGGAGGGATGAGGCTAGAGCCCGCAGCCAGGAGTTTCTGGACAATTGGTCGGCAGAGAAAGGAATCTCTCAACATGATATTAAAGTCGCGACCCTTTGGCAAGAGTTGAAAGCCAAGTTTACAAAGATTGAAGACTTGAGAACAAAACTAGAAAGTCGGAAACAGGAGGAATATGATATTCAGGTTGCGGCTGACCTGCTGACTGCTGAGGAGCCAGAAAAGAGCAAAGGTCGGCGCAAACAAGCCAAAGGTCGGCGCAAACCAAACCTATCTTCAGATAAGTTAGAAGAGTTGCAACTTCTGTCGGAAGAGATTGAAGAGTTAGAGAAGCAGTCAAAGTTAGCCCGTGACGAGCAAAAGAAAGTGGCTAAAGACCTGCAAAAATTAAGTGGAATTGACGAGCAGGAGCTATTAAAGCTATCATCTGAGGAATTAGATCGGCAGATCGATAACTTGCTAGATCCAAACGACCCCGATGCTAAGACGATCCAACAACTGCTGAGACTGCAAGCAGAGTGGTTCGATCAGTTCGGGCGCAGTTATAAATTTAACGCCCCTTTGATTAAGCGATCGTCTGTTGTCGCGGGAACCTGTATCGGCATTGCTAAATACATTCAGGACATAGAATTCGATCTTTGCATTGTTGATGAGGCTTCCAAAGCTATGGCTACAGAAGTGCTGGTGCCAATGGCGCGATCGCGTCGGTGGATATTGGTAGGCGACCCCAAGCAACTGCCACCCTTCCAAGATGAAGCCAGTCGAGATCCAGAGTTTCTCAATAAGTACGATCTGAGTTCCGAGGAGATCCGAGAAACCTTGTTCGATCGGCTGCTGGGAACTCTCCCGCAAGCTTGTCGAAAGATGCTCACCATTCAACATCGGATGGTAGCACCAATTGGCAATCTAATCGGCGAATGCTTTTATGAAAATAAGCTCGAAAGTGATGGTCCTGATATAGATAAAAATCTAGGTAAAATTTTACCGCAAGCGGTTACCTGGTTGACAACAAGCAAACTCGACCATTGTCGCGAACAGGCTGCGAAATCTAGTTATAATAATGCCACTGAGGTCAAGGTCATAGTCAAGCTAATCGAGCAGCTAAATGCCATGGCAGAATCTGCTCAGAAGAATTACAGCATTGCCGTCTTAACTGGGTACGGAGCACAGTTAAAATTACTCGATCGCCAACTATCTTCAAAAGTAAAGGTCTGGCCAGACTTGACAGTTGAGTGTAACACGGTGGACGCCTTCCAAGGGCGGGAAGCAGATATTGTCATTTATTCTGTGACTCGTTCTAATAAAGAAAACAACATAGGTTTTCTGCGGGATAAAGCCCGACTCAATGTCGCTTTATCCCGAGGTCGAGTGGGTTTAGTCATCGTAGGAGATCACTATTTTTGTCGTAACCTACCCACGGACAACCCGTTACATCGAGTTCTTGATTACATCGAGAATCACTCAGAAGATTGTCAATTACAAGAAGCGACGTTATGACAGTTTCAGCCACCACGACCCGAACCCTAAAGGGTCCGGCTACACATTCCATACCCGCCTGCGCGGGCTAGAGTACATACATTGTAGAGATCCCTTGCCCAACCGCAGACATCGTTACTGAAAATAGATTTAGTGGGAGCGTTTTTATGAATTCACAAAAATCAACATATCTTACCCCAGAAGAACTGAAGCGCTACGACGACCGACCGGGTTTTGACTTGGTTGGCAGTAGAGAAGTTGGTTTACCGGTGTATAAAGTCACCCTGCAAGCGATAACCCAGATCCGCAAACCAATTCCCCCGATCGAAGAATATGTCTTGAAAGCGATGGATGCCGGACTTAATTCAGAAGCAGATATTGGTGGTTTTCTCGGTCTCGAACAGGAAATTCTCAAAGAGGCAATGATTAATCTGAGGATGAGTGAAGATATTGACCTCATCGCACCGGAAGGATCTTCGATGCAAGTGTGGCAATTGACCAAAAAAGGTAAAAAAACTTTGGAGGATGCTCAAACTATTGTCCCAGAGGAGCGCACCTTCGATCTCAACTTTGATGGACTGGTGCGTAAAGCCCGCTGGTACGGTAAATGGGAGAATAGCTTGCTCAAACCGAGAGACTTGCGCCAGCGAGAAATTATCGAAATTGACCCCTCTCCCAATAAACGCCCAGAATTGCCTGACATCAAACTCCAGGATGTGGACGAAATTATCAGCAAATTAGAACGGAAGAAAAGGAGGAAGCAAGAGCAGCAAGAGCAAGATTTGCTAGCTTTGAAAGCGATCGAGCGCAGGCTGAGATTTTTTCAACCAGCCTTGGCATTAACCTATAAAGCTAAAGAAAGTGACGAGGTGCAAGTAGCTTTTGCGATCGATGGCATCCTTTCTCCCGAACATGAAGCATGTTTTGTTGGCAGCAATAGCCTGAAGAAACTCAAAATTTATGAGTCTCTTAAGGAAAGCGAACCTAGTAAGCTAGCCCAAAAAGCTTTTGGCTCGGAATTGATTACCCAAGCTCGGCTACAAGCAGCAGATAAACTGAAAGAGAAGTTTGATTCTGCTCGATCTGAACTATATACGAGTCAAGAGCAACTTGAAGAGGCTGAGGACGATCGAGAAAAGGCGGAATTGCGGCAAACAATTAGCGAGCTAGAGCAGAATATTGAGTCATTCAAAAAACAGCTTGAGCAGATGACAGTGCGTTTTTTGGAAGTTTACGATCACCCGCAGCAACTGCAAAATGCTATTCGTGATAGCCAAGAACGTCTGATGATTATTTCTCCTTGGATTCGAGCTAATGTAGTTGACAAAATTTTTCTGCAAGCATTTGAAAAAATGCTCAAGCGTGGGGTAGAAGTTTTCATTGGTTACGGTTTAGGTGATGGCAAAGATAAGAAGAGGTCTCAAGCTGACATCAAGGCGGAGAATAATCTGAAAAATTTAGATAGTAAGTACAATAATTTTTGGCTGAAACGCCTGGGAAATACTCACGCCAAAATCCTCATCTGCGATAGCAAATTTGCGGTTACTACGAGTTTTAACTGGCTTTCCTTCCAGGGAGACCCCGATCGCACGTTTCGGGACGAACGGGGAACCCTTGTATCTATCCCCAAAAAGATAGATGAGCTGTTCGCTAGCTACAGGAAGGAATTTGACTAGGGAAGGGGCGTCGGGACTGCGATCGAGATCTAGCCCGCGCAGGCGGGCTTAGGGCACCATTAACCAAATTACCCGATCGGACGATAATTAGGATAACGACATTTTGTCAAATGTCTGCTAAAATTGTGGCAATGGGAGATGCCCTCCCAGAAAATATCCCCGATCATAAATCCCTTACTTGGTGTTATGCCTGCCAAAGACATCTACCACGAGACCGTTAAAACCGCCCTCACTAAAGAGGGGTGGACCATTACCGACGATCCACTTACGATCCAGTATGGGTCAAAAGACTTATTCGTCGATCTGGGCATTCAGAAACTGATGGCTGCTGAAAAGCGCGGGCAAAAAATTGCTGTGGAAATCAAAAGTTTTAGAGGACCTTCACAAGTAAATGATTTGCAAAATGCTTTGGGACAATACATGCTCTACCGGGATATACTAGAAGAAAGTGAAATTGTTCAACCTTTATACTTAGCAGTCACAACCAAGGCTTTTAAGGAAGTTTTTGAGGAGCCTTTGGGAAAGTTAGTATTGACCAAGCATAAATTATGCTTGCTAGTATTTAACGCAATCAATCAGGAGGTAGTGCAATGGATCGATTAAAACAATACGGCGAGATGGTTTATCGAGTCCTTGAGGAATATTATCAAATTCCCTACTCCTATGGGGACTTAGAAAGACGTTTTGTTGTCAGTGAAGACCGCAGTAATTATCTGTTAATCACCCTGGGATGGCAAAATGATAAACGAGTTCACGGGTGCCTCGTCCATATTGAAATCATCAACGATAAAATCTGGATTCACCGCGACGGCATTGAAGATGGCATTGCTAATGAATTGGTGGCCGCTGGCGTTCCTAAACAGGACATTGTTCTTGCCTTTCACCCTCCAGAAATTCGCCCATATACAGAATTTGCGGTGAGTTGAATGTCGTCACTGCGTAAAAGCGCCCAACAAAACCCACCGGGGTCAGGGTCACCCCAGACCGGTCCAGCGGGTCTTCCTCTATTATCCCTATCCGTCCGGAACATAAGCGCGATCGCGCGTTCTGGGAATCATGATATCCTCCGAACACGAGTGTGTTGTGCATGGAGTGAAATATGGTTAATGCTGCTTTGAAGACTTCTTATTCTGCTCGTCTAGACCAAACTCTATCTATGACTCCCCCAGTATCCCCTCAGAATGTGAATCTCCAAACTTGGACTCCCCTGACTTTACCCCCAACCCCCCTCTTTGGCACCGATGGCATTCGCGGTCACGCGGGAGATCTGCTAACTGCGCCCTTAGCTTTGCAGGTGGGTTTCTGGGCCGGTCACGTGCTCAGAAATCATGCCCGCAGTGGGGGTACGATTATTATCGGTCAAGATTCGCGCAACTCCAGCGACATGCTGGCCATGTCTCTGTCCGCAGGTTTAACCGCCGCTGGGTTAGAAGTATGGAATCTCGGACTATGTCCGACTCCCGGCGTGGCCTATCTCACCGCAGCTACAGGGGCCCTGTCCGGCGTGATGATTTCTGCTAGCCACAACCCCCCAGAAGATAACGGCATTAAGTTTTTTGGTGCCGATGGATCCAAGCTATCCCAGACCTTACAGGATGCCATTGAAGCTGCCCTGCGCGGACACCCAGATTTTACCACAACCCAGAGCCCTTGGGGACGGCATTATCATCGACCGGAGTTGATCGATCGCTATGTTGAGTCCTTAACCGCATCCAGTCAAGGCCCGTTGCAGGGGAAGCGCGTAGTCTTAGATTTAGCTTGGGGTGCGGCGGTGCCGGTGGCCCCCGCCCTGTTCCGGGCGATCGGGGCAGAGGTGATCTGCATTCACGACCGGGCGGACGGCGATCGCATCAATGTGAACTGCGGTTCCACCCATTTGGGGGCCCTGCAAGCTGCGGTGAAAGAGTACAATGCCGATCTGGGATTCGCCTTTGATGGGGATGCCGATCGGGCGATCGCGGTAGACGATCGGGGCCGACCGGTCAACGGGGATTATATCCTTTACCTGTGGGGTCAAGCCCTGCGCCAAGCCCAACAGTTGCCCGCCAACACCATCGTCTCCACAGTCATGGCCAACCTGGGGTTCCAGCGGGCCTGGGAAAAGCAAGGCGGCAAATTAATCCGCACTCCCGTGGGCGATCGCCACGTCCAGGCGGAGATGGTGAAAACCGGTGCCATGCTGGGGGGCGAACAATCAGGACATATCCTCTGTCGCCATTACAGCGTCACGGGGGACGGACCCTTAACAGCATTACACCTAGCCACATTGGTAGCAGCATCCGGTGTTACCCTGTCAGAACTGGTAGACCAAAGTTTCCAGACCGCGTCCCAACTGCTGCGCAACGTGCGGGTAGAAGACCGCCAGACTAGGCTAAACTGGCAGCAGTGCCAGCCATTACAGCGGGCGATCGACCGCGCCAGTCAGGCCCTGGGAGACTCTGGGCGCGTCCTGGTGCGCGCTTCTGGCACGGAACCCGTCATCCGGGTTATGGTAGAAGCAGTCAGTGCTGAACTTACCGACTATTGGACTGAAAATCTCGTGCTAGCGGTGCAGCAACATCTAGCATAGTCCATCTCTATCCCATTACCTGAATATCCAACAGCACTGTAGGTCTCAATTACAGTGCTGTTGCTGTATTCTAGAATAAGTAGGGGAATGAAGAAACCGGGTTTCTTTGGTCTAAACTAAGATATCTCGTTGAAGATGAAGGAGAAACCCGGTTTCTAGCTTATACTCGACATTCTCGGGAATCAAATGCTTTCAGCTAGCTAGAAGCCATGCCGAAAACCAAGCTGAAATCTCAAGTAAAATTACAACAGCAGGCCAAGCCCCAAGCGCCAACTCTGAGTAAGAAAGAGTTGGCGGCCCAAAAGCGGAAAGCAGCTAATCTGCGCCGAGAACTGATAGGCGCGATCGGGCAATCTCTGCTGTTCGCGATCCCATTTGCGGGATTGGGATTTGCAGTGGACGGTCCCCAAGCAGCTGCGGGGGGATTACTAGGAATGATGGTGATAGTTCTTTCAAGTAAATATCCCCGTCAAGCCATCTGGGCCTTCCTCATATATATGCCATTTTCCGGCACTGTCACCTATTGGGTGGGGGGAGGGAGTCCCATATTCCAGTTGGCTAAAGATGGTTTCTACATTCCCGCACTGGTAGGACTATATAAATACTGTCAGACCGAAAGATTGCCCCTGCTGCTGCCTAAAAAGCTAGTACCCTGGATCTATATCCTGTTCGCCTATTGTATCGTGGTGATCCTCTTCGTCAACACCGACGATCCCCGTCCTGGAGATAAACCTATTCTCATGGGTATTTTAGGCTTAAAAGTGCTGATGGGGTACGTTCCCCTGATTAGTTGCGCTTACTACACGATCCGCAGCAAAAAAGAATTTCTGTTTCTGACCAGGCTACATCTGATTCTCGCTATTATCTGTTGTGGTCTATGCTTAACTCAGTACATGTTTCTGGTGACGGGGCGATGTGCTGGCACGCAGTTTTATACTGGAGATGATTTATTTAAGGCTAACCTGGAGGCCAAGTGTTTAGTGGGTGGCTCTCTTAACTATAGTCCCCAGCAAAACAGTATTCGCCTGCCCGGTACCTTTGTTTCCCCCTGGCACTGGGGCTGGTTTATGATTGCTAATGCCTTCTTAACCTTTGCCGTAGCCTTCAGCGACCCTTCACCCCTTTGGCGGATGGGGGGTATGGGTGGCATGGCAATGGTTTTTGTCTGTTCGGTAATCTCTGGCCAAAGAGTCGCAACTCTCCTAGTTCCGATAATTAATGCGATTATGATGGTGCTGACGGGTCAAGTGGCTAACCTGAAACGGTTTATCCCGATCGCCCTAGGACTGGGTGCTATACTGGGTGGTGCGGCGGTGATGTTCCCCGAAGTGATCGAACAGCGGTGGCAGAGTTTGGTGAATCGCGTGGGCTCTGCACCCCCCACGGCATTTCTTGAAGAACAATTTGAACGTTCCGCCAAATATGCTGACCTTCTGGGACATGGCTTGGGGCGGGCTACAAATTCGGCCCGCGCCTTTGGCAGAGTGAGGCTGATAGAAACATACTATCCCAAAATGATCTATGAAATCGGCTGGCCGGGGACGATCCTGTTCCTATTGCTGGTGACGGTGCTGACTTTCCTGGCTTTTAAGGCTTACCGTTCTCTTCGGGAGAAGAACTTACGCAGCTTCGGGGCCTGTTTTTGGGTGTTTATCTTGATTGTCAGCTATCAAACCTACTGGTATCCTCTAGATACCGACCCGGTGGCTGTCTACTACTGGTTTTTTGCTGGGGTGATTTTCAGGTTGCCAGATATTGATAAACAAGAACAGAAACGACTCGCCGCTGAGGCAGAACAGGCAGAAGTTTCTCCAGATAAGAAGAAACGCTCTTTATCTGGTAAAAAGAAATAGGGAAATGGTTAATAGCAGTTCTCTCTTCGCTGTTAGCCCGCAGGGGGTTTAAACCCCCTGCTAATAGCTAAAGTCGGTTAAAACCGACTGTTGAAATTATGCTTAAATAATTGTAGCAAACCTTGAAAAAAGGGTATAAGTTAAGCGCGAGCAGTAAACGGTCAAGAAGATGAATTTACCTTTGATTTCAGTGATTATCCCTACTTACGGTCGCGAGGAACCCCTGCGAGATACTCTGGTAGATGTCGGAAAGCAAGATTATCCTCACTTTGAGGTGCTGGTAGTTGACCAAACCGCTACCCATCAGCCGGAAATTCAGGCTTTTTTGGATGAATTGGCCGATACTGGTAAGATTAAACTGTTTCGTGTCAACTGGGCTAGTCTGCCCGGTGCCCGTAACTATGGCGTGCGGCGATCGGCTGGAGAGGTGATTCTATTTATCGATGATGACGTACAATTGCCATCAGGGTATTTAGCTGCTCACGCCCGGAACTATTCCCGCCCGGAGGTGGGTGCGGTGGCGGGACGGGTGTTCGATCGCATGAAGTTAGGGGAGTCAAAAGGAGAGTTGACCATTGAAGATTTACCGTCGGAAGCTTCAGATCCCGGAATTGCTTGGTATCATCTTGACTTGGTACATACAGTGAAGCCGCAACAGGTGATATCGACCAGAGGTTGCAATATGTCCTTCCGCCGGGATATATTTACTAAGTATGGGCTGATGTTTGACGAACGGTTCCGAGGTAGTGCGGTGCGGGAGGAGTCTGATTTTTGCTTGCGCTTGCGCCAGACGGGATATCAAATATGGTACGACCCGGAAGCTTCTTTGGTTCACCTGGGAGAGGAAACCGGTGGCTGTCACGATATTTCAACCCGATCGCTGAAATATCAAGTCACATTCTATCACAACCATTTCTTCATGGGAATGAAAAACCTGACTCTATCCCAGCAACTGCGATTTTTTGCCAAGCTGTTTGACTGTCACGTTTTGGGAAATCCTCCTTGCAATAAAAGCGGTTCGCCCCTGAAAATAGTTAGTAGAGCGGGTTTCTACACCTTGGGTTACTTAAGCGCCTGGAAAACCAGACTCAAATCTATCTGGGATCGGGGTCAAATTTACAGCCGCCAAGATGAATTGGCCAAGATTTAAATGTCATGAAATGATAACAATAATATAATAATGAGAATACTTGTAGCCAGCCACACCTATATTGTAGACCTGAACCGGGAGAAGCTGAGGGCCTTAGGGCAGTTGGAACCGGGAATAGAGGTAACAGTTGTGGTGCCGAAATTATGGCAACCGGGAGGGGTGCAAAATCAGACGATTAAAAGCCAACTCCTGGAAGAAGAGTCTTTTCGGGTAGTGCCAGTCTCCAACTTCAGTCAAAACAATCAGGGACTCCTGACATTTGGAGTAGATTTAATTACTCTGCTGCGTGAGTTTCGTCCTCAGATTATGCAGGTGGAACAGGGGGCAAAAGCCTTAACTTACGCCCAATTTATTACCTTAAATAAGCTATTGGGACTAAAGGCGAAAAACCTCTTCTTTACCTGGTGGAATGTACCCTACGAGGTAAAATTTCCGGTTTCTTGGCTAGAAAAATATAATCTAAGTAATTCTCACGGCATCATTGCGGGAAACCAAGATGGGGCGGAGGTGCTGCGAGAACATGGCTATCTCGGTCCGATGAAAATCATACCCCAATTAGGGGTCGATGAAAGTTTGTTTTGCCCCCAAGAACAACCGGAATTGCAAGAAGAATTAGGAATCAAGTCAGATGAATTTGTAGTAGGATTTGTAGGTAGATTTGTGGAAGAAAAGGGGTTGTTAACTCTCTTAGAATCCCTGGCAGGTTTGACAGAAAAAAAATGGAAATGGTTGCTGCTGGGGCGGGGGCCGTTAGCAGAAACCCTGAGGGAAAAAGCGGCAGAAAAGGGCATTGCCGAGAGATTAATTTGGGTGGAAAGCGTTCCCCACGATCGGGTGTATCGCTATATTAATGTGATGGATACTCTGGTATTGCCCTCGGAGGCGACCGATAAGTTTAAGACTCTGACTGCTGCTGGATGGAAAGAACAGTTCGGTCACGTATTGATTGAAGCCATGGCTTGCCATGTGCCGGTGATTGGTTCTGATTCTGGGGAAATTCCCCATGTAATTGCAGAGGCGGGGTTGGTGTTCCCAGAAGGCAATGTCCCACAGTTGCGCGATCGCCTGCTGCAGCTGATGGATAACCCAGACTTGGCACAGGACCTGGGGAAACGAGGGGGCGATCGGGTACTGGCAAAGTATACAAATAAAGCCTTAGCCCAGCAACAGCTAGAGTTTTACAAAGAATTGATCGGTCGGCAACCTGAAGCAGCAATCGAATGAACCGATAATAATAAATGTCGTGCCCCTACCTGATGAAAGGCAATTCTCTAAGATTAGCGATCGCATTGGCAATTCCCTAATATTGACAACATAACATTGGCATTGCGATATAAATCTGTGCTAGAATAGTGGCAGAACGCGATCGCAAGGGAGGTCTATATGACTCAAGCTGTCGTTTCAGCAACCGAGGTGGCCATCAAGGAACCTCAAGAACATCACGACGAACAACATCTGTTAACATTCCAAGAATATCTATTCTATGAAGGAGACCCTGATGTTTTCTATGAATTATTCAGGGGGAAACTAATACCCAAGGAAATAGCTTCACCACCGATAATGCGATCGCACCACCCCGAAATATACCGGTTCCAGATCTTCCCAATGGACTTTCGGGATAACTTGAGCCTATACAATATGCTATAGCTCCACGAACCTGTATAATACTTACTATGAAACGCGACGATCGGATAAATCCAGAGAGCCCTTTGGATAAAAAGCTACAGCGCGATCGAGCGCTTGCAGCCAAGTACGAAGAAGTAAAAGACAATGATGAACAACGACAGGCCCTGGAACGAATGGTGGCGAGTTTGCCCGATGTGCCCGAAGAATATGAGCGGGGGTCCGAATTTGCCCGTGGAGGTACTAGCGTCCTTTACGAAATGGCGGGCCATCCTGATTTCCTAATCAAGGCCGGGGGAGGACGGCTTTCTGCAGAGGCAAAGGGCCTCATCGAGATAGAAATGGCGGGCATAGCTTCTGTATATGCTGCTCAGGGTGATAATGAGATTATCGTCAGAAAAATTGACGGCGTCGGGAGCAAGGACGTGATTGGCCGGTCCAAACAACCCCAGATAGACCCAGAAAAAGCAAGCCTGGTAACGGATAAAACGATTGCAGATCTTTGGGAAATCTATGAAAAGCTCAAGTCCGTACCTATGAACATCGGAGACTTTTAATTCATCATTCGCCGTGATGATGGGGCTGTTTTCTTGAACGATCCGGTAAGCGTAAAAGTCGGGAAGCACCCGGCTGGAAAAATCAGAGCCATAATCCAGAAATTTGAGGGTATAAATCGGCGTATAAAGAATGGCGAATATAACTATAATAGGAAAAAATGAATAAAACAATTACCCGGGATAGAGCTGCAACCAGCCAGGTAAATTTACTTTGCGATCGACCTGCTGCCCAGAAGGAAAATAGCATAGCATCGCTCGATCGAAGCATACCCACTCGTCAGCAGAAACGCTTACAGCAGGCGATTGGTAAGCAGTTAACAGAGATCGTCCGTTGGTTTGTGCTGGAACCCGATACCTTTCTTGAAGACGATCGCCGCACCCCGGAAGAATTTTTTGCCTATAATACAGGCATTACCAGCATTCAATTTACCGACGGGGTGAAGCATTCCTATGACGTACATGGCGAGCAACTCTCCCTCGTCCTGCTAGAGGAGCCAGCCACGGGAGATGAGTTTGAAAAGCCCTATACTTTGTCTAAATACGAGCCTGCGCCCGAGGCCCTAAAGGCATATCTGGGAAAGACATGTAGGGATGTTCGCATTTGGAAATGCTCGGAAGCGTTGGTGGGGGGTGAATTTGGCGAGGCCAGTGTCTCCTACCTCTTTGAGGACGGTTCGGAACTCTTTTATTGTATCTACCTCCACGACGAGCTGGACAGCGATTTCCTCTTACAAAGAGCGCAGATCGTACCGGATGAAGTTGTCGGAGGCTACTCCCTTGTAGAGGGAAAGGAAATATTATTTTGAACATTGAAACACCGCCACTGCGGATCCTCATCGTGGAAGATACTGCCGATCGCCAGGAAATCTTGCGTTCCCTCTATCGCGCCCATGCATGGGTAATGGTAGATTCGAGTCACCGAGCCATATCTTTAATCCGTGCCTACAGTTTTGACCTGATTTCCCTTGATTATAATATCCAGGGAGAAGAGGAAGGAGATGCGGTAGCCCGGGCGATCCTGGAAACCGCCAATCGCACGGCCCGGATTATTATTCACTCTATGAATCCCAAAGGATCCGCATTGATATCGAGTATTCTACCTGATGCGATCGCCTTTCCGGTTAATAAAATGATCGCATCCAATGCACGCTTCAAGCAACTTAGAGAAAGGATCGATCGCGAAGGAATTGCCTTTGATTGGCAGTTATAAAAGCATGACCAACAAACCAGCAGTATGCTGTAACCATTGTGTTCTTATATCCTGCCATAATGCTAGTTCATTTTGACACTCATAAATATTATTTACGCATTATTTTATCAGTCGGTTTTAATTTTAACCGACTCCTACCGAGTTACCTGGGGACGCCTGGTAACGCCGGGAGTGGGATACCCCCGGCGGGCTGACAGCGAAGATTCTCCTATTCTATACTATTCTCTATTACCCCTACGCCGCACTTGGGAACTTTTGTGAATAGACCAAGCCCCTTGAGGGTTACCTGAGAGATCGCAGTTTTCAATAGTGGCGCTGCTGTGACTATGTATGTATACAGCATAATTCTTATTTCGATTAATTCGGCATTGTCTGACCACCGGGTTCCCCCCTTCTTTTATTGCCACCCCAGCCAAATAATTGTCATAAATGTAGCAATCATCTACCGTCCCCTGACCGTTCTGATAGACAAAAATACCCGCTTCTTTGCTACCGTGAATTTGGCAGCGTCGGATCGCCGGTTTGCTAGCAACACCCTGAATGCTAATACAGGAAAGGGAGTCCGAGGTAATGTCGCAATCTTCCAAGATTAACTCCCCTTTAGGAATGTCTACAGCGAAGTATTTTTTCCCCTTCACTCCTGCTTGACCCCGCAATGTTAAATTCTGCACTACAGCATAGTCAGTTTGCATCAGAATGCAGTCCGAGTCCCCTGTTTCTATGACGATTTCTTCCCGGGCACCGTCCCCAATGATTTCTAGGGGTTTATCGATTTTCACCCCTTCTCGATAGATACCCGGACGCACCAAGATCCGCGTCCCCGGTGACACGGATGCGATCGCCTGACCGATAGTTTTGAAATCACCGCGTCCCAGCTTAGAAACGATGGCAGTAGGAATCTGTTTTTCCGGTGGAGGCGGGGGCTGCTTTTGGAAAAATACCCCGATCAAATCAATCAATCCCTTGCCAGATTTACCTGTGGACGGTTCCAAGGCGTGATAAGCTTCTGCTGCTGATTGATAGCGCCGATGTCGGTCTTTTTGCAGCATCTTGGCCAGCACCCGGTCCAATTCTTTACCAATGGGTTTCCGCAAATGCTGCCGCCAATTTTGCACCCATTCATAGCCGTGATTTAATAGCAAGGCATGGGGGTTAACCTGAGTCAGCAGCTGAAAGCAAGTCACCCCCAAACTAAATATATCGCTAGCTGGATATGCTTCCCCCCACTGCATTTGTTCGATCGGGGAATAGCCCAGGGTACCAATTATCGTGCCTCTGTTCGCCACCGTGGCCGCCAACTCCTTAGAGGCCCCAAAATCTATCAGCACGAACTGACCGCCCCGGGCCGCGATCGAACCGGAAGTAAATTGAGGAGTACTGCGGCGGATAATATTAGAAGGCTTCAGGTCGCGATGAATCACCGCACAGTCGTGAATTAACTCTAGGATAGGCAGAATATCCAGTAGCAACTCAACAATTTTGCTTTCATTCCAACTCACAGACTGTGGCAACTTATCCAAGGTTTCGCCGACAATAAACTCCTGAACTAAATATAACTGACCGTTGTCCTCAAAAAACGCATTAAGGGTGGGAATTTGGGGATGTTGTCCCAGATATTGCAGGCGTTTGGCCTCTTGCTCGAAATGTCTCTTGGCCATCTGGAGTGATTTCGGGTCTTGCACTTTTGGTGCCAACTGCTTAATCACGCAGTGTTCGTTTAGCTTATCCGTGTCTTCTGCGAGATAGGTTCTGCCAAACCCCCCTTCATCGGAAAGTAACCTTTTGGCCCGATAGCGGCCCCGTAGCGGCTGGAGGCGCGTTCCACAGGCTTGACAAAAATTGTTGCGATCGGGATTATGGGGTTTGGGGCAATTAGGATTTAAACAGCAACTCATAATCCGGCATCTCTCATGGGTTATCTTCTATAATAAGACAGGAAAGACCTGTTGTCTACAGCTCATGTCTGGTTGGGTCGCCCGATCGGGTGCCTTCCCCTACCGGTACCGGAGCGCGATCTTGCTGGTCCTCCTGTTCTATAATAAGGCTTATCCCCTGATTTTGCTATCACCTGCCCATCTCCCGATCGGGATCCAGGGCCCGCCGGGGGTTGCCAACCCCAGCATCATAGCTTAAGTCGGTTAAACCTGAAATCTTGCACCATTGTCAAGCCCGTCAATTAGTCTCCTGGCCCGCCGTGGGTTCAAACCCACAGGCTTTTAGCTAAAGTGGGTTAAAATTAAAACCCACTAAAAACATTATCGGCTAAAAACAGGATCTCAGATGAAACTGATTTCTTAACTGAAGAGGTAGAATATGCTGCTATAATATGGCTTGTCAGGACTATGACTATCATGAGTATCCCAATATCCCATATTGTCTCGGATTTTACTTTCACCGATGAAACTGATTCATTAACTGAAGACGAGGAACTAGCTGCTATGGCACTGGATCCCGAAATTCAAGCTGAAATTGCTGCGATCGACAAAGAATTTGCTGTTGCTGAAATGGATGGCTTGTCAGGACTATGAGTATCCCAAGATACCAGATAAAATCTGGTTCCCTGTCTCGGGCAGGGAACGCCCATCCTGAGGCTCTGCCTCCGGTCGATGATCCCCGATATAGTTTGTGAATTTCAAGTCCACATTGGTAATAGTATGCTATAATAAAACAGGCGCGATTAAGATAAAAGCTATGCACTTGACTTGGTATGACAGCAACTCCTGGCTGATAGAACTAGGAGATAAACGCATACTCCTCGACCCCTGGTTGGTGGGAGACTTGGTCTTTGGCAACCTCACCTGGTTATTCAAAGGTTCCCGGCCATCACCTCGCCCCATTCCTGAAAACATAGATTTGATTATCTTATCTCAGGGTTTGGAAGACCACGCCCATCCCCCCACTCTCAAGCAACTGGACAAGAATATTCCCGTGGTTGCTTCTCCTAATGCTGCTAAGGTAGTGAAAGAGTTGGGTTATAATCAGATTGTTGCTCTCACTCACGGAGAAACATTCACATATAATCAGACTCTGGAAATCAAAGCGGTGCCAGGTTCCTTAGTTGGGGTCACTCTCGTGGAAAATGGTTATATCATCAAGGAAAGAGAAGGGGGGTTGACGATCTATTACGAACCTCACGGTTCTCACGACCCCAAACTGAAATCCGCTGGGCCAATAGATGTAGTGATAACCCCGATGGTTGACGTGGTCCTGCCCCTGGTGGGACCAATAATTAAGGGAAGGTCGAGTACCCTAGAACTGGCAAAATGGGTTCAACCCCAAGTGATGCTCCCTACTGCTGCTGGCGGAGATGTAGTTTTTGAGGGATTGCTGAATTCTCTGTTAGGTGTTAAAGGAAGTATAGAGGAGTTTCGCGAGCAGTTGCAGGCAAATGGTCTGGATACAAGGGCGATCGCGCCAGAACCAGGCGATCGGATGGAAATAAAATTAGATCGGGTTCGATCGTGAGGGACTTCAGTCCTTCAGGTGCCTAGGTTCTCCGTAAGGACTTCAGTCCTTACCAGCGCGAACCGGCAGAGGAGATGGGTAGCTAGTCGGTGAAGGTGCCGAAGAGGAGGGAGATGGAAACAAATACGGAGCTGCTGTGTCAGTAGTAAGGAATAATCAAGACAAGCTGAGTACAAGACCATGAAAGCTGAAAGCATTATGTTGTCTGTGATGTCTGCCTGGTTACTCGCTAGTCCCCAGGTAATCAGCGCGCACCCACCCACCATGCTAGCCCAATTCAGGGGGGAAGAGCAAACGAGCATAGATGTCTATGAAAAGGCTAGCCCGGGTGTGGTGACCATTAAAGCTGGTAGGAGTTCTGGGTCTGGCAGCATTATCGCTGCGGAAGGGCTAGTTTTAACCAACGAACATGTGGTGAGAGACTCTCGCAGCGGTCTAGTAGAGGTGAAAACTGCTGAGGGGAGGGACTACCAGGGTCAGGTAATTGCCACAGACCGAAAGAACGATCTGGCCCTGGTGCGACTGAATAGCAATCAGCGTTTGCGGAGGATAAAGCTTGCCGATCCTAAGAGCATTCGCGTGGGTCAGCAGGTATATGCGATCGGGAGTCCCTTTGGACTAGAGGGAACCTTGACTACGGGAATTCTCAGCCGCATTGATTCTAAAGATGGAGATTTGCAAACGGATGCGGCGTTGAACCAAGGGAACTCCGGAGGACCGCTGCTGAATTCCCAGGGCGAACTGATTGGGGTGAACAAATCGATTATTAGCTCCAGCCGCGAGGGAGGTAATATTGGGATTGGGTTTGCTACCAGCGTGGGCGTAGCCAGAGATTTTATTGCCCGCAACGCTGGCATCAATATTAATCCCGATCGCAGGACACCAAATGTACCTGAGTATGAACAGGAGGGCGATCGCCCGATCCTGGGTGTGACTATAAATGAGAACATGAGGGTGCTACAGGTAGATCCGGGATCGCCAGCAGAGAGGGCGGGACTGATGGAGGGCGACAAACTGGTAGGAATTAACCGCCAAAGGGTGAGAACTATAGATGAGATCAAGAATTTTCTCGATCGCCGTCCCCAGTCCCTCGTGTTAATATACATCCGTAATGGTAATCGCGATCGAACTCAGGTCAATTTTTAAGTAAAACTATGGGCATCGCCAAGGCAATTGCTGACTGGTTAGAAGGTCGGGGGGTGACTCCCGCTTACGCGGGTTGGTTGCTAGTAGGACTGACGCTCTGTTTCTTGGCAGCAGCAGCTAATACAATGGTAGGCTGGCTCTACGTGCTGAGTGGGATTAATATGGCTCTGTTGGCAATTGCGGCGATCTTGCCTCCCCGATCGCTCGTCGGCATTCAGGTAAAGAGGAGTCCGATCGCCCCGGTGGGTGCGGGCGATCGCCTGACGATCGCCATCGAGATTGAAAATCAGACTCTGCAACCAAAAACTCTGCTGGAAGTTCGCGATATTCTGCCCTTTGTCCTGGGGGAACCAGCGGAACAGGCGATCGACCTAATTCCCCCCCAAGGGGTCTACAAATGGGTTTACTACCATCAGACCGAAAAACGGGGGATTTACCGCTGGCATCGGCTAGATTTGAGAACAGCAACGCCTTTAGGGTTGTTTTGGTGTCGGCGATCGCGCCCTGCTGAAGCGAGAGCAATTGTCTATCCTCAGGTATTGCCACTAAGCAATTGCCCAATTATCGATCGCATGGGGGAAAAAGATGCCCTCAAATTTAGGAGCGATCGGCGAGGTTTCCAAAACGCCACCGAAGGACTAACAAGGGCCTTACGACCTTACCGGGTCGGGGATCCCTTTCGTTTAATTCATTGGCGTAGCAGCGCCCGTCACGGGGAACTGTTAGTGCGAGAATTAGAAGTAATGACGGGGGGTCAAGAAGTAATCATCTGCTTGGATACAGCTTTTACCTGGAATAGCGATGATTTTGAACAAGCAGTAATAGCTGCGGCATCCCTATACTTTTATGCTTCCCGGCGTCAGATGAACGCGAGACTCTGGACAGCAGCAACAGGTTTACTGCAAGGATATCGGGTAGTGTTAGAAGCTTTAGCAGCAACTAATTTTAATGAAGAAGTGAAAACTGATAATTATTTGCCCGATCGGCCCGCAGTCTGGTTGACACAAAATCCCGGTAGTTTGAATGGGTTGCCAGTGGGGAGTCGCTGGGTATTGTGGAAGGCACCAGACTCGCAAAGTACCGAGAAAAACTTGCTAGATCGCGATCGTCCCGGTTTGACGATCGAGGGTTCCGAAGAACTAGCAACTCAGCTGCAAAAGCGACTATGATCGGCTACTTGCATCCGAACCCTAAAGGGTCCGGCTACAAAAACAAAGCCCGCCTGCGCGGGCTGTAGACAAAAGTAAGATGTTACTAAACACAATGAAATAACTAATCTCCTCTTGATTCTTCTCGGATAAAAGCCCAAATAATTATGCCCAGCAGCAACAGGCCAATAATAATAGAAATTCCGATGCTCATTACTGTCACTTACTCCTGATTAACTATACTCGTTCCCTGGTTCCACCTGGGAACGCGCAACTGAGGCTCTGCCTCTAGTCTCTAGCTATTCTAAATTATCACATTTTTACGAATTGCGATCGCTCGAAGACGATATTTTGCACTATGATACCAAGGAATATGTTTGTTCATCTGGCTCTGGCTCGATAATTTGGATTTCCTTGCCCTCTTATCTTGCTCCGTCATCAAAAGTGTTTCGCAGGAGTTACCATTACTATAATTAATTATAGCTGCTTGCCAATATTTTGTCAACTCGACAGTTCTCAATTTCCCATTCTCAATTTACAATTAAACAATATGTCATTACCATCTGCCTTTTGGCAAGGGATCGAGCAATTCAACCAGCAAGAGTTCTACGCCTGTCACGATACTCTGGAAGCCTTATGGATAGAAGC
>JBFRWI010000095.1:0-16833 GCA_051439505.1 Hormoscilla sp. | reverse complement strand
GGGGGGTTTGGGGGGGATCCTTTACAACTACTTTTGACCACACCCACTGAAAGTATTATCTATAAAGTGTTGATTTGTAGGTTGGGTTTCGTGCCTCTACCCAACCTACAGATAACTCACAATTAATAAACCCCGACTCTTACCATCTAGAGTGTCCCGCGTTACCCAGGACCAGGTTGGGTTTCGTGCCTCTACCCAACCTACAGATGATCTAATTTTTATCTTTTGGCATTTAATCTGACATGATATCAGTCGGTTTTAACCGACTTTAGCTATTAGCCGGGGGTTTGAACCCCCGGCGGGCTGACAGCTACAACCAGGGACTACTAACTCGTTCCAGTTCAGCAACATCTTCGGAACTCAAACTCCAGCCCAAAGCCCCCGCATTCTGACGGGCCTGTTCGGCATTTTTCGCCCCCGGAATGGGCACCACACCTTTAGCAATTAACCAGTTAAGAGCCACTTGCGCGGGGGTCTTTTCATACTGTTCCCCCAACTGTTTTAATAATGAAAGCACGGGGGCGATTTTCGGCAAACCATCCTTGCCAAAACGAGGGTCAAGCTTGCGGGCACCTGTGGGCACGCGATCGGCGGTATATTTACCAGTGAGTAAACCTTGAGCCAAGGGACTATAGGCCAGAATTGTCACTCCTAAGTCTTGGGCAGTTTCCAGAATGCCATTGCTTTCAATTTTCCGCGCTAGCAG
The DNA here is from genome assembly GCA_051439505.1 of Hormoscilla sp. Classification (GTDB taxonomy): domain Bacteria; phylum Cyanobacteriota; class Cyanobacteriia; order Cyanobacteriales; family Desertifilaceae; genus Hormoscilla. The sequence continues at coordinate 16,127 of JBFRWI010000095.1, read as the reverse complement.
AGAATATTGTACTTGATTTACTGCCAGGGGAACGCCCTTGTCAGCCAGGAGTTGATGGGCTTCCCGCATTTGGTCGGCTGGGTAGTTACTCACTCCCACGGCTTTGATTCTCCCATTTTTTACTTCCTCTGCTAAAGTATTCATCAAGGTTGCTTGACTCATGAAGAAGCCGAAAGGTTGATGCACTTGGTAGAGTTCAACTTGTTCTACCTGGAGGCGTTTTAAGCTAGCTGTCAGGGCCTCGGAAATAGACCCAGCGCTGAATCGCCAAGGCAGGGGAAAATATTTGGTGGCAATTTGGGGGCGACGCCCGGTCTCTTTCATAAACCGACCGATGAGGGATTCTGACTCCCCAAAGCCGTAAACTTCAGCAGTGTCAAAGAAGCTGATGCCGCTATCTAGGGTAGCATCAAAGGCTTGTCGCACCTGCGCAGCATCGTAATCACCGCCGTAGCCCCAAAATAGCTTGTCGCCCCAGGACCAAGCGCCAATCCCCAGTTGGGTGACGGCTGGACCATTCGGGCCTAGGTTAATAGTCTGCATTGTTTTCTATCTATGCTGTTGACATCTATACAATAAACGGTCATAAACTGCGCTTTTTAGGTCAGTAATGTCATTGCGAGGGGGGTAACTCTCGATATCCTTGTGCTTTCGGGGTAACTCACCCCCCGAAGCAATCTCCTAAAAGGCGCGTGGAGATTGCGTGGAGATTGCTTCGGGGGGGGATCCGCTAGTGTTCCCTACAATAGCGGTCAGGGATCCCCCCCCTCGCAATGACACATTAAATGCCTTAAAGCGCAAGTCGATCTCTTTGAGAGTATATTCATACTGTATCGTCAGATGAGCGCAAATCGATCGAGATGCTCCGTTCGGTGTAGGACCAGTAGCCCGGTGCCCACGCTTCCCTGGGCAATCTGGTTTATGATGAAAAGCGGTAAACCTTTAGTTTCAGTGAAAAAATGGCAACTGGTGATATCGGCAAGCCCCAGCCAGCTTTGGAAGTAAACCGGGAGGCAATTCCCCCTATCAATTTGTTTACCATGTTTCGGCTGGGATTATTCCAGATGGGACTGGGTATTATGTCCCTGCTGACCCTGGGGGTGCTTAACCGGGTGATGATTGACGAACTGCGAGTTCCAGCGTTGATCGCAGCAGGGGCGATCGCCATGCACCAGTTTGTCTCCCCCGCCCGAGTCTGGTTCGGTCAGATGTCGGACGCGAAGACGATCGCGGGTCTCCACCGGACGGGCTATATCTGGATCGGCACGGCCCTGTTTACAGTCACATCTTTTCTGGCCTTGCAAGTAGTCTGGCAACTGGGGGACAGTGCCGCCCTGACGGGTTGGAGTCCTGTCACCTACGCTTGGGCGGCCCTGCTAGCAGTAGTATTTGCCCTCTATGGGTTAGCCCTCAGTGCGAGTTCCACTCCCTTTGCGGCCCTGCTATTCGATGTCTCTGATGATGACAAGCGATCGAAATTAATCAGTATTGTCTGGTCCATGCTGATGGTGGGCATTATAATTGGTGCTATCATCACCAGTATCTTGCTGAAACAATTAGCCTTAGATGCCCCGTTAGCAGAATTGAAAGCATCGATAAATAGGCTGTTCATCATCGTTCCGGCGAGCGTATTATGCATTTCCTTGCTAGCAACAGTTGGGGTGGAGAAGAAATATTCCCTCTACGCCACGCGATCGACTATAGTCAACCGGGAAGATAGCATTACATTAGGCCGGGCCCTGCGGGTGTTAACCGCAAGTCGGCAAACGGGAATATTTTTCTGCTTTCTGCTATTCATGAGTATCAGCTTGTTCATGCAAGATCCAGTTTTGGAACCCTATGGGGGCCAGGTGTTTGGCATGCCAATCTCGGAAACAGCCAAACTGAATGCTTTCTTCGGGATGGGGACCCTGGTGGGTATCGGTTCTACAGGTTTCTTGATTGTACCGCGCTTGGGCAAGCGGAACACTTGTTTTTTGGGCTGTATGGGCACGGCAGTCTGTTCGGGATTACTGATTATGTCAGGATTCACAGCTCAACCCAGTATGCTCATGACTAGCTTACTATTGTTTGGGCTGACTTCTGGAATCCTGACTGCTGGGGCGATCGGTCTCATGCTGGACTTGACAGCGGCGGAAACAGCAGGTACATTTATTGGTGCTTGGGGACTGGCCCAGGCGATGGCCAGAGGACTGGCGACCGTGTTCGGTGGGGCAATGTTGAATTTGGGGCAAATGTTGTTTACAATGCCAGTGCTGGCTTACGGATTTGTTTTTGTCGTGCAAGCAACAGGACTGATACTGGCAACTGGGTTGCTGAAGCGGGTGAATGTGCGAGAGTTTCAAACTAATGCCAAACAGGCGATCGCTGCCGTGATCGAAAGCGATCTCGATTGAACAAATGAACAAGACTGTGGTCAATGGTGGGCGGTGCCCACCCTACGAATGCACCCATCGCCCCCTGAAAATATTTATTTTGTTATCTTGGTAGAAAAGGATGAAAAATCATGTATTATAGTGAATTTACCCTAGAGGAACTAAAAAGTAAATTCAACTTGACTATTCAGGAGCAAGTGGCATTATTTCCAGCAATAGAACCGGTCAAGCCCAGCCCCTTGCTCAGAGATATTCTGGAAGAAAATATTCCCCTGGCTTTGGGAGTTGACACGGAAAAAGCCCGTTCGGAATTGATTGTTGCTCCCATTCTCGTCGATCTGCGGAAGAGTTTTCAGCGCCAAATAAGTATATTTTCTGGTTCAGAATTTACCGTGGATAAAAGTCTGGGACTCAATGGCAGATGTGACTTTATCATCAGTCATTCTCCCGAACTATTATCCATTAATGCTCCAGTGGTAACTATTGTGGAAGCTAAAAATGATAATATTAAATCTGGCCTGGCTCAATGTATTGCAGAAATGATAGCAGCTCAAGTATTAAATCAAAACAGCGATAGGGAGATTCCTTGTATTTATGGTAGCATAACTACAGGCAGTATTTGGAAATTCCTGCGATTAGAAGCAACTACTGTTTATATTGAACAAGGCGAACATTATCTGGAAAATATGGAATCTATCCTGGGCATTCTTTCACATATAGTTCGGACCACTCGCAATACTTCTCGGTTAACAACTTGTCATTGCGAGGGGGGCCCAAATCGACATGTCGGAATCGCCATTGGTATCTTCGCCCCCCGAAGCAATCTCCCCGATGACTAGGGCGGGGATTGCTTCGGGGGGGGGTTAACTAAATTTCCCTGCTTGTTGATCGCGGTTGCCCCCCCTCGCAATGACAATATATATCCTTAACCGAGAAGTATTGGGACCACTCGCCCAAATCATCTAGGTGGCGATGAAAAGCAGTGATTTCGGTCACAATTTCAGCCTTGGTCAGTTGTCAATTCACAAATCATTCACAAATGAACAATTTTTGGAATCAAGTTTTCTATTTTGCTCAAAAGGCGACAGTAAGAGTGGGAAATCAGCTGTTGCAGGATTTTGGGCAAGTTACCCCATCGGAAAAAGCGGATGGGAGTTTAGTTACCCAAGCAGATCAATGGGCCGATCGGGAACTGACAGAGGCGATCGCGGCAGCATTTCCCAGTCACGGGGTGTTAAGCGAAGAAACCGCCCATATTTTTCCCGATAATGAATGGTGCTGGATTATCGACCCGATCGACGGTACGACTAATTTTACCAGGGGAATTCCGATTTGGGGAATTTCTCTGGGTTTACTCTACCGAGGAACGCCCGTGTTTGGTTACGTACATCTGCCCCCGATCGGGCAAGCATTTCACGGTTTTTGGGGGAAACATCCAGAAATATATCTCCCGAAAAATCAAGCATTTCTGAATCAGCGTCCCATCCGCACCAGTGAGGACGATCCTAGCAGCAATCACTTCTTTAATCTCTGTGCCAGGAGTACGGATGTGCTGAGGCGATCGCCCGAATTTCCCTGTAAAATCCGGATGCTAGGGGTTGCGACTTACAACCTGCTAACGATAGCAGCGGGAATTGCCATTGGTGGGGTAGAAGCAACACCAAAAATCTGGGATATAGCGGCAGTCTGGGCCATTCTCCAAGCTGCTGGGGGAGAGTGGATATCGCTAAAAGAAGAAGCAATCTTTCCCCTCACCGTAGGAGAAGATTACAGCAGTCGTTCCTATCCCACCTTAGTGGTGAGTCGGACGGAATTGGTACCAGTATTTCAACCTTTGGTGGAATTTATTGCCAAACCACAAGAGATAGGGAATTAAAAATTGAAATCTATAGCGCGACTGCGTCGCGCACTTCAGATCGTGCCATCAGTCATTTTCAATTAGCAATTCTCAATTAGCCCTTAGCCATTAGCAATGAAGAAACTATTGCATTCACAAAGCCAACCGATGCAGTTACTGTTTCCCAAACAAGAACGGCGATCGCGTAGAAATCTGCTAATCAGACTGATTATAGCATGCACTACATTGCTGGTGAGCGCCTCAGCTTACTGGAGCTATCAACTGGCACGTAACTTGGTACTGGAAAATCTCAAAGAAAATGCCTTCTCCCAAGTGCAGGAAGGGGTTAACGAACTTGATGAATGGCTAGCAGTTAGAAAAGCAGAAGTAGCCACGATCGCGGCCAGTCCCATAACAGGGACAATGGACTGGTCAGTGGCCGGACCTTACTTAGAATCGGAAGTCGAGCGTTCCCAGGCATTTCACCATTTTATCTACGTGCAACCAGATGGAACCTATTATAACACAGCCACAGCAGGAGGCTTGGTTGTAGGTAAAAATGTCAGCCATAGACTCTGGGTGCAGCGGGCATTGAGGGGTGAAGCTAACCTGTCGGATCCCCTCATCAGTCTGTCATTGGGAATTCCCAAAATTAATGTCGCCTCGCCCATTGGATCTGCCGCTCGACCGGTAGGAGTCTTGAGTGGCGGCATTACCATAGAAAGAATTGTTGAGGTGGTGAATAGACTGGAATACGGCCACAGGAGCTATGCCTTTGCCCTTAATTCTCAGAGTCGGGCGATCGCGCACCCCAACCCGAATTTAATGTCAACTAAAGAAAGACCTGCACCCAGTTTTTTATCAAGCACCAATGGAGATTTAGCTGTAATAGCTGAGGAGATGGCAAAGGGACAGGAGGGTATGAAATTAATCTCCATTGACGGCAGTTATAAGTATATCGCCTATCTGCCACTGCGACAAGCCAACTGGTCAGTTGCTTTAGTGATTCCGCGCGGCAATATCGAATCCCAACTGGGACTGTTGGATCTGATCGCCCTGGCAGTGCTAGGACTAGCGGTGACGACGATCGCGGTGCTTTGGCAGGTGCAGTCCTTCGAGCAAAGGCAACTGAAAAGGTCCGAAACTATCCTGGGACAGCAGAATCAGCAACTTCAAGAGACCCTCGACCAACTCAAACAGACCCAATCTCAGTTGATTCACACCGGAAAAATGTCCAGTTTGGGGCAGATGGTAGCCGGGGTTGCCCACGAAATCAACAACCCCACCAGTTTTATCTTTGGGAATCTCCAGCACGCCCAAGATTACGTCCAAGATTTGCTCTGCCTACTCGAACTGTACTCCCAAGAATGCCCCGAACCCAGTCAGCAGGTAGAAGATAAGATAGAAGAAATAGACCTAGACTACCTGAAAGAAGACCTAGATAAATTATTTGCTTCCATGGGAAAAGGGTGCGATCGCATTAACAGCATCGTTCAAGGATTGCGTACCTTCTCCCGGTTGGACGAAGCCCAAATGAAACCCGTTGACATCCATGTTAGTATTGATAGCACCTTAATGCTGCTGCAAAATCACCTGCGGGGGGAAGGGTCGCGCCAGGGCATTGAAGTGATTAAAGACTATGGGGATTTACCAGAAGTGATCTGCTATGCATCGCAATTAAATCAAGTATTTTTCCATATCCTCAGTAATGCGATCGATGCCTTATCTTCCCGACGCCAACATGGAGAAACCGTCACCCCTACGATTCGCATTCACACGGATGTAAATAGCCAGAATAACGTCATCATTAGGATTGCTGACAATGGAGAGGGGATGACAGCAGGGGTAAAGGAAAAGATATTCGACCCCTTTTTTACCACCAAACCAGTGGGTAAGGGAACCGGATTAGGACTGGCTATTAGCTATCAAATTGTCGTGGGGGAACACAAGGGAAAATTTACCTGCGACTCGGAGTTGGGACAGGGAACGGAGTTCGCGATGGAAATTCCCATAAGTCCACGGACGGCTACTCCAATTACTGTAGAATAAACTAGAGAAAATATGCAAGGAAAAACAGATATAGTGACGGCAAAAGAAAAGGGGCGATCGCGCCGGAATCTGCTGCTCAGACTGATGATCGGCACGACGACCCTAGTTGTCAGCAGTACAGCTTACTACAGTTATCAAATTGTGCGTAGCTTGGTACTGGACAATTTGAAGGAAAATGCCTTTTTGGAAGTAAAGCAAGGGGTAGACGAAATCGACGGCTGGCTAGCAACCCTGAAGGACCGGGTAGAAACCCAGACCAACAGTCCTCTGCTGCGCACAATGGATTGGGAGGCGATCGAACCATATCTGCAACTGGAAGTCGCTCGGCAAACAGACTTTTATAAATTCGATCTGGTTGCGACTGACGGCTCCTACTCCAACACCATAGTGGGACGAGCCCAGAGAAATATGAGCGATCGCGCTTACTTCTCCGAAGCAATGGCGGGTAAAGTTTTAGTCAGCGACCCAGTAATTTCTCGTTCCACAGGCTTCCCCCTGATCCTCGTCGTCGTTCCTATCTGGTCTATGCCTCCCCTCAAACAGACAACCCAGACTCCAGAACAGCAAGAAATTATAACCCGCAGTCTTTTAGCCTTGAATATTCCCCTGGAAGGGAACCTGTCAGCAAAACCCCTCGGTTTATTGCTTGGTTCTCTTAAAACCGATCATGTTAAGGAAATTGTCAGTCAACTGGAATATGGCGATGACAGTTATGCCTTTGCTCTTAATTCTCAAGGTCGGGCGATCTCTCACCCGAATCGTGATTTAATGTCAACCAAAGACAAACCTGCACCCAGTTTTCTGGAAAGCAGCAATGAAGATTTAGCTGCCATAGCCGAGCAGATGGTCAAGGGAGAGCAGGGTATAGAATTAGTCCAACTGGATGATAGTTGGCAATATGTCGCCTATCTGCCACTGCAACAAGCCAACTGGTCGGTTGCTTTGGTGATTCCTCGGGCCAATATCGAATCCCAACTGGGACGGTTGGATACCATCGCCCTAGCAATGTTAGGACTAGCATTCATTATGAACTTGGTGATTTGGCAGATGCAGTCCTTCGAGCAAACGCAACTGAAAAAGTCGGAAGCTGCCCTCGAACAACAGAATCAGCAATTACAAGCAACCCTGGACCAACTCAAACAGACCCAATCACAACTGGTGCAAGCTGAAAAAATGTCTAGTTTGGGAGAGATGGTAGCGGGAATTGCTCATGAAATTAACAATCCCGTCAACTTTATCGTCGGCAATCTCGCTCATGCCGATGCATATACCCAGAGTCTGATAGAAATGCTGCACCTCTACGAGCAATACTATCCCGAACCATATCCGGAAATTAAAGCGCGATCGCAGGAATTAGAACTGGAGTTTATTTGCGAAGACTTATCCGAACTGATCGGTTCCATGAAAGTGGGAACCGATCGCATCCAAGAGATTGTTTTGAGTATGCGTAATTTTGCTCGCACCGACGCTGGCGATCGCCAAGCTGCTGACATAAATGAGGGTTTAGATAGCACCCTGTTACTGTTGCGCCATCGCTTGCAACCCACTGCTAGTAGGACTGAAATTGCACTGATCAAAGATTACGGCAACCTACCCCTCGTGGAATGCTATCCCGGTCAACTAAATCAAGTGTTTATGAATATTTTGGCAAATGCGATCGATGCCTTGTCCGATGCCGTCAGTCAGGGAATGTTAACGGAACAACCCCGGATTAAGATTGTGACAGAATTGGGCGATCGCGAGGAAGTTATGATCCGCATTCAAGATAATGGAATTGGCATGACAGAAGCAGTCCGTTCCCAACTATTCGAGAGCTTTTTTACTACCAAACCTGTAGGCAAAGGAACGGACTTAGGCTTATCAATCAGCCATCAAGTTGTGGTAGATAAACATGGGGGAAGTTTAACCTGTACTTCGGAACTGGGAAAAGGCACTGAGTTTACAATTGCAATTCCTTTGAAGTAAATAACTGTTCAGGGGGTTTGCCAGATGTAATCTGCGATTGGTTTATCGGTCGGGGCTAAAAGTAAAAGTTCTTCAGCAGGATTTAGCAAGACAGAACGTTGCACCAGCGGGCGATGATTTAACCTTCTCGCCACGCGACTGGGAATGCCATGTCCGTAAACAATATGACCTTGCCCCGCGAGGACGACAACTTGATAATCTCGGTTAGCTGCGATAAACTGGGAAATAGCTTCTGCCATTGTCTCATCCCAGAGAACTTGGGCGAGAAAAAACCGCTCGAAGCCATCGCTATTCCCGTGCCCCCCTGCTTGATGCTGGCTGAATACTTCTAGCAACATTTGCCGATAGTGGGCGTTATCAGTTCTAATTTCTGTAAAAGGCGGAATATATTGCCTGTCTTCAGGAGTCAGGACTTCTAAACCAGAACGGGCAACTTTCCGGGTGACTTCCGTGGGTGTATTGGTGGCTAATACTGGTAAATTATTTTCCTTCGCAAAGCGGAGAATGGGTGCATAATATTCCCAAGGAAAACCCCATCTTTCGTTATACTCGGTTTGGGCGACCAACTGGGTTTCTGTTATCTTACCTGCCAGATAATCGTCGATCGCCCTTTGAAAGGGGCGCTGGAACATCTCTAGGGCGATCGCCACCTTACCATTTTGCGCCATAAGTTGTTGAATAATCTCTAGCTGGGCTTGGTGATCCTCAAGACTGTCATGATCTTCCCCCAGATACACCACGTCGGCCTTGCCTAGTTCCCCTAATATCTGCGATCGGGTGTTGGGCATTTCTGGCAGGGGGTCTTTGACTTCCTGGGCATGGACTGGCAGGTAGCACAGGAGCATAATGGACAGGGAGTAAGCCCAGAATTTGATGATTTGGCCTGTTTTCATACTGATATCGTACCAGAGCGCGATCGCCCCGTAATAAAACTTATCACATCTCGTGGAGTTGATAGCGGATACTGAATAGAGAACCTATGATAGTGGAGTGTCCTATGTCAGAAGCAACCCCCGTCAAACCAGCTGTCTTGCTTACCATCATTAGCGAGACAGTATTGAAAGACAAGATTGTCAAGCTACTGAAAAAGCATGATATCACCGGATATACCGTCAATCAAGTGCAAGGAGAAGGCTCTCACGGCAAACGCATGGGTGATATCCCTGGCTATAATACCAATTTTGAGCTAAAGACGATCGTGTCCGCCGAAACATCTGACGTTATCCTTCCTCTCTTAAAAGAACAGAAAGGAAACCACGCCTTGCTCGCCTACCGACAGGATGTGGAAGCATTGATTGATTAATTGTAGGGTGGGCACCGCCCACCATCCGATTTTGAGATAAATAGACAACATCATCACATGTATTGGTTGGGTTTCGTGCCTCAACCCAACCTACAATCATCTTTTATTTTACAGCCAATCGAGTTGTTGTTCCAGACAAGCAAGGGCTTCAGATATCTGCACCTGCTGAAAGGAGGCATAAAAGCGACTGACACTACCGAATTTTTCCGGAGTGGCTAAAATAATCGCCCGATCGCCCCAGCTGTGCAGTTCTGCTAGCAAGCTTTGGGGTGCCACTGGCGTACAGATCCAGATTTGGGCGGGATTTTGCTGTCGCAGGGCCTTGACCGCTACCGCCATGGTCATCCCCGTCGCAATGCCATCATCGACTAAAAGGGCGATCGCCCCAGTGGGACTCAGATCCTGTTTGGGCAATGGGGAGTTATTTAATAGCTCGCCTGTATCAAGGGATACAGCAGGGCGGTTAGGGGCAAGCTGGCCCAGTTGAGATATTGCTTTCTCTTGGGCTTGCCGCCGCAGGATTTCCTGTAAACTAGGTTCATCTATAACGAGTTCTGTAGACCAGATTACCTGTCCGCAGGCAGTCACCGCACCAATAGCTAACTCCGGATTAGAGGGTTTGGCGATCTTTTTGGCCACCACCACATCCAGAGGACAACCCAAAGTCCGGGCGATCGGGACAGCAACTGGCAAACCCCCCCGAGGTAGGGCATAAACAATTGTTCTGGGCGGTGCTTCTTGATGCAACTGGGCGATCTGGACGGCAACTGCGGAGGCTAGCTGCTGTCCGGCATCCTGGCGATTGACAAAGATAAAATCAGGTAACATAACACAGGCACCAGATGGGCTGATTTCTATTTTGGCTCATTTTTGCCCCTAGTCGCCGATCGAATTTAACTCGATCCTGAAATTCATGGCTAACGAAGAACAACTCAGTCTGTTTGATACCTCCAACTTTAGTTCAGACGCAGCACAATTGATTGCCGAGATCCAGCAGGAAGCGGAACGGGCTAGCTTTCCCATCGACGAACCAGTATATCAGGCTGCAAACTTAAAGCCAACTCAGCCTATTCTCTATGCTGGCAAATTGTCAAGTCAGCTGTGCTTTTTTGGCCGGGATCTGGGCAAAGATGAAGTTCATGCCCGTCAACCCCTATACGGTGCCGCTGGCAGGCTAGTGCGTAAAGGGGTTTACCGCGCCGTTTATCGCCAAGAGTCCAGCCAAAATGAAGAATTGTCAGCTATCTGCGACCATGTTTTGCTCACTAATACTGTACCTTACAAACCCCCTGGGAATAAAGCCTATCTCGCTGGGGTAAAAAAGAGATTTCGTCCTTTTATCGAGCGTCTGCTGGTCATTCACTGGCAAGGAAATAAAATCATTACTCTGGGGACTGAAGCCTTTAAATGGTTTATTCCCTATGGTGCTAAAGGGGAAGTGACTGGCTTTTTTCAAAGGGGCGATCGCTACACTGCCAGCTTGCAAGTAACCCTGAAAGCCGTAGATAACCTCAGACAGCCCCATGAAAAGCAAGTAACGCTGTTACCTCTGCCCCACCCATCCCCTTTGAATGAAAAATATTATGCCAAATTTCCCGAGATGCTTCAGCAGCGCCTTGGGGAAATCTTTCCATAATTATACCATAGTTCCAACTCCTTCTCTTCGCTGTTAGCCCGCCGGGGGTTCAAACCCCCGGCTAATAGCTTAAGTGGGTTAAAACCCACTGGAAGCCTTATCTAGATAAGAATTTATCCTCGTTCCTAGGCTCCGCCTGGGAACGATTTATAGAGGCTCTGCCTCTAGTTGACAATGGTGCAATATGTGAGTTAAAACCGACTAATATAATTTGGCTATAAAGTATAGAGTATAGTAGTAGGGTGGGCACCGCCCACCTTAGCCCAAAGATACCAATCTGCCTGCCTCTTTGTTGGGCTCTATCGCCCTATTCTGCGGTTTTAGATCGAGCCCAACAACAAATTTATAGCATTTTATTCACCTTGCTATCTACATTGCCTCGCGACCAAAAATTAGGCTTGATTCAGGTATTTTGCCAAGTTAAATATATCAGACATTTAACAAATGGTATCATCCCGTTTTGACAAAAAAATGCTACAATTAGTTACACCCACCCTACAAAAAAAAACATAAAATCTATAAATATTGCTACAGTTAGTTAATATTTTCGGCCCCCAGTCGGTTTTAACCGACTTTAGCTATTAGCAGGGGGTTTGAACCCCCTGCGGGCTGACAACGAAGCCAGAAAATTACAGGGAGTCAAAGTGTAGCAATCTTTTTCCAAAATGATATAATATACCTGTTTTTTGGGTACTCAAGCACAAAGACTAAGAAACCCGGTTTCTCCAAGAAACCGGGTTTCTGGGTACTCGAATGCAAGGACTAATATCAAGTCCGGGTAATTACTCACAATTGAGAAACCCAGACTCTTACCATCTAGAGTGTCCCGCGTTACCCAGCACCCGGTTGGGTTTCGTGCCTCTACCCAACCTACAGGTGATTAAAGCATTTAATCGGACATGATATAGCAATTAAAAGTTTTTGTCTTTGACAGCTTAAAATATATCATAATAAGTGGCAATATAATTTTATTATTCAACTTATTATGATGTATTTTTCAGACTATAAGTACTCCCAAATATCCAACTGAGTAGCTGGGATATTAACAACATATCTCACTGGATTATTAGTTTTTATTACTTTACCCTCTGCCACGGCTCTGTTCAACCAATCCTGCATCTGTACAACTCTGACATCCAGATACTCTGCCAGAGATTTTACATCTAATGGTCGCTCTAACCGATCGAGAATGAGTGGTAAAACAATTGCATAAATATTAGGCTTCTTATCCTGGATTTCAGTCGGGAAAACATCTCGATCTTCTTCACAGAATGGTTGATTTGCCTCCACAGCCTCCACAGCAGTTTCTTTTGCCAAAAGTTCTCTCAAATCCTCATTTACAGGGAGTTCTGGAAAGGGCTTTGCTCCTTTCAGCAGTAGCTCCCGATTTCCCTGGGGCACGGTTAACTCCATCCGCACAAAAACTGGCAGATCCTTTATCTTTTCTAAGGCTTCTACTGCACCCTTCCAACTACCCCCCTTGCCAACCTCAGCACTCACCACTAAGGCCCGATCGCCTAAAGCATAGATATACTTATTTCGCCCGATCGCATTGCCCACATAGAAGCTAGCATTCGGATCGTATGCAGAAATTAAAGTCAATCTGCCCTCTTTAATACTTTGCCGATACTTGCCACTCACTGCCGCCTTTGTCAAGCTGTCAGCTAACACGCCCACAGCAGTTCCTCCTGCCTCTAATATTCCTAGCATTGAGGCTTCATCTACCCCACGGGCCCCACCAGAAACTACCTGCATTCCTTGTGCTGCGCAAGTCCGGGCAACTTGCCGAGTATAGTCGAGTTCTTCTGGCGAGACATCCCGAGAACCGACAACTGCTAGCCCTCCCTTATTCAACAGTTCCATATTGCCCGCCCCATAGAAAATAGCTGGGGCTGACTGTTTTAATCTCTTCTTGAGACCCTGGGGATATCTCGCGTCACCCCGTCCCAGCACCCACAGCCCCTGACTCGTCCATTTCTCAACTGCCAAACTCAGCATCATCCCTCGGTCTAGTAACGCTACTAGCCTGGCTGTATCTACCTTGCCTATGCTATTTTGAGGTAAGGGATTTTTCTTTATGGGAGGAGGATCCAGCAAATCCTTTGGACTCATTTGATTTTCCCGCAGCCAACCCGCTACAGTATTATATTCCCCCAGGGTTAGGGGTTGCGGTTTTGTTTGCCGAGGCTGTCCGAACCGGGCGCACAACAGGAGAATGGCTTCAGTATCTGGCGATAACACGCGATCGGACATAATTTTCTCCCTGGTCTAGTCTAAAGAATTAATAGCTAATGCTAGAGGAAAAACCTTACCACTTCCAGCACGACGCAGCAAGGCCGCAATTACTGTCAAGGTCCAACGGGAATCGACAAAATCGTCCACTAATAACACTGGTTCTTCCATGACATTCGCCGCATCAACTGCAAATACTCCATCCAAATTGCGCGCTTTCTGGTAACTGTTACTCATGTTCTTCTGGAGTTTATTGTGCCGCACCTTCCGCACCACCTCTAGCAATGGTAAACCTAGCTTTTCAGCCAGTCTCATGGCAAAATCAGGCACTAATTCGGGACGATACAAGGAAGGCACGCAAGCGATCCAGGTTGGCATGGGTTCCGGTTGCCACCGCTGAATCATCTCCACTGCACCCTGCACTAGGGCCTCGTCAAAGCGATCGTCCCTGAATTTCCCATGCTTGACTAATTCTCCCCAACCCGCATCTCCCCAGAGAGATAATGCCCGTCCCGACTCGGCTTTTAAATTTTCTTTGATTCTACCAGAAAATTCATAAATCTGTAAAGCTTTTGACGGCCATTGCTTGCGGGGTGCAATTATTTGTTCGCTCCGACGTAGATACTGAATGGCTCGATCGGCCATAGATTGGGAGTAGGTTTCCGGTAACAAAGGCCGTTGCTGGCATACTGCACATTTCCCGCAGGGAGTTGGATCCGGGTCATCTAATGCTCTGGCTAGAAAAGCCATCAGACATTCTTTACTTTCCATGTACTCCCCCATCTGTTCTTGTTCTTGGTAGCGAATTTTTGTCAACTGCTCGATTTTCTGGCGATCGGGTTTATAAAGAACCGGCGTCGCATACCACTTGGATCCTTGTTTAGTTACCGGGGCGGGAGACTCCAGAGACAGCATTTTCAATACCTTGGCTATTTTGCTGTTAGAAAGATTGAGTAGCTGCTCCAACTGAGGGACAGACAAGCCATCATCGGCTTCATTAAGGGCATTTAATACCCCTTCTGTATGGGCTTCGGGGGGGAAAGCGCTGTCGATAAAATAGTTAGTAATTTCTTCATCTTCTTTTCCCATTAGGAGAATGCCATAGGCTTGTTTTACGGCTCTTCCGGCCCGTCCCACTTGTTGATAATAATGGACAACTGAACCCGGACGTTGGTAATGTATGACAAATCCGATATCGGGCTTATCAAAACCCATGCCTAAAGCTGTAGTAGCAACTAATGCTTTGATTTGATTGTGCAGCAGTTGGTCTTCTAATACTTCCCGTTCTTCTCCCTGGCTGTGGTATGCTAGGGCATTAATTCCCTGAGTCTGCAACCAATCTGCAACTCGTTCGGCATCTTTAACCGTGAGGGTGTAAATAATGCCACTACCGGAGATATTGGGGACATGTTCGGCTAACCAGGCCATGCGGGCGGCGGGACTGGGAAGATAGATATTTTGCAGTTGTAAGCTTTCTCTAATTAGAGGACCTCTGGATAGGCGCAGAGAGGACCCTAGTTGGGCTTTGATATCATCAACGACCCGGTTGTTAGCTGTGGCGGTAGTTGCGAGGGCGGGAATATTCTGGGGCAGGGCCTGTAATATTCTGACAATGCGTCGATAGTCGGGGCGAAAGTCATGTCCCCAGTCGGAGATACAATGGGCTTCATCCACGACAAATAAGCCAATTTTTTTGGCAATGGGCAGGAGAATGCTTTCCCGAAATTTTTCATTGGCCAGTCGTTCGGGGGATATCAGCAATACATCTACTTGTCCTGCTAGTAATTGTTCCTTGACTTCTTCCCATTCTGCTACATTGCTGGAGTTAATTGTCGCCGCCCGGATATCGATCCGTTCGGCGGCAGCAATTTGGTTTCGCATCAGGGCCAGTAGCGGTGATATCAGAAGGGTCGGACCAGATCCCCGATCGCGCAGGATGCGAGTGGCCAGAAAGTAGACTATGCTTTTCCCCCAACCTGTACGCTGGACGACCAGCAGTCGCGATCTCTTAGAGATTAATTCCCCGATCGCCTCCCATTGCCCATCTCTAAAGTTAGCAGTTGAGTTATTCAGGGCTTGCCGGAGCAGTAATAGCGCTTGTTCTTTTGTTATCATCTCTATTATCACTTACTTACCATTCTACCTATGGTAATTGATTTTTGCAGCTACCCCGCCCCCCCGCCCGAACCGAACGGGTGTGGTTTAGCGTGCAGTTGGTACGGGGAGATCCTCGCGGGGGCAGGGCGAAGCATTCGGATATAATATCTGTAAATTTATATCATAATTTGTCGCCCGAATGCTTCGCCCCTACAGGGATCCGACAGATGGGAGGTCCCATAAACGATCAACGGGTTTTGACCACACCCGAACCGAACCGAACCGAACCCTAAAGGGTCCGGCTACACATACCAAGCAATGTCATTGCGATTTTTCGCGCAGCGTGCGCAGCGCGGCAACCGCCTGCGCGGGCTATATTACAAAAGTGAGATGTACCCGGATCGTTAGTAGTTGATAGTCATTTGTTGCCGATAACTGTAGGGGCGACTGGCATTCTTGCGCAAATGATGATATCATAAGATAGATGTTCGCGCCCGTTTGCAACCCCCCGCGAGGATCTCCCCCGTACCAACTGACCCATGACCACACCCGGCTAAATAGGATGAGTTGCGCCGCTGGCTGAAAGCACGGGTGAAGTTGTCCGAAGACCAGGTGCGATTTTACCCGCTGTCC
>JBFRWI010000094.1:0-21891 GCA_051439505.1 Hormoscilla sp. | reverse complement strand
GCTTCAGAAGCATTGTGAAATCTCTCTCCCACATCGGGTTCGATCATTTTGGACAACCAGCAGGCAAATTCCTCAGATATCTGGACGTGGGAACGGAAATCTATCTTTAGTCTAGCCGTGGGTAACTCAGCAGGAGAACGGTGAGTTAGCAAAAACAGCAATGTCGCGCCCAAACCATATAAATCTGTTGCCGGTACTGCTTTCCCTGTAAATTGTTCTGGTGCCATGTAGCCAAAGGTTCCTACTACGGTAGAACCTCGTGCTAATGTGCTGTGATAGGTTTGCTGTACTGCCCCAAAGTCTACCAGATATACCTGTCCATCATCGCGACGAATGATGTTTTGTGGCTTGATATCCCGGTGGATAACCGGTGGTTGAAGTTGCTGTAGGTAAACCAGGATTTCTAGAATCTTAATGGCAATAGAACGTACTTCTGTTTCCGTAGCGTGCCAGCCTTTTTCCACCAGTGCTGCCAGAGATTCTCCGTCCGCCAGTTCCTGGGCAATGTAGAAGCAGCGATCGCTCGGTGTATCTACGGAAAAATATTCCAGATAACGCGGAATTGAACTATGCTTCAGTTGAGCGAGCACCGCAGCTTCTCGTTCAAACAGTTCTATCATCTTCCAGTCACTGAGGTGCCGCAGGGACAGGGCTTTTAGGGCCACTGCCTGACCGGTTTGTAAATCTTGGGAGCGATAGGTGGTCCCGCTGCCCCCTTCTCCTAAGATGCCGTCGATCCGATAGCGCTGGGCGATCGCCTCTCCTTCTTGGTGTAGCAGTTCCATGCTGCCGATCTCTTTTAGGACTATAATTAATCCTATGCCATCGTCTTGACGATCGTCCAAATTTTTAATATTTCTTAACATTAATGCAACTGGCTTACAAATAAACACTGACATTTCAGATATGAAAATCATTGCCTATTCCTACTGCGACCCTCTGTTAGAACCGCCCCTGGACCCTGGGGTTTGGGGTTGGGAGGTCGATCGGGTCTATACAGATATAGGCGGGCGTCAACAGTTGCAGGAATTATTGAGTGACTGTCGGAGGACACCCGCGACTTATCTGTTAATTCGACGCTGGGAAGAATTGGGGGACTCGGTGGAGGAAGTAAATTCACATCTTGCAGAACTAGAATCCCTCGGTATTAATATTATTACCACAGAGTCAGAAGTTAACCGCAAAGATGTCCTGGAACTGCTACGGGAAATACAATATTACCAGCGCAGTCGCCGCATTCGTCAAGGACATGCCCGCAACCGCCTGCAAGGTAAACCGCCACCGGGTAAAGTACCCTACGGATACAAGCGGGGTAAAAATAGCTATGCGATCGATCGGGCGGCGGCATCAATAGTAAAAGATTTTTTTGAACAATTTCTGCTATATGGTTCCTTGCGGGGTGCGGTGCGCTATTTGGAGAAGAGATATGGCAAGAAGATATCGGTTTCTACAGGAAGGCGGTGGTTGACTAACCCCGTGTATCGGGGGGATACGGCTTTCCGAGATGGTGAGATAATCTCGGATACCCATGTAGCAATTATTTCACGAGAAGAGGCGGCCCAGGTAGACAGAATCTTGCGTCGCAACCGTCTCCTGCCCCCTCGGACTGCTAGTGCGTCCCGTTCTTTGGCGGGTTTGGTGGTCTGCGGGTCGTGCCATTCCCAGATGACGGTTACCAGAGTCTCCCAGTATCGAAAAGAACAAGAATATCTCTATTTGCGTCCCCTTAACTGTCCCCAACAGCCTAAGTGCAAATCCCTGCATTATGAGTTAGTATTGCAAGAGACTATTGCGGCAATTTGTCGGGACTTGCAAGGGGCGATCGGGGGTTTACAAATGCTGGATATGTCCCCAGTTAAGTCGGAAATTCAAGGGGCGATCGGGCGTCAGGAAGAGATCCTCAAGCAGTTGCCAAATCTGATAGAAAATGGCATATTAGATGCAGAAACAGGGGCGATCCGGGCTTACAAACTGCGCGCGGAAATAGCGGAACTGCAAGGGCGGATGGCGGAGTTACCGCCTGTAAATTTGCGATCGGTGGCGGAGGCAGTTTCCATCCCGCAATTTTGGTTAGACTTGTCGGAGTCAGAGAGGAGATTTTACTTTCGGGAATTCCTGCGTCAGATTGAAATTGTTAGAAAAGAATTAAATACTTGGGAGGTACGGCTGATTTTTATTTTTTAGATTTTCGGGCGAAAGTTCTCTCTCTTCGCTGTCAGCCCGCCGGGGGTTCAAACCCCCGGCTAATAGCTAAAGTCGGTTAAAACCGACTAATAAAATGATGCTTAAACTATAAGAAACCGGGTTTCTGCAATAATTTGGGCGACAAGCAATAGATTTGGTAAAAGAAACCCGGTTTCTGGGATTTTCGCGATCGCCTCCAGACGCGAATATCGAGAAACCGGGTTTCTGCAATAATTTGGGCTACAGGCAGCAGATTTAGTAAAGAAACCCGGTTTCTGGCCCCCGCGCGATCGCACCATATGTTAAGATGAAAAAACGCCCCCATTATTTAGCCATTTTTATTATCCACAGAACTTGTAGGGGCGTAGCGCTACGCGCACTGCGCCCACTGCGCAGCGGCTGCGCAGCAGCTAGCATTTGGGCGAAAACTTATCGGGACAAAGAATAATTTTTGTATCCAAATGCTTCGCCCTGGCAACACGGGATATTTTCCCGAATGTCGCTGAAAATGGTAAGGACAATGGTAAAATTGGGGACGAATAAAATGCCTCTGGTGGAATGTTTCAATCGCGGGGCACCCTGGTGGGCGAGGTGCTGGTGGGCGGTGCCCACCCTACTATATTCAAAGACTCTATGCATCGGTGGGCAACTTCTAGTCTCATAATGTCGTTATATCGAAACTGCTTTCAAATGGATTCAAGAACGTTACTCCCTCAATTACCGATCCACTGTTAAAATCTTCGCTCAAAACCACTGGAATATGATAGATTTTGGCAACCGCCCAAATCTGAGCATCATAGTAAGAAAAAACATGGTCGCGCACGCCCCGCAGCGCCTCCAACACTACCTCCGGTGTGAGTGGCAGTACCGGAAAAGCCTGCTCTAGTTCTTGAACTTTACGATAGATCGCAGTCCAATCCATAGGCGGCACGAATTTACGCAATGCTACATTTGCAAATTCGGCAAGCGCTTGGGCTGGCAACGCTGCACTTGATCTCCCCCCTAGCCTGACAAGTAACTCAGTCGCCCGCATTTTTCGCGCTGCATCTGTCGGATCGTGTGGATAGAGAATAATGTTTGTGTCCAGTAGGTAACTATAGTCAGACGCACCTGATATCATAACGACTGCTCCTCAAGATTGTGTTTGATGTTGTAGGTGCTTTTGTGGCAACGACTCCTTTGGCAAACGCGCATTATATTCCCCATATAGTTCGTCACGGTTAAAGCGATAGCCCTCTGGCAAGCGGTGTTTTTTTGATGTCTCCTCCGCCAGCGCCAGGAAACGCTCAAGTGCCGCAACCCGATCGGACTGAGGGACAATCTTATGTGACTGTATAAATTCAGCCAAAGCCCGACCTATAAGCTCCTCTTCTGATAAACCGAAGATTTGAGCCAAAGACTTCAGCGCTTCATCCTGGGCTTCGGGAATGTCGATCGATTTTTTTACCATCGTCTTACCTCTGTACTTATTTAGCAGTATAGCGCGTAGCTAACTTTTTGGCAACCCCTATTCTGGTAAACGGGCATTATATTCCCCATATAGTTCGTCACGGTTAAAGCGATCGCCCTCTGGCAAGCGGTGTTTTTTTGATGTCTCCTCCGCCAGCGCCAGGAAACGCTCAAGTGCCGCAACCCGATCGGACTGAGGGACTATTTTATGTGACTGTATAAATTCAGCCACGGCACGACCGATTAGTTCGAGTGCCTCCGGTGTTTGGCTTCTTAAGAATTGAGAATGGAGAATTGAGAATGGAGAATTTAAAATTGAAAAGTGAGCTATTTGCCATTCTCCATTTGCCATTCTCAAGAAGCAATATCTAAGATAGAATAGAATAAAGCTGACACTACCCATATAGGGTCTGGGAAGCACCAACGACAATTAACAATTAACTTGCCATGCAATTTATCGATCGAGTAGAAATTCAGGTGAAGGCGGGAGACGGCGGCGACGGGTTAGTAGCTTTTCGCCGCGAAAAGTACGTTCCTGCTGGAGGACCGTCCGGAGGTAATGGTGGCAAGGGTGGTGATGTGGTAATACTTGGAACCCCACATTTGCAAACCTTGCTCGATTTTAAGTACAAGCATATCTTTAAGGCCGACAATGGCAAGCGCGGCGGACCCAAAAATTGTACCGGTGCTAATGGGGCCGATCGCATTCTGGAAGTTCCCTGCGGCACCGCTATCTATAATGCCGAAACTGACGAGTTCATCGGAGATATTATAGCAGAAAACGAGACGATCGTAGTTGCTAAAGGCGGTAAAGGCGGTCTGGGAAATCAACATTTTCTCAGCAACCGCAACCGCGCCCCCGAATATGCTTTACCCGGGTTGCCTGGAGAAGAATTTAACCTGCGCTTGGAGTTAAAACTATTAGCAGAAGTCGGAATTATTGGTCTTCCCAATGCTGGCAAATCAACTTTAATTTCCGTCATCTCTGCTGCCAAGCCGAAAATTGCTGATTACCCCTTTACCACATTAGTCCCTAGCTTGGGAGTGGTGCGCAAACCCACAGGTGATGGCACCGTATTTGCTGATATTCCGGGCTTGATCGCCGGGGCCCATACCGGTGCTGGTTTGGGTCACGAGTTTCTCCGACATATCGAACGCACCCGCGTGCTGCTGCATTTGATTGATGTTACCAGCGAAGACCCGATCGCCAATTATCATATCATCGAACAGGAATTGCAAGCCTATGGTAGGGGACTAGCAGATCGTCCGCAAATTATTGCCCTCAATAAAGTAGATGCAGTAGATGATACCCTGAATATTGGGGCGATCGCCACCCAGTTACAGGCGATCAAGGAAACCCCAGTTTTCAGCATATCAGCCGTTGCCCAGATCGGACTAGAGCCGCTGCTACAAGAAATTTGGCAATTGTTAATGGTTCCTGGCGACCATTAGCCTCGCTTAGCAGTAGCTTCTACAGACTGTATGGGCAAGTTTTCCGGACTCTCGGGATCCATCTGGGCCGGGATAGCAGGATCGGGCAGAGAACTGGGAGGAACCTCCAGCAGTTCCAATTTCCTGTAGGCCGCGCGAGAAATTTGAGTAATCAACTCTCTTGCCCGATCGTCATTAAAAGGACGATTTACCATGATAGCAGCAATGTAGCGCTTGCCCTTCGGCAACGAGATCAAACCCACATCAGCAATCATCGAGCCAATATTACCAGTTTTATAGGCAATAGTGGCACCCTCACCCAAGCCAGGTTTGAGCAAAGGGGTAGTCTCAGTGCCCTCCATGATCTCTAACATCCGATCACGCGATCGCCCTGATGTCAAATCCCCTCGATCGATGCGGGCCATCAAATAAGCTAAATCTCTCGGGTTAGTAGTATTGGTGCCTTCAATATCCGGCAGATGGTTGCGGAGGACTGTTTTCTGCAATCCCCAAGATTTAAACCGCTGATTGAGCACATCTATACCACCCAAGCGTTCGATCAGCATATTCGTAGCTGTATTGTCGCTGATCGCAATCATCATCCTGGCCGCCTCCAGGGCCGAGTATTGGCTTCCTAACGGGTGATACTGCATGGTTCCCGAACCCGTCGCCACGTGCTCCCGACCCAGTGTCAGTTGGGAGTCTAAACGCAGCCTGCCCGCATCCACATCCTGGAAAAAAGCCACCAGAATCGGCAGTTTAATCGTACTGGCAGCTGCAAAGGTAGAATTGCTATTCACCTCCACATAGGCACCCCCATCCAGTTCTAGGATAAATACTCCCGGTGTCAATTGGGAATTGGCGGCTGCCAGGGTTTGCACCTCTTCTCTGAGAGAGTACATTTCTTCAGAGAGCTTCAGTCCCGTAGCGACAAATTTCGCCGACCCGCGAGGCCCGTTAAAGGATCCTATCTGTTGGGCATGGATCGCCCGATCGCTCTGCCCCTGAGAAACTTCCTTTATATCTCGTGTCGCCGGATCCCAGATCGATAACGCCGTCCCCGCGATCGCGCTAATGCCGATCCCCGCGATCAGCATCCGAGTTACGTACATCACAGGGGATACAGGCGGTTTTCTGCCCGAGACTTGCAGTTTCTTACCTGGAAATACAGGAACTTTGTCCCGAAGTTGTTTCCCTAGTTGAGTGAGTTCCCGTTCCCCAAGCGCAATCGTTTTTTTAATCCTGGTTTTTACCCGGGCAGTTTTTCTCCGGGGTAAAACTTTGGCCCCTTCCCGCCCCGAGTTGCTGTGTCTCCTGGCGTTATCCAGGAGACGCCGGGGACGCAAAACCCCTTTGACCTGGCGGCGGGCCGATGACGATCCCAGTTCCCGACGAGGATCTGTTCTGTTGCTAGCATTGCCCCGGCGCTGCCCTATTATTCTGGGCAAAACTAGCACTTTTTCGGCATTCTGCATCTGGCGCCGAGTTTTCCGTTTTGTCGCAATTCGCTCCATCGGACGCCGCCGGCGCTGTCTCCGAGCACTTTCGATCCGAGTGCCAGTACCTACCTTGCCCATAGTCCTAGGGCCATAGGCTTTGCGTTTGCGAATACCCCCTTTCCCTTGAAATTGAGCCATCAACGACTCCTCTTGTAATCTAAAATTAATGAATTGTAGACCTGGCTCAATGGGTTGCCTACTCCGGCCTTCTGACAAATAAATAGGACATGCATGTCTCACAGCACAGAAACTGGAGATAGAATCTCAGCTTTGCTGCGGTTGGTCATTTGCCAGATGTTCAATTGCCCATGTCACCTGTCTGAGAATACCTCGCAACATCGCCACTTCCGCCCCTGTGGGATCGGCGCGGTTGCATAAGCGGCGAAATTTGGACATGCGTGCTGCCGCTGTATGGGGATAGAGATAACCAATTTTCAATAGCACGGCTTCCATTTGTTGATAATATGCTTCTAATACTTCTCTGGGAGCAGCCTGGGTCTCCTCTTTGGCGATCGAGGCGATCCCAGGAGACGCCGCTGCGGTTTGCTGCTGGCAATTTTGGCTAGCAGCAGACGCACCCTGATATAGTTCGTAACAGCATACAGCCACGGCCTGGGCCAGATTCAGGGATGGGTAAGCCTGACTGGAGGGAATGCCAAGAAATCGCTGGGCGTAATTCAGTTCGGCATTGCTTAACCCTCGGTCTTCACGTCCAAAAATCAGGGCACTAGGGGTTCCTAGCAACCAGGGGAGGGCGGTGCGGGGATGTTCTAGCTGGGGGGTCGTCGAGCGTTCCCGGGCTGTAGTGGCGATCGCGCGAGTACAGCCTTCTAAAGCTGCTGGTATTGTCGGCACCACCTGGGCGGATGACAATATGTCTACAGCATGAACTGCCATCAGTCTCGACTCTGGGGAGTGGTGATCGCATTGGGGATTCACCAGGACTAGCTGGTGCAGTCCCATGTTTTTCATCACCCGGGCGATCGCCCCCACATTCAGAGGGCCCAAGGGCTCCACCAAAACTATCCGTACCCCCTTAATGGCTGTTTCTACATCCATAACGCCTCTAGGATAATGTATGTGCGCGAGAAATTTTCTTAATTTTGCATTAAATCAGGTAAAAATCATCACCAATCAGCACGGTTGCTTAAAATTAGACGCGAACGTATCGCTAATCTATCACGGGACGCTCTCGCGCGGGAACTGACAACTGACAATGACAAAGCACAAACAACAACCTAAGCTGATTATTCACGGCGGTGCTAGTTCCGCTGGCGACAAGGAGGGAGTGGATGCCGTGCGCCAGTCTCTCTACCAGATACTAGAAGATGTTTATAACCTGCTATTGGCTGGGGCGACGGCTTCCGAAGCGGTGGTGCGGGGCTGTCGGCTGCTAGAGGACGAGCCCCGGTTTAATGCTGGTACTGGTTCTGTATTGCAATCGGATGGTCAGATCCGCATGAGTGCCTCTTTGATGGACGGCACTGCTCAAGCCTTCAGCGGCGTAATTAATGTCTCGCGCCTACAAAATCCCATTGAACTGGCTCTGGCTTTGCAAAATTATCCCGATCGGGTGCTGTCGGATTATGGCGCTGCCGAACTGGTGCGAGAAATGGCCCTGCCAATTTATAACCCTCTGACGGAGGAGCGCTTGCAGGAATGGTTGCAGGATCGACAGAATAATTTTCCCAGAAAAATGGCCAATTTGGTGAGTCGCCCGGCTGGGACTGGCACGATCGGTGTTGTTGCTTTAGATGCCAAGGGTTGCCTTGCCGCTGGTACTTCTACGGGCGGTAAGGGATTTGAGCGCATTGGCCGGGTGAGCGATTCGGCCATGCCTGCGGGAAATTATGCTACTTCTTTGGCCGGTATCAGCTGTACGGGGATTGGCGAAGATATTATTGATGAATGTCTAGCGGCGCGAATTGTAGTCCGGGTGACGGATGGACTTTCTTTGTCGGCGGCCTTTGAACGCAGTCTGACGGAAGCGAAGCGCAATCAACGAGATTTGGCAGCTATTGGCATTGATGCTACGGGGGCGATCGCCTGGGGGAAAACTAACGAAGTGCTGCTAGCAGCTTATCACACGGGAGAAAAAATCGGCGATACTATAGAATGGTCTGGCGAGGAACTAACTGGCTTTGCCGAATAATGGCCCTCTGGAAGTTTGTACCGCTACAAGTCTTGCTGGCGGTACATGAGGTTGAAGAACGCAAAAGAAGAGGAACGTAATCATGGATTTTTTGGCCACCATCATCAAGATCTTACTATCCATTTCCGTATTGATTAATGCGATCACGGTGTACCTCAAGATTAATAAATTGTGGAAGAGAAAACACGAACCAGTAGTGGCCGAAAGCATATCGATCTTTTCCATGATGCTGCATCTCTTAACCAATATCCCCTTTGTGCTATATTATTTAGTTATCGCCGAGAATAAAGATTTTAGAGTCGGATTGACGAATATTATTGGTATATTATTCTTTAGCTTTTCCTTATTAACGGGAATTGGATTTTGGGTAAAAGATACCGGTCATGCGGGTTGGTGGCAGAAGTTTATGAAAGCATTGAAACAGGAGGCAGGCGAATCAACTACCCTCATCAAAGCTATGGGGAAACCAGCGGGAAGAAAAGAGTTGATCGATATTTTATATCGCTTGGCATGGTTGGACGATAATTTAGATGAAAAAGAACGAGAATTAGTGGAAATGTTTGCCCAGGAGTGGGAAATAGATGTGTCAGATATTTTGCAGCAACCGCCTCCCGAACGGGGCATTGATAAATTTAAGGCCGTGCGGAATGGGGTGGTAGCTTACTTAGCACAAAAGCCCGCAAAGGAAGAAGCTGTGAATTTGGTTGATGCAGTTCATGCATTAATCAGTATCGATAATGAGGTAACTAGGGAAGAGGAGTTAATTGCTACGGAGGTATCCCACATGTTGGAAGAATACGCTGGCGAAAAAGAAGCATCTGTCTATGGAATTATCGTGCATCCCCAGCCAGAACAGGAAGAAATGCTGCACTCGCTGGCACCATTGGCAAAGGAAGAATATGTCCTGGGCGATCGGGCTTTTCTGGTGGAGACTTTCCACACCAGAACCTATGCGGAAGCGGTCAGTGAAGATTATCGCCAACAAGGACTTTTTACTGTAGTACATGATTACTCAGTTGGCTGATGCTAAGTCTCCTAGTCCGCCGTGGGTTTTAACAATTAGTGAACGCTTGCCAACGGGCGCAAGAGGGTGTGGTCAAAACACCCGTCGATCGTTCGATCGTTCCATGGGCCCTCCCCTTCGACGCCCTTCGACCACGCTCGGGGGCCACACCCGGCGCAAGACCACACCCGTTTCAACCCCAGCCGAGAGGTTTTCAACCTCAACGGACAGGTTTTAAACCTCAGCCGAGAGGTTTTAAACCTCAACGGAGAGGTTTTAAACCTCAACGGAGAGGTTTCAAACCCCAACCGAGAGGTTTCAAACCCCAACCGAGAGGTTTCAAACCCCAACCGAGAGGTTTCAAACCCCAACCGAGAGGTTTTCAACCCCAACCGAGAGGTTTTCAACCTCAACGGAGAGGTTTTCAACCCCAACGGAGAGGTTTTCAACCCCAACCGAGAGGTTTTCAACCCGAACTCCGAACTGGTGAACTCCGAACTGGGGCACCGGTTAGATTGGGTGCGCTCGCTTGTAGCTGATAGCCGGGTACACAAATGATGCATGTAATATAGCCTGCCCTACCGTTGGTGGAAAAATCGGCTCACGCTCACCTGACCACGCAGGCGGTCCCCGATCGTGGTCGGATGAGACAACTGACAACTAACAACTAACAACTAACAGTTGACAACTAACAAATAACAGCTGACAAGCATCATCCCCCGTACAACGCCTATTAAATTAGTCCCAATTTCTGCCTCAAAGATTGCCGCATGATATCTACGGGGACCGGTTGCTCTAACCACATCTGTAAAGCGGCTGCACCTTGCTGTATCAACATCTCTAACCCATCGATCGCCCGGGCCCCGACAGCTTGGGCCTGTTCCAGGAACAGCGTAGGATTAGGCGTGTAGATTAAATCATAGGCGATCGCGCCCTGGGGCAATTTTGCCATCACCTCTGCTGCTACAGGAGACTCATCCACATGGGGATACATGCCAATGGGAGTTGTATTTACCAGCAGAGATGCAGATGGCAGCAATTGTGGTAACTTTTCCCAAGGGTGAATCCGCAGGGGACTATCCCAACTGCTCTTAAATTCTGCTAACTTCTGGGCCGATCGCCCCACTACATGAATTTCTGAAAAACCCAGTTGCAAGCAACCCGCCACTACCGCCCTCGCAGCACCGCCATTGCCTAAAATCACAGCATTACATTGAGTCCAATCTCGATTATCATCTTGCAAGGGGGCAATAAATCCAGCTACATCTGTATTGGTACCGTACCAACCCCCAGACTTGCGCCACACCGTATTCACCGCTCCCACAGCTTGCGCTACGGGGGAAATCTCCGATAATAAAGGCATAATTGCCTGCTTGTGGGGAATGGTGATGTTAAAACCTACCAAACCAATAGCCCGAAAACCCTCGATCGCCACGGATAAATCTGACGGCGCGATCGGGAAAGGCAGATAGACGTAATCTAGGTTTAAGTGGGCGATCGCCGCATTATGCATGAGGGGCGACAAAGAATGTTCCACGGGATAACCAATCACCCCCAGCAATTTAGTGCTACCTTGAATCTGTTGCATTGAGATAAAATCACCGCTGTTTTTAACAGCAGCTATGGTATCATTCATCAAGCATAGTGTCGTCACTTTCTTCATGGCCCTGGCGTTTTCGGAAGCGTTTATAAATCTTTTTCCCGCCCCAGACGATCAGCACTCCCACCACGATCGCGGCCAAGGCAGGTAAAGCTAACGCCAACAGTGATAAAGTCAGAGCACTGCCCACCTCCACGGTAGAGACAACGGAATTCGCCATTCCGCCGGTAGAAGCTGTAGATACTAAGCGGGTGGCGCTAGTCGCTAGTTCGATCGTTTCCGCCGCACCACCCCCAGCAATAGCAGCAAAGATCCATCTTAAGGTCGGGTCCATATCCGGGACAACCGCTGCTGTCACCATGGTCCCTGCGATCATCGCCGCTGGCACCTCTATAGTATCCAGTAGATTATCAACCACAGGTACGTAATAGGCCAACACTTCCACCGCCGTTGCCACTCCAAAGGCGATCGTTGCTGGAGTTGTACCGATCCACTCCATCTCCGGTGCCAGGGCGATCTCACCAGACTGTGCCGCCAGACTCATGGCCAGCAACGGCACAAACACCCGAAAACCGCATGCTGCACTTAAACCCAGACCCATGCAGACATTTAACAAATTATCCATGCCTTTCTCCTTTAGAAGTCAGCAATTAAACAATCCCGATTTCCCTTAGAATAGTACTGGTGTCTAAACCCACGGTTCATCGGTAATGCTTCGTTACTCTTTATACCATTTTGACCAATCCCCCTAAAAGGAAACCCTCTGGAGGGAGAGACTTCCAGCTTGTCATTTGTCGCCACCTGTCGATCGAATGTTATTATACTCTTCTTACTCCTCCCTCAGGTTAGTTTCCCCAGATCCAGGGGCGATCGCATCTCCAGTCTGGGTGCTATACTTGTGGTTTGAGGGAACCACAGGGGTAAGTAGTTCGTAGTTCGTAGTTCGTAGTTCGTAGTTATTTTCAGATCCTCCGATCTCCATCCCAAGGGGTTGAGCGCCTGTATTACGATATTACAGAATGTGCATTTTCAATGCGCGACAGCGTATTCACCCTCATATGATAATATCAGGTTGCACTATGGTTTCAACAACTTCATCATCTTCGATGCCGCCCCAGGATCCGAATAGCGGCGTACTGCTAGCAATGAGGTTAAAAGAAAAATCTCATAACTACAAGAAATTGCTCGCAGCGGTTTTAAAGTGTACTGGAGGACAGCCATTCCTGACCCAAAAACTATTTCAGATGATAGTAGAAGCTCCCGACTCTCCCCCGGAAGGCAGAGAAACTGAATGGGTAGAAGAATTGGTCCGATCGCGCCTGCTAGCCAATTGGGAGGAAAACCCCGAACTGAAACCTTTGCAGAATATCCGCGATCGGCTGTTAGAGCCGAAGCCGCGCAACATTCAGCTATTAAAACTCTATCAAGAAATTTTGCAAGAAGGATTCATAGTCGCCAATGAAAGTGCAGAACAGACGGAACTGCGGCTATTAGGTTTAGTAGTCAAAGAGCACGGCTTCTTAAAAGTCCACAATTTAATTTACGAGTATGTATTCGATCTTGATTGGGTCGAAAAAGCCTACCGAAAAGTCAAGGGAGAGAAAGAGCAGAGTGAGTCAGAATTTATCAACACATTTGCCGAACTAGAAAGAAAACTCCTAGTCACCCAGGTAGATATACTATCACAGGATGAGAGCGAAGAACAAGGCTCAACTCAGGTTCTCTATGAAGTGCTGCGAGATGTGACCGAGAAAATTGGCAAACTCCTAGGGGCCGATCGCAGCACCATCTTTTTACTGAACGAAGAAAAGACAGAACTTTGGTCTCTAGTAGCTCAGAATGAAAAAGGCGAATTCCTAGATATTCAAGTGCGAGTCGGCGAAGGGATTGCCGGTACAGTTGCCAAGACCAAAAAACTGATCCATATTCCGGATAAAGTATACGAAGATCCCCGTTCGCGGCTAGTCAAGGAAAATGACGAGAAATATAATTACCGCACCGAGAACATATTAGCCTTTCCCATCCTGGACGACAACACCGAAGTAATTGCGGTGATCCAGTTACTGAACAAATTACCGGAAAAGAAGCAGCACGAGCATCAAAAAGGTTTTAGCAGACTAGACCTAGAAAGACTGGCAAAATGTGTCGAGCCAATTCAACGCATTCTAGAAAGCTGCCAATCTTCTTATAAGGCTAGCAAGAAATTACGCGCAACAGCGGCCCTGGCCGAAGCTACCCGTTCCCTAGACCAGATCAATTTAGATACCAAAGCCATATTGCAGCGGGTGATGAATGCGGCCAAGAAGCTGATGAACGCCGATCGCAGTACCCTGTGGTTAGTAGACCGCGATCGGGGAGATCTCTGGACAGAACTGCCAGGGAAAGGGGAAGTGCGATGCCAGTACGGAGTCGGTTTTGTTGGCAAGGTGGCAGCAGAACGCCAAGCAATGATTATCCCCTTCGACCTCTACGAACATCCCGACGCCAAGAACGCTAGAAAAACTGACGCTCAAACTCGTTATCGTACCTGTAGCCTGCTGTGCATGCCAATTTTGAATCCCGAAGGCGAGTTACTGGGGGTCACTCAATTAGTCAACAAAAGAAAACCCGGTAATTTCGGTGAATACCGCAAGGAAGACTGGCCTGGCGTTCCCGAATACTTCAAAGCTAGCTTTGACAAGAACGATCGACAGTCAATGCAAGTCTTCAACGATCGGGTCGGCGTCATCCTCCAGTTCATCAAAACCCATGAAAACCTGAAGCAACTAGCCCAAATTGAACCCAAAGAAGCCGTGCATCAAACCCTAGCCATCCTCAGTGAAGCTGTAGTCAACCCGTCAGACGAGGAGATCTACAATCCCCTCTCCTACATGCTCAACTTTGTTAGTTTATCACTAGGGAAGCTATTGGGAGTTGACCACACAACAATTTTCCTCTTGCATGCAGAAGATAATGAACTTTGGTGCTTGCTCCCAGAAGATGAAGAAGCTAGTAAAGCCAAAGAGATCGGAATTCCGGCTAATAGAGGCATAGCCCGGATATTTGTCTTATCTAAATATAAAAAAGCTATCAACCTGCTCAGCCATTTGAACGATCGTTTAATCCAAACAGGCATCAGAGATCCCATTCAGAATCTGTTATTATTTCCCATCTTCGATCTGCAAGGGAACCTAGTAGCAATTATCCGGTTTTTGAACAAATTAAAATCCGTCTCCAGCGCCCCCTTATCAAAACGCATTGACCCCCAAGGTTTTACCCAAGCAGACGCAAATAAATTGAAACAACGTGCTAACTCAATTTTACCGATTCTGCAAGCCTGTCAATCCTTCCATGGACATATCCGCACCATTGCCGAGCAACAACAAGCAATAGATCCACTTTATCAAGCCATCAGCTTGGTCCACCAGAGCAATAGTCCAGAAGAAATGATCGAAAAAGTCATGCAAGCAGTGAAAAAACTGACAAATGCCGATCGCAGCACCCTGTGGCTAGTAGATTATCAGACCAATGAATTGTGGACAAAAATCCCCCAACGGGATGGTTCCTGGATGGAAACCAGAGTCCCGATCGGGGAAGGATTTGTGGGCCAAGTAGCTGCAACTGGTCAGCCCTTAAATATTCCCTTTGACCTCTATCAGCATCCCGACTCCGAACTTGCTAAAAGGACCGATCGCAAAACCGGTTATCGCACTTGTAGCCTACTATGCATGCCAGTATTAGGTTCTGATGGCGAGTTACTAGCCGTAACCCAATTAGTTAACAAGCGTAAACCAGGCAAAGATAAATCTGCTTACAGGAATGGTCAAGTTCCCGACTACTTCCAAACCAGTTTCGATGAAAAGGATCGAAAGGATATGGAAATATTTAACAATCAAGTTGGTGTTGTGCTTCCAGGACTAATTTAATTGCTAATTGCTAATTGCTAATTGCTAATTGCTAATTGCTAATTGAAAAAGGTAAAGACCTCTATTCATGACTACTAATGACTATTTTAATTTTTTCAATTTTCGATTTTCAATTTTCAATTCTCAATTATTCAAACAATTCAGCCAACTCCTGACTGGAAGTACCCAGTATGCGTGCTAGCTTGTTCATTTGATTATTAGAGAAACCATCCCGGGTAGAAACCAATTCATCAAATGATTTACCCACTATCCGTGACACGGCTCTGAGCTGCTCGTCAGTAACTTCTTTACCCTTGTAAATATCAAGCAGTTCTTGAGGAGACAATTTGTAAGAATCGCAGAAACGAATAAATTCATGATTGCTGACATCAAGTTGCTTTTGCCTGTCCCGTAGCAAGTAGGCGATCGCGCGACTGCCATGTTTGGGACGTTTAGCTTTTCGCAGGTATTTGCGCATCAGTTGCTTCACCTGATTCGGTTTGCCCCCAGAGCGTTTGATCAATTCCCGACAAGCCATTTGCAGTGCTTTATTGATCGTTTCATTCTCTTCGTGTAACTGATCGTTTTCATTTAATGCTTCCACAATTAAGTCCGCAAATTCCGGCGTACAAAATCCCACTTCCCTATCTTCATGGTAAATGGCGATATAGGAGCGATCGAGTTTAACTTGCAAGCGTATCGATTGATTATCTGTCATAAAACCCACTTTTTAGTAAAACTTCTGCCCGTTGGGTTACATTCAGCCTGATGCTATATAATGTTATCATATATCAGTTATAGAGGAATTCTGCCTTCTGGGAAGTTTTTGGCTAGTCCCGACCATTGCGCCACCTCCGGACAGGCGATCCGCCCGTCCGGAGGTGCAAAGGGCGGCCCATACAGCCAAGCTATTGGGAGGCCAGTCGATCGGCGATCCGAGTAGTCTCTGGGAGACGATACTTAGGAGTACAGCGCAGGACGTAATCTATGGCAGTAGGGAGACTGACGCGATGACCAATAGAGACATACAGAGGTTTGACGTTGCTTCTGGTTCTGAGTACAGCGCCGATAATTTCGGAATCATGCATGAGGGGTTGCCAACTGCCTTTTGCCCCTGGCAATTCAGCATGAGTGCCAATTAACCGGGACTTAGCGACGCCGATAGTGGGGATATCAGTCAATACCCCCAGATGACAGGCCAGACCAAAACGGCGGGGATGAGCCAGACCTTGACCATCACATAAAATTAAGTCCGGGGTTGTGTTAAGTTTTTCTAAAGCCTCTAGCACCGGTGGTATTTCCCGGAAAGAGAGGAATCCCGGAACATAAGGAAACTGAGTCGGGCGTTGGGCGATCGCCTGTTCGGAGAGTTCCAGACTGGGAAAACTCAGCACCGCCACCGCAGCGCGACTGGTAGCACCGTCATCAACAAAGCCCACATCCACTCCCGCCACATACTGCACCGACTCAAGCTGGTCCGTAGTAATTACCTTACAGACTAGCTGTTGTTGAATTGCAGTTGCCTCAGAGGTGGAAGTAGGCCATTGATGACGCCTCTTAATTTGCATGGGTTTGTGACAATTGCTAATTGTTCATTCTCGTGCCTGACTCTAGGGCTGTTTCTGAAGTACGACAACTTGCCACTGTTTTAACTCTTCGGAGTCCAGAGCATGTTTAGCACTCAAGCTAGCCAAAGCCTCCTTCTCGGCTTGAGAGTCTGAGTCAGCTTGCACTTGAAACCACTCCACCACACCAGTCTGATCTAAATTATCACCCTTACCAAGAGCTACACGGTAGTTATTCATTATCATCACCCAGATTCTTCTTTGCCTTTGTTTTACTCGTAGCAGTTATAGTTGGAACGTTGGAACGTTGGAACGTGGGAACTTTTACCACTGACTACCTACCTCTAATACTACTGACCACCTACCTCTAATACTACTGACCGCTGACCCTCAAGAGATCCTTTGCCAGTGCCCATCGGGAAAAATGGTCGTTTCATCCAGGTCAGCCTTGACAAAATTGACATTTTGTGCATTAAAAAAGTTAGTGCCGCGCAACTGGGCCCCTGCCAACTTAGCATTCTCTAGGTTAGCTCTACTAAAATTAGCTTTACTGAGATCGGCACCGTCTAGATCGGCCTTAGACAAGTCGGCACCCTGCAAATTGGCATCGGACAGGTCAGCACCCCGCAAATTCGCATAACGGAGATTAGCTCTGGAAAGATTAGCCCCCCGAAGCATAGCCCCAGATAAATTAACATTATAGAGTTGAGCATCTCCAAGTTGCGCCTCCTGAAGTCGAGCTGCTTGCAGAGAAGCTTGACTTAGATTAGCATAATGTAGGTATACTTGCGTGAGATTGCTATCCTTGAGGTTAATTTCCCGTAAATCTGCTTCAAATAAATCAGCCTCTCGTAAGTCAATCCCCTCAAAATTTCGTTCGCCCTGGGCATATTGAGCCAGTAATTCCTCTGCGCTGATCTTTTGCTCCATCTTACTTGCATTCGACCGATCGTGCTGCCACCAGTTCGCTCTCTCGGTATTTGTCAGTATTTATGCTTATGATTGCCAATGTAAAGGATTGTAACGGCAGTCTCAGTTGTTATAATTCTTTTTTAAGATTTGTAATGCGGTCTCATGGGATGCCTGCGGCCTGGCCCCGATGGCCCCAATGGGGGTGCAGAATGTAAAATTGCTGCTATATTTGCTAAACAAGGCCAGACCTATGCCAGAACAGAAAGCCTCGATCGCCCAGCATTACCACGAACGGACCAAGTACGACCCGGAAACCATAGCTGCCAAGAGTCAGGGATTGGACTGGTCGAAACAACCGGTGCCGTTCAAGTCATATAAAATCGGGACGACAGTTGACCTGAAGCCCTATTTACAGGAGAGGACCAAGAGCAAGAGTAAATGGCAGCGGTTATCCCGGTTGCTGTTTTGCAGTTATGGGGTGACAGCAATGGTGCCGACGATGATGGGAGAACCGTTTTATATGAGATCGGCCCCCTCGGCAGGGGGGCTGTACCCCGCTGAAGTTTATCTGATCTCTCGTGGGACGCCTTTGCTCAAGCCTGGGTTATACAACTATCAGCCTCAGACTCATTCTTTGGTGCTTTTTTGGGATAATGATGTCTGGGATGAGCTGCAAGCTGCCTGTTTCGGACATCCATTACTAAAGACTACCCAGTTGGCAATTGTCACAACTGCTGTATTCTATCGATCGGCTTGGCGCTACCAAGACCGTGCTTACCGGCGGATTTTTCTCGACACCGGTCATCTGCTGGGTAATATAGAATTGGCAGGAGCTTTGAATGGCTACCGAGTTGGCCTGATTGGCGGGTTTGTCGATCGCCAGGTGAATGACCTACTATATTTAGACTCGCAACAGGAAGGGGCGATCGCCGTTATGCCCCTGACAGAAGAGTCCGGACCTTGCTACAGAACAGCTTTGGCCTCTGCCATCCAAAGGGAATATCCTCGCATCCGAGATGGGGAACTATTAGCATACCTCCATGGGGCTACCGAGATTAAGTCAGATACTCAGATGGGAGTCAATTGGCAGGAGGCTGCTGATGAGGAAACGGGGGAAGATAAATATAATTTCCCATTTTGTCTGAAGCTGTCTACTGCCACAAGCCCGATCGCGCTCTCAGACAAGCAGAAAGATTTAGAACAAACCATTCTCAAGCGCCGTTCTACTCGTGCCTACAGCGGTGGGGACTTAACCTTAGATGAACTGAAAGCCTTGCTGGACTTTACCTATCAACCTCAACATTACCTCGACCAGGGGTTAGATGGCGAGCCCGACTATTTTGATTTGAGTTTGCTGGAAACCTTTATTGCGGTTTCTGGGGTGACGGGATTAGATGAAGGCTGCTATTATTATGCGCCCAAAGCTCAAGAACTCCGCCAAATTCGGTTTAAAAACTTCCGGCAACAGTTACATTATTTATGTTTGGGGCAAGATTTGGGCCGGGATGCTAGTGTTGTCTTGTTTCATACCGCTGACTTGCAAAAAGCTGTGGAGAAATATGGCGATCGGGTGTATCGCTACCTGCACATGGATGCGGGTCATCTGGGGCAAAGGCTGAACCTTGCTGCCATTCACCTGGGTTTAGGAGTCAGCGGCATTGGAGGCTTTTTTGACGACCAGGTTAACGATGTTTTAGGTATTCCCGCAGATGAGGCTGTTGTTTACATTACCACCTTGGGGCGTCCTCGTTATAGTGGTTAATTTAAGTAAGTAACTTCGCTGTTAGACCGCCGGGGGTTCGATTAGTCTCATGGCCCGCCGGGGGTTCAAACCCCCGGCTAATAGCTAAAGTCGGTTAAAACCGACTGGAAACATTGTATAAAAAGTATTAGTAATATTGTCTGTTTGGTAAGGGATATCAGGAACATTAACCCAACATACGAATAAATCATAAGAAATAATTGCAGCATTTTTTGACAAAATGGTATGACTAAAAAGGATAGAATTGCTAATGGTTCAGACTGCAATAAAACAACTGACTCTGGAGGAGTTTCTGGCCTTACCGGAAACGAAACCCGCTAGGGAATATATTAACGGTCAACTGTTACAAAAGCCCATGCCCCAAGGACAACATAGCCGCATTCAGCAGAAACTGCTCGATGCTATTAATGCCGTAGCGGAAGCAGAATCTATTGCTCTGGCATTACCGGAGTTACGCTGTACCTTTGGCGATCGTTCCACGGTTCCCGACATTGCAGTGTTTAGATGGGAGAGACTCTCTACTAATGCCGATGGGACGATCGGGAATTCTTTTACCACCCATCCGGACTGGACGATTGAAATTCTCAGTCCGGACCAACTAGCAACTCGGGTGACTCGCAACATTTTCCACTGTCTCAACCACGGCACCGAATTAGGTTGGCTGATCGATCCGGGAGAGGAACTCATACTTACCTACAATTTGAATTCGCCCCCCGGGTTGTTTGAGATCGGTAATGATGTTTTGTTACCCGTTCCTAGCTTTCTCCCCCATTTACAATTGACTGCGAGTCAAATCTTTGGTTGGTTGCGCATCAGGAATATCAATAGATGATGCCCGGAGCGATCGCCCGTGGGTTGACCCAGAAACCGGGTTTCTTTTATCGACATTCTCGCCTTCCTGCCAACATCGTTACAGAAACCCGGTTTCTTTGACCTGGGGGCGATTTATGGGGCGATCGGGTATTAAAATAGAGAAGACCGCCTAGTAGGAGATGGGGCAATGAACGAACCAGCAACATCCACCCAATCCAAGAAACCTCTTTCACCTCGGCAGACCTTGCCGACAATGTACGACTTGCCCAGCGAAGATCCCGAGGAGATCTCCATGCCAGACCAATTTCACGGACGACAGTCAACGCTTTTAGAAGACACTTTCCAACCGCAGAATATTACCCCGTCCCAAGTGTTTGCGGCATCTGACCTCAACATTTACTACGATCACCGCCATCTGAATTGGTACAAACGCCCAGATTGGTTTGCGGTAGTAGGAGTAGACAGACTCTACGAAGGCCGCGATCTGCGGAATAGCTACGTGATGTGGCAAGAACAGGTGAGTCCATTGGTGATAATTGAGCTATTATCCCCCAGTACGGAAAATGAAGATTTGGGACGGACCCGGCGCCAACCAGGAAACCCGCCTACGAAGTGGCAAGTATACGAGCAAATACTGCGAGTGCCTTACTACATAGTGTTCAGTCAGGACAAAGATGAATTCCAGGCATTTCACCTAGTAGCTGGTCAATACGAACCAGTTTCGTTGACTGACGGGCGTTTGCAGATTTCACAGTTGGAGTTGAGTTTAGGTTTGTGGCAGGGGAGTTATAAAGGTGCTAATCGTCTGTGGTTGCGGTGGTTTACATCGGAGGGTGAATTGATTTTAACTCCTCATGAGGCCGCTCAACAACGAGCAGAACTGCTAGCAGCAAAACTGCGCGAGTTGAATATTGACCCGGACTCTCTCGGTTAATGTCAAGTGCGATCGCCTAATGTCGGGTGCATCTGAGATCTTGCACCATTGTAAATTAGTTTCATGGCCCGCCGTGGGTTTAAACCCACGGCTAATAGCTCAAGTCGGTTGAAAACCGACTGAAAACCTTATAAATAAAGTGTTTTTTTCCTCGTTCCCCTCGTTCCTACAGGCGACCCCTGGGAACGACAGGAAATTCTTATCTAGAGAAGGTGTCCAGTGGGTTTTAACCCACTTAAGCTATTAGCCAGGGGTTTTAACCCCTGGCGGGCTAGCGGGCTTGTTGATAATGGTGCAAGATATGAGGTGCTACCTTGCTGCCGTGTAAATTTATCTGTAGGGGATCCCGCATTTGGGCGACAATATCATGGTGGGCGGTGCCCACCCTACCCTGGTCAATGTGAAGTGCGATCGCCCCTCAATCCGGTGGTGGGCGGTGCCCACCCTACCCTGCTTAATGTGGGGTGCGATCGCCCCTCAATCCGGTGGTGGGCGGTGCCCACCCTACGCTGCGATCGCGCTCAATCATTTCGAGACAATACTTTTAGTCGGTTTTCAACCGACTTTAGCTGTTAGCCGTGGGTTTGAACCCACGGCGGGCCAGGAGACTAATTGATAAAAGTCAATATTTCGACAAAGCATCCCGTACTTGGGCAAAGACAGAATG
Organism: Hormoscilla sp.; assembly: GCA_051439505.1. Classification (GTDB taxonomy): domain Bacteria; phylum Cyanobacteriota; class Cyanobacteriia; order Cyanobacteriales; family Desertifilaceae; genus Hormoscilla. The sequence goes on along the minus strand of JBFRWI010000094.1, from coordinate 36 downwards.
CCAATCATCCGGTTGGGACTGACGGAATAATTTCAT
>JBFRWI010000093.1:0-54933 GCA_051439505.1 Hormoscilla sp. | reverse complement strand
GCTTTCTATCAATACGACCGAAACTTCATAAGCTGCGGAAATGCGATATTCAGTCTTAAATGTACCCCATAGCTTCGATATCTCTTCTAAGGATAAGGTAGTAGGCGTTACGCCGATTTTGTCTACTTGATTTTCTAGGTCGCTCTTTTGCAGGATCTTCTTTTTATAAGCCGGCAACGTGTCGCTGTTTATGGCCCTGTTGATATCCTTACTTCTGATCAAAGGATGGTCGTGCAATACCCGCATCGCTATCCCCAGCAGATTATGGCTTTCTATATCTTCGTTATCTCTGCCGTAAGCCGTGATCAAATAATATAGATTTAATGCTAATGGGGCTTTCCCTGTTTCCCCCGATTTTACCGTCGGCATATCTAAGTTGCGCCACGCGCTATTGGGCCTCGTTTGGAAAAGAAATATGTTAATCTGGTTATTCTCCAACCCTCCGTCCTGTGCCTTGTCTAGATGTTTAGTTGTTACTGTTTCCAACTGACCGGTGCCTAATTCTTGGATTACTCCCTCCGTAATTAGGAAATCTAGCATGATCGTCACCCCAGCGATCGCCTGCGATCTACTCATCTCTTACCTCCATTGCGCTGTTTTAGATATTCATCCAAAGAAAGCCTCGGACTCGAACCGGTTGACTGCATCCGACGAGATTGCTGAACTGGTTTTACCGCTGGTTTTGTTCCCCGCACCTCTATCTTACCTATGGTTACCTCGATCGTCGATTCCACGGATGCTTTCTCTGGTGGAGATCGCCTCGAATCTAATAATTGTAACTCGCCCTTTTCTGCGATCTCAATTTCTCTTCCCCTCTCTTCCCTTTGACTGATTATTTGCTCTCTTCCCACCTGGTTGTTCTCTTCCCAGTCCCTCTTTCCCTCTGCTATTGGAACCTCTAATGTTATCTCTGGAGACTCATCAACATTATGCGATCGCTCGGCAACTCGGCCCACTGTGCCACTCTCTTCTCCTGAAATGCTACTTGCCGATCGGGCCCTACTCTGGGATGATACCTGCTTTTCCCCTTTCACCAGGGGAATACTACTTAGAGATTCTCTTTTGGGTTCATCTGCTGGAGTTACCCTATTTTCATACTCCACTCTTGGCCCCGATGCGATCGCCCTTCTCGACTCTCCTAAAGGAAAGTTCTCTGTTGAAAATTCCTCATTCCTCTTCGAGTCTAGCACCTGCGATCCTCTAGAGTTCATTTGCACTGATGGAAGCGGACTTTCCCTCTCGACACTGGACAACTTGACTGACTGAGGCCCGATCGCACTTTTTTCCTCTTGAGTAAAAAACCTTTCTTCTCTTGGAGACCATGTCTCTTCCATCCTACCTGAGGATGGCACTTCCCGAATACCTGGACTCTCTGAGGATCTGAGGTTCTCTACTCCTGGGGACTTCACTAAAGGAAAGTCTGTTTTCCCCTCACTCACTTTTGCTTGAGTTACTCTATTTTCATACTCCCCTCTTGACCCCGAGGCGATCGCCCTTCTCGACTCTCCTAAAGGATATTTCTCTGTGGAAAATTCCGAGGCACTCTGGGAGTCTAGCACCTGCGGTCCCCTTGAGGGCATTTGCACTCGCGGACTTTCCCTCTCGACACTGGAAAACTTTCCTGACTGAGGCCCGATCGCACTTTTTTCCTCTTCTGGAAACAACCTTTCTTCCCTTCGAGACCATGTCTCTTCCATCCTACCTGAAGATGGCACTTCCCGAATACCTGGACTCTCTGAGGAGAAGACTCTCTCTACTCCTGGCGACTTCACTTTCCCAGAGTCTGTTTTACCCTCAGTCACTCGATCGTCCCCTGTCATCTCCCCCACCGACTCCCTTGACTTCTCTGGGTTTCTTGAGAAGATCGCCGCTGTTACTGTCCTTGCCACACGGGTTTTCTCTGGACTTTCCGACTCTCCCGACTCCCGAATACGCCCGATCGCCCTTTCTTCCCCGCTGTTGGATCTGGACCTCTGAGTCGAGGACTCCCTTACCGATGCTATCTTTTTTTCCTCTCTGGAAGGACCTATCTTATCTCTGGGATCCCTTTCCCTCCTTTCCCACTCTACTCCTACTGCTTTTTTCTCCCTCTCTCCTTTTTCTCCCTCCCACTCGACTTCAACTTTTTCCCCGATCGCCCTTCTTTCTCTATCCCACTCGACTTCAACTTTTTCCCCGATCGCCCTTTCTTCTCCAGGAGACCTTAACACTTCGGACCTTCTGGACTCTATCTCCACCTGCAACGAAGTCCTTTCTTCTCCTCCCTCGGATATCTCCCCTGGACTTTCTCTCCCTTCTTTCTCTGCTTCTGTTACTTTTTTTACCTTCTCTACCGACTCACCTTTCTGCCCCGCGATCGCCCCTCTGGACCCACTTGACTCTTCTATCCCTCTGGCCTCCTCCCTCTGCCACCCGATCATTTCTGACCCTTTCTCTACCCCGACTGACCCTATTTTTTCTCTCCCTTCATATTCTCTCTGGACTGCCCTTCTTTCCCCCTGAACTTCCCGCTTTTTTGGCCCTTCTTCAAGGCCGAACGGCTTTTTTTCGGACTTTCCCCTCTCTGCTTCTCTAACTTCCCTTCTTCCTTCCGAAATGCTTAACCCTTCTGGGATTACTTCCTGCTTTTCCGGGTATTCCTGCTCCATCTCCACTAGAATTGTTCTCGTGATGGACTCCTCTTCCCTCTCCGGATATCCTCTCTCCTCGGGAATGTCGGCGTCCCCCACTGCCCTATCCTTAACAGCAGCATCTCTCTCCCTTGGCCACAGCTGCCCTGCAACTGGCTGCACTGGCGATAAAGATGAACCCCGATCGCCGGAAAACAAGCTCGGTATTTCTATATTAGCATTTTCACTCGCCATCGCCTCTTCCTGGGCAAACCGCGAGACTATTCTCGGTTCCACTACCGGCATTAAACCCAGAGTGCGTTTTGCTAATCTAGTAAATAAATCAGCCATTAGCCTACTAAACTTAAATAATACTGTCGTCGCACCGTACTCATAGATAGAATATCAGCCTCTCGCCATCCATAAAACCTAGCTAACACGTGGACCTCTTGCAGGATCCTTTGGGCCTTAGCACTGATTTCTTTCCACAAAAACCAAACTATATCTAGCATTACTTGCCAGCTGTGACCGCAGGCCGGACAATTTAAGTCTAGCAATATTTCTGCCTGGGGGTCCGCTGCTGCTATTGACTCGACCATGGCCCCGATCGCCTCTTCTGGCAGATCGTTATATTCGATCTCCTCTCCTTTGCAACTGGCCTGTAACAGACATCTTTGCCGCAGTCGCCGCGCCGCCCTTTCATAATCTCTCATTCCCACTATTGTAGCTAAGTCCCAGCTATTCGGCAATCTATATAGCAATTCCCAGGACCCGACTTGGATTTGATATTCTGCTACTGCCGGTTCTTGCAATTCTACTAAACGCATCTGGGATGTTTTCATGCTAAATTCCAACCGTTCGCTACAGGCGGGACAGTCCCCCCAACAATCCATCTTTTCTCCAAAGGTTATTTCTCGTAGAGTTAAAAGATAGGCATCTCGCTGTCCTATACTCAGAGATGCCAGTGATGCCATCTCATATTCCGGACAAGCGAGACTTAGAAGAGTCAACGCCCTGTCTAGGGGATGTTGACTCTGTCCTATTTCCCAGCTGCGAATTAGTTCTGAAGCTGTTAGTGGCCGCATTGTCTATTCGGGTTCAGTGAAATTTGGTTCTTCCGGTTCCGGCACGGCATAGTCACGTTCCCATCCTTCATTTTGCAGCTGAATGCTCTGAATTGCTACCTCGTTGCCGCTGGCATCCAATTCTGGCAGCGCTTGGAACTCCGATACCCAGCAGCGATATACCTTGTAGGCGATCGCCACTTGTCCCGCTTCGTTCATCACCTCGATAATGATATCCTTGCGGAAGTCCGCCAGGGACACTTCCGATCCCAAACCAGAACCGTAGTTCCAGACCTTATTCGCCCATTGTTCAAAAGCTGGGTCGTGGGTTACCCCCCGTTCTAAAGTTATGGGTTCGTACTTCGTTTGTCCCGGCGATAACCGCGAACTGCTGGGGTCTCCCCCCGTCCGATGTTCTACCACCTCCGTCGTGCGACTTAAGGCACTCACCTTGCTAACTCCGGCTACGTAGTTCCCATCCCATTTTACCCGGAATTTGAAGTTTTTGTAGGGGTCAAACCGTTCCGCATTCGTTGAAAATTGAGCCATTTTTCCTCCTTTTTGCTGTCGCCCATTGACATTGCCTGGGTCCAAATGCTGAAACCCAAGAATCAATTACTTTCCCTTTTTTGAATTTTGAATTTTGAATTTTGGATTTTTTAAGATTGTCCCGCGATTTGTTGGAACTTGAGAATCACGAATTCTGCTGGCTTTAAGGGCGCAAACCCGATGACGATGTTTACTATCCCCCGATCGATATCATACTGGGTCGTGGTTTCCTTGTCGCACTTGACAAAGTAAGCATCGCTGGCCGAACTGCCTTGGAATGCTCCCTGCTTGAAGAGATTATCCATAAAGGAGCCGATATTCAGTCGCAACTGGGACCACAGGGGTTCGTCGTTCGGTTCAAATACCGCCCATTGGGTACCCCGATACAATGATTCTTGCATGTACAGCGCCAGTCGGCGCACCGGGATGTATTTCCATTGCGAAGCCAGCCTGTCGTCCCCCACCCGGGTGCGCGAACCCCAGACTATCCTGCCTGCTGGTGGCATCGATCGCAAGCAGTTAATCCCCAGAGGGTTCAACTCCCCGTTTTCAGGATCTGTCAGAGGCACGCTGAGGGCTATTGCTCCCTTGATTACCGCTTCCAAACCCGCTGGCGCTTTCCATACTCCCCGGGAAGCATCAGTGCGGGCGAATATTCCGGCTATGGCCCCGCAAGCCGCAAACACTTCAATTTGATTTTCCTTGAGGGGGTTCGGCATCTTCAGGCGCGGGAAGAAGATTGCCCCATTGTCACTGGTGTCTCCTACCTGTGTCTCAATTCCGTCTATCGCACTCTTCTTGCTCGTCCATGTACTGGGGGAGTCGATAATCATCATGGCCCGGCGCTTCAGGCAATATGTCAAGGCGCTGTTAATTAAGCCCGAATCTATATCCCCACCTGGTTCGTAGGGCGGGATGCATAGCAGGTTAAACAGGTCCGCATTCTCTAAGGCATAAAGTCCCTCTTTGTCAGCTTCCTTCCCTGACCCCGTGAATTCTGCTTCTGTGATCGCCTTTCCATCTGAAGCTTCGTCCTCTTTCTCTACCTTATTCGATCGCTCATCTCCCCACATATCCTTATCGGCGATATCCAACTCATCATCATTTCCTGTTGGCACCACACTGTCTTCTGTTATCGTACCTTGATAACGCACGAGCTGAGATCCATTTTCCAGTACCTTATCCACCTGTCGGGCGTGTCCCAATTTCATCGATACATTGAGAAATGTTTCTACTTCCCCTGTCTCCCCGTCTCTTATATAGAGATTGAACAATTTCTCTTTTTCGTCTTTTTTCTCGTCTGTAATACTTTTGGGAAACTCCCTGTCTACCCGCGCCCGCAGCTCGTTCCCCCATTCTCCCTCGTTTGCAGCTTCCAACCCAATTTGATTGTCATCTTCTTTACCTGCCTTCAAAGTTGCCTTGGGATTTTTTTCGCCTTTGGCTTTGTACAGTCTGACAATCACCGCCTGACCACCGCCATTACTGTAGAAATCACGCACCGCGAAACTCATGGTACTTTCATTCCACAACCCGCCAAATATGCGCTCATATTCTCCATAGTTATTGATCACCACTGGTTCATCGGTCGGCCCCCGCAGTGCCCGACCGATGAATGCTGTGATTGATGTTGCTACACCTACAATAGTGCGCACTCCTGAAGGCAGTTCTTCTACATAAACCCCTGGGTACGTTGGTGTTACTGGCATTTTTATGACTCCCTTTTTTCCTTACTCTCTACATCTACAAAAACACTACAGCTGTCTGCTTCTGTCCGCTTCGACTTCCTGCTAATTTGCCAATGATATATTTATTGACGATATCTGGGATATTCTCCAACCTGGGTGCATATCGTGACGACAAATATCACCGCAGGTCATCCTTCTACTGCTACCGCCTCCGTTTCCACCTGTTGACTGCCATTTTCCTCTTGCGTTAGTTCGTTCAACTCTTCTTCGATCACCTGAATGGCCCCGCTGATGCGCAGTAATGTTTCTCGCAGACTCGCTTGTTTGGTCTCGTACTCCGCTAGCAGTTTTTGACCGGCATCAAATTCGGCTTTGAGGGCTTTGAGGCGCCGTTCTAATCTTTCTTTCATCATTCACGCTTGTTAGTTATCGTGGACCCGTCCTAGATGCTTCCGACGGGAGTATTTTACTTTTCTAATAGCCCGCGCAGGCGGGCGAAGGGATCTGTAGCCCCACCCTTTAGGGTAGGGCGGTGGTAATTATCCATTATTGAGAGCTTGCAACTGTTCGATTTGAGCTTGCTGCTGCTGAACCTGCTGGACCAGTCCCAAAATTTGCCCCTGTTGCTCCTTAACTGCTTCTATCAGGGGGGCAATGAGCTTAGAATAGCTGAGAGACTTCATTCCCTGAGAGTCCGTGCTTACCAGTTCTGGGAATATCTCTTCTACCTCTTGGGCCACCAGTCCTATTTCTGTTGCTTCTTGGGTAGCAGCTTCCTCCTCTTTCCATTTGTAGGTCACCCCGCGCAATCCCAGGATCTTGCCAAGTCCGTCTTTTAGGGTGTGAATATTTTCTTTTAGCATCCCATCGCTTGTTAGCTCGACATCATTAGCTTTAACCTTCCCTGCCACGTCTAGTTTGACTTCATCAACAATAGGGTCAGTGGCAGTTCCCGGTACCTTCCCAATGCCGACAGCACCATTCGGAGCAATTAACATTTTTTGCTCGTCGTGGACGCGGAAGCTGATCCCTACAGGGTCTCCTCCGTTAGTTTGATCGCCAAATTCCTCAGATGTTTCCAGATCCCATTTACCAACATTTAAAGTCAGACATGATGCGCCTTGGATGTCTAGTGCATCCTGGTTTTCATAGTTTTTTGTCTCATTGCCGATGCCTATTGATAAGCGTCGGCAAGCATCGTAATCCGTTACATCTTGAGTATCAACTTGTGACCCGACATTCGCAGCCCGACTTCGGCTGTACTTACTTTGGTCTTTGTAGAAGATGTAAGCAAAATCGCTTTCGTTGCCACTTGATTCCCATTGAATTTTCGACTTTGTCGCCGATGGAAATACTATCTCGCTTTCTCCCTCCGCCGCGCTATCGATCGCCACATTCCCCGATGCTGCTGTCAGATTCCCCGAGACCGCCAGGTTGCTGAGGGTGCTCTCACCTGTAACCTCCAGAGTCCCCCCGATCGTCGCATTTCCCCCGATCTCCGCATTTCCCCCGATCGTCCCATTTCCCCCGGTAGTCAAGCTGCTTGGGTTGAAGGTACCCGTCACTGTCAGGGTGTCCGTTGTCGTGCCACCCGTCACTGTCAGGGTGTCCGTTGTCGTGCCACCGGTTACTTTCAATTGGTGGGTTCCATCTACCACATCGGACCCGATCGCCACCTTGCCCGAGGTCGTCAAGTTGCTGAGGGTGCTGTTACCTGTAACATCCAGAGTCCCCGATAGGGTCGCATTTACCAGGGTGCTGTCGCCTTCAACCCCCAGAGTCCCCAAGAGGATCGCATTTACCAGGGTGCTGTCACCTTCAACCCCCAGAGTCCCCAAGAGGATCGCATTTACCAGGGTGCTGTCACCTGTAACATCCAGAGTCCCCCCGATCTCCATACCGCTAGCGATATCCACATTTCCCGATGCTACCGTCAGATCGCCATTTAACTGCGTCTGACCCGTTACATTCAGCCTTTTGCCTGCTGGATCGTCGGACCCGATCGCCATCCCCCCTGCGGCGATCGCCACATCTCCCGAGACTACATGCAGTCCCAACTGCTTTACATTCTGGTAATCCCCTCCGTTCTTCTTTATATTGAATGTTGGATCGATTTTTACTGCTATCAGGCTTTGATCGTCGCCAGATGCTGCCAGATCCGGCGTTACAGTCAGTGTTTCTATATCAGTTGAGCCAAAAACGCTCAACCCCGCATCAAAACTGACTAAATTGCCTTTTACATACAACTTCGGGGACAAGTTATTCCGCAACCTTTCCCTGGGAATTTCTTCTGCCCCTATACATACATTTCCCTCGGGAACCTTCAGAGTTGGGTTAAGCCTATTACCGGCACCGCTGAGTACCAAGCTTTCCATATTGGTATCGGCATTTTCTACTATCAACCCACCATTTGTTACCGTCAACCCATTCTCGACAACCAGATCCTCTAGGCTCGTAGTCCCCGTGACTTTCAGCTGATTTGTTCCCGGGCTATCAGTTCCGATGCCTACCTTACCATCTGCTGTAATGACCATCCGGTCTGCCAGCGTCCCATCACTCGTGCCAAACCTTAAGTCCCCTTCGCGTCCGTCTCCCTTTACCGTCGAATAAATAGCCGCTACTTCTGTAGCCTCTTCTGCGTATTCTTCCCCAGGCTCTGTTACTGTACCCTTCTTCCAGACTATCCTGCCATTAACATCACTGGCGTTCGTCGAAAACAGCGACAGAAAATCTTGCTTGTCAGTATCGGTCACATCGGTTAGCTCGATCTCCAAGGGGCTAGTCACCTTCAGCTTATCCGATGTATGAGCCGTACTCAAGCTTGCATGGACTATCACTCCATCTTCATTTTGCTGGCCCAGATATATATCCCCTGCCTCGTCTTTCTCGGCGTGCTGTGTTACTTGTCCGTAAACCTCCAGCGTTCCTGTCACCGTCAAATTTTTGACTCTCGATGCTTCACCGTCAATCTCCACCGGGTACTCAGAATTTTTCTTAGGCCCGATCGCGACTTTCCCCTCTTCTACTATCAACCCATACTTCGCGCCGTCATCTATCCCACAGCATTCTTTGAATTCGGGTTTAATATATAATCCTACCAGCCGATCGTCAGGATCTTTAGCAATCACTTTTGGTTGCACGTCCACCCCGACCCTGAGCTTGTCCTGGTCCTCTTCCCTCGCCAGAGCTTGACTTCCGATGCCAACTTTCCCCTCTTCGACCATCAACCCATACCGCTCTACCTGACCTTGATAGCTGTTGTCAAAGTTGGGCTTAATATGTAACCCGACGAGCTTGTCTCCGGCGTCCTTGGCAATTACTTCCGGTCGCACATCCACCCCGATACTGATATTTCCCTGGGCATTCAGAGCGCTACCAATACCTACTTTCCCCTTTTCTACTATCAACCCATACTTTTTAAGTTCACTGGCACGGTTTTCTTTAAAATCCGGCTTAATATGTAAGCCTGTCAGCCGGTCGCCTGAGTTTCTCGCTGTCAAAGTCGGCTCTAACTTCAGCCCCACGACCTCACTACCACCAACTTCGGGCACCTCCAACGCTGGCTTCACCTTGAGCCCGATCGCCTCTTCTGGAGGATCCACACCTATACTGACTGCGCCCTGAAGGTGACTTGTCCCAGTCACCGTGAGATTCTCTGCTACCGCCAGACCTTTATTTATACTGACCGATTCTTCTAATCTCAACTCATCTTTGTCAAGGCTCATCACCTCCCGATCGTTCACGCAGAAGCTCATCGCTGCATCAGGCACATCAGGTAGAGCCCCACCAAGTTCATCCTGCCAATAGCCCACATTCAACTTCAGCTGCTTCCCACCTTGAATGTCCAGCTTATCGTCTGTATGTTCTGCCTTTTCTGGATCGCTAGCGCGACGGGAGTCATTGTAGCTGTGAACTCCCAGGGACAAGGACGTACCTATCGTATCTTCATCACCATTCGTCACCGCCGTTTCCCGCAACACCTCCGTCAGCGCTGGGAAAACTTTCCGACAATCCTTTACCACCTCCCAACCGCCGGTGCTGCTATAGTGGGCGATCGCCAAAGGACAGTAGTAATAGTCAATCCCGTGGGGTTCTTCTCCATCACCGTCCCACACAACTGCCTCTTGACTGCGGGTCGGTATTAACCAATAATCCCCCGTCCTGTACTTCTCCTCGTCATCCTCAAACTTTATTTTTAGATCCTTCTCCAGTGTTATATACCCATCATCTATAGAATCATCGCTGGCGATTTTTTTTGCTTCATCCCCCCAAAGTCGCGCCGTTGTGATTTGATTTTGTGGATCCAGCGCTTCTTCGGGACTTAATTCTTTTAACTCATTATCCTCATCATTCAGAATCAGCCGATTATTTTCTTCTACACTATCGATCTTCGCAAAATACCCTGGTAACCCCGCCAGTTCTCTCTCTTCGGAATTTATCTCTATCCAATTTTCCCCAGCGAATTGCGCTTGCGGATTGCTCTTTATGGTAACTATCGTCCCATCCGTCGTAATTGCCTCCACTCGCGCCGCGATCGCCCCATTGTTCCGAGCCCACTTAAACGTTGTTTCCGGTACAGGTCCCCCTCCATCATCATCCTGTCCCTTCACCTTGTGGATTTCTACCCGGTAAAGATCGTTACCAAGACTTCCTGCCGTACTCTGAACCTCTAGCTTTCCTTTTGGTGAGTTCGCCGACAAAATCTCTTCCCACTCTTTCAGCCATTTCTGTTTGCTTACAATTTTCGACCCCTTCACCTGCCAGTGAGTCTGGGTTCGCGTCGTTGTATCCGGTCCCCCTAGGGCCTTTTCCCGCAGATTTTCATCTTCTATTGCCGTCCTGTGATGCTGCCATACCTCTAGATATATTAGGTAATCACCAGCCGTCTTGTTCTCCTCCAAACTCAGAACTTCTTCCTCGGACGACGCCTTATGTTCGCACTGGATCCCTTCCACATAACATATCCCTTCCCCCAACTCAATAATCTCTTCGTCGGTTATACTCTTTACCTTAAAGCTCTCCAACTCCGCCGACCCACCGTCCCCGATAATCTCCTTATTTGTTGTCGTCTCCCGGTACTCATTTATCTCCTGTTGTTCGTTCCAGTCAGCATCTAATAGTACCCGGCCTTGCTGTAGCCGGACGCTGCTGTAGGGCTTGCTTGCATCGAACGTCGAACGGGTATAATCACCTTTCATGACTCTCTCCTCACTCTTCTTGTTACTTCTTGTTACTTCTTGTTAATTTTTGTATACCTTATTCACTTCCAGACCAAAGCGCAGGTATTCTTCCAAGCTATCTTCTAGGTTCGCCTCCCGCTGAGGTCGCTTCAAATTATTGAACGCTCCCATTTCTCCCCCATTGCCCGCACCCGATGCGATCTCTTGAGGACAGTCCAGGCTTAATTGAGCATAACCCGGTTGAGCGTACTGCCGCGATGTAAAACTCGGTTTTACTACCCCCGATCGCAAGCTCTTCTCTGGCTGGCACTCATAACGTTCTGGCATTGGGTAACATTCATATTCTTCCTCTATCTTATAACCTACCGGTGCGTAGCTATAGCGCATACCGCCATTTTCCTCTTCTCTAACCATCGCCGGTGAGTTAAATATTGTTTCCGAACCCAGGAGCATCTCTTTACTATATACCCTACCGAAAATTGTCGATCGCTCGATCTTCGCTATCGGACCGTAGCTACCTGCACCATAGGCGATCGCCTCTTTTTCATATCCCGGTTCTCCATCTATGATACTGTCCTGCACCACCAGCTCTTGGCTATCTGCCGGTAGTTCCACCTTGCCCACAATGCTGTTGGTAATCTGGACTTTCATATTATAGGACTTTTCGGCAACTCCCACAATACTATCTTGTTTTTGCTCTGATTCTCGCTTTGGCTTAATCGTACAGTGGTCCACTTCCAGCCGGACATTTCCTGCCACCACTATTCTACCACCGCACAGCAAACCATTTAGTCGCAAAGTCGCCTCCTCCTCTGTTCCTATGACAATTATATCGCCTCCCAGAGGATTGATACTCGGATTATAACCATTCCCTGCTTCGATTGTCAAGCGATCGCATGCCCTTAATTTTATCCTTATCGGTTCCGGCACTACTGGCATATCTGCCTGCCGCCCGCCAAAGTAAGCTTTATTATCCATTATCCTGATAATTCCATGGTCCTCTCCGCTATTCTGCCAGTCCGCGATCGCATCTGCCAGCTCAGTATACCACTGCGGGTCATCTTCAGGAATATTTCTTGCCACCCACCGCACGTTATCCGTATAGTTTGCCAGAGTTTGGCTTCTGTTATAAGGGCCGCCACCCATATTCCCACTAAAGCCGTAACTATAATTCACCTGTACGTTATCCCAACCCGGGTCTTCTCCGGGGGCGAACATCAGCCGTCCCAATTCCACATCTACTGCTATCTTACCTGCTGAGGGCGATTCCCAATTAGTTAATTTTTTCGCCTCTATATTTCCCGGGGGCACTGGCTTAAACTCACAGACTTGGTGCCGTTTTTTCCCTTTACATATACGTATGTATATAGCTAAGCTGCGATCGGGGCCATAATAGTAATCGCTATTGAGTTCCACCGGCTGCCGTTCCACTTGGGGATCCGGTACCAGTTCCAGGGAAACGGACTGACGATATTCTTTATCCGTCTCTGCCAGACTAAAAGTCTTATTCTGCGTATCATCATACTGCAACCAGTCGTTGGGATATCTTTGCTCGTCGCGATCGCTGAATTGAAATATTTTGATAAATCGCTCGTCCCACTCCGGTTCCCGAGGAGATTCGGTTTGGAAGGGTCCCAAGTCTTCTTGAAAAGCCTCATGACTGATAACCATCGGCAGTTCCCTGCTGTCCAACTTATGTTCCCACATATTTTCTCTAGCTTGGGGACGGTTAAACAGAGGCATATCGTAACCCAGGGGATGGAAAGTATAGCACCCCGTGAGGTAGAGTGCCGGCTGGCAATACCAATCCGTTCGATTAATTTTAGACTTGTAATAGCAATCCCTTTGGCTGACGATCGGTCTGGGAGTGATTACCGGAGTATGTTTGCGCTGACTTGGTTCGGTATCAAAGCCAAAAACAGCATGTTCGTATTCATAGGTGCTGCTTTGCCAGTTTGTGAGATGGGCCGTCCGGATTGGCAGTTGCTGCCGGTAGTAGGGGGTACTGCGCTTCACCGGATAGCTTTCCAGACGCCAGATAAATAGACTGAGACTTTTGAGGTTATATCTGATGTTATTGACATCAAAAGCCCGGATATCTAACGTATGAGCATTAGTGTCAAAAAAGTCCCGCGTCGCTAGCACTTCCGTACTTTGAGTCCCATCATCCGATCTCAGAGTAAAGCTAGCCATCTCCTCGATGCGGGGGCGTTGGATGTATTGGCTGGTCAGTACGTACTTAAACATTTCCACCACCCGCACTGTCCACCCCGTCGTGTCCTCAATTACCAGTTCCAGGGTTCTGGGAGTGCCCTTGTGGCGGCGGTAGCGCATCGTATTGCCAATGCGACTGCGCTGAATTGGGAATATCTTCTCCGGGTCCTTCAGGTCAGATATGCCTACCAATTCAGCAATATAGGGCATCACCCACATATCGCAGGTTTCGATGAACCAGTTTTCGTACAGGTTATTGATATCAGCTTCTAGGACCCCCAGTTCTTGCTCGACGATCGCCAGCAAGGCCCGGAGGGGTTCTCCTTGGAAGAAGTCTTGCCGACGGTAGATAGCCGGTAAAAGGTTGTAAAGTCGCTCCGTCACTACTGTTGACTGGTTCATACAATCACCTCCTGCAAATCTATACTGCCAGCCGCCGGATTAAGTAATAGCAGTTCAGCTGGTTGAACCTCCAGACCATCCCAGTAAGCTGGCTGAGCTTCTAGGATTTGGTTTAGCTGTCGATCGCTTTCTTTTAAGTAAAGCGCATCCAGATCTACTCCGTCAACCCCATTAATTGACTGAATCAACTGGACAATTTCCGCCGCCGTTACATCTTGAGCGAAGGCCCGTTTTTCAAAGGTAAACTCCTCTTGGAGGGCCTTTTCCACCTCCGGAATCACAGCGCTGGCCAGATATTGCCAATTGATCCAGAGTTTCGCTTCGATATTAAACAAAAGAAGCTGGTAACTGTCAAGGCTGAACTCAGAAGCCGAGCCACTAGCTGCTGCCCGCAGAGTGGGGTCGCGAGCGTCATCAACAGCCTCTACGATCTGAGTATAAAGATTGGAGTCCCGAGCAACTTCGTCACCATTGCGACCTGCGATCGTCACCTGGACCATACTGTTACCTTGCTGAGTTTTCAGCTCCGCAGCTTGGGCCTTACCAATGCCAGAGAAGCCACCGACAAAATATTCGTAATCCCGCAAAGAAATAATGCGGTCCAAAGACAGGGTGTTGAGGGGAGCATTGTGGCGAGCTTCTGCCCGGGTTTCTGGGGGAGCTGCACCGGTTGCTGCTTGGGGATTTGTCACCTCCACTACTCCTAAAGGAGCGGTTTGCACGAGGGTGATAGTGTTAGCTTCAACTTCTCCGTCCGGACCCAGACCACTGCGGTAGGTAGCGGTAATATTTTCCTGACCAGTTGTCGGTCGCGCCCCCCTGTAACCATCGCCAAAGATAATGCGCGTCTGGCCATCGTCGTCTATCCGCGTCATGTAGGACTGTTCGGCGGATTTCAACTGGTACAGAGAGAAAACTTCTTTCCAGAGTAAACCATCCACCCGCACGGTCAGGGTGCTTTCGCTGCCGCTGGCCGTATCAGCAGTGATGTAGGTTAAGGGCGGATTTTTCAGCACGAATTCCTGGTTGATCTTGCTGCCATCACCGCTACCCAGCACTTCATCGGATATGGTCTCGCCGTGGGTGACCAAGGCCACATTGCCATTGATGGTAACTGTCGTGCGATCGTAGCTATTGATTAGGGGTTCTTCAAGCTGGAGCTGGGTACCCATCTGTCCGTGAATTATATTCCGCAGGGATGCCACCTCGCTGATAGTTTTGTCTGCTTCGGTAGCAGCTTCCAGGATAATTTCCTCTGGTGCCGTGGTAATCTCCCCCTTAAACCCCAGTCGATCGATCAGATCCCAATGCACCTTACTGCCTGGATCCACATCCGATCGCGAAGGCATTGCTTCTTTTAAGGTGCCATCATCGGTAAGTTCGCGACGCCGCAAGATAGATAGGGAGTCTCCCGGCAGCATTTGAGTTCCTTCCACGCTTTCCGTTCCCTTTAAGATGCTGAGGTTGCCAGTGCCGATAAATACTTGACCTTGGGAACTTAGCGCGATCGCCCGGACATCATTTGCCAGACCTTGTCGCATTTGTTCCCAGCTACTGTCTTGGCGGTCTATGTGCCAGCGATAGATATTGCCGCCCCTGGTGCCTGCAAACAGGGTTGTTTCGCCAGCTTCGGTATAGACAGCGAGGCTATAGACATCAGTATTCGTCAATAATTGATTCTGTGGCGTCCAGATCGCCGTGTCTTTGCCATTCTCCGACACTAGCAAGCCGCTAAATACTCCTGATTTTGTCCCCGCCAAGATGTAGGACTGGCCATTTTGCTCGTAAATATCGAGAGTACGCACATCCTTATCCTGCAATCTCTGCTCGGAGGAATCATCATTATTGAGGGAGTGCCACTGTTCTTCGCCGTTCAACTCCAGGTAAAATACCCCTGACTCTGTCCCTGCCAAGATATAGAGCTTGCTATCATGTTCGTAAATCTTGAGAGCGCGGACTTGGCGATTTATCCATCCCCTGGCCAGCTTCTGCCAATTCTTTTCTCCCATCTGGCGACGACATACATCTTCTGCGGTCCCTGCCAATAGGAACTCTTCATCCTTTTCATACCTTTCCAGGGCGTATACATCAGTATTGGTCAAGCCATTATCGAAGCGGTTCCAGGTCTGGCCATCCAGTTCTCGGCGAAATATGCCCCCTGCCGTTCCTGCCAATAGGTAGTTATTGCTCTGGTATTGATAAATTTTCAGACTGCGCACATCACTATTGGTCAACCCCTCATCGGGAATATCCTGCCAGCTATTCCCGCCATAGTCTCGGGTAAATATGCTTCCCGTTCCGTTCGCTATCAATATATAGCGCAAGTCATTGTAGTTGTAAGTTTTCAGGTCCTGAACTGTTTTATCATCATGGGGCCAGCTATCAGAGAACGGGCGCCAGCTTGCTGTCACGTCTTTGAGATCCAGACCGAATAAGCCGGTGCTAGTGCCTGCCAAGAGGGAGATATCGCCGCTATCGTCATAGATCTCGAGTGCCAAAGCATTTCGATCCGTCAAGTCCTGATTGTACTCCTCCCAAGCATGTTTCCCCAACTGGAGGCGAAATACTCCCGACCCCGTCCCGGCAAACAGGTAGCGATCGCCCCTTAACTCATAGGTTGCCAGAGATTGAACATCTCTTTCATTGGGCAGGCTATTATCAAACTGAATCCAGGATTGGCTATCGGACTTTAAGCTAAATACATCTCCTAATGATGTCCCCACAAATATAGTGCGTACTCCACTTTCGGCATAAGTTGCTACAGCCAGGACATCTTTCTTAGCCAAGTCATGGGTAATATCTTCCCATGTCCCGTTCGCCTCGTCCAGATTTAGGCGAAATATGCCCCCTTCCGTCCCTGCCAACAGATAGCGATCGCCCTTTTCTGCATAAATCTCCAGGGCTTTGACCTTCTCGTTACTCAAACCATCACGATCGAACTTCTCCCATTTGATTTCATCAACTTGGCGGCGAAATATCCCCGACTCTGTTCCTGCCAATATGTATATATTATCATTGTCTGCATAACTTTCCACAGCGCTAACATTCTCGGGGGAGTCAGCAGTAAGTACCTGCCTGTTGTCATTCCCTAGCCTCGATACTCCGCCGCCTGTCCCCACTCCGCCAGCTGTCCCCGCCAAGATGATGCGATCGCCTTCCGTTTCACTCTCCTCTATCGCGATCGTGCGGACATCGGCGTTCTCCCAGCCTGTCACTTCCTGCCAGCCACTGTCATTACTGTCATTACTGACATTATATGCAAATAATCCTGCTGCTGTCCCTGCCCAGATCGTGCGATCGGCACTCGTTTCATCGATCTTGAGAACGCGCACATTTTTAGAAGTCAAGCCGTTTTCCAGCTCGATCCAGCTACCGCCATTATGTCTAAATACTCCCTCTGCCGTCCCTGCCAGTATGTAATCTATACCACTTTCTCGATAACTTTTTATCGCCCGCACATCTTTAGAAGTTAAACCCTTTTCTAGCTCGAACCAGCTACTGTTATTATGTTTAAACACCCCCCGGGCTGTCCCTGCCAATATGATGTGCTCGCCATATTTTTCATACATCTGCAGATCCCGGACCTCAAGATTAATCAATTTTTCATCATTCATTGATTCCCAGCGATCGTTTTCATAGCGAAATACTCCCCCTCCTGTACCTGCCCATATGATGAGATCGCCACGTACCCACTCATCTATATATGTCCATAGGACGAGGCGGGACACGTAATGTCTATCTGATATCTCCAGGGCCCACACATCTGTATTTTTCAAGCCCCTGTCGATCTCACGCCAGCTTTGGGAGCTTTTGTCGTTTTTGTCATCATATATAAATACTCCCCCTCCCGTGCCTGCTATGATGCTGATGTTACCTTCTACGTCTTCATATATTTCCAGCGCTCGCACATCTGTATTTTTCAAGCCCGTATTCATATGGCTCCAGCTAGTCCCATCATATCGAAATACTCCCGCTGCTGTACCTGCCAATATATAGCGGGTTTCACCTTCATCGTAGTACTTAACAGAGCGGATACTTGTCAGTTCCAGCCAGATATCGCTTCCCAGTTCCAGGGTCAATACCCCCCCTCCTGTGCCGGCAAATATCTTTTCCCTGTGACTCTCCTTGTGGACTAACAAGTCATTCACATCAGTATAGGTCCAGTCCTTCTGACCATCCTTCGTCAAGTCATTAACCAGGGTGGCCCAAGTTTTGTCGCTCAACAGGGACTGGCGGACGACACCGCCCATAGGAGGTATCCTGACCCGCATTTGCTTGCCACTAATAATAATTTTCCGCTTCGCTTCCAGTCCCGGCACCACTTTATCTAATTCTATTTCGTCTCCTTCAACCGGCGGTTCTTCCTGGATAACTTCCTCGAACAGTTCTAAAGCAACACTTTCAAGCTTGACCTCAGTTTCTCGATATTTTTCTCCCCCAAAGTCTATCAGGCCCTCACCTGTTTCCAAATAAATGCGGGTAATTTTCCCATTTTGCCCAAAATCATTGGCCAAAACCGTCGCCGCCCTCTTCACCTTGTAAGCCTGGCTGCGATTTTTCGCGTAGCGATCGTCATGGGTCAGTACCAGCCAACTGCCTGCTAAAATATTTTCATATGTTCCATTCAAGTCTATATCCTGGCGATCGGCAAGCTCGAACCCAGGCCATTCCGTCGTATACAGGCGATCGAACCAACTTCCTGCTAGCAAGGCGATCGTACCTCCATCAGCATATCCCAATATACTACGGATATCCCGATTTATCAATCCATTATTTATTTTCGTCCAGGTTACATTCACAGCATCACCGGGGGTGGTAACTTGGGAGTAAAATACACCCTGGTTTGTCCCTGCATATATATATTCGCTGCTTTCGTTACTCACTACACTGAGTGAATATACAGTGGTTTCACTTGTCATCTCTCCATTATTCTTCTGAACCCAAGTTCCCTCATCCATTGTGCGGATAAATACACCTGCCTTTGTCCCTGCAAATAAATAACCAGGTTCTTCCTGAAGCGCAACTAAAGAATAGGCGATCTGCGTGCTCATGCCATTGTCATTCCACCCCTGGCCGTCGATCCACCCATTGCTATCGGCGTTGGAGTAAAATACACCCCCATCTGTTCCCACAAATATCTGATGATCTATTCTCGCAATTGCATAGACAATATGACCACTCAATTCAGTAATATCACCACTCACTTCCGGAGGTTCATTGTCTCCTTTATTCAGGTCTTTCCATTTTCGACCACTATCTTGAGAACCAAAGATACCATATTCAGTGCCAGCATAGATAATGTTGTCATAAACAGCAAGACAGCGGATAATACTGCTGGGCAAGCTTGTTTCTATGTACTTCGTTTTTTTGACTACCCATGCATCATAATCCTCTACATCACCCGGGAGTGTATCTAGTGTTGCTGCTGCACCCCTGGTTGTAGTTTCTGCATTCCGGGTTGTAGTTTCTGCACCCCTGATTATCTCTTCTGCATTACCTTCTCCACCATCAAGTGAATCTGCTGCGCCCTCAAGTGAATCTGCTGCACCCTTGAGTGTATCCGCTGCACTCTGGAGTGAATCGACACTGGGAACTTGATATTGAATAACAATGCTAACGCCGCCACTGCCTATCTCTACCCAACTTTCTCCCAGGTCAATGCTTCTAAAGACATTACCCTCTGTGGCCCCTGCAAATAGGTATCCTTTCTCATTCACCGCCAGAGAGTATATGTCAATATTTGTCAAGCCCCTGTTCATCTCCACCCAATTTTTGCCCTCATCCCGAGAGCGAAAGATGCCGTTATGAGTCCCGACAAACAGACTACCAGTGTGGGTCTCGCGCACCAAAGCCCGGACATCAGCGTTCTTCAGTAAGCCAGTAGAAATTGACTTCCATTCGGTGGTATTAATATAGCTAAAAACACCACCGGTGTCGTGACCGTACAGGCGTTTCTCTTCCGGACTCAGTTCATTCCAGTCCGGGGCATCGCTACCAAATAGAGTCGCTTGTTCCGGTAAAGAGTGTACTTGGATCTCGCTGCGGGGTTCCCAACCCAAACCACCGGACCAAGAAACCAGGGTGTAATCCTCTTCATCGTTAGGCTCGACAGCAAGTAGAGTTAGATAGCGACTTTCATAGGGTTCTACTTGCTCTTCCACTACCAACAGGGCGTCCCCCTCTGCCAGTTCTGTCTCCGTACCCGAGAGCTTAAGTTCTACTGTATCTTCCCCAATTTCTTGAGGGATGGTGACTGATGGGAAATAGGGTTGCAGGATATTCCAGGCCCCCCGCATTTCCAAGGTTTCAATGGTCTCAAATATCTGAGGGTCTTCATCGGCGATGGGTACGCTTTCAACTCTCACTCCCTCGGGCACTATCACAATTTCCGGCACGTCATCCGACTCTTCGATCGTAAAGGCCAGGTGGGTACTAGCAGCGACTCCAGGGTCCAGTTCGTAGCCGACGGTGCGACTCAATTCCAGTACCGAGAGTCGTTCCGTGGCCGTATTCACGAAGCCTTCATTAGCGATCCGTTCTTGGTAGAAAGTCAGCACCTCCATCACCGTCGCCCAACCATCCAGAAGGGCGATCGCCGGGTCATTGCGATGGCTTGTGGTCAGTTTCGCCAGGGGTCGATCGCCCTTCTTGTCGTCCGGGGGACTTGTCTGAGTATGCAACTGGGCCAGCATGCGCCTGAGGCTGTCATCATGCCTAGTAATGCGATAGGATAACGAGAGCAGCCCTGGCTGATTATAAATTTCTTCTGGTTGGTTTTCTGTAGAGCTTGTCATATTCCACCCTCTAGTTCAAATTCTAATAAACCATTTTCCGGAGTATAGGGGTTATTATCCACCTGCACGATCGACAAAGCCTCGGTAGTAATTATCCCGGCGTCCAGTTCTCCCAAGGGGGTCCGACCCCATACCTGAAAGCGTTTGGCCTCTACTCGGTAGACCCCAGCAATTTCCATGGCTCGCTGGATAATTTGACTCAGATAAACTGGCTGACCGAAGCTGAGGTTATCTGGATGAAAAAAGCCGCGCTTGCCGTCGGGCAAGTCTTGGTTACTGAAGGTATTTCCGAGTTCGCGGAAGATACTGCTCTGAAAATAACCATCTTTTATTTCTACCAGCAACAAGCTATCTAGGGGAACAAAGGTCGGTTCCACAATCTCCAGGTCGTGAGCCATCAGTCGGAATGGCATGATATAATCGCGCAATTCCTCTTTAAATTCATCGTCAAGCGCTTTGCCCCCATAGCGATCGACCGCAATAAACACGGTATACCAACTTCCGGTCCAGCGCAGTTGAGCGGCTGCCCTTTGCACCTCCGGGTGACGTTCCATCACCTCAACATAGTCCGCTTCGGTGACACAGCTTTGACGGACGCGGAAAGCTTGGGGGGCGTTCAGACGGGCTTCCGCGAGGGGTTCGGGGTCTATGCCTCCCTGGGCGGCTAAGGGGTTGGACACCAGGCTAATTTTTCCCACCAGTTCCGAGTAGCGATCGCCATTTTTCGGAAGCAGGTAGGCGATCGCCTCTCTGCCCACATTCCCGGCAGCACCGTTTCCCCTGCGGTAGTTGGCTAGCATTTTCATCCCCACCGAAGGTACCTTGCCCAGATCCCCATCTCCAAAGCGCAGGTTAGCAATGCGATCGTTATCCATTTCTACCACAAAATCCGTAGCAAACTGATCGCTATTCAAGAGGTCGGGTCGGACATGCCAGGTTTCCCAATCTTCGCTAGTGCTAGAGTACGATCGCAACTCCAACAGGGGTACTGCTGCTTGGGGGTCTTGCTGCATCATTTCTGCTGCCGAGGATGCTTTTGCCTGTTCGTGGTTGTAAACTTCCCCATAGGTGAGATCGCTTTCTTGCAGTTGGGGACGATAATCACCCGATGCTGGCACCTCTGGCAGTTCCTCTTCCGGCTGACTTTCCCCGTGATCTGCCAGTATGATATTACCCCGAGCGACGCTAATTGGCTCCGACGTTTCCCCGCACATAGCCTTGGCGACGCACAGAGGGAAAGTCAGGGCATCTTGAATATCCCATTCAATCTCCGTTAGCGGCTGTGCCGTATAATCTGGCGGGTTCTTAAATCTTCCTGCTAGGGGGTCTTCCTGCTTGGGATCTACCTTAGTCAAGCGCACCACCTGACGGCGATCGGGATTTCCAGCTTCACCAGTTTCGGGGTTTTGTAGTTCTTCTAGTAGCAGCACGTCTCCTGGTTGCAAATGCTCGAAACGCCCTTTCAATGTTGCTTTCGTGGCCCCTTTTTCCAGATAAAGCTCCGAAGCACCCCAAGCATAAAATTCTATTTCATTGTGCTCCGATCGCAGTTCTCGGTCGTGTAGGGTTTGAAAAATTTTTGCGCCTTTTTTTCCCAGCACCTCAGCCGCCTCCCGGGAGTCAGGATTGAGCACCGGCAAGGTGTTTGATGCACCAGTGACTAGCTTTGTATTCTTTTCTAGCACCTCCGGCTGCTCGAAGTTGAACTCTATATATACCCAAACCCGGGCATTGCAGCCTTCATGGAGAGCGTAGTCTACCAGACGACAGTGGCGACGGATCGAAATCCGTTGTCTCGCCCTGCTCAGGTAGGCTTCTGTGGCCACCGCATCCTGATAATAGCTAGCATTGTCAGCAGCATAAGCCAATATTTCCGTTAGCATAATGCCGATGTCAGATGGATTGCGCTCTATCCATTGAGGCATCACCACCGACAGGCGATCGAGTATTACTTGGCGAAAGCTGCTATAGTCCTTTGCTAGATAGGTAATCTCTATCGGCTCGCTAACTTGCAACTCCCCGGGCGGCTGCTGTTGGGGGTCAACTTTAGTGGTGATCTGATAAGGTTTTCTGAATCCAAAACTCAGTTCCTTGAAGAACCGATCTACCTTGTCTATACTAATCAGTTCTAATATATAAGAATTGCTCTGTTCCTCGCTTTCCCCTGATTTTAACTGATGCTTAACCTTGAGTTTCAGCAGGTTTCCCTCTGTGTTGACTGCTCCTTCCGGCCCCGGACAGAGCAACTCAACATCCCTGCTGACCGCTCCACCTTTAGTAATGCTGATATTGCTAGCAGTGACTGTTGCGGGAGCCACCTGTTTAATTGTGCCCGGTGCCCCTGGCACGAAATAGACCCATAGATCCCACTCGTGATTATCATTCCCGACCCACTCGACCTTAATATAATCAAGCCCTATCTGACTGGGGTGATGACTCAGGGCCACCCGTCGCTGATGTCGGAATTGGCTGTCTGTGACGATATATTCGTCGCTCATAGCGCCCCTCCTTGCTCGAACTGGGCCACTTCCCGTTGCTGATTGCGTCTAATTATATATGTAACTGTCACCTTTAACTTAGTATCTTCTGTCTCTACCGCCAGGCTTTCTACCTGAATCAGTTCTCCTAACCACTCCTGCAAAGATCCTTGTACCATCAACTCGACCGCACTATTCATGTCTTGACTATTGGGAGCAAAAATCAATTGCATGAGACCGGAGCCAAATGTTGGCCGGTTAACTCGTTCTCCCGGGGTGGTGAAGAGCACTTGTTCGATCATCTGACGGATATGTTCCGACCAGTCCGCCTCTGCTACTCGCTTGCGATCGTCTATGTGAAAAGGATATGCTATTTCCATACTCATTCTTCGATCGGACAACCTTTACATTACTTCGTGATTACCATCATTAACTTTGACTTTCCCCGATAAATTTATCTTTGCTCCCCCGCCACCTTTTAGATCTATAGCCGATCCTACTTCGACAACCGATTGATCGTTACTTACTTTTATACCAGATGAAGCCAACTGCATCTGGGACTTCCCGTTCTTCAGATCAATGCCATCCTGAGTAAAATTTGCCGTAGACGATTCTTTCTTCAATTCTATCCCCTCTGCCACCAGCTTCAACTCCCCCTTTTCCTTCTCCTTCAGCTGGATCTGCTTGGCGGTTATATCCACTAGCGTTTCCAGATTTTTCAACTCCAGCAGATCCTCTGTCATTTTTAACAGGGTTTCCTTATCATTCTTGATTTCAATCCCCTCCTTATTTAACACCACTTTGAGTAACCTTTTCTCATTCTGGTTATCTTTTTTAGGCATTTTTACTTCCAAGGTCAATCCTTCCTTTTGCTTTCGCCTACTTATGATGACAATGAGTTCTTCCGTCTTAAAAACTTGAATCTCCGCTGGATCGTTATTTTGTTCGTAAGCTACCTCCGCCTCCTTAGGCAGTTCCTTATCTCCCCAGAAACAGCCGGTCCAAATCGGGCGTTCTCGATTGCCGCCCTCAAATTCTACCCATACCTTAGCCCCTTTTGGCGGGATTGTAAACATCCCTATATCTTTGCCCGCGTAGGGTACGCAAGGCAGGGCCCAGTTTTGGTTATCCGTGTCCAGCACCGAGGGCACGCTTACTTGCAGTCGGCCCAGCTTGTTGGGGTCTTGATTATTTTT
Source organism: Hormoscilla sp. (assembly GCA_051439505.1). Lineage (GTDB taxonomy): Bacteria > Cyanobacteriota > Cyanobacteriia > Cyanobacteriales > Desertifilaceae > Hormoscilla. The sequence continues at coordinate 30,760 of JBFRWI010000093.1, read as the reverse complement.
GACTGTACCACGATATTTGCCAAAATATTCTGTCATATAACGCTGTTTTTTTTGCCCAACCTGGAAGTTGGAGGTTCCTAGGGCGGATCGCCTGCCCCAAGGTTGTCAGCACCGTCTCCTTAACCGGTAATCTGTGCTGGCTACTGGGTGGGAAAGATCTCACAAGTCTTGCCCATAGCCTATTGTACCATCGGAGATTTGCACCCAACCGGGTGGGGAATTGACTTTGATTCCCCAGTAATCAGCACCACCGAAACGGGAATCAGCTTTGATTCCCAGGAGTCAGCACCACCGAAACGGGAATCAGCTCTGATTCCCAGGAGTCAGCACCACCGAAACGGGAATCAGCTTTGATTCCCAGTAATCAGCCTTACCGGGACAGTAATCAGCACTACCGAGACAGGAATCAGCTCTGATTCCCAGGAGTCAGCACCACCAAAACGGGAATTAGCTCTAATTTCCCCTGAATCAGCACCATTAAAACGGGAATCAGCGCCGGGCGAACGCCTGACCGGTTTTGGATCCTACCAATGGGCGAAGGGGCCACACCCGTCGCCCAAAAACAAGTATTTTTGCTCCTGGGCGCGATCGCCCTTAAAAACTGATAACCATATTTTAGTGCCTCTAGATCTGCTTGTCAACATTATCGCAATATTTTTTTATCTCACCATGATTTTTTGTGGCCTAACCTTTGTTTTGTTTTCGGCACCGTCTCCCTAACCAGTAATCTGTCGAAGCCGTCAAAATACTTGACTAACTTCCATAGGATCTGCTCGCTCTTTCTGCCGGCGATCGCCACCCAAAAATCCTGACCATATATTAGAGCCTGCTAGCTGATTCGTCAATATCTAACCCAAAATTTCTGTTCGTCCAAGTTATTGGAAGTGGATATCGCCAGTCCTGACATCTGCTGTGGGGGAATTACCCGATCCATGCCTTTGACAACTACCGGTTGATGTCATTGTTAGAGGTATAACGTTTTGTAACAATTTCCGAAATTTTGTAACAAGTTACTTGAACTGAAGGGAATTCCGATAAAATGGTTGGGTGTTAACTTACCCGAGCGAAAAAATGAGTTCATTTCCCCGATCGCCGCGTACCCTGAAGGGGGCAATAGCCTCGATCGACCCCTTGATACCGCTACCCAAGGTGATTGTTTTCCAATATAATCCAGAGACAATGACGCGGAGTCTGACTTCCAGGATAGCAGGTTATGAAAACAATGAGGGAACGAAAATCAGCCAACCACCAGAAGAAAAAATCAGTCTGAAAATCGAAATAGATGCCACGGATCAATTAGAAAAGGCAGATGGCACGGCAACCAGTATGGGAATACACCCCCAGCTAGCCGCCTTAGAAACACTAATATATCCGATGAGCGTGGACGTAATTGCTCAGGAAGCAATGATACTAGCAGGAACTCTAGAGATAATGTCGAAAAGCCCGCCGTTAACGGTGTTTATGTGGGGGATAAAGCGGATAGTGCCGGTGCGGATCGAGAGTATGTCCATAGAAGAACAAGCATATGATGTCAATCTGAATCCGATCCGCTCAGAAGTTAGCCTAGAGATGCAAGTGCTCACCTATAGCGAATTGAAATTGTTAAGCGTAGGTGGTTCAATGTTTATGGGTCATCAGATCGTGAAGGAAGTGATGGCAGCCATGAAAACTGCCAATACGGTGACTGGATAGACCGGAAGTACAGGGAGCGCAAAACCATGATATCAGAAACAAGCCGTTACTACAATCTAGAGACAGCCAACTTTACAGAGGCAGATGGGAAAATCGTCGCCTATAAGCGCCGGCGGTTTCTGCCCCAGAGTGAAAAGCTGAAGTTGCTGGTAGAAGTGACAGTAACAGAGGGCGATCGGCCAGACGCGATCGCCAGCAGGTACATCGGGTCTCCAGAACTGTTCTGGCAGCTGTGCGATGCGAACAACACGATGAACCCCTTCGATCTGACAGCCACCCCAGGGAAACAGATCCGGGTGCCGCAGCCATATATCCAGGGAACTCTTTAACAATTAGCCCCAAACAAAAAAATGATCTTTCTGGGCGTACAACTGACTATACTAATAGGCAAAACAGTGCCAGTGCCAGCATCCAGATTGCTGCTGGAATCCCTAGTGAGCGTGGAAGTAACCAACAGCGATACCGGGCGATCGGGGTTTCAGATGAGCTTTACGGCAAATCGCAATGGGATGTCAGATCTAGATTATCCCCTGCTCAAGGAGCTAAAGCAGTTGAACCGGGTCATCCTGGTGGTAATATTCAACGGCATACCCCACGTGCTCAGCGATGGCATAATAACCAACCAACAAATACAACCGAGTACTCAACCAGGGGTGTCTTCAACAATAATAGCGACAGGGGAAGACGTGAGCGTGATGATGGATATGGAGGAAAAAATCGCCCAGCATCCATCCCAGAATCAAACGACGATCGTCAACAAAATCATTGCCCAGTATGCTCAATACGGTATAATTCCCAAAGTAATACCCCCTTCCGGGGACAAGCCCCCCTTACCGACAGAATATATTCCGACCCAGCGCGGCACAGACCTAGAATATATTAAGGAGATGGCCGAGAGGAATGGCTATGTGTTTTATGTTTCCCCGGGACCAGCCCCGGGTACGAGCATGGCCTATTGGGGACCGCCGGAGAAGTTGGGGGTACCTCAATCAGCCCTATCGGTAAATATGGGGTGGCACTCCAATGTGGACTCCATTAACTTCCAGTATGACGCTCTAGCTGCTAGCGAGGCATCTGGAGAATTGCAGGACCATAAAAAGAATAAGTCTCAGGAGGTAAAATCCTCCAAGAGCAAGCGTCCGACTCTGGCCACCTCATCGGGCTTGAAGCAGAGTAAAGTGCGGAAGCGCTTGCTTTCACCTCAGGGGTCGGATCAGTCCCAGTCTAAAGCCCGGGTCCAGTCCCTCACAGATACTTCTCTAGACCAAGTAGTCACAGTCGAAGGAGAACTGGATTCCAAGAATTATGGTAGTTTACTGAGGGCTAGGGGTTTAGTGGGTTTGCGAGGGGTAGGCACAAGTTACGACGGCCTCTATTATGTCAAAAGCGTCACCCACAAGTTAGAGATCGGAAAATATAAACAGAGCTTCACTTTGACTCGTGAAGGTTTAGGAGCAACTGTTCCAGTAGTGATACCATGAATAATTTATTTGGCAAATATCGGGGAAAAGTTACAGATACGAAAGATCTAAACAAACGAGGTCGCCTGGAAGTGAGCGTGCCATCAGTCTTGGGAGACAAGCGCCTCTGGGCGGAACCCTGCGTCCCCTACGCAGGTAAAGATATTGGCATGTTTGCCATCCCGCCGAAAGGATCGAATGTCTGGGTAGAATTCGAGGGAGGCAATATAGATCGCCCGATTTGGACTGGTTTTTTCTGGGGCTCGACAGAAATGCCTAAAAAAGCTGCTGACGCCACGGTAGCGGGGGAACCAGAGAAATGTCAGGTGTTTAAGACCTCCGGAGTCACGATCGCCATCAGGAGTCTGAGCAAAGGGGAAAAATATCTGTCAGTGGAGGTGGGGAAACCGGTGGTAGATAAACCCTTGAAGGTGCTATTTAATGACAAGGGAATTGAAATCAACAATAACAATAAGACGACGGTAAAATTAACGGAAAAAGAGATCGAGTTAAAGAACGGAAAAGAATCGATAGTGACGATCGCGGAAGATAGCATCAAGTTGGCGGAAAAGCAGGTGGAAATAGAAATGACTAAGGACAAGATCGGATTAAAGAAGAGCAAGTCGATCGCGGAATTAACGGAAAGTGCGTTCAACCTAGAGAAGGATCAAGCTAAGGTGCAGTTAACGGACTCAGGAGTAAAAATGAGTAAGACAACAGCAGCAGTGGTAGAAATAACATCTTCAGCAATTAACTTAAAGAAGGGTTCTGCGACGGTCGAGTTGTCAGGCAATAAAGTCAATGTGAACAAAGGGAGTTTAGAGGTAATGTAAATGGGAATTCGCGTAGCATCGCCGCCCGAACCCTAAAGGGTCCGGCTACATGAACAAAGCCCGCCTGCGCGGGCTAGATTAAAAAAGTGCAGTGTACCCTTTTATATGAACCCCATGTAGCAAATTTAGACAAGCTCTTTATGCAACTCTTGCTGCCAATTTTCCTGAAAATTATTGCCCAGACTGGCAATAGATGCGATCGCCCTCAAAGCCCGATCGGGGATAATAATTTGCCGGGGCTTTTCCACGGGGAATATAGGCGACCAAGTCAAATCAATCTCGATGCTGCTATTGCCGATGATATCATATATCCGAGCAATTGCGGCGCAGAGATTAGCGCTAACTCCCTGTTCTTCCGTGCCGACAAAAGACGATAAATTCCCCGTAGAAAGAGATTGAGTTGCGGCCAAAGCGATCGCCTCCAAAGCTTGCACCCAGCTATTGACAACTTGGCGAGAAAATGGTATGTTCCCATTGCTATAACCACTATCAATTGGCGATAGAATAGTAACAAAGCAGGCAGGATATTGCGGAGAAAATCCGAGTCGCAATTGACCCAGATAGGCAAGGGCTTCGGAAGGGGGTTCTCGAAAGTAAGCAAGTCTGTTAATAGTCGCACAAGCTGCCCAGAGGAAGGTATCTCTCAGAGATTGGATGAGTTCAATATGGGTTGCTAGTGGAATTCTGCCTTTGTCAGCAATACGAGGAGGTACGCGCAAGGCGATCGCATCGGCATCATAATTAATAATATCACTGATAATTTCTAACTGCGATCGATCTTCCGCATATTCCAAAATCTCCAAAACATCTCTCATGCGGCGATGGAAATCTGTAAATTCAGGTTTCAGAGGTAACAGCACCTCTAATTTTTCTCCAGAATCAGTCCAAGTAGATGCCAGATCGTTATTACTATATTCATGCCAGCCATTAGCTTGCAGGTATGTAACTACCTGCGGCGGTTCTATAGCATTGAGAACATCAACATCTCGGATAATTGCTTTCATAACCTTTCTCCCCTTGCGATCCGCTGCATAATCTGTTGTATCTCGCTAACAGTAAACAATTGTGTCCGTGGTAAATAGACTGTCTCAGTGTATTTATTTTTGGTCGGTAGATAACCGCGCAACGATAACCAGTATGCGCTCAGCTTGATAATCTGCTCATCTTCAGACTGACGAAACCATTCACTGACGTTTTCTGGCAGTACAATCAAAACCAAAATCTGAGGAATTAAAGTCTCTTCTACTCTCAATTATTCATAATTTTTCACCTTGAGAGGATAGCGAATGTAATCATCTTCAACAACATCTCTCGAAGTGCATTTCACCTGCACCTCAAGCTGGGGACGACTTGACTCTATCCATCTAGGCACTTTAATGGTTCCGTCAATACCGTCGTTATCCGATCGTCTATCTGCTCTTTGAAATGAGTAGCCCGCAAAGGATGCGACCAAATTAACATAGGCACAGCTAACCTCTTCTTTCAAATCATTGAGGTTCATTGAACTGGTATCTCTCCCCTCATCTCTTCATCTCCTCACCCCAGCTATCTTAACAAATGGGACGAGCACCAGGTTTAACAGCATGAACGTACTCGCTACCAGATGCGGGCCATCCCCGTCGGTAAGACGCCTCAGAGGGTTTTCCCCATCCCAACTGCAAGACCATTTCCAGAAAATCTGACTTCTCCCATTTCCAAAGGTTAGCCCATTGGGTTCTGCCAGCAAGTTCTTCTACCTCCCCAGGCGCGATCGGTCGGTAGTCCTTACCGCTGCCAAGACTCAAATACAGTTCCATTTCCGGCGTCACCTCTTGCCAGAATACCAACACTTCCGCCTGATGGGCCTTCAGGATCTCCAGATCCCCTGGCAAAGCGATCAGATGCTCGTGGACTACCGGATAATGGAGAGTCTTACCCTTAACAAGCAGCATACGCCAGACAATACCCGAGACTTGGTGTTCGCGCTGGTAGCGGTGAACCGTCCCCTTAAAATCTTGATAGGCCGTAAACTTTTGCAGCCCCTCAACGTTTAGCAAGCAATCGATCGCAGGATTGCCAGAAGCTTTGGCCTTAAGATTGAGGCGCTCTCCCTGCATGCAAGCTTGACGCTCTCTGGCCAATATTTCGATTAACTCCTCAGTACTGTAGACCCGTGACATAACCCTTAGCCCATCAGTCTCTTTGACTCTTCAGTCTAACACAAGCAGTCTGGTAACGCCAAGTTTTATATCTGTTGCGGCATTTTTAGCCCCTGAGTGCCTTCGCTTTTTGGGCGGAGCAATGGAGCAATTAAATCTTGCTCAGTTCTAAATTTTAGATTTTAAATTATCCTTCTCATTCTCCCTCGAAGAGCGATCGCCAATCAGCGATGGCGGTTTCGGTCCAGAGCCAATTATTTTTAGCTAAGGCCAGGGGCTGAAAATTGTTCGGATCCGCTTGGATAACCTGCTGGTGCAAAGATAGAGCCCGAGCGATCATTACCTCTTGTTTGTCAGGGGGCAGGTTCTGAGCAGATTTGGAAAGCACAAGAGCTAACCCCGCACAAGCAGTCAGTCCATCTTGATTAATAGCACAAACTTGCCGTTCTCCCTCGGGTAGTTGGGAATTTTTAATCAACCCCAGTACCTGGAGCCAGCTAGAGTAAGCTGCATCCAGATCGCCAAGAGCATAATAAGCAAAACCAAGAGCATTATAATAAATAGGATTATCTCCTTCCTGTTTGGCAGCCCATTCCCAGAAACGTCGGACATCGTCCAAGCTGTAGTTGCCGTTCCCTTGTTGGATCTCCTGCCATGCCAGTCGGCCCCGGAGATAACTAATGCGGGGGTGATTAATTTCGTCTTTGGGCACCGCAACGAGGGCCTGTTGGGCAAAGTTAAGCACTCCTGAGTCTAAGAGTTTTTCCACCTCAGTTGAGCCAGCGGATATCTTGCCTTCACGGAAAAGTTGAGCCGCGCGATCGGTGATATTTATATTATCATTATCAGAATCAGAATTAGCCTTCGATGTCTCCTTCGACATCGAAGCAGTTGGCGGCTCCAGGTAGGGCAGTAGTTCTCCCAACGGGGGGCTAGACTGCCAGCGAAACAAACCGAAGAACAAAAAGACAGCGGTTACCCCCATGCCCAAACACAGCCATTTCAAAAATTTACTCTCAATTGATAAATTACGAGCCGATAAATTATTATTTTCGATCGCCAGATCCGCAGACACATTTTCCCCTTGAGCTTTCCAACTCTCGGTGGGCACGGCTTCTACTTGTGGCCCTGCTGACCTGCGAGCGAGATGCAAGTTATAGTTAGCATTACCGTGGAAGGGGTCAATTAAAAGAGCCTGCTGGTAAGCGGCGATCGCCTCATCAAGGCGTCCCAGCTCATAGAAAGCGATGCCCAAATTATTATAAGCATCAGCGAAGTCCCGATTAATTTCGATCGCCTTCAGGTAAGAGGCGATCGCCTGTTCGAGCTGTCCTTGTTCGTAAAAAGCCACCCCCAAGTTATAGTGGGCATCGGCAAAATTACGATGAGCTTGGGCAGCGAGCAGATCGACCCCGATCGCATCATTAATCTGTTTTTGACCATATAAGTTCAAGCCGAAATTATTGTCAGCTTGGAAATCACGAACGTGGCCGGAGACATCCTCCTGGTATAAGCCAAGTTCTAGGGAGCGATCGTCATTTCTCAGAGTTGTCCCATGGTCGATTTTAGCTTCTGGGGGCAAGATTTCCGCAGACAGACAATCCCATTCCCGAGTGCCGTTGGAGGTAAGGCAACCATCAAACCCAGGCTGGAGGTAAAGAATAGGCAAAGCCCAGTACAGCTGATGAGAACCGTAAGCAGAAATCAGTCCCTGTCGAGCACGAGACAGGCTCAAATCAATGGGATAGCCCTGCTTGAGGTTGCGGTAAAGCAACCGGCTGAGAGTGAGGGCCACTTGATCGGGAATGCGTTCGGCCATGGCCAACACCCCCGGAATACCGCGCAAGACTAGGGTTTCTGCCAAATTGCGATCGCCCTTTTCGGCCACCCCATCAGCACTGCGGCAGGAATTAAACACCGCCACTTGGATGCCATTGTTAACTAGCAACCCTGCCAGATCGTCCCCACTTAACCTTTCCGTCAGACCAGTTCTGCCACTGACCAGATAGATCTCTCCCCCAGAGACACCCAGGTTACTATGGCCCGCATAGTGAAAAACATCGTATTTCCCTTGTTCCAAGGCTTGGGTCAATTGCTCCCGGTCTGCTTGCACTAAGATTGTCAGTTGAATTTGCTCGACATCCCCATTCGCCACTTGCAGTTCCGCTTGCAGGTTGCGGGCTTCCTGTTCCAGCTCCAGAGTTTGGCGATCGCTCGGGGCCGCGAGCGCCATTAAAATCTTTAAGGGCTCCGTCGATAACTCGCGATCGCAATAGCCATTCAAAGAAGAAACATGGACCGGGTGATAGCGAGAAAACACCACATCCGTGCCAGTAGCAAGAGGGCGAGAGCCATCATGGAGCACCTCCCAAGGTAAGCGAGCTAAACGGCGATCGGTTGTTTTCAGTCCCAACCGCAGCCGCAGCTTTTCCCCCCAGTCCTGGGCCCGCATTTCAGCTTTCAGCCAACTATCCCGAATAGTACCCTGAAACAACGCCTTATAGAGCTGCTGACCCAGAGACAATAAATGAGCTGGTTGTGCTCCCCCGGGGGGTACAGGGGGAGCGGGTTCTTCCTCTGATAATACAGGGGTCTCTAGCAAGCCCTGTATTGGATCTAAATAGAGTTGACGAGCCTGCTCTAACCACTTATCAACTGGCCAGACAACTTGCTCTTCTGCCAGTGGCACGTTACGAGCCACCTGTTCCGTCCGCACTAAATAGGTATCTGCTCCCACTGGGGTCACAGAAAGATGAAATTCTTGAGTCACACTTCACCTGCACTCCTGTTTGCTTCTCAAATCGAGACTTTCTGCTGCATGCTTGCATTGACAACTGATAACTGACAGCTTGATTTAGTCTCAATTTCTACGCCTTCCCATGAGATTCAGGGAAAGTCCAAGCACCCAATATTTTCCATGCCCCCGGTGACAAGATTGCCAAATTGTAATTAGACTCTTTAGCACTCCCAAAAGTTGCTCTTCTATGCACCCCCCAAAATTACCCTACCGCCAGCATAAATTATCCGGATGGTAGAGGCCAACCCGAGAACAAAGGAATGGTAGATGCACCCTGATTTATATCCCCCAGCCTATCCGCTGGGGTTTTTTTGTTCGGCGATCGACTCTCGATCGCTCCGGTAAAGTTGCTCTTCTTCGATGTCTCCACCGGAGCACCTCGTTCCCAGGCAGAGCCTGGGAACGTACTACCCCTCCGACATCGAGCTGAAATTTCTCCGGATGGTAGAGGCCAACCCGAGAACAAAGGAATGGTAGATGCACCCTGATTTATATCCCCCAGCCTATCCGCTGGGGTTTTTTTGTTCGGCGATCTACTATGCAAGCACTCCCAGAAGTTGCTATACATGCAGCGAAAAAAATTCCTCTACCGCGAGTTATCCGGATGGTAGTGGCAAACCCGAGAACAAAGGAATGGTAGATGCACCCTGATTTATCTCCCCCAGCCCATCCGCTGGGGTTTTTTGTTCTGCGATCTACTATGCAAGCACTCCCAAAAGTTGCTCTTCTATGCAACGAAAAAATTCCCCTACCGCGAGTTATCCGAATAGTAGTGGCAAACCCGAGAACAAAGGAATGGTAGATGCATCCTGATTTATCTCCCCCAGCCTATCAACTGGGGTTTTTTTCTTCAGCGTGAGACTTCTATCTCCTCAAAAAGTATGATGAAGTCTGATGAGCGAAGTATTTTGCTTACTGAATTGAAGGTTACAGTATAAAACTTCAAATTGATTTGCCTCGCCATCGGAAAACACTTGTAATTCCGTAAAATTATCTAGGAGTCCGATACTAAATTATTCAAGATTCTGGCCTTTTGCTTAGTTGAGAGCGAAAAGCCTAGCAACTAAATATACAAGAGCACTAGCAACCATACCGGATACGATTTCCAATATGTCATCAGATAGATTGAATCCAAACCGCCACATCAGTGCTACAGCAACACCGACAGGGGACCGAGTCCACTGCCTAGCGCAGCTGAGCCAGCAATCACTAATACAAACACACTCTTGTTATTAACCAAGGCAAGCACCAGGATTAGGGACTCACGCAGAAATAAAGACCAGTTATACAGTAGACCTCGTAGCATAAATGCCAAAATCGACTAATGCGGCGAGGTAATCAATGAGATCCGGTCACAAGTAGTGTTAATGCATCGAAAACACGATTTGTGACCCACCACTGGAGTCATAGAGAGCGTAGAGGCTGGGTTCGACGAGCGTTTATTTGGACAAGACTTGCATTTGTCTGAGTTATCCGTTAGTCTAACCGGCCCAAACATACGTTGATTTTGGTTATCCGTTAGTCTAACCGGCCCAAACATACGTTAATTTTGGTTATCCGTTAGTCTAACCGGGCCAAACATACGTTGATTTTGGTTATCCGTTAGTCTAACCGGCCCAAACATACGTTGATTTTGGTTATCCGTTAGTCTAACCAGCCCAAACATACGTTGATTTTGGTTATCCGTTAGTCTAACCGGCCCAAACATACGTTGATTTTGGTGAGAATAACGTCTAACCGGGCCAAACATACGTTGATTTTGGTGAGAATAACGTCTAACCGGCCCAAACATACGTTGATTTTGGTGAGAATAACGTCTAACCGGGCCAAACATACGTTGATTTTGGTTATCCGTTAGTCTAACCGGCCCAAACCAACAAACGTTAAAATCGGCAATATAACGTTTGTAGTAGCTGCATCATTGTTATTGCTGTCACAAAGACTGTTCCTCGCTTGACTAGAAACCAGGTTTCTTTGAGAAACCTGGTTTCGGGCATTGCACTATTCCAACATTTCAAAAGAGTTAACTTCCAGAACCGGACCAATCATAGCCAAAGTCATGACATCATCTCGCACTTTACCTTCAACTTTGACCTTTCGTCCAGCTTGGCGTAACTCAGCCGGGGCATCTTTAAGTTCATAGGTAGTTTCATCAGTTACCAGAGCCCAAGTACCCGGACCAAATCCTTTGCGTTCGATCTTGCCAGTGACGTTAATGCTCATGCTAGCTCTCCTTCTCCTTTCACCGCTAAACGGGCCAGTGCAAAGCATAACAGAGCATTCACTAGCAAGAATAGACGGGCTGGAATGCTAGCACCCAACCATAACATGCCTGGGTCTACCACAGCATTCACCGCCAGACAGCTAGCGACCCCCAGAGTTGTGCCAATAGCAAACCATTTCCAGCGAGGATGTCCCAGCAGCAACAGCACCAGCACCGCTGGGATGAGGATACTAGCAAACAGAGGGTTTAACAAAGTGCTGCCAGTAACGGCGTTACCCAGTTCGGGAATGGAACTGCCCATCATCCGGAACGGCCATTGCGGCAGGTCGAACAGATAAAAGCCGCGTAGTGGGAATAGGCCACTGCTGCCAGCAACTAGACCGGTAGCCAGGGACCAACTCCAGCCGAAGGGGAAATAATACCGCAGTAACCAGGCTAGCAGATAGGAACCCAATACCATTGCAATCTTAGGCAAGAGTGCGATCGCGCCGCCATCTATCCAGAAACCAGGATTCAGATAGCCGTTATCTCGTAGCCAGCGGAAAAAATCCCGGAAATTAATTTGCCCTCGCAAGGCGAGTTTAACAGCAGCCGCAGCATCCAGATGACCTGCGCCAAAGTGGTTAAGTGGGTCTTCTGCCACTTTCCTGGAGGACTGCTTGAGAATCTCTAGAATTTCATCAGGGTTTTCTACGCCAGATGATTTCACCAAAGCTGCCACAGCTGCAACATGGGGAGAGGCCATGCTAGTGCCCTGGTAAGCAGCAAAAATTGCTTTGCCAGTTTCTGGATCGATCGTATTTTGGAGAATCCCACCATTAGAGCTGTCTTCTGTGAGTACGCCACCGGGGGCTGAGATATCCACACCAGCACCAAAGTTAGAGTAGGGGGCTTTTTCCGCTGCTGGACCGCTTGCCGCAACGCCGATCACATGGGGATAGCGGGCGGGGTAGCTAGCGGCATTATGATTTTCGTTGCCAGCTGCTGCCACGATCGTCACCCCCTTTTGGTGAGCATAATCGATCGCCTCTTTCATCAATTGGCTTTCGCCACCGCCACCCAAGCTCATATTGATTATATTCGCCTGATTATCCGCAGCAAATTTGATCGCTTCGGCAATATCCGCCACCGTGCCACTGCCACTGGCAGACAGCACCTTGAGGGACATGAGTTTGGCTTCGTGGGCGATGCCAGCCACGCCATACTCGTTATTGGTGGTTTGGGCGATAGTACCAGCAACATGAGTACCGTGACCCACATCATCGTCTGCTTCGATGCGATCGTTGACAAAGTCGTAGCCTGGGACGAACTTGGTGTCTTGTAAGTCGGGGACCCTACTGATGCCCGTGTCCAGCACCGCCACCGTCACCCCATCACCCTTAGTTTCATCCCAAGCGGGCTCAATGTTAATGCTGCGAAGATTCCACTGCTGGGGATAGTCCGGATCGTTGGGTATCAAGCTAGTCTCGTAGACATAGTTAGGCTCGATGTATTCGGTGTAATCCTTCAGTTCGGAACTTCTCAGGGCTGAGAGCAATGCCCGATCGCCCTCTACGATATAGACATTGTCCGCATCTGAAAACTCGCTGTTTAATCTGGGAGTAACCCCGTATTTTGACGCGATCGCCCCCACCTGGTCGGTTATCAGGCCCGCCTTATCTTCCCGAAAGTCCAGTACGATCGACCTCCACTCTCCGGTATGGGCCAGACCTTTGAAGTTTAACAGGGCCATAGACAGCCCCAATATAAACAAGCACAGAACTAGAAACTTTTTCATACCTATACAGGGCTATTGTTAGTTTGCTTACAACGATAGCTTAAAATCGGGCAGGGCTGGGCAGGAGCTAGAAATTTATGGAGCGGAGCATCCTTCTATCTCAATATACAATTTTTGCCCTTACTATCATAATATATAATAGTGCTCTCTTTCCAGAGAGCGAGCAATTCACTCCCTTTCGTTCTTCAGCTAGTGGCCGCGCGGATTGATGACAATCATCGAAGAGGTATCTCAAGCTCAATTGGCTCATCGACGTCAAAAATTGCGATCACAGAGGCGTCGGAAAATTTTGCAGACCATCTGGCGCACGGTAGCTGTCAGCAGCATAGCTGGCGGTGTCGTCTGGGCGATCGCCCGGCCCGGTTGGGTGATCCGTCAACCCGAACAGGTGGAGATCGTCGGCAATGAATTGCTTTCGGTTGAGGCGATTCGCTTGGCGCTACCGATCGATTATCCCCAATCCCTGTGGAGCCTGCAACCCCAAGATATTGCTAGAACGCTCGCTGGCTCGGCCCCGATCGCCAGGGCAACAGTCAGTCGCCATCTGTTACCACCCAGGCTAATAATCGAGGTCCTCGAACGAGAGCCAGTGGCTCTCGCCGTTAACTCGTCAGGACAGTCAAAGGTGCTAGGATTGCTAGATTCACAGGGTGTATTGATGCCCAAAGACAGCTATACTAATGTCAGCGGTTCATTTCCATTACCCGACCTCACCGTCATTGGTTCGCCAGAGCAATATCAAGCTCACTGGGAAGCAGTGTATCAAGCAATCAGCCGCTGTCCAGTGAAAATATTGACAATTGATTGGCAAAACCCCAGAAATTTGATTTTGAACACAGAGCTGGGGATAGTTCATGTGGGCTCTTACAGCTCGCAGTTTGCCACTCAACTTTTGACTCTCGCTCAAATGCAGCAGCTGCCATCACAGATAAATTCTAGCCAAATAGCCTACATTGACTTGACCAATCCCGCCTCACCTTCAATTCAAATGAAGTCAGATAATGTCAAATAGAATACATATTATCCCCTCTCCCCCTGTACCCGCGTCCCCCTGTCCCCCTGTCGGGATTATTCTTGGCTGCTGTTACCTTGGTAAAAGGCTACCATGTGACATAAACATAGTTAGCTGCTTAAATATAACCAGCGTCATTGACTGGAGAATTACTTAATTGCCTATGACACCTGTTAATCAGACTCAGCCTGCGGTGGGAGTGGCCTCGCCATCCCTTGCTAACATCAGCTCCAATGGCGAACATAAATCTAGCTATTCAAAGGCAGTGGACGCCGCCAACCCCTTCCGGAATGCGGGATTTCAAATGGCACCGTCCCGGGATGGTCGCGGGTTTGCAGAAGAACCATTAAATGACAATATCGTGCCCAGCAGCATAGCGAAAATCAAAGTGATTGGTGTTGGCGGAGGTGGCGGCAATGCTGTCAACCGCATGATCGCTAGCGAAGTGGCTGGAGTAGAATTTTGGACAATCAACACCGATGCCCAAGCATTAGTGCATTCAGCAGCCTCCAGACGCCTGCAAATAGGACAAAAGCTGACCCGAGGACTGGGGGCTGGTGGAAATCCAGCTATCGGTCAAAAGGCAGCTGAAGAATCTCGGGAAGAACTGGCGATCGCCTTAGAAGGTGCAGACCTAGTTTTTATCACGGCTGGTATGGGAGGTGGAACGGGCACCGGTGCCGCCCCGATCGTAGCGGAAGTGGCAAAGGAAATGGGAGCATTGACAGTGGGGGTAGTGACTCGCCCCTTTAGCTTTGAGGGACGGCGTCGCACGAACCAAGCCGATGAAGGTATTGAAGCCTTGAAAAGCCGGGTAGACACCCTGATTATCATCCCGAACAATAAGCTATTATCGGCGATTTCAGAACAGACCCCAGTCCAAGAAGCATTTCGCGTGGCTGATGACATTCTACGCCAAGGGGTGCAAGGAATTTCAGATATCATTACAGTCCCGGGTCTAGTTAATGTAGACTTTGCCGATATCCGAGCGGTAATGGCAGATGCTGGCTCGGCCCTGATGGGGATCGGAGGCGGTTCGGGCAAATCCCGAGCTAGTGAGGCCGCTTATGCCGCAATTTCTTCCCCATTGCTGGAAACCTCGATTTCTGGTGCTAAAGGTGTTGTTTTTAACATTACTGGCGGTAGCGACCTGACTTTGCATGAGGTGAATGCAGCAGCTGAGGTGATTTACGAAGCGGTCGATCCGAACGCCAATATTATTTTTGGTGCGGTGATAGATGACCGGGTTGAGGGTGAAGTCAGAATTACCGTGATCGCTACTGGCTTCACTGGTGAAGTTCAAGCACCACCAGTTAGCAGAGAGCGAGGAGCTAATGTGGAACCGCGCACAGTTACAAAAACCAAACCAGGGCCGACGACGGAGCCGGAAAACAAACCCGGATTGGATATTCCTGATTTTCTGCAACGGCGGCGTCCACCAAGATAGCTCTTGCTAGTAATTGAGCATTGATCGTTGAGCAAAGGTTATGAGACTTTTGTTAGTTGAGGATGACGACGCTCTAGCCCAAACCCTGAGCGCAGCTTTGACGGCACAGCATTATGTAGTTGATGTGGCTCGCGATGGGGAAGAGGGTTGGGATTATGGCCAAGCTTTTACCTATGACTTGATGTTGCTCGATGTCAGTCTCCCGAAGCTGGACGGGATTAGCTTGTGTAGGCGGTTACGGCAATTCGGCTATAGCGGACCGATTCTGCTGTTGACGGCCAAGGCAGAAAGTGCTGATAAGGTGGCGGGATTAGATGCAGGGGCTGATGATTATGTGGTCAAACCCTGCACGGTCCAGGAACTATTTGCGCGGATTCGGGCCTTGCTGCGTCGTCCGAAGGCTTCAGGTGCGCCAGTGCTAGAGTGGGGAGATCTACGTCTGGATCCTAGTACCTGTGAATGTAGTTACAAGGGAGTGCCCCTGAGTCCCTCGCCGAAGGAATATAGTTTGTTATTGCTATTCCTGCGACATCCCCGCCGCGTCCTCAGCCGCAGCACCATTATGGAACATCTTTGGTCCTTTGAAGACCCTCCGGGAGAAGATACAGTCCGCGCTCATATCAAAGGGCTGCGGCGCAAGCTGAAAGAAGCTGGGACCTCTGATGTGATAGAAACGGTTTACGGTCTGGGCTATCGCCTCAAGCCTTTGACAGATAGAAAAAAAACTAAATCTTTAAGTGCGATCGCTCCGACAAACCAGGCGGTCGCTGAAGCTTGGCAGAAATTTAAGCAACCAATTCTCGATCGCATATCGATCTTAGAACAAGCAGCAGTAGCTATAAAGACAGGCACCTTGACGTCCGAATTGCTCAAGAGTGCGCAAACCGAAGCTCACAAGCTGGTTGGTTCTTTAGGAATGTTTGGCTTCCAGGAGGCGGGTCATCTGGCGCGGGTGATCGACGATTGGTTAGAAGAAGTGGCGAGGCTAATAGCTAGCGGAAACGAGCCCTCACAATTAGCCCTGCATCATCTTGAATTAGCTTCTAGCAAGCGAAATTATTTTCAGAAAGATCTGCAAGCTACGATCGCACTCCTGCGTGAAGAAATCCAGGGGAAAAAGGGGCCTGATTCGTCTGGATGGTTCCCAGAAATATCCAAATCAAAAAACACAAATAATCTCAGCTCAATACTGTTAGTGGTGGACGGCGATATTGAACTAACTTCTCGGTTGCTCAAAGAAGCTGAAAATTGGCATATGCGCTTAGTTGTGGCTCGCGACTCCAACCAGGCAAAAGCTGCGATCGATCTTCAGATTCCTGATGTTGTGCTGCTGGACCCGGCAATCGATCGGGGTTTGGTGTTGCTAGAAACGCTCACCGCTCAATTTCCCGATATGCCAGTGCTGTGCTGGGCCCAGCAGGATGAGTTGAGCAATCGGTTGGCGGTGGTCCGTTTGGGTGCTAAGCGCTATTTACCCAAGCCAGTAAAATGGTTTGCCGAGGTATTTGAGGTAGTAGAGGAAGTGCTGCAAGCTTCGGGCAAGTCAGAAGCGAAAGTGCTAGCGGTAGATGATGACCGGCTACTGCTGAAAATACTACGGCAATTCCTTGAGCCTTATGGAGTGCAATTACATACACTCGCAGATCCCCGCCAGTTTTGGCAAGCCTTAGAAAAGATCAATCCAGACCTGCTGATCCTGGATGTGGAAATGCCCCACTTCAACGGCATTGAACTGTGCCAGATAGTCCGCAATGATAGTACCTGGAGTGGGCTCCCCATCATTTTTATCACGGCCCACAGAGACAGCAAAATTATCGATAGCATATATCAAGCGGGGGCAGATGATTATATTAGCAAACCTGTCAGAGAACCAGAGTTAGTCACCCGCATCTTTAACCGGCTCGAACGTACCCGACTGTTACTGCGTCTGGAAGAAGTCGATCAACTGACTGGTGTGGCCACACGCCGCAACGCTACCAAACAGTTGAACCAATATCTGGATCTATGTCAGCACCATCATCAACCACTGTGCTTGGCTATACTAGATCTAGACAATTTCAAGCGGGTGAACGACCAGTACGGCCATATTGTAGGGGACCAGGTGCTTCAGCGCTTAGGAAAAATCCTGCAACAGCATTTTCGCAGTGAGGATATAGTTGCCCGCTGGGGCGGTCAGGAGTTCCTGGTGGGAATGTATGGCATGACTAAATTAGATGGGGCGACTCGCCTCAATGAAGTTTTGCAGATATTCCGGACTTTAGTTTTTCGGGTTCCCGGTATCGAGCAGCTACAGGTGACTTTCAGTGCCGGCGTCGCGGAATATCCGGAAAATGGTACCTCGTTGCATTCCCTCTATCTAGCAGCCGATGGGGCCCTTCATGAAGCTAAAGCTACTGGAAGAGCGACCGGAGCGATCGCGCCTGCTAACTAAAAAATGTGCAACGCCAATGAACATTTATAACTATTTTCAATTTTCAACTGATTGATATTATCTAAATGCAGCACGAGGCATTCCCGCTGACAAACTTGAGACCATTTTTGGACGTTTCCAACAAGTTGATGCTTCCGACTCCCGCGAAAAAGGAGGCACTGGTTTGGGCCTAGCCATCTGTCGCCAGATTATACAGCAGCATGGCGGTCGCATTTGGGCTGAAAGCGTTGGAGGTGAGGGCAGCACTTTCTGTTTTACTCTGCCAGCATAATTACCAAAACCGATCTGCCCTTGATAGAGATTGTATTTATTACCCCACCTCAAGAAGACAAAACGCCTACATAATGAGATAATAGCCACGTACAAGAAATAGGAATATGACGGTAAAACAAATTCTGGTTATTGATGACGAAGCCGATATTCGGGAAGTCGCTCAACTCAGCCTGGAAATCAGTAGCGGTTGGGAGGTAATGACAGCAGCTTCTGGTAGGGATGGGTTGGCAACAGCTGAAGCACAACAGCCTGATGCCATTCTTTTAGATGTGATGATGCCGGACATGGACGGTCCCACTACCTTTCAAAAGCTACAGAATAACCCTAGCACTAAAAACATTCCCGTGATTTTCTTAACAGCTAAGGTGCAGGCTGCTGAACAGCTGCGCTATGCTCAGTTGGGGGTAACAACAGTGCTGACAAAACCCTTCGATCCCGTGATGTTAGCCAATCAGATAGCGGCAGCTTTGGGGTGGCAACTCTAATTTGGCCTCGTAACATGAGAGCACCGCACCGGAATTTCTACCCAAAACTCAGTCCCTTGACCGGGTTCAGATTGACATTTCAACAGTCCGCCATGCTTTTCTACCACAATTTGGTAACTGATAGACAACCCTAACCCGGTCCCCTTGCCCACAGGTTTGGTTGTGAAAAATGGATCGAATAATCTGTTTAAGATTTCCGGCGGTATGCCCGAGCCATTGTCAGCAATTCTGATGACTACATGGTTATTCTCTAGCATTTCCGAAGCAATGCAAATGCTAGGCTGTTGTTGATGATCTCTTGCTGAGTCGAGAGCATCGATCGCATTACTCAGAATATTCATAAATACCTGATTCAGTTGTCCGGAATAGCACTCCACCGGAGGCAAGTCACCATACTCCTTGACAACTTGAATCTGTTTTTTTCCACCTGATGCCTTGAGGCGATGCTGTAAAATCAGTAGCGTGTTATCTATGCCCTCATGAATGTCAACCGCCTTGACCTCCGCTTGATCTACGCGAGAGAAGTTCCGCAACGATCGCACAATTTCCCGAACTCGGTCAGTCCCCATGCGCATCGAGTCTAAAACTTTGGGCAAGTCGGCCATCAAAAACTCCAGATCGATCGCTTCTCTCAGGGCGGCAATCTCCGGACTAGGCTCGGAAACTTGCAGCTGGTATAGTTCCAGCAGGTCGAGCAGGTCTTGAGTGTATTGGTTGACATGATCGAGATTGCCGTGAATAAAGTTGATAGGATTATTAATTTCGTGAGCTACCCCCGCTACCAGCTGTCCGATACTGGACATTTTTTCCGCCTGAACTAGCTGTCCTTGAGTCTGCTTGAGTTCACCGATAGTTTTTGACAACTGTGTCGCCCGATCGCGCTCTTTAGCTTCCGAGAGCCTCAGTGCAACTTCTACCTGTTTGCGCTCCGTAATGTCGCGAGCGGTGGCGTAAATCAATTGCTCCTCCGGGAATGAAGTGGCGCTCCAGAGTAACCATCGGTATTCTCCTCCTTGGCAGCGGTAGCGATTTTCAAAAGAAATTGTCTCCACACCAGCGATAATCTTCTGAATTTCGGCAATGGTAGCCGCCCGATCGTCGGGATGGACAAATTCGATAAATGGTTGGGCGAACAGTTCTTCTTTTGTATATCCTAGAGTTTTTTCCCAGGCCGGATTGATCCGCTTGAAGTAACCGTCGAAATTAGCGATGCAGAGCATGTCTAGGGAAAGGGTAAAGAAGCGATCGCGCTCTTCTTCTGCTCGCAGGCGATCGGTAATATCCCGTAGGGAAACTAGGTATGCCACTGCCACATGACCTTCCCATTCCGTCTCTACAACCTGCATTTCTGCTACTGCTGTACGGCCATCTCTCCGCAGCAGCTGCACGTGAGTTTGCACCACCCGCGCCGGACCAGAATCTGGCTGTCCGACCTTATAGATCGGTCTAGTGTTTATTTCCTCATCGACTTCCATCACCAGTTCCCCAAACAGCGTTTTGCCTAAAAGTTCGTCCGCTGTGGTGTTAAACAGAGATGCCGCTGCTGGGTTAGCATATTTGACCAGGCCCTGATTATCAACAATGAAAATGCCATCGGCGCTGTTAGTGATGATATTGCGGAAGCGGGCTTCACTTGCTTGCAACTGTTGACCCTGCTCATAGCCCTTACATATACGACGGATACGTATTGACTTTTTGCGTTTTTTGCTGTTACTCGCTCCGTACAGCTGCAACTGCGCCTGAGGTGCTTCGGACCGGCTGATTGACGGTTGTTGCTGGTTGGACAGCCCCTCCTTCCCATGTAACAAACAGTTTGTACTATCGGTAGCAATTTCCATCAGACGCTGAGCTTGACTAGATTGAAGATCGAATCGCCCACGACGCAGAAGGCTCAGGGCCCCCTGAATTGTGGCCAAATGAGTGCGTGCCTCTAAGCTAGCACCCCCAAACCCTACAGCGATCGGCCCGTTCGCTCCCACCGTCGGAGTGCAATTGATCTGGCGCCTTAACTTCTGACTCTGTAATGTGCTGTTCATCTTGGCCAACTCCTTATCTAACTCTTACACTTTCTCAGTCTAGGTATAGAATGTGAAAAATATAGGAAGAACAAGCAGATTTTTCCCACTAAATTTGGCTCTGGGTGATAAGTCAAGCCGAGCGTCACGCCAAATCAGGGGTTTCAGCCTTAATTAATTAGGCTCCCCTGGGTTTTTGGTGTAAATTGTATCCTGAGATACAATTTGCCAAGATTAAAAAGGCGCTCAAGCCTTGATTTGGCGTATATATGAGCTTTACTTATCACCAAAACCCAAGGAGACCCATTAATTATCTCCACAAATTTTAGAAATTCATTATATTTGCCACTATAAACCTAGGAGATCCCTAGAGCGTCGGAAAGCGTAGAAGTCCTTGACAAAAACAAGAAAATGTGCATGTACTAAATTTGGCAGCGATCGTAACAATTGTGAGCCTCCGGAGCGAGACCCCACAGGGCCAGAGCGTGAACAGCGGGAAACGAGCAGAAGAACGATTTTCCGTCGGATCGCGGATTGCCAAAAATGTCGGCGCATTATTAATGGACCGACGCTCTAGATCATTGCTGACAGTCAGTGCATGCACTGCTGGCTAGTCTTGGGTGCTGCCATTAATGCTTTTGCCGCTATTGCGTTGACTGGCTGAGAGAAAAAGTCTCCCTGCATCAACTGGCATCCAGCCTGTTGGAGATGTGCGACTTCTTCTACCGTTTCTACACCTTCGGCAATCACTTGCAGTCCCAAACTGGAAGCCAGGAGCATGATTACCCGGATCATATCCCATTTCTTCTGGCTCACGAAGCAGCGGTCAATCTTCAATACGTCAATGGGCAAATCTTGCAAACGACTCAATGATGAATAACCAGTGCCAAAGTCATCCATATACAGCTGAATCCCGAAATTTTTCAGTTCCCGGAGGGAGGCGAGAGCTGCTACCGGATTTAAAATCAAGGTACTTTCAGTGATTTCCAGCCTTAAGCTGCTGCTACTCAGGTTAGTCTCCTCTAAAATCTGTTTTATTTGCTTCACCAAATCCGGTTGCGACAATTGTTTGCTAGATAAATTGACACTAACCGTCAGAGGCTCTTGAGAAGGAAATTGCTGCTGCCAGGAGTTTAATTGGTGGCAAGCTTGACGCATAACCCACAGGCCCAGCTGGTTAATCAGTCCCATTTTTTCTGCTAGAGGGATAAACTCGGCTGGGGAAACAAAACCCCGCACCGGATGCTGCCACCTGAGCAACGCTTCAAAACCAGTAATCCTGTTAGTTTCTAGAGATACTATCGGTTGGTAGAAAAGCTGAAACTCTTGGCGTGATATAGCTTCAGACAGGTCAGCTTCTAAGCGTAAGCGATCCATTGCCGCAGCGGAGACAACGCTCATGCAGTTAGCTGTTTCATTCGAGACCTTCTCGATCGCTTTGGTCAGACGCAGTAGGCGGTCTGTATTATTGACGGCAATTTCCAGCATCCGCATACCTTGTGGAGATAGGGAGCCTAGCTTCCCACTGAGCAAAAGACCCAGCGCTCCGCGAATTGAGGTCAGAGGTGTGCGCAGTTCGTGACTGACGAGGGAGGTTATTTCATCTTGCTCGGACAAGGGCAATACCTCTAATTGATGATTTGGACATGTGTCATTTTTTTTTGTCACGCAGATACTTGTCATATTTGCTAATTTCCTATATTTCCCTGGATTCATACCAGGCTGCTTTTTTTTAAGTTACAAACCGAATGTGAAAAACTTGGGAAAAGAGCTATCCAAACCCATATTATTCACTACAATTTATCATATATGCGTGTTACATATTTACTGGATATGATCCTCTGCCACCAGGCGATCGGGCAATGTTGGCCATCGACTACAGTACCACCACCTCATAACGGGCCAGTGAGCATCTTTTTTACCCCCAGTATTACCCGACATGAGACCCTCTAATAAGTAGTTCGTAGTTCGTAGTTCGTAGTTTCCCTGCCTCCCGCCTGGGAACGGCAATTTGCAACCAGTGACTGCTATCATCGGTAAAAATGTGCAACGCCTATTTATATTTGGGGCGTTGCACAATGACGGGATGATGAGGGCTGCTAATTGCTAATTGCTAATTGTCAATGGCGGGCAAGAGAATCGTCATTTGTAGTCATAAATATCGATTTCCTCTTTTTAATTAGCAATAGCGCTCCTGCACGCTCCGGGTCCCCTCCGCTGCGCGACTTCGTCCTCTGCCAGAGCGCAAATTTTAACAATTGGCTGCTATCATCGGTAAAAATGTGCAACATATTTGGATATATATTACGGGGTTGCACAATTATGGGATGATAAGGGTTGTTGATGAGCAATTCTTGCCAGTGAGCTATGTCGAAAGATGTCGCTTTTTGTCCAGAGAGCAATTAGCAATAGCGCTCCTGCACGATCCGGGCCCCCTCCGCTGCGCGACTTCGTCCTCTGCAATTAGCAAAAAGGGAAAATATCACCATCATCCCAAGAATGTGCAACGCCTATATTACTATTAGCTATCAGCTATTAGCCATTAGCCTTTACCAACCATCATCCCCGAGTTGGTGTAACGCCTCAATTTGATTCCCAGTCAGGACAATTTTCTGATTCCCAACCGTAGGGATGCATGGCACATACGAACATATTACCGCCATAAACTTGACCGTGGTAATGACGACAACCTATGCAGGCTGGATGACTGTTCTGGACAGGGTCTCCCGTTTCGCCTTCGGGGTAGTATGGTTCGGACGGTTCCCCATCAAATTCTATATAAAGAACTACGATCGGATCGACTAGATCGTTTATATATTCTTCCAACTCGCTCAACTCGCTCTCGAAGGCTGACTGGAGTTCTTGAGATATTTCCTCAGAAATTTCGGCTAACGCATCTACAAACTCTGAGACTTCTTCAGTTACTTCGCTAAAAAACTTTTCTACCTCGCTAGTCACCGCTTCGAGAAGTCCAAAAAAATCTTTTTGCCAATCATCCATAAGTTGTCAGTTGTCAGTTGGGTTCGGTGGGCCCTGCCCACAGTCAGTCAGTTGTCAGGGTTGAACTTTCTGGTGGCCTGGGGGTGCGATCGCCGGTCCCCGTTCGCTGGAGCGATCCTAGTCATGCTGCAGACGGCGGAGTTCTTCTTGCAGTTCTGTGACTTGATCGCGTAGGTTGTTCACATTTTCATCATTCTCTTGGGGGGAATCTTCATCCGATATCTCTATCCTGCGAGGTTCCGATGGAGTTGCGTTCTTGCTTGACTTCGGCGGTACCTGTTGCTGCGCCTTGGCAATCATCTCATCAACTAGCTTACGGGCTTCTTCTGCGGTGATTTCTCCCCGTTCTACCATTTCATCAGCGAGTTTTTGGGCTTGCTGTTGCAGTTCGCCTATGGTGCCACTCGCTTTCTCTCCCGCATAGGAAACTAGCCCCACTCCCAGGTAAAAAGCTTTTTTTACCTTATCTCCAAAACCAGGCATACTGACTGTCGCTCCTTTCAAGAGGTGACCCGGAGTCCACGCCTGCTACAAGCATCCCGTATTGCTGCTACCTTCCGGTCCTGACAAGGTTTGGGCGTTGTAACCGCATGGGTCCAGGTCTTCTCTACCTTAACATGAGACTGCCTTTTTTGTGCTTCTTTTGGAGAAATTTTTTTGGCTCGCGATTGGCGAGCGCTCCGGGGTCGATGGGTTCGAGAGTAAGAGGAGACCCGGAGTCCACGCCTGCGACAAGCATCCCTTATTGCTGCTACTTCCGTCCTGACAAGGTTTGGGCGTTGTCACCGCCTGGGTCCAGGTCTTCTCTACTATAACATGGGAATTGCTTTTTTGTGCTACTTTTCTGAAAATTTGGCCTCAATAATGCCGGTGCTAACTGGCGGGACGTTGGATAATCTGTTCGACAACTCGCCGCTTGGCTTTGGGGTCGATGCCTATTATCCGCACGTATTCGCCGGTATGTTCTCCTAAGATGCTTGAGACTGTTTCGATGGCGTCGGACTCTGTAGAGGTGGTAATTAATTGGGCGCTTTTCCAGGAACCGGTGCGGAAACGCCGTCGATCGGCGTATTCTATGCCTATGTGATAACCGCTGGCTAGTAGCTGTTGCAGCTGTTGGACTATTTCTGGAGTGAGTTCCGTTCTCTGCAATGATCCATTGCTGCTGGTGAGAGTCGGGGTTGTCTCCGGTTGTGGTGCTGGTGGGGTAACTGGCGCGCGATCGCCCAAGTACAGGTTTTGGTTATACTCTCGCGATAGCTGCATGGTCTCTACCCGCTGCTGTTCGCCGGCCATCTGCTGGCCAAATTCTATTAATCTTGGGAGGCTGAAATCTGGCTTTTGAAATTCTGGCGGTTTGTCGGCACTGTTGACTACGCATGCGGAAACCTTCTCTATTCCTACATTATGGATGAACTCGACGATCTGTTCGTCCCAAAGGCGCGATCGCAGGGCGCCAAAGAAGTCGATGGCCTGTTTGGGGAAGGTATCCACCAGTTGTTCGATCTCCTGGGGAGATAACCCGTCTTCGGCAAATATGCCGCCGACTATGCCGAGTCTGTCTTCCCGATCGGGTTCCCAGTAAAATTTGGCCATGCGACCGTCGCGAATTAGGGGTGCATAGAGGGTAGAAAAGTCGTTGCCGGTGATGATAATGGGGACGCGATGGAGAGGGGTAGCGTCATAACTGCCAGGAAGTTGCACGTCTGTGGGGTGGTCGGCGATATTCATAAGAGTGCCATGCACTAGCTGGGTATTGACAGTATATTGGGTGCCTCGGTCCATGCGTCCTGCCCCTGCATCGAAATCATTAACGATCAGGACGGCCATTTTGCCCCGGACTTTAATTAATTCTGCTGCTTCCCGATAGCGGAGGCGGATCAGGCGGGCAGGATCTCCGGCGTCGGGACTTTCTAACTCTCCCGCTGACATGTGGATAGCTTCGACTCCCATTTTCTCGAAAACCAATTCGCATTGGAAAGTTTTTCCCTCTCCTTTGCGCCCATGTATGCCGAGAATGAGGGGCACTCGTACTCCTGGAAGTTCTAGAAAGTTTTTGGTGAGGTGAACGGAGACTATGTTGAGGAAGCGGGGTGAGATGTAATAGGTCATGGGTTGGCTACAGGAATGCTGTGGTTATGGAGATTTTACAATAAAATGTAGGGTGTGTACTGCCCACCTTACGTTACGGGTAGTCTATAATGAGATAGGTTGGGATAAGGGCGATCGGGCTTGGGAAACCCTATGTTTTATTTTGGAGAATCTCCTGTACGAGTCCGAACACTGCGATCGGAATGGATCGCCGTCAGCAAAGCACCTCTGTATAATTTTACCATCAATATACTCACTAGCAGGTTCAGTTTCTGGTAGCTTGAGAAACTCAGACAAAGTTAAATGTTTAGAAATATTTTGTACCATTGCATGCTTCCTTGTTCACCTCGTTTCCAGGGGTCTCCAGTGGGAACTCTGAATACGCCATCAGTCGCCTCGTCTAACTGTAACTCAAAGGCGATCGCCTTGACGATACATGCGATCGCTTCAGACATGCGATCGTTCATCAACCACCGGGGCACAACGAGACCTAATTTTCGGGTAAAGCCGTTAATTTGCCGATACGCGCGACCCTGTGCCCCTACCCGATACGTTCTTTCCATACATGCGATCGCCCCATGCCCGGTTATGCCCAATACATGCGATCGCTTCATAAACCGTCAGACCCTGTAGGGGCACGGCATCATAAATTTTTCGTAAAAATTAGTCAATTTTATCGCGCCGTGCCCCGGGCCGGACGCGATCGGCAAATGCATGCGATCGCCCCATAAACAGTCAGGCCCAATAAATGCGATCGTTCATAAACTACCGGGGCACGGCGTGATATAATTTTCGGGTAAAGCAGTTAATTTGCCGATGCCGTGCCCCTACCAGATACGTTTGTTACATACATGCGATCGCCCCATAAACAGTCACGCCCCATACATGCGATCGCCCCATAAACCCTCAGACCCTGTAGGGGCACGGCATCATAAATTTTTCGTAAAAATTAGTCAATTTTATCGCGCCGTGCCCCGGGCCGGACGCGATCGGCAAATGCATGCGATCACCCCAGGTAAGGTCATGCCCAATACATGCGATCGTTCATCAACCACCGGGGCACGGCGAGACCTAATTTTCGGGTAAAGCCGTTAATTTGCCGATACGCTGACGCTGCGCCCCTACCCGATACGTTCTTTCCATACATGCGATCGCCCCATGCCAGGTTATGCCCAATACATGCGATCGCTCCATAAACCGTCAGACCCTGTAGGGGCACGGCATCAACAGATTCTCGGTGAAGATGTAAAATGTAACAACCGCCGTACACCGGCGCAACCAGATCGCCGACCGATGCCCTGTCTGGTGGGCGGTGCCCACCCTACAAGCGATCGCCGGCAGATAGCCTGGCATCGTCTAGCGCTGATGTCGCTTCTTGGACTGGAGAACGGAGAGGGAGGGATTCGAACCCTCGTTAGCGTTACCACTAAACAGCATTTCCAGTGCTGCGCCTTCAACCACTCGGCCACCTCTCCAGAGAGGGTCTGATTATTTTCAGCCACTAAAATATTACTGTAGCACCAAGTCTCGCATTTTGGCAACAAATTTAAAATAAATTTGCCGCACCAAAAAGAGACCATCCCCCCATAAAACCTCTAAACCCCGCCCAGGCGGGGCTTTCCGGTCCCCCCCTTTCTAAGGGGGGTTAGGGGGGATCCCTGGGCGACTAAGCCGGATAAATCCGCAGACGCCGGTTAGGCTCTTCACCAAAACTATTAGACTTGAGCCGATAATGTTCCACTAACTCGTGTTGCATCTTGCGCACCTTCCCAGATCGGGGTAGCAGTTCCACCGGTTGTCCCTTGGGAATCACGATTTGCTCGACGGCCAGTCGCGCTTCTTCCAGGGCTTCAATCTCGTCATCGGTACCGCTGGCAGAAAATAGATTCAGATCCACTGATGCCGCCGTCATCTCGTCCATATCCAGCAAGCGCTTGAGGGCGCGGACGATCTGGTGTACGTTATTGGACTTGAGAGTGTGCAGGGGCACCTGACGGGACTTGGCCATTTGCTTTAACTTGGTGTGGTTCTTCACATGCGATCGCAGGGCCAAAACTACATCAGCACTATCAATATCCTTGATCAAGACTACTGGTAATTTCAGAGTGCGGATCACCTGTTCCAACTGGTGACGACTAATGCCATAGGGATAAACATGCAGGGGCCAATCTTCCCCATTCGGGCCGCGAGCTAGAATGTCCGATGTCTGGTCTGGTAAAGTGTGAGCAAAGAAATCGTCTTGTGCGATCGCAGATGCATCCAGCATCTGCTCGAACATCTGCTCGGAAGACAACGATGGATCGTGGGGCACCGGTTTCATCTGCCCAGATGCCCGCCAACCATTTGCTCCTGGGAAAGGAACGCGCGGCGTCTCTTCTTTTGTGCGACTAGCTATCCCAAGAGACCCCCCCTGGGAGTGGGGAGCAATACTTTCCGTTGGGGCAGTTGAGAGCGCGTGAGTAATCACAACTTTACCCGTTTCGCTCACAGTTCGCACCTGGGGATTTGGTTTATTGCCCCGCAGCAAACTATCAACCGTTTCTGCCACCCGTTCGTGTACCACCCAACGCTGCCGTTCCAGCATTTCCACCGCAATTTCAAAGGTCGGTGGTGCCTTACGCTCCAACACGGTTTTCTGAGAACGCCGACGTTTCGCCTCCTCATCTCCGAGAGTTACTGCCTGGATGCCACCCACTAAGTCAGAAAGGGTAGGGTTTTTAATCAGGTTTTCGATCTGATTTCCGTGAGCAGTTCCCACCAGCATCACTCCCCGTTCCGCGATCGTCCGAGCTGCCAGAGCTTCCAATTCCGTACCAATTTCATCAATCACGATCACTTCTGGCATGTGGTTTTCCACCGCTTCAATCATCACCTGATGCTGGAGTTCCGGGCGGGCAACCTGCATCCGACGGGCGCGACCGATCGCAGGATGAGGAATATCACCATCTCCAGCAATTTCATTAGAGGTGTCGATAATCACCACCCGCTTATTCAATTCATCGGCCAGGACCCGGGCAATTTCTCGCAGGGCAGTTGTTTTACCAACCCCTGGACGCCCCAGCATCAGAATAGACTGACCTGTTTCTACCAGGTCGCGGATCATGCCAATGGTCCCGAAGACTGCTCGACCAACTCGCAAAGTTAGACCGATGATCTCGCCCTTGCGATTGCGAATAGCGCTGATCCGGTGCAGAGTTTGTTCGATGCCAGCGCGGTTATCACCGCTAAAGCTTCCCACTCTCTGAATGCAATAATGCAGGTCTTCACTGCTAACCGCATCGGAGGCAATGTACTCCGCAGATGTGGGAAATCGAGCTTCTGGTCGTCTGCCCAGATCCAAAACCACCTCAATCAAACTATCCCGCGATGCGTGATTCTCCAGCTGATGCCGGATTGACTCTGGCAGGATATCTAGCAACTTATTCAGATTGTCCGTAATCTCCATGCGCTCGACAGTAATGTCTGCAACCTCTGGCGATGCAATTGAGAGCTGGTGCTCGGTCCGCGGACGGCCCGAAAAATCGGAACTGTTGATAATTTTCAGATTCACCATATTGACGTTAGCTCTTGACTTTGTGGGACAGCAAAGGGTAGGCGGAAGTAGATGCACAGAGTCTTACCCCGTGCTATAAATGGGAGGTTTCAAGCACTTTCATAGGCGATTTCAGTTGCACAACTAATGAATGAGCAAGGGTCACTGCTTGCCAGAGTAGTTCTGGCAATGATTCCAAGCGTGGTGACTCAGAATTCTGTTCCAGCCTTGTTTCTAGCTGGTCTATAATTGGCGATAGTAAGACGCGGGCATAGCTCCCGTAGCCTACTCCAGCAACCTCAGACCGGAGTCCGGCTGACTTCAGGAGGCTAACGGTGTAGTTGTTAGTTCCTCCTGCTAGCTGGACATAGCCCGGTAATTCTGCTGCTAGGACTTTTTGAGCTAATTTAATTGTGGCGTGAGTCGTTCCCGCGCCGATATCGCCACTCATAGGACGCCCGTCTGCTTGCCAGATTAACTGACAGGGTAGGGGCTGGATTATTTCATATAATGACTGCAAATAATCAATCAGGTCAGCACCATCTGGGCAGCTTATTGCTACTAGCTGCAATTTGTCTACTAATGGTGCTATTGCTTGCCAGATGCGGCGAAAATCTGCTATATGTCCTACCTGGGTGTGGATCTCGATCGCATCTATGCCTGTTTCTAGCAATAAAGGCGCTACGAGCTGGGGGGTATATATATAAGAACGAGTAAATATCTGCTGAATGGGACATGCGGGCAGACAGCGACCGCAGCCATAACAGCGTCCGTCTATAACTCCGGAAAAGCTATCCTTGTTAAATGCGATCGCAGAAGCTGGACAAACCCGTTCGCAGGGACGGGGGCAGTCCGAGGGACATTCGGCAGGGTTAAATTCTGCCTTGCGGAAATGAGGGTCTTCACCATCATTGAGACTCACCATTAACAGGGGCGGACTGGCACAACCGGCAAAGCCCCGCTGTTGAGCCGCCTGACTGAGAGACTGGGCCACCTGAAGAGCATCTTGAGCTGCGGCCACCACAGCGGGGTCAGCCGCCAGATCGATACAGTCAGCACCGGCAAGGGCATAAGCTAACACGAGACTTCTAACAGCCGTCCGGTGTTGGAAGCTGGCTCCGCAAATGAGCTTGAACCAGTGTCCCTGCTTGAGGGACTGTAAGGGATGGTACAGCATACTAAAAAACTGGTAATTTCCCGAAAATACCGTGCTATAGGCTGTTGACGCGGTTCAGGGACGCTCACCGACCGCGAGGCAAAAAAGCCACTCTTCTGCGTGGCCAGTGACTATTTTGCTGCCTTTCGGCTCTCCCTAAAAAGGGGTAAAGTTTGCCTCGGTCAAGTTAAAGGGGCTTTTCACATCTGACTCACGCGGTCCTACAAAATCCATTCGTTCCGTTCCTTAAAGCCAGACGACAGAGCTACGGGCTGGCGCTCACCCCTAGGTGTCATGACCCCCCTAACGTAGGTCTGATCCTGGACCTGCACGCTTGCATCTTCCCGAGGGAGATAATTTTAACATTGGTCAGAAATTACCGGATTTTATGCAAGAG
>JBFRWI010000092.1:0-54246 GCA_051439505.1 Hormoscilla sp. | reverse complement strand
GATATGGGCGATCGTTTGTTTTTGGTGATGGGTGCGATCGGCGGTAATATTCGGGTGGGGCCGGGGCACGGCGATATAAATCTTGTCGGTGATGGTTGTGATGCAAGTTGATGCCGTGCCCCTACAGATATCCCGATCGTTTGTTTTTGGTGATGGGTGTGATCGCCCATTGGTGGTGGATGCGATCAATATGGATGTGATCGCCCGTTGGTGGTGAATGCGATCGGCGGTAATATTCGGGTGGGGCCGGGGCACGGCGATATAAATCTTGTCGGTGATGGTTGTGATTTGTCGATGCCGTGCCCCTACAGATATCCCGATCGTTTGTTTTTGGTGATGGGTGCGATCGCCTGTTGGTGGTGATGGAACCCGGAAGCCGTAAAGTGTGTCTTACTACGAACCCGGAAGCCGTAAAGTGTGTCTTACTACGAACGGGGGTATTCTAGTAATGATTGCCCACCTTACGATGGTGAACTGCTGACAGGGCATCGGGGTTGGAGACCCGACCTAACTCTACCTGGGAATATACAATGTGATGGTCGGTCAATTCCATCCGACTCACCACTTCGCATTCTAGATAGGCCAGTGCATCTGATAGAATGGGACTGCCATTTTTGGCAGGTTGGGTTTTTACCCCGGCAAAGCGATCGGCCCCTGGGGGAAAACGTTTCAAAAAGTGCTTCATCAATGCTTGATAGTTATCCTCAGCTAGCACGTTGAGCACGAAGCTATCCCCCACTTGCATCAAAGCTTCGATCGCCCGGTCTTTGGCAACAGCAATAGTCAACCCCAAGGGCTCAAAACTGGCCTGGGTTACCCAAGAGGCTAGCATGGCGCTGTTGACTTCACCCTTCTGGGCCGTAATAATGTACAAACCACCGCTGAGGCGTCCCAAGGCTTTATCCAAGTCGCTATCGAGGGACTTCATCTGTTTAATAGCCTTCTTGAGACCCAGCCATTGTCCCATATCTGTCCCCGCTTCTTCACAGAGTTTGTAAGTCCCATCTGTGGGAGTTTCCTTGATCAGAATACTGGGAAATGCTTCTTTGAGCCCCTGTTCTTTGAACTGGTTCCGCAGGGGATAGACAGATAAATCATCGCCACCGCCTGTCTCAAATAAACCCACGGTTTGCTTCTTGGAAGCCGCTGCTAAGATGGTATTGATTGCCGCCTCAGCTTCCGCCCCAACCTCACCCGATACTGGCGGCGCACCAATGACAAGCCCTGCTGCCATCTCCGTCAGTTCCCGGACTTCTTGGATATCTGCCGATCGCAGGTCTAGCATTTCTACAGCAATGCCAGTCTTGGTGATGCCATGGGCGATCGCTTGAGAGAGGCGATCGCTATAGCCGTAATCCGAGACATAAAATACAGCTACAGTCTTCTCGGCCTTAGTTTGTTCCTTGCTCCACTGCTCGTAACGACCGGTGAGTTCCACCAAATTATAACGCAGCAGGGGTCCGTGGCCCGTAGCAATGGTAGTTATTTCTGGCAGTGCCTTCATCCGCTTCATCGCACTCAGGACCGATCGGGCATTAGGAGCCATCAAGCACTCATAATAAAATCGGTAATCTGGTTCGATCGCACTCAAGTCCTCGTCGTAGGTGCTGTCAGAACAGTAATGCATGCCAAAAGCATCGCAGGTAAAGAGCATTTGGGTTTTGGCATCGTAGGTAAAGATGGTGTCCGGCCAGTGCAAATTGGGAGCAGACACGAATTCCAGCTCGTGACCGTTACCCAAATCCAGCTTGTTTCCGTTCTTGACAATTTGACTCTTAAATGGGGTATGAATCAAATTTTCCAGAAACTGAATGGCCACTTTGGCCCCGACTACCGTCGCCTGGGGAGCCAGTTCCAGCACATCTTTTACCAAACCGCTGTGGTCTGGTTCCGTGTGGCTGATAATCAGGTAATCAATCTGGGCCGGGTCGATGATACCCGTGAGGGTGTCTAAATACATTTGCCGAAACTTGGCATGAGACGTATCAACTAGGGCTACCTTCTCGCCCCGGATCAAGTACGAGTTGTAGGTAGTGCCGTTTTGCAGCCCAAACTCAATGTCGAACCGATCGCGGTCCCAGTCCAGCGATCGTATCGCTGTCGTCTCTGCCGCGATCTCCACCGTCGTTTCTATCGTCAGGCGCTTCTTCGTTGTTTCTTTTGTTGCCGTTCTTTCCGCCAAGGCGATCATAGTCTTCTCCCGTTTATCTTGCTGACTGATGACCGGCGATCTTCCGAGGGCGTGAGGTTCCTTTTCCCTGCGATCGCCCGAGCGCTCGTCACCCGTTTCTCTAATTATGGCATTTTGTTAACATTTGTAACTTTATTATAACTAATGATACGATCGGAGCGCCACTTATATACTTATTTGTGTTGTACTATATAATACTTTATGCCTCAGTGAATATTGTGAGGCGGGGTCTGGGGAGTGGCGATCGCCCGCTCAAAATTAAAAAGTAACCCAAAAACCCGGTATGAGCAGAAAACCGGGTTTTTTAATTATTGGCGATCGGGCTGCCGCTGTTAACTGTTTGGTTGCCAAATTAATTGGCACAATCTAATTAAATAGATTAAAGATACAAAATTATTAACTCTTATTACGGAAAGCAGAGTAGTTAATAATAATTACTGCTGTTCTGGGAACATTCCGGAAGCAGAAAGACTCAAAGAGTAAAGAAAAATAGATTTGGAAAGGGAAAAATTAAAAATCCCGATATTTAACATGGAGAGAGTAATTTCATTATTGGCGCCCAACCGCTTTGCTAATCTGATGAAAGAGCGATCGCCGAGGGCATTGCTGTTAATGCTATCGATCACATATTTGATGGGGGCTTTTGGTTTCCGTCTGGCCCAGTTGCAGTTAATTCAAGGCGCGTATTACCGTAGCAGAGCAGAAGTTAATCGCATCCGCCAAGTGCCAATTGCTCCGCAACGGGGTGATATACTCGATCGGGAAGGGAGAATATTAGCTACTCATCGTTTGTCTCGGGCAGTATATTTGTGGCCTCAGGAATATACCCGAGCACAATGGCAAGTGAAAGCGATCCAATTGAGTCCGATACTGGATCTGCCTGCCGATGAGATTCTGGCAAAATTGGCAGGGGCAGGTTATAACTCGCCCCTGCCCGTGCGGATCCATCCGGATATCGGAGAGGAGGGTTACTTGGCCCTGTCGGAGATCGGTTTTCCGGGGGTGGAAATGCGTGCAGAATCTATCCGCTACTATCCTCACGACGTTGCCAGTCACGTTCTAGGATATATTGGCGAAGCTAGCTTGGCAGAACTAAAAGCTCATCGGGAATACCCAATGGGCGCAATGGTTGGTAGAATGGGAGTAGAAAAATTAGCGAACGATCGCCTGCAAGGTGTCTGGGGCAAACGGATATTGGAGGTAAATGCCAGAGGTAAGGAATTTGGCGAGTTAGGAATTCGTCTTCCTACCCCGGGAAATTCCGTGCAGTTGACTCTGGACTTGGACTTGCAAACCGTTGCCCAAACAGCCCTGAAGGGAAAGCGTGGTGGGGTAGTAGCCCTAAATGTAAAAACTGGAGAAGTTTTGGCGATCGCTTCGGGACCGAGTTTTGACCCGAATATGTTCACGGGCAGGATGAGATCAGCGGACTGGCAGCATCTCCAGAGTCCCGAACAGCCATTTTTGAATCGCGCAATAAACGGCTATCCTCCGGGCAGTACGTTTAAGATTGTTACTGCTGTTGCAGCTATGGAGTCGGGCAAGTTTTCCCCATATTCTACTCTCTGGACTTCTGACTATATCACTGTTGGCGGCATTCGCTTCCACGAACATAGCGGCGGTTATGGCGCGATCGGTTTTCGCGATGCTTTTGCCTTTAGTAGCAATACCTTTTTTTATCAGGTAGGGATGTCAACTGGGCCAGAACAGATTTCTCATTGGGCCAGTCGCCTGGGCATTGGCACAACAGATCTCCAGCTTTTAGGGTTACAAGGCGGACGTCCGGGTTCTGTCCCGACACCCGATCGCAAAGAAAAAATTTATGGCGAACCTTGGTATCTAGGGGATACTGTCAGTATGTCAATCGGTCAGGGACTGGTTTTGGCTTCACCCTTGGAGTTAGCAGTGATGGTGGCCAGTATCGCTAATGGCGGTTGGCGAGTCAAACCCCATCTGTTGACTGCTCAAACTCATACAATCGCTACTGAACCGGAACCTACGGGTATGGCTCGGGAAACTTTGGCAACGATTCGTGAGGGCCTGATGGCTGTGGTAGAATATGGCACGGGACGCAGGTTGAATGATGGTACTATTCCCCCCACCGCTGGTAAAACCGGGACTGCGGAAGTGGTCGGACAAACCGATCATGCCGTGTTTGTTGCCTATGGACCGGTCAGCGACCCGGAAATCGCCATCGCTGTGGTGGTGGAAAATGGCGGTTATGGCAGCGTTGGCGCTCTCCCGATCACGCAAAAAATATTTGAGGCTTATTTCTCGAAACATGCAGCCCAGATCTGATACTGGGATCTTAAAATAGATTTAACCTAGAAATATACCATGCTTACGTGCATGAGATAGATCAATGAGCAATGAAGAAACTAACTCGATCGCCAGCGAACTCAAAACCCAAGTTGCCATCCTCGGTAGCTTAGTGGCGATTTTCTGGATCGTAGAAATTATCGACCAGCTTTTTTTCTCGGGGAGTAGAGGACTGGATATTTACGGGATTATACCCCGTAACCCGACGGGACTGCGGGGTATTCTGTTTGGGCCTTTTCTCCACGGAAATTTTCCTCACCTCATCGCTAATACTATCCCTTTTCTGACACTGGGCTGGTTTATTATGCTGCAAGAAACTAGCGATTTTTTGATCGTTACCGTGATCACAGCGATAGTGAGTGGGTTGGGAGTCTGGCTATTTGGTGCCCCGGGACTTCACATTGGTGCCAGTGGGGTGATCTTCGGTTATCTGGGTTTTCTGCTGCTACGGGGCTATTTTGAACGCAGCTTTACCGCCATCTTTTTCTCGGTAGTTGTGGCTTTCTTCTATGGTAGTCTGATTGCTGGCGTCTTGCCGGGACAGGTGGGAATATCCTGGGAAGGTCATCTATTTGGCTTTATCGGTGGAGTGCTGGCGGCAAAACTCATGGCCCGCCGCAAAAAGTAGTCTTAGCTAAGTGGATAGCGATGCCTAAAAAACAAAAGTTTCCTCACCTAGTTGGTTCTAAATGGACTGCTCGGCAAACAACTTGGGGTTGGCGACATTTTCAGGTAGTTAATCGTAAAAATGAAGGGAAATGGGTGTTCGCAGAAATGGTGGCTTCCTGCGACCCCTCCGTGCGTTTCTGGTTGAATGCTCAACAGCTTAAAGATCGATCGATCTGGCAACCTGGTTGGCAAACGTTACAGGAAATGCAAATTGTTAATTGCGAATAGCGAATCGAGAATGGAGAATGGAAAATAGCCCCGATAACAATTGGGATATTTCGTAGGGTGGGCACCGCCCACCATCCACCGAGTCCCTAGCTTCTGCGGCCCTCTGCTGATAGGGGACTCGCCAGACTTCCCCCACCAAGGCGCTATCAAAGTGCGGCGGAATCGGCAGTTGCTTGATAGTTCTGGTGCTCATTGTTAAACTCTAATCTTGACTTCGCCGATATTCTCTTCTATCATAGATTGATGATGCAGGGGTTAGGGACTTGCGGTTTAATAATGTACCATGCAGTGCAGCTCCTACAAACGTTGGTTTGGCCGAAATCAACGTAGAACTGGCCAAACTCAACGTCAAACTGACCGAATTTAACGTAGAACTGGCCAAA
Organism: Hormoscilla sp.; assembly: GCA_051439505.1. GTDB lineage: Bacteria > Cyanobacteriota > Cyanobacteriia > Cyanobacteriales > Desertifilaceae > Hormoscilla. Next base: position 48,456 of record JBFRWI010000092.1, on the reverse strand, counting down.
CTCAACGTAGAACTGGCCAAAATTAACGTAGAACTGACCGAATTTAACGTAGAACGGGCCAAACTTAACGTAGAACTGGCCAAAATTAACGTAGAAATGGCCAAACTCAACGTCAAGCTGGCCAAACTTAACGTAGAACTGACCGAATTTAACGTAGAAATGGCCAAACTTAACGTAGAACTGACCGAATTTAACGTAAAAATGGCAGAAATCAACGTAGAAATGGCAGAGATTAGCGTTTGTTTGGTTTAACTAAACGTATAACTGGCAGAACTAAACGTAGAAATGGCAGAAATCAACGTAGAAATGGCAGAGATTAGCGTTTGTTTGGTTTAACTAAACGTATAACTGGCAGAAATCAACGTATAACTGGCAGAAATCAACATTTGTAGAACTCAGACAAATGCAAGTTAAGTCTAAATCAACCATGCTCCCTGCTTTATGCTCCCTGCTGTACCTCATCTTTATGAAAAATGCTATAATATTTTCGCTCGGGCGGTCAATTTAGGAGAATTTAAATCCCTGAAAGCCTTATGGGATAGGGCTGGAGAACCATAATTTTCCTGTGCGATCGCCCCTGAGCATAAATCTAAAAATAATTTTGCACAACTACTTATACTGTATAACTGGTACTCTATTTCGGCGCGAGTCCCTTAGTGAATTAAGAAACCCGGTAATTCCGGCAAAACCGGGTTTCTGGGTATGGCGTGAATACGCAGGGGTTTGGACTCTACTCATCAACCAAACCCAACCTCTTACGTGCTTCTGCTGCTGAAACAGTTTTCGTACTCCGTGCCCGTTGCTCTAGAAATTACATTAGTTCAGAGTTTTGGCGAGTTAATGCAATTTCTACATCAAACTCATCAATCTCAGCGATCGTGAACGCTAAACCGTCTTCAGTTCGCAAAATTATATTTTTCTCCCTTGCTTCTGCCAATATAGTACGCAGTTCAGTTGATTCACAGGAAACATCAATTACTTTCATAGCTGAAACTCCTTGCCTCTAATATACAGCTTGTTACGTTCTTTATATCCGAGAATGGCCAATTACGCATCGGGCATGGCTAATTCAGCACGACTAATTTCTAAGAAAACATCAAAAAGTAAGCAAATAGCATTGTTACCAGCAAGGGCTTGAGAGCAAGATCGAATTTCCAGGGGGACGACAAGATGAGACAATGAAATCACGTCTGGCGGACTGGGACTACCGGTCCTGACACAACACCGAATGAAAGTTAAGGAGGGAGAATATAGATGTGGAAACGAATTGCGGCAATAGTTATCCTGCTATTCAGCTTGAGTATAACCGGTTGTGTCTCAACTGGTGCGGGACTGCAAAGCTATGTGGATAGCACCGACGGTTATCAGTTTCTCTATCCCAATGGTTGGGTGCCCGTGGAGGCCAAAGATGGCCCTGATGTGGTGTTTCGGGATTTGATCGAGTACAGTGAGAATCTGTCGGTGGTGATTAGTTCGGTGGGCGAAGGCAAAACCCTGACGGATCTGGGAACCCCCACAGATGTGGGATACAGGTTGTCGAAAAATGCGCTCTCCCCTCCAGATTCCGGTCGCCAAGCAGAATTACTCAATGCTGAAGAACTGCGTAAGGAGGATAAAATATACTATCTGCTAGAGTACGCAGTCACGCTCTCAAACCAGCAGCCCCGGCACGATTTCGCCAGTCTCGCCATCAGTCACGGCAAACTCTACAGCTTCAACCTCTCTTCGACAGAAAGACGCTGGCAGAAGGAAAAGTCGATATTTGAACAAGTTGTTAAATCCTTCAGAGTTTATTAGGTTTGTAGAGAGTTGTTAGTTGTTAGTTGTCAGTTGTCAGTTGTCAGTTCCGCCTGTCTGTCATTTGTCAATTAGCAATTAGCAATTAGCAATTAGCAATTAGCAATTAGCAATTAGCAATTAGCAATGAACATTCCTCAACTTGTCCTCGCCTCTGCTTCACCTGCCCGCAAGCGCTTGCTGCAAAATGCCGGGTTTTCTCCTTTCGTTTGTCCGAGTAATTTTGATGAGTCTCAAGTGCAGCTAAAGGATCCAGTCGCACTGGTGCAAACTCTGGCCCTGCGCAAAGCTCAGACGATCGCCCCTCGGTTTCCAGATGCCCTGGTGCTGGGGTGCGATTCGGTTTTCGTCGTCAACGGTCAGATTTACGGCAAACCTGCCAACCCCGCCCAGGCGATCGCCCGCTGGCAAATCATGAGCGGTCGTCATGGTCTCCTATACACCGGTCATGCCTTAATAGATGTAACAAAAAACACCAACATAGTGAAAAGTCAAGTAACTGAAGTCCATTTTGCTCAAATCAGCGAGCGGGCGATCGCCGCCTACGTAGCCACTGGGGAACCGCTCAATTGTGCGGGAGGCTTCGCCATCGATGGGAAAGGGGGACTGTTTGTAGAAAAGCTAGTAGGCTGTCACACAAATGTAATCGGTCTGAGTATGCCGCTGCTGCGACAGATGTTCCTAGAATTAGGATACGAGGCCACCGATGCCTGGTAAGCAGTTGGGTGAGATGGACAGAAGATTGCTCATTATTGTCACAATTGGAGAAAAATACCGTATAATTAGGGAAGACAGACCTGGAAAACGCCTAGTCGTGACGCCAGGATGAAACAATAATCGGTGCATTAACACAAAATCGATGCAAAGCAATCAAGTTTCCAATCTGCTTTCTTTTCATGCAGACATGTCTTCGGTGACTCAACTGGATCGGCTCTGTGGTAGTCAAGATCTCTTTGGCGATCGCTACATGATTAAGCGGCAGCTGGGCAGAGGCGGCTTTGGCGTTACTTTTCTGGCCAGGAATATGGCCTTGCCGGGGCAACCTTGGTGCGTGATCAAGCAACTTTGTCCCAAAGTCAGGAACGAAGCGGCCTTAAAACGATCCCGTAAGTGCTTCAAGCGAGAGGCAAAAACCCTGGCCAAGCTGGGGGCCCACGGTCAAATTCCTCAGTTGCGAGACTACTTTGAACTCGATGGTGAGTTTTATTTGGTTCAGGACTATATTCAGGGTCATACTCTCACCCAGGAAGTCAAACGTCACGGTCCTTTCTCGGAAGAGTCGGTCAAAAAGTTCCTGCACGAAATTCTGCCCTTGTTGGAGTTCGTTCACTCCCAGGGCGTGATTCATAGAGATATTAAGCCGCCGAACATCATCCGGCGTCGGGTTGATGGCAAGCTAGTGTTGATTGACTTTGGCGCAGTTAAGGAGCAAATTACCCAGAGTAGCATCAGCGGCGATCCGACCACAGCAGCGACAACAACGACTCATTTCATTGGTACGATGGGATTTGCCCCGCCAGAACAGCTGTCCTTGCGACCGGTTTATGGAAGTGACATCTATGCATTGGGCATGACTTGTTTGTATCTATTGACGGGTAAGGCACCGATGAAATTCTCCGGCGATGCTAAAACAGGCACTATTGCTTGGCGCGATCGGGTATCGGTAAGCGATTACTTCGCCAAAATTTTGAACAAAATGCTCGAAACCTCGGTGCGGGAACGTTACCAAACAGCTTCCGAAATCCTCCGGGTCCTAGACTTGGAACCCCATCTAGAAAGTCTGGCTAAGTGCATGACTTCTAGACCTTGGTCTTCAAGGAGTTCAACGACTAAAAACATTAAAGGGATACAAGATAGGTCCCCCATCCTCCGGACAGCCCGTTCCCTCTCCTCTTGGTTTCGGAGATCGTAGCACTCTTGGGGTGTGATTTAACGCTGCTGTTGTTGCTGTGAAGAGTAAAAATCGAACACTAGATCGGCATATTCGCCAGTTGTGCGATCGCTGTTGTAGCGATTCGAGTCACCAGTCATCCACCAGGAAGCCGATCGCCGCACGGCCTCTTCCATGTTGTTACCGCTAGCGGCGTATTCTTCTTTCAGCAAGTCTTTGACAACGCAGGTCATAATTGCCCTTGCCCGATCGGGAGAAGCTTCAAACTCTGCTGGTGTCGTCGGTTGTCGGCAGAACCGGGACCAGCTGATAATATTTTCCGGCTTGATTTGCCAGTCACTATAGAGTCCATCATTTTCCGTGCCCGTATCTGGTGCTGCCAGTCGGAACGCCTCTACCAGGGCCGCCACCTGGGCATCAGTTTGTGCTCGAACTGGCAAGGCCCAAAGTCCCATACTAGCAATGATGGCAGCAATTATTTTCCGCACGATCGGTCCTTTGATTGTCATGCTTTTCTTTCCTTCCTGGGCTATAGCTAAGGTTCTTTTGTATAATAACCTAACTGGGATATTGTTTGATAATATTTCAGATGGAATAGTGACAACAACAGTAAACGGGAGGAAAAATTGATATGGGATTCCTTTCAAATATGTTTAACTTGAAGACCAAGTATGTTGACGAGCCCGACGATCCAGCCGATATGGCCCCAAAGGAGAGCACGAAAGCTTTCTACCTGGATCCCGACGATGCCAAGACTTTGAAGAAAAATACTCAACCAGTGCGGGACAGTTCTTCTGGGAACAAGGTGTTGGATACTACCTCCCCGGCAGTTAAGGATACTTCACAGGAGGAAGTAGCCCCTGCTATAGAGTCCCAAGCTACAGTTGACCAGCAAGTTGCGCCCGACTCTGAGACTACCTCCTCTGAGACTAGCGAGTCAACCTCCACCGATGGCGGTCCCGCTGACGATAGCATGGATATGTTCCGCAATATGGCTCGTAACATTAAGAAGCGTTAATTTGTCGGAGGTTTGTCGGCATCAGACCAGATAGATGCAGCCGACTTAATCCCTGTTGCCCCAGGTTAAAACCTGGGGAAAAATGACCCGAGCGAAAGCGAATTTACCCCTTAACGCAGACAACCTGCTTTAGGGTGGCCACAACTTCCACCAGATCCGATTGATTTTGCATCACTTCATCGATCGGCTTATAAGCGCCGGGAATTTCATCCAAAATGCCATTATCCTTCCGACATTCAACCCCAGCAGTTTGCTGCATCAGATCCTCGAGCGAAAATTGCTTCTTCGCCTTGCTGCGAGACATCAAGCGTCCCGCCCCGTGAGAACAGGAACAATAGCTGGCGGCATTTCCTTTACCCTTGACGATGAAAGATTTCGCCCCCATGGACCCGGGAATAATGCCATAATCATCCTCCCGGGCCCTCACAGCGCCCTTGCGCGTCACGTAGACTTCCTCGCCGAAATGCACCTCTTTTTCCGAGTAATTGTGATGGCAATTTACCTGCAATAAGGGCTTAAACTGCTTCCCGCCCGCCAGATGCTTTTCGATAATGCGCTTCAGTCTCGCCATCATCACATCCCGGTTGAAACGGGCATAACTTTGCGCCCATTGCAGATCCCGCCAGTAAGCATCAAACTCAGGAGTCTGGGCGACAAAGTAGGCTAAGTCCCGATCGGGCAACTTTTCTGCTGCCAGCTTGGCCAAATTCTTGGCAGTATTAATATGGTTTTGAGCCAACTGATTGCCGATATGACGGGAACCCGAGTGCAACATCAACCAGACAGTGTCTTCGGCATCCAGACAAACCTCAATAAAATGATTGCCCCCACCTAGGGAACCCAGCTGTTTAATTGCCTTACCATCCAAGCGTTGCACGCCCGGATGCAGTTCCTTAAAGTCACGCCATCCCTGCCAGTTACTAACAGCAGTTTCGATCTCCTTGTTTTCATTAAAGCCCACAGGAATGGCAGCTTCAATATCCCGACGGATCTGTTTGAGTTTGCCTTCCAGTTTTTCTGCCTGATAAGGAGTTTTGACTGCTGCCATCCCGCAACCAATATCCACGCCCACAGCAGCAGGGACGATCGCCTCTTTAGTGGCAATGACAGAACCTACCAAAGCCCCCTTACCCAAGTGAACATCAGGCATGAGAGCGACATGCTTAAATACAAAAGGCAGGGATGCCACATTCTTAGCCATTTGCATTTCAGCGGCAGCGAGTTCGTGATTGGCCCAAGAAAGCACCGGTTTGGGCGCAGACAGTTTCATTTGTTCGTAGGGCATAATCTTTCCCTTTTGGCTTGACACAGCTAGACTATCCTGTGGTATGAGGGCAGCGTGAGCCCTCGCCCCATAGCCACTGTTCTCTTTGTACTACATCTGTACCACAAGTGTCAAGGGATATCTGAAAAAATTGTCGTTTCGTCCTTGGGTGTGGTCTGGCCAGTTTGGTATCGTTACATGTCGATCGCCCGCATAAATACGGATTTTCCCCAAGTAACGAACTTTATGTATTGACATATCGCCGATTCTGTGCATTTTCGCCCCGGCAGAGTCCCAAAGGTAGAGAAATAGTCAAGTTACGCCAGAATTTTAAATATTCTGTAAAGTAGCCTCGAAATTAGATGAAGATTCTGTAAAGTTGACCCTTCGACGCTGCCCAGATTATATGAACTTTATGTATTTACCTTCCCATGCTTTGGTTGCTATGATTAAAGCATTGTCAGCAATTAAAGCTGATAAATATACTCAGAGGAATGCGTGCATCTACTATCATGAAAAAAATCACCACGATCGGGATCGGGACTATGGCTATAGCATTGGGTGCAGCCACAGCTCGGCCAGCCGCAGCAATTATTGTTAACCCAGACGGTTCGAGAGTGTTAACGTTTGAAGACATTACCACAAATCACTATGGGGTAATCCCTGATGGATATCGTCGGCTGAATTGGTATAATATTCACGTTACCAAAGGGTCAAAGGAACCCGGAAGTGGTTATGATAACGGTACGGTCTCGGGAGATTATGTCGCGTACACTCCGTGGGTACAAGTCGGGAGTAATAGCAGATATCTCATGGATTTTAAGGGAGTATATTTGACGGCGGCTTGGAATGACGGTCTCAATATTAAGGTAGAAGGACTTTTGGATGGGGAGCTAAAATATTCGCAAACAGTTGTTGTAGATACCGATGAACCTACCTGGTTCGAGTTTAATTTCGAGCATATTGATTACTTAAAATTTACATCCTTTGGCGGGATGCAGGCAGATGGTCTAGAAGGAAATGGTACGCAATTCGTCATGGATAACTTCACCTATACATCTCTTCCCGAACCGGGTTCAGTCTTAGGTCTGGTGACTTTAGGTGCTTTGGGCGCAGGTTCAGCTCTCAAACGCAAACAAAAGCACAAGCATAGAGGCGATCGGGAAAAGTAGGGTAGGGGGTGTAACCCCCTTTGTGTTGCGGTGTAGACTGTGGTATAGTTAGCGAGTCCGGTCGCTCGCCGACTTGCAAAGCCGCACCGATGAAAGACATAGAAAAAACCTTAGCTTTTGCCGAAGAATTAGTCAAAGCTAGTACGAGTAAAGAACTCAGTCCGATACAAAAAGCAGTGTTGCGCGGCGGTTTGGCTAACAACACCTACGAGCAAATAGCCGCCGCATCGAGCTATTCTCCCAGATATATCAAGCAAACTATTGCCCCGGAACTATGGAAGCTGTTTTCCCAAGCATTGGGAGAGAAAGTGAATAAAAAGAACATCGCCGATCTCCTGCAAGCGCGACTCCCACCACCCATAAAGATAACCCCAGATTTAGAATTACCAGGAGGTCTGTTGCCCCTAGATTCTGCTTATTATATAGATAGAGAACCAAGGGGACTTGGATGCTACAGTGAAATTGCTAAGAAAGCAGCGATCGTCAGTATCAAAGGACCGAGAGAAATGGGGAAAACATCTCTGATGCTGAGAATACTCGATCGCGCTAGAAGTCAGGGTTATCTCACAGTCTCCTTCAGCCTCAAGCAGGCAGAAAGGCAGATTTTAGCAGACCTGGATAAATTTCTCAAGTGGTTGATTTTCAACATTACCTACAAGCTGGAACTGCAACCAGCATCCTCAGATATCGATCGCCAGATCTATGGCAGCAAAAGCTGGTGTACGACTTACCTATTAAAGCACGTACTCTCTCAAATAGACAAGCCTGTAGTCATAGCCTTAGATCGAGTAGAGTTATTGTTAGCCTACGACCAAAATGCCGTGGATTTTTTTCATCTGTTGCTCTCCTGGCAGGAAGAAGCGGGATATGGCACAAAGAATAGTCACCATTGGGAAAAACTGCGACTTGTCATAGTCTACTCGACAGAAGCTTACTCTAATCTCAATATCAATCAATCCCTATTTCAGGTCGGACGGGAGATAGAATTACCCTATCTTACCCCAGAGCAAGTGCAAAAGTTAGCACGGCGTCACGGACTGGCGATCGATCGGTTGCTTCTTCAGCAGCTCATGCAGCTATTGGGCGGTCATCCCTATCTGGTACATTTAAGTTTATATCATCTAGCGCGGGGGGAGGTAACATTTGAGCAGTTGAGAAAAACCGCCGCCACGGATACGGGAATATTCTGTCAGCACTTGCACAGATATTTATGGGAACTGCAAAAATATCCACCTCTAGCGGCAGCTTTTCTTGAAGTAGCCCGGGCCCAAGGCTGTGTATTATTAGAGCAAGACATTACCTTTAAGTTAAAGAGTTTGGGTTTAGTGAAACTGCAAGAAAATTGCGCTCAAGTCAGTTGCGAGTTGTATCGGCAGTATTTGGCGGAGAGACTGTGACCAGGAACCTATTCGATCGTGACAGTGTCGAACTCCCCATACCTATACATGCAACTTCAGATCTGCCATCGCCATGAACTATCTCCCCATGGTTAAGCGCAATATTTGCCGATCGCTCCGGCGGGCGATCGCACTCTTGGCCTACAGCTACTCGGGATTAATTATTGGCTATTGCCTGCTCAGATTCATCTTTTGGGACCGACTGTCCCTTGTCGCCTTTCTGGGGCTATTTGTCCCTTTGCTGCTCTTGCCGATCTTTCTACTACCGGCGATCGCCTTCTTGATAATCAAAAAGAGATGGTTTTTCATTTTATCATCTCTAGCTTGCCTTTGGCTGATCGGTTGGTTACATGTGACTTACTGGTCTCCCGAACCAGTTACCAATAGCGGTTCTGAGTCCCTGAAGGTTTTATCCTTCAACAATAGTTGGAACAAGACCACCCCAGAATCATTAGTTAACCTCGTACTCGCACAAAATCCCGACCTGGTATGTTTGCAAGAAACTACCGGGACTCATTATCAAGAAGCATTGCCGAAGTTAAAAGCATCCTACCCCTATCAAATACGCGGACCTTGGGCCGCCACGATCAGTAAATATCCCTTCCGCTTTTACGAAACTATCCATTTAGCGGGTCATCGAGAACGGCAGCAACGGGCCGTTCTCCGCTGGCACCAGCACGATATAGTTGTTTATAATATCTCAACGATCTCTCCTTGGATTCGTTACCATCAAGTTTTGCCATTCCTAAAAATGCCCAGATACGAGTATGCAGAGCGATCGGCAGAAATTCAAGATTTAATCCAGCGCCTTCATAAAGAAATTCATCCTGTAATTGTTGCTGGGGACTTCAACATGACAGACCAATCGCAAGATTATCATAATTTGCAAACCGTCCTCAAAGATTCCTTCCGAGAATCGGGATTCGGTTTTGGGTTTACCTGGCCTCAAGGTTGGGAACTGGGTTATCTCCTCAAAGACTCAAACAGCAAATTGAATTATCCTCTTTTCAGAATTGACTATATTTGGCATTCTCACCATTGGGCTTCTGAATACTCCCAGGTTCTACCGACAACAGGTTCAGATCACTTGCCCCTAGAGGCTAAACTGCATCTCTAGCCCTAGTGGGTTGAATGAGATATACTGTTGTGCGACGGCGACATTGGCCAAAGGGCGATCCTGCGGCGCGGTCCCTAGCGCTCCGTCGCACACTTCCTATCGGCACCGGAGTCTTGCCCATGTTAATCGGTAATTATAACATATGTTGCTCGCTGTGTCAAACATATAAAGTAATATTAAGAAAAATCTCCGGTTGAGTGGTGCGGTATGGGCAGAATAATTTGATTATGACCGGATTCGACCTGGGATGAGCGAAATAACAGAAGTAGTTTGAGTAGTTATAGTATAGCAGCAGCGATCGGGCGATCGCCATATGCAGGACCAACCCTGGTAAACCCATGACTAGCAACGAGACCATGTCAGCAAACCTTGACAACGGCGATATTACTGCCAATGTTTCCCCAAACCCTGACAACGGCGAAAACGCTGTCAAGGTAATGCCAATGTCAGAAATTCAACAGCAAGTGGCTGAGTTGCTAGCCACCGGGCACACGGCACGAGAAATAGCCAAGAAGATGAGGCTATCAGAACTGACAATTGCTCGCTGGAGACAACAGCCCGAGTTTGTTGCCGCTGTTAATAACATCCTCAAAGATAACGATAACGCACTGCGGGAACGATTGTACAATCTAGCCATTAAAGCGATGGAAGTACTCGAAACTGTAATTGACGACCCCAACGCTTCGACAGCAGACAAAATTAATGCAGCAGCGAAAGTTCTGGAATTGGCAACCCTCAACGGTGAAGGCAGTTTTGGTGGCAAGCTGTCAAACGGAACTAAAGCAGCTACCCCTCAAACTGCCTCATCCTCCACAGATAAACATTTAATCATCTATTGATAAAAAACTAACAACTAATCAACTCCTGTTTAGGCAGACGATCGTTTCCCCCTTGCTGCTTACGAGATCTTGCCGCAGCTATGAATAGCCTCCAAGCATTTGGCGAAAATGCCGACGGAAATGCCATTTGCAGAGCATTTTTTAACTGCTTTTGCTTGACGGCTACAATACTCCAATGTAGCTGGAGATAATCTCGGATATCTGGCATCTCGGGAATATATTTCCGGTGCTTTTCATTAACTAAGGCGTGGATTTTTTCCTTGATCAAGATATTTGTCTCTACACGCTTTTGCAAAGAAAACTTTTGGTTATAAGCCCCAGGCCAAACTGTGCGGTAGGCAAGGCATTGATTCAGAAAAACGGCATCGCCGAACTGGGCAATTTTAATCCAGGAGTCGATATCGTCGCAGTTGGCATCTAGACTGGAGTCCCAACCTCCAGATTTCAAAAAGGCATCCCGCTGACAAGCAACCTGAATGGGGGTGCCAAAGGGAACTAATTCTAGCAGCATTCCATAATGAATGTCTTCCTGCTGAATAGAGAAAGCGCGTCCTGGTCCAGTTTGGCGCGTTCGACTCAGTTCGACTTCATTAATGTCCACTTGCGCCGCTTGGCAAGAGGCAATTACTGCTTCCGGATGGAGGGCGATCGCCCAAGCAAACTCCTCGATACAATTGGGGGCCAGATAGTCATCATCATCGACGAATTTGATCCAGTCTCCAGCAGATGCTTGTACTCCAGCATTGACCGTAGCAGCATGACCGCTGTTAACAGAGTTGCGGTGGTAGATGATGGGCGGGTCCAAACTGCGGACGTAAGCTTCCGTCCCATCCGTAGAACAGTCATCGGCTACAACTACCTCGCAGGGTACAGTCTGGGACAAGGCTGAGTCAATAGCCCGTCGCAATAAAGATAAGCGGTTATAGGTGGAGATAACTATGCTGAATTTCATGGTTAATCGCTAATGGCTAATCTACTATCATGGCCCAGTGCCGATTTCATTGCGGACCGAACCACTCCGAAGTAAAGCTACCGTGCAACCCATAGGGAATATGATGCTTTAAGTGTAGCAGAGCCACTGGTCCTTTGTTCAAGTCACGGGCATCCATTATCACCACGTCAGAGCGGTGATGCTCACTATCATACACCAGAGCGATCGCCCAGCCATCATCTTCGGAGGCAGCACCAGGACGAGGCACAAAAATCGGTTCGCTCATAAAGCCTTGGGGTGCAGCACTCCAGAGTTGCCGTTCCCCTGACATCCAGTCAATCTTGAGTATAGCTTGCAGGGGCGCATTTCCGCTAGCCTGATGAGCAGCACCGATAAACAGATAGCGGTAAGGCCGTCCCACTCGTTGGGGATGCACAAAGGGAAACTCACAACCGCGACTTTCTAACAATTGACGCTGCACTGTTTGGCTGTTCCGGTTCAGCTCAAAGCGCCACAATTGACCCGGTGCTAAGGCGTCAAAATCTACTTCCCGAAAATCTGTACCTAGTTCTACTTGAGTCAGAGATTCGTAGCAAATAGAATCTATTGTAATTGTGTCCCCTTCTTCAAAGGCATTGGCATGGTGAAAGATAAAACCTGATTGGGTTTCGTAAATTTGTACTGGTTCCGATCCATTCCTCGGAATGACAATAATCTTAGCAGGTTGCTGGGGCTGAAATTCTATACATTCACCAGCACCACGCATTCCCAATAGGAATGGCAGGGGATTGAAGTTAACAGCATTTTGGCAAAATATATAGTAGTTGGGGGTAATGGCAAAGTCGTGGATAAACGCGAAGCCGCCGATGCTATGGTTGTGACGCCGCAGGAGTTTTCCCGCCAGGTCTAATTCAAAGATGCTAATGGTGCTGGAAAGACCATGAGGCGTAATGGCAAAATTTACCAGACAAGGTTGGCCATTGTTGCCAGTGGGGTCTATCCGGGGATGGGCGGCAAAGGCATCACCCTTTTGTAAGATACCATCTAAATCCTCTATCCCCAGGGTCTCTAGGCTGTGGGGGTCTAAACGATGGGGTTTTCCGCCTTCCCACAGTGCCAGCAGTTTCCCGCCCCAGTAGATGATATTGGTGTTGGCAATATTTTTACCTTTGATGTCAAAGGCATTGGCCAGCCAACCGCCGGGCTTTTGGGTGCCAAAAACCCCCCGATAGAGGATTTTTCCCGCTTTCTGTTCTGCTTGGAACCCTTCTGTCCGGACGAAGCGGTTGCGGTAATGGGCCCGTCCGTCACGGAACCCGATCGCGCTTACCATCCCGTCTCCATCAAAGGGATGGGCGATCCTTTGACCGTTGATATCCAGCAGGCCCGGTCCATTCCGGAACAAGGTTCCGTGCAACTCTGGCGGAATTTGCCCTTCTACCTCATCTATCCAATAATCATATTCATGGCGCTGAGATTCGTAGCCTCTACTCCAACCTTGACGGTCATAGGGGAGATTAGTAGATGGGGCATGGTCTGTTGTTAAAGAAGCCATAAGCAATTGGTAAATTCAAAATTATTGCATTGAGAAAGTCCTTAAGCCCGATCGGATCAGATAGGGACATGCGGTAGCCTTGCATTGCTATTTCTGCAAGCTAATTGCGATCGACCACATTTGCCGATATCCACTCCAAGTATGGTTGAGAACCGGTTGCTAGGGGCAGGGCAATGATTTCGGGGACTTCGTCGGAATGCAGCTGTCTGACTTGGGATTCTAGGGCCGCAAATTGACCTAAGTCGGTTTTGATCGTCAGTTGCCATTCCTCTCCCGATTCTATTTTACCTTCCCAGCTGTAGATGGAGTGAATGGGAGTGATGCTGACACAGGCCGCTAGTTTCGCCTCTACTAGACCCGACGCGATCGCCTCTGCCTCTGAACGGGAACCCGCCGTTACCATGACTATCCCATATTTTACACTCTGGACATCCATTGTCGTATTTTTTACTCTCCTGAACCCTTAACTATTACACTCTCTTATAAATCTTTTTCTTTGTCAAGCCGATTTTCTTCCCCTGCACTTCCTGCTTCCCGATCGCTGGCAATAGCTTGTTCGGCTAAATCAATGATCGTGTCAAACCGAAAGTTTTGCACTAAGTCCTTGAGACCATTAACCAGAGAAGCATTTGATTCGGGAATTTGCTCCATTAGCCGGAAAAGCATCTCGTCATCCAATTCCAGTGCCGCCCGATCTAGCTGGGCTATCCACTCGGCAGGCATCACCCTCAGATCGTCCGAAGTCAATTCCGGAGCAGTCTGGGATGAGGTGCTGGGAACTTTCTCTTCATAGATATAATTTACACCTAAATGTTGAGCCATCTTTTTAAACAGCGTTCCTTCCTGGAAGGGCTTTTGTATGAAGTCGTCGCAACCAGCATCCAGGACCGTTGCCCGATCGTCCGAGAAATTCTGAGCAGTCATGGCAATAATCACAGTGGCCTGACCTTTTAGTTGGGATTTAATCTCCTTGGTCGCCTCATACCCATTCATGACTGGCATCTGCATATCCATCCAAATCAAATGGGGTGCAAACTCCGACCACAGATCGACAGCTTCTCTACCATTTTCAGCCGACCGGACTTCCAAGCCTACTGAGGAAAACAACTTGACGAGCAATTGACGGTTTTCCCATTTATCCTCAGCCACCAAGATGCGATATCCTGGTTGTTCTGGGGCCATACCAATCACTCGCCTCAACTGCTGCTGATACTCGATCGCAGACTCGGATGCCAGATGCGCCTGGATATAAAACTTAAAAACTGCTCCCCGATTTTTTATGACATTACTCGCCGTAAGAGATCCTCCCATCAGGCGGACATATTCTCTGCTAATGGCCAATCCCAAACCCGTACCTGATTGAAATTCTACGTTCATTTTTTGCACAAATGGCTGAAATAATTCTTCAATTTGATCTGGGGAGACTCCGGGCCCCGTATCTTCGACTTCAAAGGCGATCGCCATCTTTCTCATGCCCGTATACATGAGCATTTTTCCTTCAACTTTTACCCGTAATATTACCCGGCCTGCTTCGGTAAATTTAATCGCATTGTCCAGCAGGTCGATCAACACTTGCCGCAATTTACCTTCATCTGTTTCTATGTATTGGGGCAGATATTCTTCGCGATCGAAAATGAGCTGCAAACCTTTAGCTGCAGATGAAATTTGAAACATTTCTTCCAGAGAGTCTAATAGATAATGCAGGTCGAAGCTATTGATGTTAAGAGTCATCCTGCCTGAATCGATTTTCGACATTGACAAAATATCTTCAATCAACTCTAGCAAATGCTCGCCACTGCTAGTAATCACTTCCAGGTTCTCCTGCTGCTCTTTACCTAGAGAGCGATCGCGGTTCATTACTTGGGCAAACCCGAGGATGATATTTAGAGGAGTACGCAGTTCGTGACTCATTTGCGCCAGGAATTGGCTTTTCGCTTCGTTGGCATTTTCTGCCTTTTTTCTCGACTCTATTTCCTGTTGCAGCAGTTGATTTTTCTTTTCAAGTTTTTTAGTCAACCAATAGATTTTAGTATGAATTTTGATGCGCGCTAACACTTCCTGTTGCTGGAATGGCTTAGTGATGTAATCGACTGCCCCCATATTCAGACCTTTGACTTTATCTATTGACTCGTCCAGGGCCGTCATGAAAATTATCGGAATGTCCTGGGTTGACGGATCGGTTTTTAGCCGCTGGCAGACTTCAAATCCGTCCATTCCCGGCATCATCACATCTAATAATATCAGATCTGGCTGTTCGTATTTTACTGTCTCGATCGCCTGATCCCCGTTCCGTGCTACCCTGACTTGAAATCCCGCCTCCTTCAAAAATTTGGATAGGACTTGTAAGTTGGCAATGTCGTCATCTACAATTAATAAAACTCCAGTTTTCGCAGGTGAGTTGTTCATGTCCGATCGCTCCTATAATACTTTTCCACCCTCATACCGTCTATAGCTCCTCAACACTACTTCACAACAATCTACATATATAATAATTTAATCTTAATCTATTGTCCTTACCTCACTCATCTATCAAATGATCGGAAAAATCGGATTGCTATGCCTCTGGGCGGCCTTCGTCAGCTATGCTTTTCTGCTGGCACCGGACTCTCATCCCGATACTATACAGCTGATTGTCAATCTGTCAAGTGGCAAATGGGCGGGGATTAACCCCCTCATTATAGCTTTGTTCAATCTGATGGGCATTTGGCCGTTAATTTACGGCTGCGTACTGCTGGTTGATGGCCGGGGACAGAAGTTGCCTGCATGGCCCTTCGCTTTGGCCTCCTTCGCCCTGGGGGCATTTGCTTTATTGCCCTATCTGGCCTGGCGCCAACCTCACTCACAGTTTACTGGAGAAAAGAACTTGGTCGTAAACCTGGCCGATAGTCGCCTCACGGGGGCGATCGCCTTTTTGGGGGCCCTGGTTCTCTTAGTTTACGGTATTATCGCTGGAAATTGGGGAGATTTCGTGCAACAATGGCAAACTAGCCGTTTTATCCACGTCATGAGTTGGGATTTTTGCTTGCTGTGGTTACTGTTCCCATTGCTTCTGGGCGATGACATGGCGCGTCGGGGCTTAAAGGATGCTCGCATTTTCTGGGCAGTAGCTTTAGTTCCGATCCTGGGTGCTGCCGGATATCTCGCATTCCGTCCTCCCTTACCTGGAGATGAAAATATGCAGGGGGCCCCGGCCTCTGGGCAATAATTTCTCATCTCACTTTTTTACCCAGAAACCCGGTCTTGCCAAAAAACCGGGTTTCTTAATTTTGATTTCATTCTACATATTCCGTATCAATTTCAATCTCTAGGGTTGCTTCGTCCACGCGCACGTACAACTGATTTGGATGACAGCACACTTGACAATCTTCTATATAGGATTGTTGTCCACCAGCACTAATATCTATAAAGGTGTAATTTGCTTCGCCGCAATAGGCACAGATATATTTAGCTGTATTTTCCATCTTAGTTAATGTTACTATACTCCTGGCGCGAAATTTATCTCACTTCCCTGTTAGTCCGCCGGGGGTTCAAACCCCCGGCTAATAGCTGAAGTCGGTTAAAACCGACTAATAAATTATGTCTGAAGGAATTGTAGCATTGTTTTGACAAAATCCTATTACCCATAATGGGCGAACATCATACTTTTACCAGAGAGTGCAACGCCAAACTCAAGTTGTTGGTTGTTGGGTTTCGTGCCTCAACCCAACCTACAGACTATTATTTTAGCAATTCTACCTTCTCCATTTTAAATTCACAATTCACAATTCACATTCTCTTTGGGTGACTTCGTGGCGATAGCGAAACATATCTGATAATCTGGCTTTTACCCACCAACCCAAGAGCAATTCTACTAACCATCCTCCTGGCATCTCGAATTTAATTGTATCTGTTAACCGAGTTTTGCCATTCTCTGTGGTAAATTGATGTTGATGCACCCAGGACTGCATCGGTCCAGCAATCTGTTCGTCGGTAAATATCCGATACTGCTGGCATTCAGTATGGCGGGCTATCCATTGTACGGGAAATGGTCCGATGAATATTCTAAATTCGGAAATAGCGTTTATTTGTAGTCCTCCTTCCCGGCGGATGACTTGCACCGGTTGCCAGGGGGGCGTGAGAATTTCCAGGATATCGGATCTCTCGTGAAAGTTCCACACTACTTCGACGGGGGCATTAATTAAAGTTGAACGTTCAAATTGTAGCATTAGTTAGATGTTTCTGTAATGTTGCTAGGGGTAGCGGTCCTTGCAGGTGATGCCAGGGTAAGATCTGTGCTAAATCCCAATGATCGTGGACGTAGTATTCTAAATCTGGCAGTTGGCCTCGCAATTCCTTGAAGGCCCGGCGGTACGCCCCCAGGGAATCACCATATTCTCTGGTTAATTCTAGCAGATGGGACAGACGCCGATCGCCCCTGGCCATGAGGGCCTGGATGACAGACCAATTATAACTCTCGGGACGGAACTCAATGGACAGGCGTCCCATTTCTTTCTGTAATAATTGCAGTCGTTTTTTGGCTAGTTTGTTTACTCCCAACCATTGAAAGGGGGTGTGGGCCTTGGGAACAAAGGTACTGCATCCCAGGGTTAAGCGCAACCCTGGCGCGGATTTTTTGATCTGCCGCATCATTTCTATGGTTGCTTCTAGATCTGCGGGTTCCTCCCCCGGTATCCCTACCATGCCATAAAGTTTCATCCCTTTTAATCCTCCGGCTTTGGCATTGACCGCCGCTTGGAGTATTTCTGATTGCTGGAGTTTTTTGTTGATGATTTCCCGCAGTCTTGCCGAACCTGTTTCTACTGCTATAGTTATGGAACTTGTCTGGCGCTTTGCTAGGGTTTGGGCTAACTTCTCGGTTACGGTATTGGTCCGGACTGAGGCAATACTCAATCTCAGGTTATCGTATTCGGGCTGACTGAGATAGTCTAGTAAGTCGGAAAATTCGGGATGCTGGGTGACAGATGGTCCCAGTAAACCCAGTCGGTTCGTGACTGCTAATCCTTTCGCGATCGCGGGCATCAGGTTTCCTGCTATACTTGCGGTCCGGAAGGGCAGGGTGAGGTAACTGGCCAGGCAAAAGCGGCACATTTCCGGACAGCTTCGCACCACTTCTACCATATAGATGTTTTCCCAAGCTGCTTTTGCCGTTACTACCGTTGATGCCAAGAGGGTATTGCCTCGGTAAGTCTGCTTTTCCACCTGGGCGGGAACCTCTTTGCTGACCGGAGTTATAGATGCGATCGGGCCCCGAACATCCTGGTAAACTACCTCATATAAACTGGGAACATAGACCCCTGGAACCTTTGCTAGCTGGTGCAACTGAGAGAGTCGGTCAGAAAAGCGGACTTGCTTGTAAGCATCGATAAAATTGGGAAGCAGGTTTTCCCCATCTCCCAGCAAGATGATATCAAAGAAATCGGCAAAGGGTTCGGGATTAGCGGTTAACACCGGTCCCCCACCGAAGACCAAGGGATGGCGATCGCCCCGTCGGGCAGCACGCCGGGGAATATCCAGGAATTCCAGCAAACTGAGAATATGAGCATAGTCCAATTCCCAGGAGAGGGAGAAGCCGACTAATTCCGGTGCCGAGGGCAATGGTTCCCTAGCATCGGTGAATAGACGGGCTACTTGTAGGTCGGGGCGCATTGCCAACATTGCCCAGATGGCCTGATATCCCAGACTGGTGATGCCCACGCTGTACTCGTTGGGGAAAGCGTAGATTACGGGTATGGCATCAGGGTCCGGGGTGGCCGGGGTAAAGGTAAGACGTTCCTGGGCAAATACGGACTTGTTCACGGTTATTTTCTGGGATGGGGATGGATTCACCGGTGGTTGCCTGCCTATAGGCACTGTTTTCCACCCATAGGTTTCATCCTCGTCTAAAAATGCGAATTTGTCAAATTTAATTCTTTCGCTTCGTTGTTAGCCCGCCGGGGGTTCAAACCCCCGGCTAATAGCTAAAGTCGGTTGAAACCGACTAAAAACATGGCAGCAAGAAACCGGGTTTCTGCGATAATTTTGGCATCCTGACCCCATATTTTACAAAGAAACCCGGTTTCTGAGCACCCACGCGATCGCGCCCCGAACGCACCGATCGCAACCCACAGGCGATCGCCCCAAACCCGATCGCGAAGGTTTTGTAGGGACACGGCATCAATAGATTATCGGTTCCCAGCATATCAATAAGCTTGCGCCGTGTCCCGACCCCACCCGATCGCCCTCCGAACGGTCAACACAGGCGATCGCACCCCATAATGCGATCGCGAATGTTTTGTAGGGACACGGCATCAGCAGATTATCGGTTCCCAGCATATCAATAAGCTTGCGCCGTGTCCCGACCCCACCCGATCGCCCCCCGAACGGTTAACACATGCGATCGCACCCGAATACCCGATCGCGAATATCCATCCGGGGCACGGCAATATCAATCATGCGGGTTGTGCCCACTGATTGACTGATGCCGTGCCCCTACTGATATTGTTTGAATGTCTAATAATTCCAGAAAGTATAATCGCTTCATTATTCAAATTGTAGTCAACCAGAACAATCATTTTTTATTTGCTTCCCGCTGTCTTCTCCGTTCCATAATCTTGAGTCGAAGAGCTTCTGACCCAGGACGGGGAGGTGCCGCAGCAATCCGAGCAAAACGCTCCCGATTATATTCCTCCCAGTATCGTCGTATCTCTTCTGCTTGACGCAAAATTTCTTGATACTCTGCTTCTACTGCTTCTCGATTGGTTTCAATGTAAGAAATAATTGCATCAGTTTGCTCGTCTGTAAAGTCAAAACAATCGCGAATGTACTTGCGTGGATACTCCGCCTTCAGATAATCCATCACATCGTATATGGTGATCCGCGTGCCCGCGATCGTCAGTCCCCGTTCGGTCCGAATGATTACCTCTTGTTCGCGAATTTCTGATGTCATCTTCTCTCCCCTATTTCCGACATTTCTCTTCCATTGTAATTATAATACATGCGATCGGCCCATAATGCGATCGTAAAGGTTTTGTAGGGACACGGCATCAACAGATTATCGGTTCCCAGCATGTCAATAAGCTTGCGCCGTGTCCCGACCCCACGCGATCGCCCCCCGAACGGTTAACACAGGCGATCGGCCCATACATGCGATCGCGCCCCAAGCAAGAAACCGGGTTTCTGTGATAATTTTGGCATCCTGACCGAGATAATGCACCAATAACCCGGTTTCAGCAACCGGAATGTGATCGCCCCCCGAACCCATTGACAAATACGGACTCACAGTTATTTTGCTGTCTGGGGGATGGTTTCACCGGTGGTTGGCTGCCTATAGGCACTGTTTTCCACCCATAGCTTTCATCCTAGTCGAAAAATGCGAATTTGTCAAATTTTATTTTTTGTGCTCTATCTTTGGGCGGGAAACTGTTAGGAAAATGTCGTGTAATACCAATATAAATCAAAGTTTCAACTCTTTCGCTTCGTTGTTAGCCCGCCGGGGGTTCAAACCCCCGCTTACCAGGCAGGAGCCAGGTAACGAGGCTAAAGTCGCTTGAAAACAGACTAAAAACATTGTCTATGTCGTAGGTTGGGTTGAGGCACGAAACCCAACTGATAGCTGCTGTTAATGTCGAACAGGTTGGGTTTCCTAATGTCAACCCAATCTACGAAGAGCTTTCATTTAGATGTTCCCATGGCTTTATCTATGCTTGCTATACATTACACCACTATCCCATGGGTTATTGACACCTTTGTAAGCTCATCGTTTGTGGAAGGTTATTGACAAAATTGTTTATGGGAATCCCCAGATATCTGTTTTCACCCCATCCTTGAATTACTCGACGAATTCCGTGAGTTCCAATCAAGCACCCATCTTTGTTAAGTAAAGGTCCGCCGCTCATGCCATTCTCAGCGTTGTTGCTATAAATCAAACTATAACCTTCTCTTGCTAGTCGTGGTCGTTCTTGTTGATTTATATCATCATTTCCACGTTCCGTGATTTCTCCCGATGTAAACTTATATTTTTGTTGTGATTTCGTCCAACCCGAGAGGTAAACGGGAGTGTTAGGAGACAATCGATCGGAGTCGCCCACCCTGGCAATCTCATATTCATCGTCACTGTTGCTGGTAAATCGTAACACCGCTAAGTCCAAAGTTCCAGCAACTTTAGTAATCTTGCTATATTCCACTTTATGACGCTTTCCCTCGGTGGTTATTACCTCATATAAATCCTTTAGCTCCACGACATGCTTGGCTGTCAGAACATAATAAGTTTTATTTGAGCGAGCAATAATTACTCCCGAACCGGCAAAAACTGCTTGAGGACTTAAACTGTATCTTTTAATATGAACTGTGATTTTCTTTGCCACCTCCATCACTTCATTTTCCCTAGTCGCCACTAGAGGTGATGCCGGGTTTTCCGATAGCTGTGCAGCAGCTTCTGGCATTTTCCCAGCAGCTATCTGGGACTGAAAATATATAACTGCTGCACCGATCAATATTGTCGCTTTTTTGCTAAACAAATTCATTTACTTTAATCCTCAAAGCTATTAATACGCTCAATCACTTTATCTATTTTCCCGAGCTTTTGATACCTGTGACTGTACCCGAGCAAGTTTTCTCTGATATTCGGGAAATTTTTCATACGTAACTTCTTCATATCGAGGATGGTTATCTGACACCTGTCTTAGAAAAAAAATAGCATTCTGCCAGCGAACAGCTATATCTTCCCAATCTTGCAGGGATAGAGGTGTACCCTCTCTTTGTTTTTTATGCAGCATTTCCGATGCTGTTCCCCCTTCTCGGAGTGCTGCCCAGTAAGGATCTGGTTGCGGTTGTGAAGGCTGATAGCTACTTCTACTTACCATATCCTTAGCATGATTTAAAATCCCGCTAAATTCCGCTATTTTTGTTTTAGCGTCTTCATACCTATAGTGATGCCTTGGCACCTCGTTTAGAATATCGATCACTTTTTGCCAGCTCTTCTCTACTTCCCTCCAATCATCTAGCAGGTTTGCCTCTTTCCATTTTTGTGTAGCTAGGATCTCGGCATCACTAGCCAATTTAAAATAATCTTGTTGAATTTGTTCGGTTCTACCCGTAACTTCTCGATCCTGAGTTACTAGGTCCTGAGTTACTGGATCCTGAGTTACTAGGTCCTGAGTTACTAGGTCCTGAGTTACTGGGCCTCTTGGTGTCCGTTCTCCCTCTCTTGGTAGTCCTGCTAAATGTGTATACGTCTCAATAGGAATTGTCCAGCTACTGGGTTCTACTTTCATATCGTCACAAGCTGGAGTACCATCCTCGTATTCATATGGTGCGCAACCTCTTCCTAGTCCTCCCCACAAAGGTCTATGCTTACCATTAATACCAACAACCTCACCCTTGCTGTTTACTAAAGGACCTCCACTCATTCCTTTTTCAAAATCATTAGAAAGTCCTACCTGATACCCGTCTTTCAATGGTCTAGGTAGTCTAAATAATACTCGGCCACGATAGAATACAAATCCTCCATCATCATTAGGATCTGCGATCGCAGGATACCCGGCTGCAAAAACATAATCTTTTTCCGGCGCTACTTCATTTAAAGTACCAATACTTGCTCGCAGATATTTTTTTCTTCCTCTGGGGTTAAATTCCAAGATGGCTAAATCATTTCTCCCAAATAGATTATGATTTCTCGTGCGTCTAGCCTGATATTCTTCGCCAGCGTATGTCCTAATGCTATATGATTGCGAATTTTTCACAACATGCTCATTTGTCAATACCGTATAGCGATTATCTTGAAAAGCAATAATTATTCCCGAACCTAACTGTTCCCTTCCGTCTCCGCTTCTAACTTGGACTGTTATTTCACGAGTTCTTTTATAGAGTTCCTCATAGGGTAACGATCGTCGCTCCATAGGTTGTGTCTCACTAATCCCTGGAACATCTAATCCGAGATCCTTTTGAGGTTTTTGCCATGACCAAACTCCTTGTTTAGTTACAATAGCTAATGGCAGTCCTGCTAAAACGCACCCAACTAGCATTAACGATAGCGACTTTTTCTTCATTTTATCTCCCCTTTTCTTATGCAATCCCAGTTACTCGGCCTCGCCGCTTGAACCCAGCGCATCCCGGAGAGGAGAGCACATCGTCCGGCCCTTCGGCTGACGATCGGGGACCGCCTGCGCGAGCTATTTACATGCATCAACTGTTAATAGTTCACAATTGTCCAGCTTAGGGATTATCCCTTCTGAGCAACTCCCGCCTTTTTCTGCTGATCAGTTCATCAATGTGGATGTAGGTTCGGTCATTTTGCTCGTAAACAACTTCCTCTCCAGTGTGGTAGAATGGAGGCGAGCCGTAATTGCGAATATCGAATAGTTTGTCCATAATTTCCTTGGGGTCATCCTTTGGTCTGAGCGTTAATAGCAACGAATCATCCGAGCAATCCTGACCACGATACTCCACTAAGCAGATTACTGGGTAGTTGTTGAGCAACCCATGTGTTATGTACTCCCAACGACGTTCTTCTTGAAATCGTTGAAATCTTCCAGAAACTTGCCGACAGCGTTCCAAGGGGGGATATTCTGGACCAAAGAAGTCCGTTCTCCATTTAATAATCCCATTAATACCCTCTGGGGTGCTTACTAGAGTTTCTGGATCCGAGCCGCCGTCGTAACAATAAAAGCGTACTTTTGTTGTTGGGTTTGTTGTTTGGGCTTGAGCTGTCTTAGGGCCCATGCCTTCCACCGCTACACCTACCATCACCGTCAAAGCTGCGGCGAGTGCGGAAGCAATTGAAGCAATTGCTGACTTTTTCGCTGCTTTTTTCATAGATGCATCTCCTTTGGATTTATCTAAGCCTAGCGCATATTGATTTTACCACAACGGTTGGGTTTGGGCGCTAGTCAAACGGGATTTCGTTTATTTCCATTCTCGAAGGCGTCTCCCGATCGCCTCCTTCTTCAGGAACCTCCGAACCCTCTGGCGATATAATGTCCCAGGGTTCGGGAATGCGCTGGGGAAACTGGAATTCATTAATTCTGAATACCTGCTGTGTCTCCCGATCGTCTTCTTGTTCTCCTTGGGGGAACCAGCCCCCCCAGTTCCACCGACGATACAATCTTCTGCGTGGTGGTGGAGGCGGCGGCGCACCCGGTGTACCTAAACGCTTCTCGGGATCGACTGCTTTCCAATTTCTGCCATTGGGCACCAGAATCTCGTAATGCAGATGAGGGCCTGTCGAGTAACCTGTCGAGCCAACATCGCCTATTGTATCACCCTGCTCTACCCAATCTCCACTGTTAACATAAATTTTAGAAAGATGAGCATAGAAAGTTTGCCAGGTCGGATACTCGTGCTGCAATAGCACCGAATAGCCATATCCGCGATCCCAGCCACTATATACAATTAAACCATGCCCTGCCGCCAAAACGGGAGTTCCGTGGGGGGCCGCGATATCTATGCCATAGTGAAACTTCCGCGTTTTCTCGATGGGATGGAACCGCTCACCAAAGCCGGAACTAATTGGGTAGTACTCTGGCAATGGATAGCCTAAGCCCCCATTCTTAACTCCCAGTTTGAGCTTCGACCCAGGCAGTCGAACACTGCCGGTAGTGACCCCATCTCCAGGACTCGATCCTATACCAGCGGCTGGCACAGGATCGAGTAGAGGTTGAATTTGGGCTGTCACCCCGCCGGTCATCATAATGGCCAAGCAAGTTATAACAGCAACAACCAAATAACGGTAGTCCTTCATCACGATCTTACTTTTTTTGCTCCCAGATAGATCCCGCAACTCTGGGGTTGCTGTCCGCCTATGATGGTGCCAGCGTCAGTTTCCGTAACTTTACCACGGGCGATCGCATCCCAAGACAGCAGCGTTCCCAATTAGATTCCCGATAATATCCTATTTCTGACATATATCCAGAGTAGTAAATAGCGAGTCATGAATGAAACAAGCCAGAAATACTGGCGGCTCGTCTGAGGGGTGCCGGTAGTCACCCATCTCCATGGCTCTCACTTATTATACGACTTCTTGCTGGCTTGGCATATATCCCGATTCAGTTCCAGCATGGGGCATTCCAGATGCAACAGCGATACAATTCATCCCCCGATCGCGCTGTCGATCGGCAGATGTTGCCAAAGAGCGATCGCCTATGTTAAAATAATTAAATCTTACACCTTACATCTGTCGCAATAACCAGCGTCTGGTTGCCAACTTTCTCTATAAGGCTTTCAGTCGGTTTTAACCGACTTTAGCTATTAGCCGGGGGTTTGAACCCCCGGCGGGCCATGAGACATCAATTGAGGTCAAAAACCTGCCAAGAACATGCTAGCATTAGATTACCAAACCAGAAAGCGTCTTCCCACGATGGAAGAGTTGCCGTACAAAGACGATAAGCCAGTGGAAAGTGAAATCCAAGATACAATAGCCCACTTATTAAAGTTAATTCTTCTCTACATTTGGGGTGACCGCAACGATTGGTTTTTTGGAATGGATATGGGGTGGTACTACGATCCCGAAGAAAGTGCGATCGCGCCAGATGGATTTTTGTGTCTGGGAGTAGAGCGAATCAAGGATAAAAATCTGCGATTGAGCTACGTCACCTGGGAAGAAAACGGAGTGGTTCCTTCTTTAGCATTAGAGATAGTATCGAAAACCCCAGGAGGCGAGTATAAGAAGAAAAAAAGGAAATACGCCCAATACGGAGTGTTGTACTATGTAATTTACGCTCCTCGGCGGGTACGCAAGCCAAAATTGACTCTTTACCGTCTCAACGCAGGAGGAGAATATGAGTTGCAAAATGACAACCCACTCTGGATGCCGGAAATAGGCTTGGGAATAGGTACAGAGATAGGAACTTTTGGGGGGGGTTACCCGGGAATGGTTGTATTGGTACGATCGATTTGGCAACCGATATTCTACTCCCGAGGAGGGCGAGCGAGAAGCCCAACTCCGACGAGAGGAAGCCGAACTCGAACGAGAGCAAGAACGCCTTGCCCGAGAGCTAGCAGAACAACAGCGAGAGCAAGCGGAACAGCAAGCCCAAATTGAGCGGCAACGAGCCGAACAATTGGCGGCGCGTTTGCAGGAATTGGGCATCGATCCCGATCGATTGAATTAAAAGTGTAACTTTGGGGTTCAGCTACCCCAAAGTTATCATAATTTTGTGTCAATAATTGTTGCCGAAAAGCGATCGCTTATGTTAGGTTGGTAAAATCACACCAGTGTCAATACTAATGTCAAAAACCCTGCCAATAACATGCGAAAAATAGATTACACAAACCGTAAGCATCTTCCCACGATGGAAGAATTGCCATACGAAGACGATCGGCCAGCTGATAGCGAAGTTCAAGTTGTGATTCTTAATCTATTAAGAGAACTTCTTGCCTACATTTGGGAGGACCGCGATGATTGGTTTTTTGGAGTAAGAATGGGGTGGTACTACGACCCCGACGAAAGTGCGATCGCGCCCCACGGATTTTTATCACTGGGAGTGCCGCGAATCAAAGACAAAAACCTGCGATTGAGCTACGTCACCTGGGAAGAAGATGGAGTGATACCTGCTTTCGCATTAGAAGTAGTATCGATAACCCCAACAGGGGAATATAAGCAGAAAAAAAGACTATATGCCGAATACGGAGTAATGTACTATGTAATTTACGCTCCTAGGCGGAAAGGCAAACGCAAATTAGCTCTTTACCGTCTCAACGCACGAGGAAAATATGAATTACAAAATGAAAACCCACTCTGGATGCCGGAAATAGGCTTGGGAATAGGTGCAGAGATAGGAACTTTTCACGGTGTTACCCGGGAATGGTTGTATTGGTACGATCGACTGGGCAATCGATATTCCAGTCCCGGAGTTCCCAGGCAAGGCGAACATCAGATAAAATTTGATTGGCAAGGGCGACACCGGCTAGCAGAACAACAGCTAGAGCAAGAACGGCTTGCCCGAGAGCTAGCAGAACAACAGCTAGAGCAAGAGCGGCTTGCCCGAGAGCTAGCGGAACGGCAAGCCCAAATTGAGCGGCAACGAGCCGAACAATTGGCGGCGCGTTTGCAGGAATTGAGCATCGATCCCGATCGATTGTAGGTCAAGAGTCCATCAACCGGGTACGAGAGTCCGAGCATTACTCACAAGCAAGAAACCGGGTTTGGGGCAACAATCGATCGCACAAAGCACCGATATTTAGCAAAGACACCCGGTTTGGAAGCCCCCAGGCGATCGCCCCATGCATGGGACAGGTTGCAATACTTCAAGGGATACAACCTGTCATTGCGAGGGGGGGTCTTCCCAACTAACTATTTGTTAGCCTCCGAAATAATCCCCCCCAAAGCAATCTCACCGACTTATACTGGGCGAGGAGATTGCTTCGGGGGGGGGGTTAACTCAATTGAGCATAAGTTAATCGCTACGTACCCCCCCCCTCGCAATGACAACCTATATGCTTAACCGAAAAGTATTGGGACGGGTTGGTAGTTTCAGATTGATTCCGATTTTAACCTCGAACCCGAGGCGATCAATTCTTCAACTTCATTCCTCATGGAGCGGCAAAATTTATCTAAAGGCAGATCGTTAGGGTCGTAACCAAAAGGATCTTCAATTTCCAGGCCAATTTCTTCAATTCCCAATAATGCAAAGCTAATCAAACCAACGACGGGGGCATTCCACCACCCCAATTGTTCCACCATTTGGAACGGTAAGGCCAAGCAATAAATTAGCAACAAATGTTTCAAGTGGATCGAATAGGCCAAGGGCAGAGGGGTAGTATAAATTCGCTGACAGTTACTAAAAGCATCTATGAGTCTGTCTAGCAATCTGTTATACTCAGCAAACTGAATTTGATTAATGTAACCCGCCTCGTACAGGGAAGTAAAATAATCTCCCATCCATTTGGCAATTTTCAGAGGTAGGACCAACGCCGTTTCCAGTTCCATATACTGTGCTTTGGATGTTACGGCCTCTATTTCACTGTTGACATTTTACCCGCGCAAAAATAATTTGCATCCCGTAGCAAATGCTGGCAGCAGTCGCAAGTGAGCCATTTTTTCTGCGGTATCTTGAGGGTTTTTTTCCGGAACGGATACCCAAATTTGCCGAGATAAGTTACGTACTGAAATGGCCATAATGCCCCACAGTTTGCGCCCGTCCCAAAAGCGATCGTATGCTGTATTGGTGCGGAAAACCAGTAAAAGCCCTAGGACCACACTGGGAACTAAGTTACCGAAAAGGGGCTGAGAAAAAGAAAATTCCAAATTATTATGCAGCACCGTAATTATCAAAGCAAACAATGTGCAAATCCCTACTCGGATCCCAATCCTAGGTATCACAGATCCTTTCAGTTGAAAGGTTTCTCTAAACCATAAATTTTGGCTATCTTCTTTCATGGTAATGCAACCTCCTAAACTTCTCGGTTTATAGTCTAACCTCGTTCCCTGGAGACCGCCAGGGAACGCCATTAGCCCTTTACTCCTGCTTCAAGCTTTCCTGCCAAGTAGCGATCGCCTCCTGGGCCTGCGCGTATGCCTTAGTATCTTCGGGCACCAAAGATGCCGCTGCGATCGCTGGCCCAAAGGAGTTCTTCTCTGCCCGCTGTTGAGCAACTTTTAAGATATCATTGCTCCATTGCTCGATCAGCTTTTGAGCAGCAAAATAATTAGGCTGACCCCGAGGAACCGATCGGGCCAGGTCGATCGCCTGATTGTAAGAAGATGCCTGGTCTGCCACAATTAACTCTTGGGCCCGGTCCAAAATCACTTGGTTAGTTTGCTGCTGTTGAGCTTGCACAGTCCACAATGCGATCGCATCTTCTGCTTCCGAGTAGCTATCGCTATCAGAGGGGACCAATTTCGCCGCCGCGATCGCCTCGCCAAACTTGCCCATCTTCGATCGTCCCACAGCGATATCCAGAATTGCCCGACTCCAGAATTCAATATCCTGCCGCGCTTCTGCGTATAAGGGTTCCCCGGGTTCAATTTCCCGGGCCATATCGATCGCGCTACTATACTTAGAAGCTTGGTTTAAGCCGATCGCAGTTCTCGCCTTACCCAATATATCCCGATTTACTTGCTCCGTTGCCGCCGGTTTCACTGTCGAAGGAACTGGTTTCGCTGGCTGAATGGGAGGTTGAAAAGCCGGGGGTTCTGCGGGTTGTTCCAAGGGTTCTGCGGGTTGTTCGGGAGGTTTTACTGATTCTGCCGGAGGTTCAACCACTTGCAAGGGTGCTTCTGATGGTGACTCGACCTGTTGCGGACTCTCAGAAACACCATCACCCTCAGGAGTCGATAGCAAAAAGTCCTTATTTCTGAAAAACACACCCGCGATTAAAATTATGGCTAAACCCGCACTGGTAAGAATCAACTGACGCCAGAACTGGGCATCATCGTTTTGCATTTCTTGTAGTTCTGGTTCTTCTGGCACGGGTTTGCTCTCATTAGGAGTCTTTGATATTGCTGGCTGACGAATTGTACTTTCCGACGGCGTCGTGGTTAACGGCGTCGTGGTTGTGGGGCTATCCAGAGGCAAAATTGCCCGATCGATTTTTTCTGGAGGGGCCACCACCATTAACGGTTGCTGGCACGGTCGCATATGGTGGTCGCTTAACTCCTGTAGGCGACGCCCCAGATATTCTTCCAACCGGGCCAGGGTGTTACATTGACCCGAACGCAAACCTTCCAGAAGCGCCGCTGCAAACAAACCATGTCGCAGGTCTGAGGTTTCCTGGCAAAACTGACCCGGTTGACAAGAGAGCAAAGTCGGAATTTCCATCTCTCGGGCCAATTGCGAGGTCTGACTTCCTAACAGACTGCCCGATTGAGTGCTGGTCGCCCGGTTGATATCCAGCATGACTAAAATATTGCTGGTGGGTATTTGCTTCAACCTGGTAAAGAGCGATCGCATGGATATTCCTGTGCCTTCGGTAGCATCTGGGTCTCCTTCGATCGGCATTAGGTAGTCGCTGCTTTCATAACTCACCCCATAGCCACTAAAGAACCACCACAGCTGGTCATCTGCCGTTACTGGCACTCCTCCTAATTCTCCAGAACCGCAGATTAAATCTATCCATCCTTCTATGGTTTCCCGGCTGGGATAGGTCGAGCGGCCCTCGATCGGGCCCGAGGTATCCGTCAACAGCACGCACTGGCCCGGAGACAAACCTGCTTGGTATACGCCAAAATCCCATAGGGCCTGAGCATCGTGCTGTGCATAGTTCAAAGGTTGGAATATCTGATACTGATTTATTCCAGTTGCAACGATAAAAGTTTTCCCCATCACCCATTCCTCTAAACTGCCGAGAGCGTTGCACAACGACACCATCGGGTGCAACGCCCTGCCGATCAATTCTATAGGCTAATCATACAACTTGCAGCTCTTGCTTTTCCACGAAGCCATCCCACTTTTTCTCTTACCGGTGTAGTATATAACTTACGTGTAGTATAAAAAACAGCCAGGTCGGCTGCTCGGCAATGGCTTATAATAGAAAGGTTGTCAACAATTGCGAGCCTGTACGGTTATGGCAGTCCCGAAAAAGAAAACATCGAAAACCAAGCGAAATCAGCGCAAAGCAGTCTGGAAGCGGAAAGCGGAGTTCCAAGCGCAAAAAGCTCTCAGTCTGGGCAAGTCGGTTCTGACTCGACGTTCTAACTTTGTCTATCCACCATTTGAAGAGGAAGAAGAAGAAGACTAGGAATTCCATCTAGGATGAATTATGCCCCCGAAATTTTTCCGTAAACCAGAAGCTCAACAGATCGCTCGCGTGCCTCCGGGTCAATACCTAGCCAAGGGTTTTCCCGTGTTAACCTACGGCGAGACCCCCCAAGTCAGCACCGACAGATGGCAGTTGCGGGTCTGGGGGCTAGCGAAAGAAGCAACCTTCTGCTGGTCTGACTTGATGGCCATGCCGCAAAACCAGTTTACTGCTGACTTCCACTGCGTGACTCGCTGGTCCAAACTCGACGTGCAATGGACGGGAGTGAAGGTAGTTGACTTCATGAAGCATGTCGAAATTGACCCCCAAGCAGCCCACGTCATGGAACATTGCTACGGTGGTTACACCACTAACATTTCCCTAGAGGACTTGCTGCGGGAGGAAAACTTCTTCGCCCACACCCTGTTTGGAGAACCCCTACCCCCAGATCGCGGCGGTCCCATGCGGTTAGTGGTTCCCCACCTCTACGCCTGGAAAAGTGCCAAATGGATTAATGGTTTGGAGTTTCACCGAAAAGAGACATTGGGTTTCTGGGAACGCAACGGTTATCACCGGCGGGGAGAGCCTTGGGCAGAGGAACGCTACAGTGGTGATTTTTGATACTTAGCGACTAGGGCTACCCTGGTCGCGAAAAAATTTGTGGGCGTTGCACTTCGACGGGATGATACGGGATGTGATGGCTTGCAAATTGAAAATTGCGAATGGTCAATTGAAATAGTTATGACTGCCCATAAATAGACAAATAACTCTTATTCAATTTTCCTCGTTCCCTGGCTCCCGCCTGGGAACGGCAATTTGCAACCATTGACTGCTATCATCCCCAAAATGTGCAACGCCAAATTATGCAACCAAAATAAGTGCCCAAAAATATCTGCGATCGCCCGTAGGGGCACGAAAAGGTAGCGGTTAAGAGAAAAATGTAACTAGCGCCGTGCCCCGGGCCAGAGGGGTAAAATAGGAGGTAATAATGCCAAGAGAAAAAGATTGGGACTGGTTAGCAGTTAACTCTCATTATCAAACAGCGACAGCAGTGCAAGAATGCTTGCGATCGGGAGATGCAATGGAAGCGATAGAGGATCGCCCTATGCAATTTCCATGCACTACAGCTGCACTGCAGCTTACGCTCCATATAAACAAAAGTCGGTTGGGTTTCTTTCCGAAACCCAACCGGGAGGCGATCGCATTTATCAGTCTCTGGGATCTCAATTAGCTAGCGCCTTTGGACTCCCTAGTAAGAATCACATCCAAATGTTTGAGATGCTTCGTCGTAAAATATCGAGCCAATGTATGACTGTCCGCCAATCCACTTCGCGTAGCAACAGTCTCCTTCTCCAACATCAACGGGACCTACATTGCCATTCCCTTTTTTCCGATCGCATATTTTCACCCCATTTTCTTTTTGACCGCAGCCTCCCTTTTCGACTATCCGCCACGTACCCGTGTAATTTCCGCCATGATCCTCGCTCACTTCCCCCTTGCAAGAATCCCCATTTTTGATTTCTCCTGATTTGATTTCGGGTGATTTGGTTGTCTTTTGCTGTTCGCTTGGGAATATTGGCTCAAGCTCCTCCTCAAGCTCCCCACAGTTATACTGGATATATTTCGTGACGCCTGGGAATTTACCTTCGTAGTATTGCGTAACATCCTCACAGGATAGACCCCGCGTTGGAGCATCAGGTCCACAGTAGTAATTCAACTCTCCCTTGACATATTGTAAATCTTCCTTGAAATATGATGAAGGGGTTTGAGCAAGCTCCTCACATGCTTGAGCCCGAGCTTCCATATCCATTGGGAAGCCAAGCTCCTCACATTTATACTCGATATATTTCATGACGTCTGGGAATTGCCATTTGTAGTCTTTTTTCTCGGACTCACAGTATTTACCTTCATATAGAGCATCAGGCCCACAGTAGTAATTCAACTTTCCCTTGACATGTCGTAAATCTTCCTGGAAATATGATGAAGGGGTTTGAGCAAGCTCCTCACATGCTTGAGCCCGAGCTTCCATATCCATTGGGAAGCCAAGCTCCTCACATTTATACTCGATATATTCCGTGACGCCTGGGAATTTATCTTCGTATAAGTTCTTAGCATTCTCACACTTTTTACCCTCATAAGCAGCATCAGGCCCACAAAGGTAATTCAAATTGTTCTTGACCGATGGTGGGAGGGTTTGAGCAAGCTCCTCACATGCTTGAGCCCGAGCTTCCATATCCACTGGTAAGCAATTCTTATCCAAATATTCCTTGAATTTTGGGAATTCTTGCGGAAGAAACTCACAGTCTGGAGCCTTATAAATAACATCAAGCCCACACTTTTGCTTCCAATATTCTTTGATCCCACCTGGTAAGCTTCGCTCAAGTTCCTGACATTTTTGAGACCCAGCCTGCATGCCCTGTGCGAAGGCTGCATTTGCAGGTAACAATATCATCGACAGGGCTAAGACAGCACCCAAACACATCGATACTAGCTGAAGGATTTTCCTTTTTCGTTCCATTGCTTTTTTCAATTCCATATCTTCAATCTACTCGTTCCGCCCGATCAGTCTCAGAAGCATCTGACGTCATCAGCACAGCAGCACCGGTGGCTGTTTCCCGTCAACTTCGCTCCTGGTGGTTTCTGATTGGCATCAATTCCCAATGCCTCATCTAATGATGCCATTCTGACATCTGATTTTGACGCATCACCATCGGGCTTCCCTATTGGGATAAGACCGATATCCTCGGACTTTACAGGCTCTCTCCCACTTTAACTCCCTTGATCGTAACTGTCAAGCATTATCCTTCCCAAGTCTGATTTTTTTTTGGTTAATTTTTGATTAAGCCTTTTTCTCTTGACATTGACACCAGAATCAGATATGTTGGTGGGTTACAGATCGGATATTTGACTAACCCCGGAGATTGAATGACAAATTTATTGCTGCCGTTATTGACAAAGATAGCAAGGTATAGTAAGGAGAGGTTTGTCGCCAAAACTCTTCAGGTGCAGGCGGTTCAGGAAAAGTTTCTCTTTAACCTATTACGGGCCCATCAAGATACTGAATTGGGTCGCGTTGACCGGTTGTCTGAAGTGAAGACTATAGACCAGTTTCGCGATCGCATCCCCATCCGGCCCTACAGCAGCTACGAACCGTACCTGGAAAAGATTGCCCAGGGAGAAAAGCATATCCTGACTTCCCAAAAAGTAGTATACATGACTCTGACTAGCGGGTCAACGGGTAAGCAAAAACTGATTCCCACTACGAAGAAATCCCAAAGCATAGTCCGGGATGCAAGTCTAGTCAGCATGGGATTTTTAGCAGAGGGATTGGCAAAACGGGGGCAGAAGTTTGGTAAACTGCTAGTAACTAACTCAGTACAACAATGGGGACGTACTCCTGGGGGAATCGATTATGGGCCATCCAGCGCCGGAGTTCTACGTCTGGATAAGCGTCTGTTTTCCCAATTCTTTGCCCACCCCTACGAAACTGTCAAGTTAAGTGATAGTCTGACTCGCCATTATGTGGCCCTGTTGTTTGCCTTGGTTAACCCGGATATGGGGGGCACGATCGCGAATTTTCCCATGTTGATTCTGCGGACCTGCAACTATTTGAGTCAGTATGCCGAAAGTTTAATTGCCGATATCGCCCAGGGGTCGATCGCCCCCTGGTTGGAGATGGAACCAGAACTGCGATCGCAACTGGAACGCCAGTGGACTGCCAACCCAGGGAGGGCCCGGGAACTCCAGGAAATTTTACAATCCCACGGAAAGCTAACTCCTAAATTAGCATGGCCCAATCTGGCGGTGGTAGCAACGGCGAGGGGGGGAACTTCTGATTTTTACTTTCAGCGGTTTCCCGAGTATTTTGGGGATACGGCAATTTTCGGAGTTGTCTTCTCCTCGGCGGAAGGAATGTTTAGCATCTACCCGGACGTGAATACCGATGGTAGCATTTTGGCGATCGAGAGTGGCTTTTTTGAATTCGTTCCCGAGGACCAATGGGGAGTAGAACATCCGCAAACTTTACTAGCGAGGGAAGTGCAGGTAGGACAAAGGTATCGCATCCTGACAACTACCTACAGTGGATTTTATCGCTACGACATTGGCGATGTCATCGAGGTAGTAGGATTTTATCAGCAAGCACCCTTGATTACATTTCGCCATCGCCAAGGGGGACAAATGTCCAGTACCACGGAGAAAACTAACGAACATCACGTTACTCGGGTACTTCATGCCCTGCAAGAGGAGTTTCACCTCAATTTGGAGGACTTCTGTATTACCCTCTCGGAACGGGACTTTCCCGCCCGCTATCTGATTAATATCGAACTCGCTGACGGCGATACCCTGTCGGACCCTCAAGCATTACTGGCAAAGTGCGATCGCCTGTTAGGGGAAAACAACACCCACTATGCAATTTCGCGGCAAAGTGACATCCCGCCGCCGCGCCTGCGCCTGCTAGAAAAGGGAAGTTTTGACATTTTGCGTCAGCGCCAGTTAGCGCGGGGAATACCTGATTCTCAACTTAAATTTGCCCATATCAGCGAAGACCGTAATTTTTTGGAGGGGTTGGTCGTAGAAAAGGAAATGAGGCTGCCAGATGATGTCAACTAATGATATCATCTGTTATTAGCAGGGGGTGGGACACCCCCTGCTGCCTGGCGGGCGATCGGATTAATGTGGGCTAACGGGAGGAAGACATCTACAATGAATAAAGTAACAAATCCTATCTGTAGGGAGGAGATATCAGAACTCACGCCCGAAAGATTTGTGAGAGAATATCAAAAACCGGGCAACCCGGTAGTGATTAAAGGATTACTGGCGGACTGCGAAGACTGGAGTTTGGACTATCTTTGCCAAGAGTTGGGTGAGTGGGAGTTTCTGTCCCGGTGGTACGGAAATCAGAGGTACAAATTGGACAAACGCCAATGGGAAAACATTGGCAGTGGGGTGTCCACGAAAAGTTTGCCTTTTACTACCTATGCAGAAATGTTGCGCAACCAGACAGCCCACGAACAGGACATTTACTTAGCTAAATGTTCCCTAAAAGATACATCTTTGGAGGAAAAAGCATCTCGAATAAAGATCGCCGAGAAGTTGGGTTTAGAGAAACCCGCTAGCGACTTAAATATGTGGGCGGGACCGGGAGGTCACGTGGAAGCCTTACATTACGATACCCTGGATGGGACATTAATGCAACTGCATGGTGCCAAAAAAGTGGTGCTGTTCCCCAGTTCCCAGACAGCTAATCTTTATCCCTTTCCTGTTTCCGTGCATTTGCGCCACGGCTTAAAGTTGCGTGCTTGGTTTAGTCAGGTGTACCCAGAAAAGCCAGATATGCAAGCTTTTCCGAAGTTAAAAGAAGCGCTACAATACAAGCAGGAAGTAATATTGCATCAAGGGGAAACCCTCTTTATTCCTGCCGGTTGGTGGCATGAAGTGACGGCTTTGGGAAATGAAATGGTCTGTTCGGTGAATCGCTTTTGGGGCGTATCTCCTCTATCGAGATCGCTATTTTCCTACAGTGCCTGGCGGACATATTTGGGCATACTATTTGCTATGCCCTATATGCTAACACGGGCGGCGATCGCCCTTACTCGTCGGGACCGGAAACAGGCGATCGCCCAACTGTGGCGGATGCTGTAATATCAATTTATAATGTAGAGAATTTTCTCGTTCCCATAAGTCAGGGAACGAGAAAAATCGCTACCTCCTCATATTTAACGCATTTCTGATGATGCTCCATTCCCGGGCATATTGCACTTCATGAGGTCTGATTTTGCGCCAGTTTAATTCCGGATGCAAGGCATAAAAAACTCTGTCTGCCAAGTTTTCGGCAACAAGGGGATCCTGATAAAAACTTTCCACTAACAGGCAACCATTTGGCTCTAGAGCATTTCTGATTGTCTGCCATTGTGCTGCATAGTATATCTCCTCGGGACGAATTTGCCGACGGCCTACTTGTGGGTTCAAGGCCGCAAAAACATTGTCGGCGATGAGTTCAAAACCCATCGCATCAATACACTGTATACTCTTACTCAGATTTTGATTGTGCTTGGCAATCTCAAACCCTGCTTGAGCTGGTGCAGCAGTTAATGCCAGGGTGACTGCAAATGTCAAAGCTAACTTGTTCATGTCTTAATTTTTAATTCGCTCGCTCATTTAATTCCAATTTATGCTATGATGAAAATCATCACCAGCAAACATTAGATTTATTTAAGGATCCGATGAACCAAGAAGAACAGAACCCACTGAGGAGTAAACTAGAGAAAGAATTGCAAGAGTCCCAATGGTTACAGAAGTTCAAGCAACTGAGTGAAGGACTCAGGCAAATCAAAGCAGAAATTCCACTCACCCAACTCTGCAAGCTAGAATGGATGACGGATACCGAAAACCTGATAATTCACTGTCCTAACCCAGAAGTGAGGGCCGGGTTATCTCAGCAAATATCCCAGATCGCCCAAATCAATATTGGGGCCAACCACTTCATCCTCAAATACCCGAACTGCCCAGACATCATCATCGATCCTAATTGTTGAAAATTGGGAATTGAAAATTGGGAATTGAAAATGGGGAATTGTGCGAGCAATTAATCCATTACTTCGGAGCGGGCAATAATTATCAATTAGGAGGGTAAATTGTCAATAAGCAATTATTCAGAGCTGATGTTAAGATATGTAGAATTGTAGAGAAGTTGTGTAGATAGGTTATTTTTTATGGCATCGATCGCCCGCAAGAACCTATTGGAAGACATTCCCCGCTTCCTCGTAGCCCAGGCAGGGATTATGTTTGCCGTCAGTCTGGTGACGATACAGACGGGCATCCTCAAGGGGTTTACTCGTTCGACAGTGCAGTTGATCGAAAATTCCCCAGCAGACATCTGGGTAGCCTCGGAGGAAATGTTGCATTTAGAATTGACAAAACCCCTGCTGTTAGAGTACTCTTTACTGGCACGACAGGTGCAAGGGGTCTCGCGGGCGGAACCCTTGATGAGGGGAATAGCTCAATGGAATGTTCCGGGGGCGGAACTGACTCCTGTGAAGGTATTCGGTTTCAACCCAGGGGGGCAATTGTTTTTACCTGGCAATGTTACTCCCAGAAGCTTGCAGGCCCTGAAAGAACCTTACACCGCGATCGTCGATGAAAGTAATTTAGATTCTCTGCACGTCCGAGGTGTGGGCGATCGGGCAGAAATTGGCTCCTTGCCAGTGCGGTTGGTAGGCTTAACAAAAGAAACTCAGTCGATCGTATCGAGTCCCTTCGTGTTTACCTCCTTGAAAAGCGCCAACGCCTATCTCAATGCTGGAGTCACTTCTAAGCTGAACTGCAAGTTGCTACCCGAGGGGGATATTAAATGCGTCACTACTTACGAGAAGGAAGAAACTACCTCTACATCAACAGTTTCTCCTCCCAAACCCTTAAACTTAACAGACCCGATCGTCTACGTGTTAATTCGGGCCAAACCGGGGGAGGATCTACAGGCACTCAAACGGCGGTTAGAAGCGGCCTTGCCAGATACCCGGGCCTATACTCGTGCGGAAATGGCTAACCAGACCCGGGACTACTGGCAGCAGCGCAGCGGCATTGGATTTATTCTCGGTTTGGGTGCGGCAGTGGGCGTGCTTGTGGGTATGGTAGTTGTCGGTCAGATCCTCTACTCTTCTGTATCCGATCATCTCAAAGAGTTTGGAACGCTCAAAGCAATGGGGGCGTCTGACTGGGTAATTTACAGTGTTATTATCGAGCAAGCCCTGTGGATGGCAGTTCTCGGATATATTCCCAGTATGGGACTTTGCTTGGGGTTAGCATCTTGGGCCTTGACAACTCAGGGAATTATGATTTTAATCACGCCCCTATCTGCTGCCGGAGTTTTGGGAATTACTGTGCTGATGTGTGTCGGTTCGGCCTTCTTCGCCATTCAAAAAGTGACTCGCGTCGATCCGGCGATCGTCTTCAAAGCCTAAAACTCGTTCGCGTAGCGTAGCCTGTGCGCGCAGCGCAATCGCAATTAACCACGTACAATTATTGACTTTATTAGACTTATGAGTAATACTCAAATTGCTGGGTTTTCGCAAATCCACATGGGGGGTGCTACTACTATCGATCTCGCTGACAGTCACCCATCTACTATCTCTGCTACTGGCATAGAGATGGTGTTCGGTGCGGGTGCTGCCCGCTTTCAGGCCCTGAAGGGCATCGATCTGCATATCCCCAAGGGCAGTATCCAACTGTTGATGGGACCATCTGGTTCGGGGAAAACTACTTTACTCTCAATTTTAGCTGGACTGCTGACGCCTACGGCTGGCAAAATTTATCTATTAGGACAAGAGATTACCCTATTGTCTCGCACTAAGCTGTCCCGCTTCCGCCTGCAAAACATTGGCTTTATTTTTCAGGGGTTTAACTTGTTTCCGGCCCTGACTGCGGGTGAAAATATCGAACTTGCTCTCAATCTTAAAGGCATTCGCGGCAGAACCGCCAGACATCAAGCACGGGATTTGTTGGCAGCGGTGGGGCTAAAAGATAAGGTTAAGTCCCGCCCTCGGGATCTCTCTGGAGGACAGAAACAACGGGTCGCGATCGCCCGTTCTTTAGCTGGCAGTCCTCAGTTAATCATGGCCGACGAACCTACTGCTGCTTTGGACTCCCACAGCGGACATAACGTGATTGAGTTATTGCGTCAACTGGCCAAGGAACAAGGTTGCACTGTCTTGATGGTAACCCACGACCCCAGGATTATTGATGTGGCCGATCGGGTTGCTTACCTGGAAGATGGTATCCTCAAACCCGAAGGTTCGTAAACTATATTGCATCTTTCTCTAACCCAGAAACCCGGTTTCTCAGGAGTTACCGGGTTTCTGATAACGGGACAGTGAAGGATTAGGTTTGAGTGCCCCACTTATGAGGAAATAAAACCTATCTCCTCCCTAGGATCGCGATACCTGTTCTACACAACAGCCCCAGCGTCGTGTAAAGCCTGTCCGAATTTCTTGGCATAGCCCTCTATTTTTTCAGCCTGGTCCAAACCATTGATGATTTTTCTGGCATGGTAGTAATCAACAATTTGTCCTTTTTCTGGATCGCCGATGTAGTTTTTCAAAGCCTTACCGGTGAATATGCCCAAGAACATGCCATAGAACATGATGACTGCTGCATATCTATCGTCCATCACTGCCTCTGGATGTTCAGTGAAATCAGGGCTGTCGGGGTAAAATTCACGGACGATCGGCGTCATTTTAGTATAGTTACGACGTCCAGTAATCTGAACATAGCCCCGACCCCGAAACTTAGCACCGTCTCCCTCTCGATCGTTGCCCAGGTCAGCTCGATTTTCGTAGAGGTCTGTGAAGTATGCAACAGTTCCATACTCGGCGATAGGTTGCATTGTAAATGCGGTCTCGTGGTAGGTTGTCGCCAACATGTAGGCCAACCATCCGATGCTACGGATATCCCAGTTGACCTTAAACTCATCAACAGGTTCCACCGGTGGATCTTCCCAAAAGTTCAGGATTGTTTCCATGCCATCGACCTGCTTTTGACTCAATTTTCCATCAAACAAGTCATTGCGAACATCATTGTAAAATACTGCTCTATCCATCAGCACTCTCCTGGCTTAGTGAATACTGGAGAACTTCGCACTGTCCAGCTATAGAAACAGTTGCACATTTTTGGGATGATAATTGCTAATTGAAAAGAGTAAAGCTATCTATTCATTACTACAAATGACGTTCTCAATTAACCATTGACAATAGCGCTCCTGCGTCGCGCACTTCGTATAAGCAATTAGCAGCCCTCATCATCCCGTCGTTGTGCAACGCCGAAACAAGAATCTTATAGCAATATTATTATATACTATCTCCTGCTTCTTTCATCTCTTTGACAATATCCCGCAGGGTTTCTTCTACCGAACGGGGTTGCCAACCCAATTCCTGACGCGCTTTACTCGCCGACACTCGCACGCACCTGTCATATATATAATGTACTCGCTCCCGACTCAGGGGTGGCTGCCATGATAACAGCCTTCCTATGGGATCTAATACATTTCCTAACAATCTGACTATCGGTTTAGGAGCTTCCCCCGGTACTTTTATCCCCGTCTCCTTACTTAGGATCTCAAACATTTCTCTGGTTG
Source organism: Hormoscilla sp. (assembly GCA_051439505.1). Classification (GTDB taxonomy): domain Bacteria; phylum Cyanobacteriota; class Cyanobacteriia; order Cyanobacteriales; family Desertifilaceae; genus Hormoscilla. The sequence goes on along the minus strand of JBFRWI010000092.1, from coordinate 7,694 downwards.
TCAAGTCCCCAGCCGAAATTATATAATGTTCTCCCTGTTTTCCTCCTTCTGCTGCCAAGATAGTGGCCTTGACTAAATCGTCAACATGGACTATCCCCGTGATGCGATCGCCCCCCGCCCACAGTTTTAACTTTCCTTGCATAAATTGGGCAATTACGGGACCAAAATGGGGGTCATCTCCACCCATAATTCCCGATGGTAACAAGCTTACTACTGGCAACCCCTGCTGGGCAAATTCATCCACTAACTGTTGCGCTAGATATTTCGTGCGATCGTATGCTGAAGCAAAGTCCTTCTGCTTCCTGATAAAAGTTTCATTTACCACCTCTCCTTGCGTGTCCCCAAAGACCCCGATCGTGCTACAATAAACCAGCTTTTGCACCCCAGCAGCTTTGGCCACTTCTAACACCGTGCGGGTGCCCTCCACATTTACCTTTTCCATTTGGGCAGCATTAACCAACCCTAATTCTACATATGCTGCCGTATGAAACACCCAGTCTACAGAGGCGATCGCATCTTCTAGTACTTTTCTGTCAGTGATATCTCCGTAAACTAATTGTACTTGACAACCTTGCAGGCACGCGCTGAGGCGCTGTAAATTGCTAGTTTGGCGGACCAAACCTATTACTTCATCACCCCGTGCAGCTAACTCTTTCACCAAGTGAGAGCCAGTAAATCCATTTGCTCCAGTCACCAGTACCTTCATAAGTAGTTCGTAGTTCGTAGTTCGTAGTTCGTAGTTATTTTCAGTTGCACAGGGGATGATAGTTGTCAGTTGTTAGTTGTTAGTTGTCAGTTGTTAGTTGTTGGCTTTATTTGTCGTCACAATTCATTATAAGCTATTGATTTCCTCCGATGACAAGCTTTTGTGGCTCTATTATCATCCCGTCGTTGTGCAACGCCATTTTCAGATACTCCGATCTCCAGCTAACTAACTGGTTTCAACCTGTATTACGATAAATCCTTTTCGTAGATGCGATAGGTTTTATAGATTTTCCCACCTGATGCTTCGATCAGCTTGCGGGAGGCCATGTTATCTTCTAAGATCCAGGATAATTCTGCCCTCTTGTAAGGTTTCCCCTTTTTGCTGCCCCCTTGCATCCCCAGATAAATTAAAGCCAGGGGCACCATTTTCCGGCGATATTCTGGTAGGGAAGACATGGCAGGCACTCTTGCTTGGTCGATCTGACGACGATACCAGAGAAATTTTAATATGCCCAGCCAGTTTAGCTTCCCATTGACATGTTTGAGGGCGATGTTGTAGTCTGGTAGCCCCATCCAAAAGCCGATCATTTTCCCCTTATCTTCCGCCACCGGAAAGAGATCTGGATCCACTATCTCTTGCAGATCCTGCGCTTCTTCCAGAAACTCTGCCTCTGTGCGCGGGGTCGAACTCCAATTCGGGGCAAAGCATGTGGTAAACAGATGATATAGACTGCGGCAGTCTTGCTGAAAACCTTCACCTTTGGTGCGGATGGGGCGGAAAGTAATGCCCGACTGACAAGCAATGCGATAGCCCTTTTCAAATTTGGGGTCTAGAGGTTTGGCCACATCAAAGTCATAGGCATAGGCATCCTTGGCTTTTTGCCACCCATCTCTGACCAGATATTCTGGATAGTAAGGCGGGTTGTAAGGCATCATCATCGTTGGTGGAGATTCAAACCCATCCACCAAGAATAAACAATTGTTGTGGGTTGACAGGTCGATCGGGCCCCGGGCCACCCGCATCCCCCGATCGCGCAACCATTGGCCAGCTGTTTCTAACAGGGCCGAGGCAATATTGAAATCTTCCACGCATTCAAAAAAACCAAACAGACCTACTTGCTTGCCTTCCCGTTCTATTAGTCGAAGATTAATAGCAGCGACTATCCGCCCTAGGGGTTGCCCTCCCGAGAGGGCAATAAATTGTTGCAGTTGACCGTACTCAAAGAATGGGTTTGTCTCAGAAAGCTGCTTGGCGATCGCACTGCGCAGGGGCGGCACCCAGTTCGGATCGTTTTTATATACCCGAACTGGCACATCCAGAAATAATTCCCGGTCTGCTGGGGTAGTAACCGCTTGGATAGTGAAGTCAGTCATTTGCTATTAGCTATTGGTTATTGACAATTAGCCAGCAGAAATCATGGTTTTGGGTGTAATTATAGCATCTCGCACTGCGATCATGGCCTCGATCAGACAATCTATATCCTCGCGAGTATGGAGGGCATTAGCAGTAATGCGCAGGCGGGGTTTGGCAATAAACCAGATGGGAGAAATCCAAATTCCGTGCTTTTCCAGCATTTGTCTGCCAAATTCTTTCGGATCGAGTTCTGCTGGCATCAGTACGGGAATGACGTTGGTTTCGCCAATAGGGTGGAAATTAGCTTCTAGCAGGCGCGATCGCAAGTAGCGCGTATTTTCCTGGAGAGTTTTTACCCGACTCGGAAACTGACGCACTTGACGGATACTCTCTAAAGCAGCGGCGGTAGTCGGCGCAGGCAGAGAAATGGTGCCGATGGAAGTAGGCGAGACATCCAGCAGATCGATCAGTTCGGGCAGGTCAGAACTAATTGCGGCCCCCGCTGAGGCGGCAAACTTAGAGAAGGTGGTCATGATGATCGGCACCACATCCCGGGCGATCGCATCTTGAGGTAAGATGCCAAAATGTTCGTAAATCCCTCTACCCGTAGGCCCGATCGCCCCGCTAGCATGGGCCTCATCCATCACCAGGACGCTGCCCGGATAATTTTCCATTACATCTAGCATTTCCGGTAAGGGGGCGATATCCCCGTCCATTGAAAACACCGCATCGGAAATCACCATTACCCGATCGCCCCGTTTGACATAGCGGCGGAGTTTGCGGGCCAGATCCTGCACATCGCAGTGACGGTAGGGTTTCACCCGCACCTCCGGAGAGTGACCGAACACCTTGCCCGAACGGGTGTTCGCATTCACCACCGCCGATACGATACAACCGTGGTTGAGTACATCGGTAAGTATTAACGTCTCGCGGGTATGTTGAAAACCGGGAACCGGCATCGCCAAGTGACAGAAAGCATCCATCAAGGCTTGCATTGCCATCCAGGCATTTAAGAATAGCTGCGTGTGGGGCAGATGCTTGAAAGCCGATATTTCCTCCTCCAACTGTCTGTGCAGGTCGATGCGACCGCTCAACACCGAGGTAGAACTATTGGAAGTGCCATATTGGAGAATGGCATCTATGGCCGCTTGCTTGACTGCCTCTTCCTGAACTAAACCCAAGACATCGTTTGTGCAGAAGGTGAGAACGCGGCGCCGCGTGCCTGTCTCGGGATCTTCGAGATCAACTATATTCCCCTGCTTGCCATGACAAATATACTTATCGGGATAAAGCCCGACGTTCCGAAGCTGCTGAACATACTCTTTAACAACTTGCACAAATTTACTCCTCTACTGCTCCTCACCATTCCCGTTTCACAAGTCACCAGTGCCGTTTCCGGTCACAGATGATTGTTGCATATATTGTTCGTACTGTCGGACAATCACCCGCTGGAGGGCGATAATGGCTGGGTTAATTTCCACATAGCGCCGCCTCTTGTTAGCCAGATAGGTACGCTGTTCGCTTTCGATCATCTGGATATCTTGGTGGAGAAATGGCCTGAACAAGAAGCGCCAGACTAGCTTAGATACTAGGGGTTTGACCGGTCCTAGCAGCCATTTGGGCAGGCGCAACTGCAGAAACATCAGGGAAAAAGACCTGGTTTCCGCAGGCCCCACGGGCAGTCGCATCAGGTACAGGGAGGACACCTTCCCCAGAGTTGTGTGATAGTGAGGGTACTGGTAGTCAATGCTGACGGTACGGGTGGTGATCCCAGATCCCGTAGAGCTGATGCCGATAAATTTAGTCAACCAACCTTGATAGGATACCTTATAGTCAGCGCGGACTCGTCCGTCTGATTGTTTCAAGTCGATCAGCACCGGGTCGAACCAGCCATTTAAGTTTTTGTGTAAAAACCCGTGGAAGACATCCATCGTATTTTCGTTGCAGATGGAAAAATGGGCTTGAAAGTGGGCCGGAATTTCCACCATCAACCAGTTGGGGTCCTCCGACTCTGGCACTGGCGGCAGATCCACCGTTTCAGAAAGGGCGCGATCGCCCGGAAAAATCCAGATGATGTTATATTTTTCCCGAACTGGATAGCTGCGGGCTTGGGCGCAGGGCAATTTTTGGTCTTTGGGTAGGTAGGGGATGTTGACGCATTGGCCTTCCCCGTTCAATTCCCACCCGTGATAGGGACACAAGAGGTTTCCTTCGCTCGACACTTGACCTTTATGGAGGGCGACCCCTTTGTGGGGACAAGCATCCTCTAGGGCGTGGAGTCCGCCGTTGCTGTCCCGGTAGAGGGCGATCGGCTGTTGCCAAACCACCACTGGCATCACCTGACCTGGTTTTAACTGGTGTACCCAAGCTACGGGATACCAGTAATTGGGGTTGATGCCAACTTCGCGCACGTGATTGCCGATCGTCTGGCTTTTCAGGGTTGTAGCCAGTTCCATCCCAAATTCTCCTGAATATTAATTATCTATGGGTTCAAGGTCGGATCTTACCTCAGATCTTGTCAGTTGCCCAATGAAGTGAGGGTATATATGAAACTTAATGCCATTGATGCCATCATCTAAATTTAAGTTTACAGATTAATTGTTCTGATAGTTATTAGGTATAATGCTGACTTTGCACAAAAGTTTTTGGTCCACCCGCTTGCGACTGCCAGTGCTGCTGGTGGCTGGTTCCCTGACCACGATGGCGGGGGGTGTGGTGGCCCCGGTGTTACCGGATGTCATCGGACAACTCCAGTTCGATCCTGCGGTAGCTGGCAATTTGGTCAGTATACATTGCTTGACCATCGCCCTGTTCAGCCCCCCCCTAGGTATTTTAGCAGACCGGATTGGTCCAGTGCGAGTGCTGGTGCCTTCCCTGGTATTATATGCTATCTTTGGCATGGCCGGGGCCTGGATAGATAGTTTTGAGCCACTGCTGGCGACGCGGGCCCTGTTGGGGGCGGCCAGCGGGGGTCTGGCGGCGGCGAGTCTGGGGTTGCTGGGGCGGATGTATGAAGGTGAGGCCCGATCGCGGGTCCTGGGCTATGCTACCAGTACCCTGACCATTACGGGGATCCTGTTTCCGGCCCTGGGGGGCTGGGTGGGAGCCAGTAATTGGCGAATGGCTTTTTTACTCTATGGTTTAGCATTGCCCCTCGCTCTGTTAGCGATCGCGGTTTTCCCTACTCATAATAATATCGTGCGGCAGCCTTCTGACAAGTCCCAAACCCAGAGCAATCAGCAACTGCTGCAAGTCTTGAAACATCCCCAAACCTGGCGGCTATTGCTGAGTGTGGCTTTAACTTCTGTAGCCATGTATGCTGTGGTCATCTATGCTCCCATTTATCTCAAGCAAACCCTGGAATTGGGGGCTTTGATGAATGGGATGGTGTTAGCATCCCGCGCCCTGGGGGCTGCTTTTATCTCTGCTTTTGGTGCCAGACAGTTGGCTTCGCGTTTGGGGCCCAAAAAGGCGATCGGGGTTGGTTTGCTGCTGATGGCGATGACTTTGGTCAGCATTCCTTTCTTGCATCAACTCCACTGGATCTTAGTTGCTGCGATTAGCTTTGGCGCGGGCTTTGGCATTGCTCTGCCTACTCTCTATAATAGTTTAGCTGACTGCTCTCCCAAAGAACTGCGATCGAGCGTTTTAGCTGCGGGCACGGGAGCGGGTTTTTTGGGTCAGTTCATCTCTCCGGTTTTGCTGGGACCCGTCCTGGAACTGGGCACAATAGAATGGGTTTTTTATGCTGCTGCTTTTGTGGCCCTAACCGCTGGCTTTTTGCTGCGATCGCCGACAGGCGATCGCAGCTGACAAGCACTCGGTCCGCCAGTAAACTGACAAGAAACCGGGTTTCTGCGACAAAATCTGGCGCCAAAGCGACAATTTAATTAAGAAACCCGGTTTCTGACCCCTCTCGTGGGATCCCCCCGAACTTTTTACATGCCAACTGGTGCAAGACCACACCCGACAATGCTGCAAACTTCTCTTTTTCCCACCTTGGCCAGTGCTAAACGCAGCCCCAAAGAACGAATGGGGGTACATGCTTGGCATCCCTATTATGCTGGCTATAGTGAAGCCTTTGTTTCATCGGCGATCGCCTATCTAAAGCTTAACTCTACTTCCTCTCCTCTACTGCTGGATCCTTGGAATGGCAGCGGCACGACAGGACTGGTTGCTCAGGGGTGGGAAATAGCAACCCTGGGATGTGAAATCAATCCTGTAATGAATGTATTTGCCTATGCTAAGAGCGGTTATTTGCTCGGCCAAAAACATTTACTAGCAGAACTATCCCAAAAGATTACCTGTAAAAGCCTTGATATTTCAATCCCCACCCCAGACCCCCTGAGAGATTTTATGTCTGCAAGCCTCTCCTGGGGGATTCGGAAGTTATATGCGATCGTTCATTCACAAGAGTATCCCGAACCTCACTTATCGCGAGCAATCTTAAAAATGATTGTCACCGATAAAATTCAACTCAATCCTTTTCAGGCATTTTTCAAAGCAGCATTATTTATAACCGCCCGTAATTTGGCTGGATACAAAGGTGGTTCTAACCCAACTTGGGTGAAAACTCAATCGGAAAAACCCGAGGTAAGGGAAACAGATCTTATCTCGGAATTTAAGAGAGTTGCCCGTTCGATGATTCGGGATTTAGATTTATCTTCGATTACTATAACAGATCCCATCTTGCATTTACCACTTTTAGCAGACTCTCGCAATCTTTGCCTTCCAGACGATGCGATCGATGCAGTGATAACATCTCCTCCATATTTAACGCGAATTGATTACGCCATGTCAACGAGACCGGAACTTCTGATTATGTTCGACCCTCAAACTTTGAGAAAAATCAGGGAAAACACTATTGGGGCTCCTGTGATCGTAGACAAATCTATCAAAATTAATTCCACCTGGGGTAAAACTTGTTTACAGTTGCTAGAAAACGTACAGAAACATGGGAGTAAAGCCGCGACCTCCTACTACCTACCTAATATGCTTCAGTATTTCCGAGATATTGAATTGTCTCTAAGAGAAATTATCAGAGTCTTGAAGCATAATGCACGAGCCATTATAGTGGTTCAATCTTCCTATTTTAAGGAGCATGAAATCAAGCTTGGTGATATTTACGTAGAGATGGGTAATAATTTAGGAGTCAAGAGTGAAATTGTCAATCGAGAAATTATTCGCGGTCACATGGCACATGTGAATACAAAATCTAACCAATACAAGAAAGGAAAGATTTACTTTGAAGATATGGTTTTATTAACAAAATGACTGTACTAGACAATCTCGACAAACTTATTGAAGACGCCGTAAAATATTTTTGGGATACGCGCAGAAACCAAGAACAAAAGGCAAGCAGTAAGAGTGATGCTCAATCCCTTGGTAGAGCATCTGTCACTGGTGGTAAACAAATGGCGGCTTTTGAGGAACTTACGGTAATAATTGCGCGAGAAAAGGGGATATCAGAAGACTGTATCTTTCATTCAAAAGCACTGGAATTACCTGGGTACTTTCGTCCTGAAAAAAAATGGGATATTCTCATAATAGATGAGCAAGTTCTGGTTGCAGCTATGGAATTTAAGTCTCAAGTAGGGTCATTTGGGAAAAATTTTAATAATCGAGCAGAAGAAGC
>JBFRWI010000091.1:0-27142 GCA_051439505.1 Hormoscilla sp. | reverse complement strand
AGCGGGACAAAATGTTGTTAGCCGCCCGGGCAACCCGATCGCCTGCGGTCAAATCTTGGGCCAACCGGGCAATGTGCAGATCCAGAAATTGTTCGCGATCGTTCCAGATATAAGGACGTTCAAAACTCGGCGGCCTGCCCACCACTTCGCGCACGGCTTCGTACAGAGGCACCGTTTCGGGGGACAAACCGTCCCGGGCGTCGTAATGGCCGACCACCATGAAGGTCCGCAGGTCAACAGCTTGCACGCCAAACATCAAGGAAACAGCCATATATTGCGAGAACAGTTCCAGGGATTGCCGCGTTAAATTAGTCGAGCCAAACCCTTGAGAGTTAATATTTTGATTGAATTGTTCCGCATGAGTCGGGAAGCGATCGACCAGGGAATTTCCATAAAACGTCAACAGGGGCATAATCGAGTTACCAGTAATTTGCAGCGCCTTGAGGCCCATATTGACAAGATTGGCAGAATTGCCCACCAAAGAAGGAGAAAGTCCATTACTAAATTCCGGTGCCACCACCAAGGCAATTTGGGCGTCCAGATGCTTAGCCATCAAACCCAGAACATGGCGCAAGCGATCCATCGCCATGCCCACGTACTGACCCAGGAAATTCCCGCCGTGATAGGTAGTATGACCGTCCGTGTCAATTAAAGGATTGTCCGTAACCGAATTAATTTCCACTTCGATTTGCTCGGTAATTTCTTTCAAGCCATCGACCAATGGTCCCAGGTACTGGGGCAAGCAGCGGAGGGAATAGCGGTCTTGGATCGGGGCATTTCCCTGGTGGGAGGCCCCGCCGGACAACTCGTCGCGGATCAAACTGGAGCCCGAAAGCAATTTGACCATTTCCCCTGCCGCCCAAATCTGACCCTTGTGGGGCTTAAGGGCGTGAATAAACGGATGAAACGACTGATTTGTACCCCCTAACCCTTGAATCAGCAGGGCATGAGTACCCATTGCTAAGGCGAGCAACATTTGGGCCTCGCTAACGCACAGGGCTGCCATGCCTGTCATCACAGAGGTGCCGTTCACCATTGCCAGTCCTTCTTTAGCCTCCAGGCTCAACCGAGGTAAGTTCAGCCGCTTGAGGGCTTCAACCGCAGACATCTCCTCGCCGTTGAAGTCCACTTTGAATGCGGGGTCTGCACCAATTAAGGCTCCGGTAATGTAAGTTAAGGGGACGAGATCGCCGCTGGCTCCAATTGAACCCAATTCGTAGACGTAGGGCGTCACGCCAGCATTGAGGAAGATTTGCATGCGTTCGATCAGTTCCCTGCGGATGCCAGATGCCCCCTGCAAATGAGAGTTCATCCGCAACAGCATCGCCGCCCGCACAGCCTCAGAGGGCAAGCGCTTTCCAGCCCCGGCTTTGTGAAACCATAGAAGATTGTTTTGCAACTCAGCAGCCTCTTCCGGCGAGATGACGGTATTTGCCATTCCCCCGAAGCCGGTGGTCACCCCATAAATGGGCTTGTTGCTAGCCAGGGCCTCGCTGATATAGTCAACCGAAGCTTGCACCCCCTGCCAAATCTTGGGATTTTCGCTGAGGTTCGTCTGCGTTCCATAACGGGCCACGCTGACCACCTCTTCGATCGAGAGGTGCCGATCGCCTACCGTAACGCTGCGATCGCTATTCGATTTTGACATTCCTAATTTCATAACGGTCGGTTCACATAAGGCAATCACGATCGCTCTTCACTGTCGGGACGTTCCGCTGTCCAATGTATGTCAGAAGATTGATAAACCCTTACCCCTGACAACCCAGCATCTAACACCATCTGCTTGACCTCGTCGAGAGTCAAAGCAGCATGCAGAGAATCCCGAAATAACTTGGTCTGATACTGATTATACTCCCCACCGATACTAGCAACCAAAGCATCCATTGTCGCCACATCAGGGGGGCGGATTAAATCCCGGATCAAAATGCTGCCCCCTGGTTTTAGCAGTCGCTTTACTTCCCGGAAAAATGGCAGGGTATCTGGCAGGTGATGGACGGTGCCATTGGAAATTACCATGTCAAACATACTATCTGGATAAGGCACCTGCTTGCCATCAACCCGTTCCAGTTTAATCTGTTCTTGCAACCCGGCCTTCTCCACATTCCGTGCGCCGATCTGAAGCATATTTTCCGAGAGGTCGATCGCCCATATCTGCCAAGTCGGGCGCATCTGGGCAATTAGAATAGGAATGCGGCAGGTTCCGGTGCCCACATCCAGGACTAAACCCCCTTGGGGTCCTAATTCTACCGCCAGTTGGGCAAAGGCTGAGTTTACCTCAGTGAAGTCCATCGAGTCGTACTCAACGGCATCTTCCCAAGTATCCATTACTTCCGGTTCCAGCACTCTTGAGATCGTCATTTGTTTAAATGTTTATATAGCAAGCCTGGGAGCTTTTTCCATTACTCTTATTTCACTGTCATTCTACCCAACATTCAGAGGCTGTCTTCATCTAAGGCGATGATGTTGTTTACATGTAAATCATTCAACAACATCATCACTCTCAATTAACACCTAATAAGGGATGCCTTCGGGAAACAGTACGGCAATCCGTTTTTCTCGGGTCTTAGCTTCCTCGATGCAAATTTCTTCAATCTGATTAACTACATCTTCTTCAATCCCAAGATATTTGGCCAGTTTATGGACGGATGCCCGTTCATCTGGATGGTATTCTCCATCAGCAGAACAAGCCTTAATGGCATTATAAATCACCGCACGACGACCGGTTTTGTTTAGAGTGGGGGCCTGGGCGATAACCTGAAGTAAATCCTCATCTGCCTGGTAAGTTTTTGCCAGTTCATACTCGGAATTGGTATTATAACAGGCAGCACGACCAACAAGCCAGTTTCTTTCTTCTGGTGCTAGCACCCCATCTCCTTTTGTACAGATGAGAATTGCTTTCACCAAGGCTTCATAGTCTCCATCCGGTGGGGCTGTTTTCATCCCATACAATTCCTTCATCAGCCACCGCCGACGGTCTGTATCCATATCTGACATATTCAATTCTCCGTTTTCAGTTTTTCCACTCCATCATTCTAATATGTGCCATGCTTCTTTTATATTAAGATTTGTAAACTAGAGCGGGGCTTCCTGGGCTACCTGCAAACCAAAACCCATGCCCACCATTGGTTTTGGATATTTCCGGCAGGAGGATGGGTTAAGGATTGTGGCCATTTGCGCTCTTCTTAGGCGGGATTTATAAATAATGATCCCGGTTGGGTAACGTGGACCCAACCGACAATTTATAAATTATAGTTAACCCCGGGACAAAATCGGCACTAACTTCACCCCATACTCCGCTTCAAAAACGGGCTTTTTCTCATCCAAACTCCAGAATTCTAATTCACAGTTATCATCCGGATTAGCAGGTTGCATCTGCAGGTGCAATTCTTTTTCCTTTGATTTATATTCACACTGCACTGCTTTAATCGCGCCAATGTGACGCCGATCGAGGGCCACAGCTAGTCGCAGCAGGGGACTTAATTGCGCCACCATCTCCCGATGCCTTTTACTAGCTAAATTGTTGTAATTTTCGTGTTTCTTCTTCGGCGGACTCTTGCGGTGATACCGGGCTATATTAGCAATTACTTCCACCTCTGTCTCCGTATAACCCAGCAGTTCTCCGTTACGGATCAGATAATAAGAATGCTTGTGATGGGCAGCATGACTGATATAAACACCACAATTGTGCAAAATTGCTGCCGCCCAAAGCAGTTCCCGTTCTTCCGGTCCCCAGCGGTGTAAAATACCCTGAGTTTGGTCAAATAGACTCAGAGAAAAATCGGCAATTCGCCGAGCAGCTTCTATATCTACCTGGTATTTATGGGCAACTTTGATCGCGCTGCGATCGCGCACCTCACTCTGGTAGCATAGCTTATCAGAAATTAAGCCTCGGGCGAGCATCCAATCAACAATAATTCCTTCTCGCAGACTGCGTTCGCAAATTATCACAGAATCAAGACCCAGCAGTTCCATTGTTTCGAGTAAAATTACTGCCCCCGCCAGGATGATTTCCGATCGCTTCTCGGGCATGGCCGGAATTTCCGCCCGTTCGGACTCGGAAAGCTTGCGCAAGCGATCGACTAATGCGCGCAGGTTTTTTTTGCTCAGTTCATAGCCAGTCAGGGGAGTCGGGACCACCCCCAACTGATTGTAGGCGTCAATCATGCCCAGGGTTTCGATCGTCCCAGAAGTTCCCACTAAACGAGGTTTTTCGGGGGGCTGTAAATGAGCCTGCAATTCCTCAACCGGACGTTCTAGCCTCCCCTGCACGTAAGCTTGCAGATACAGAAATTCCCGATCGCTGATGGGGTCAGTAGTGATATACTCAGCCGTGAGTCGCACCGCACCCACTTTGGTACTGCTCAAGCTGCGCGGGTCCCGACCGTCTCCTAAGATTAATTCCGTCGAACCGCCACCGATATCAATAACGATATGGGGTTGACCGTTGAACTCCATCGCCGACAAGACACCCAGATATATTCTTCTGGCTTCCTCTGGTCCGGAGATTAAGTTAATGAACAGCCCCAACTCGGATTTTACCTGCTTGAGGAAGTCCCGTCCATTGGGAGCCTCTCGCACCGCACTGGTGGCTACCGCGATCGTCTGTTGCACGTTCAGGCTTTTGGCAATTTCCAGAAACCGTCCGAAAGCGGCGATCGCCTTTGACATCGGTTCCGGTTTCAACTTACCCGTCTTGGGTTCTCTATCCCCCAGCCTGACGGTTTCCTTTTCCCGGGCAATGATCGTAAACGCTGGCAGTGAGGGTTGGATCCGCACTACCACCATGTGAACCGAGTTCGTCCCCACATCGATCGCCGCCAGAGTAATTTCTGCATCCACAGCCAGTGAACTCGTCTTTACTACCTGCTCTTTACCCTCTAAGATGGAATCAAGCATATATACCTATCAACTTCTCACAATTTTCTATCCACTAATAATGATATAGCAATAGGATTCACCTATTATTCGTCAGCAATACTCACTACCATTGATTAAAATCGGCAAAGCTTAATGGTTCCTGTTAAGTTATAATTAACAATAGCGCTAGACTGCGTAAAAACCATTAGCCATTCACCATTCACCATTGACAATTGACGATGATCGAACATATTGTTTTATTCAAGTGGCAGCCCGATGCCTCCCCAGAAGCGATCGCCTCTGTGATAGATGGTCTCAAAGGGCTGAAAGGAAAAATCCCGGAAATTATCGACCTCTCCTGCGGGGAGAATTTCTCAGAACGGGGGCAAGGGTTTCAACATGGCTTAGTAGTGAGGTTTGCGGACACCGAAGCCCTGAAAAGCTACCAAGTCCACCCGGCCCACCAGGAAGTCGTGGCTCAGCTCATCAAACCCATCAGGGCAGACATCCTGGCGGTAGATTATGAAATAACGTAAACATAGGGCAAGATCTAGAAGGATTATGCTAAGCGAGCAACAACCAGAACCACCGACCTGGCAGACTGTCATCCGACTACTGAGGTGGGACAAGCCAGCAGGACGCCTGATTTTAATGATACCTGCCCTGTGGGCAGTGTTTTTAGCAGCGCGGGGAACGCCACCGGTGTCCCTAGTGGCTGTGATTGTCTTGGGCACTTTAGCCACGAGTGGCGCTGGGTGCGTTATCAATGACCTCTGGGACAGAGATATTGACCCGCAAGTGGAACGCACCCGCACTCGCCCCTTAGCATCCCGGGCCCTATCAGTAAAGGTCGGTGTAGTAGTTGCCTTGGTCGCATTAGCCTGTGCGGGGATACTGGCACTATATCTGAATCCTTTGTGTTTTGGGCTGTGCGTGGCAGCAGTGCCAGTCATCGTTTTCTATCCTTCAGCTAAGCGGATCTTCCCAGTTCCCCAACTGGTGCTATCAATTGCTTGGGGGTTTGCGGTGTTAATTAGCTGGACTGCCGCTGCCGAACGCTTAGAATCACCGACTTGGATCCTCTGGGGTGCCGTTGTTCTCTGGACCTTGGGCTTTGATACTGTCTACGCTATGGCAGACCGGGAAGACGATCGCCGTATTGGGGTGAATTCTAGCGCCTTATTTTTCGGCGATCGGGCCCCCGACGCCGTGGCCATTTTCTTCGCTAGTACAGCCATACTCCTGGGATGGCTGGCCATAGCGATGCAACTGCACTGGGTTTTTTGGCTAGCCCTAGGGGTGGCGATCGGGGGTTGGGTCCGGCATTGTTTTCAGCTACATCAGGAGGATATCCCTAGTGGACTCTACGGTCAAGTCTTCCGCCAGAATGTAGGAATTGGCTTTATCTTACTAGCAGGAATGATTGCCGGGAGTCTCTTGTAGTCGTAGGGTGGGCACCGCCCACCCTCGATCGGTTAAGCGAACGCGCATAGAATCTGTAAATATTTTTGTCCACCTACTTAACTGTTAATCTTTGGGTTGTTTTGGAGTCAGGTCAGTTGTCGGAGTTAAAGCAGCACGATCGAGGTGAATATCCTGCTGTGGATAGGGGATAGAGATGCCCTCTTTGTCAAATCTCGCCTTAATCATGCGGAACAGATCGGAGGAAACATTCCGGTAATCAGATGGTATCACCCAGGGTCTGATGCGGACCGTGATGAAAGAATCTCCAATTGAGGCCACCTTGGTTTTCGGTTTGGGATCTTCCAACACCTTGGGGTGGGATTTGGCGATTTCTATGAGCAGTTCCTCAACTTTGGGAATATTTTCACTAAAGCCTATCCGGATCGGTAAGTCGATCCGGCGACTCCCAGTAGTTGTATTATTCGTAATCATCCCATGCCATACCGAGTTGTTGGGCAGAATAATTATCTGATTGTTGTTCGTTTTCACGATCGTACTAGCCAGGGTGATCGATTCGACAAAACCCCAAATACCAGCCAACTCGATTTCATCACCCACATCAAACGGCTTGTAGAACATCAGCATCAACCCACTGACGAGGTTCCCAAGGTTGTGTTGGAAAGCAAAGGCCAGGATGAAACTTGCACCGCCGACCAGGGTTAAAATGGGCGCGAGACTTACTTCTAGTGCGCTCAAAGCTACCAGAAAACCAACTACGATCCCCCCCCGGTCGATCAGCATGACGATAAATTCACGAAACAGATTTCCGGCATATTCCACCTTCAAGAGAATTATATTGACTATCTTGCCGAGTGCGATCGATAGGATGGTGGAGCCAGCCATAATACCTAGGAACTTACCTATATTCACAGCCCAGCGCCGACCCCCTTCTTCAGACTTGCTCCAATCGACGATCGTCAGCCATAATAATTTGGGATCGCTCCAGTCTAGCTCTAACCCTCGAACGGCTTTAATATACTGTTGGTACTGCTTAACCTCCCCTCCTTTGGCCTCCAGGGCTCTTAACACGACATTAAAGCGATCGATCAGCCGCGATCGCTCATCCTGAAGCCTAGTAGTTTTGACTACCAGTTCCATCTCCGCGTCCTTTGTGCCCACCCGATCGCTGCGCCTGATGGCAATCTCAGCCTTGCTAATTTCGGACACCTTGGCCTTGAGCAAGAGCAACCATGCTGCTGCCTCGTTCTCTAACTCTTCTTTAGTCAGGGGTTTTGTCAATAATTCCAGCTCTTCTATATTAATTTTAGGATCTTGATTGGTAATTGTTGCCTTTGCGGTCTGAGCGGCCACCTCTGAATACCGGACTTCTTGAGACCGGACAGGAAACCAGGATCCTCCTAATGTGCAAGCAACACAAACTACCACAATTATTCGATGTCGAGTGAGCAACATTATTCTTTTTCCCCGCAATCATCTGACTAATCTCTACTCTAGCTGTCCGGGTTGCGAATTGTCAAGAACTGGTTATCTGATTTACCGATCGGTTGCCACAGGGAAAAACCTATAACCTCAGGTAAATGCTTAATTCGGAATATTTTTTTCTGGCCTACTCCGCGCCAGCAATTAATGAGTTGGTTTGACAAATTAACATCAAAATAAAAAACATCGGATAGGCAATGCCCACCCGATAAGTTAAGAAATGTGATTGTTTTAATGAATGTTAAAACAGAGGAATGCTAACATTCCGTTAATCAGATAAAACAGGCCGACTACTTGAGTTTCCAGCCACCCAGATAATTCTAAATGATGATGTAGCGGTGCCATCTTCAACAGTCGCTTGCCCACGCCGTCCGGTCCTTTAGTAGCTTTGAAGTAGCTTACCTGTGCCATCACCGAAAGAGTTTCTGCGAAGAATATCCCGCTGATGATAAATAAACCCCAAATGTTACTACTGAGTATGGCGACAGCAGCCAAGGAACCTCCCAGTGCTAGAGAACCCGTATCCCCCATGAACACCTTGGCCGGATTGCGATTGAAGGCCAAAAAGCCCAAGCAACTGCCGCTCATACAGGCACAGAAGATCGTTAATTCTGGAGAACTATTGCCAATTAATGCTCCCAGCCCCATAAAGGCGATCGCGCTAGTGCCCCCTGCCAAGCCATCTACCCCATCGGTGAGATTAACAGCATTACTTTCTGCCACCATCGCAAAGGTCGCCAACAGCCAGAATAACATTCCTAGGGGAATAGCGATACCAAAAGGCAAGAGAATCGTGGTAATACTTGCGGGTTGACTCCCGGCTAGCCAGATACAAAAGAGGACCGCAAAACCCGTCTGCCATGCCAGTTTCTTGCGAGGCGACAAGCCTTTAATGGCATGACGGTTGATGGTTTTCCAATCATCGTAACAGCCGATCGCTCCATAGCATAGAGTCACGCTTGATAGGACCAGCACATTTGAGTTAAATCCCGATAAAAATGTAGCGCAGATTACTGCTGCTGGAATAAAAAACACCCCACCCATTGTCGGAGTGCCTGCTTTTTTCAAATGGGCTTGGGGACCATTCTCGCGGATCACTTGACCAGCTTTCAGTCTCCGCAACCACGGCACTACCCAGTAGCCCAGGAACGCCGTTACCGAGGCCGACAACCAAAATGGCACACTCAGGGATGAGAACCCTTCGGTACCTAGGCGTCCTGCCATGCCATCCAGAACTATGGCTGCTACACCTAGCCCCGTTCCTAACATCAAAAACAGACGAGTACCTGTATAATTCAAAGGCAAATCAATAGATAATTTAGCTTCCACGGCAATTCTCCCATCACTCCACATTATCTGACTGTAGATTGAGTAATTTTGATTCCGATGGGGGCTGTTCATTTCTGGTAACAGATATCACCGCCCCTCCCATAGGGTACTCTTACCCCACACCCGATAACTACTCAATCTTCATCTTCAGTTTCTTCGGACTCTTCGTACCTGTCGGAGTCATTATCGATTACTCCTCCCATATCTACTTCGTCTTCCGGGATAATATCTGTATCATCATTGGTTTCTAATGGCAACATCCGCCCCGTGGCTTCCAACCACTCGATCAGGGAAGGTTCTCGGTTCACGGCCATTACCTCAGCTGGTTGCCCACGGGGTGCTTCGCGCAGAGATGGGTTGTTCATATTGCTCATATGCTGTCTGTATGGACACAATACCTAAAAATCAATATTCAGTCTATCACTAGAAAATCTCTTCTACTTGGAGGACGTATGCCCAATCTGGTGGGTTTCTCTTTATTTCTCTAGGGGGTAAGTCCTCACCGTCTCTCCTGTCAGATGCCATACTAGGTACGATCTTGTGCGATATTATGAGGGGTCTAACCCCACAAGTCAACAACCAGAGGACAGCTATTCATCTTACTATTTCGGAGGTCAACATCATGATCGGGAAAGCAACATTATTAGAGGCGATCGCCGGTAAGAATCGCGGCTTACTGGCAACAGAAACGGATAAGCTGGCCATTCTCGCCGCTATTGCCCAGCTAGAAGACCGCAACCCCACCCCTCAACCGACTGAGAGGGGCGATCTGCTGGAGGGCAATTGGCGTCTGCTGTACACTAGCAGTGCCGAGATTTTGAGAATTGGCCAGTTGCCATTGTTCAAACTCGGTCAAATATATCAATGCATCCGAGTCGCAGATGCTAAACTATACAACATTGCCGAGGTTCAGGGCTTGCCCTATCTCGAAGGCATCGTCAGCGTTGGCGCTCGCTTCTCACCGGTGAACGATCGCCGAGTGGAGGTCAAATTTGAACGGTCAATCTTGGGATTGCAGCGCTTGCTGGGCTATGATTCTCCCGAAAGTTTGATCGCCAAAATCGAGAATGGCCAAAAGTTTCCGCCCTTGGATTTTAGCATTGAGAGTCGCGAACAACAAGGCTGGCTAGATATCACATACTTAGACGATAATTTACGCATTGGGCGGGGAAATCAGGGCAATGTGTTCGTTTTAACTAAAGTTCCCCAACCCATTAGCAATTAGCCATTAGCAAATGACAATGTTCCGCTTGTCTCAAGGGCACCTTAATCTTTTAGAAACCTGTCCCCGCAAATTTCAACATACCTTTTTAGAGCAGCTAGCTGCTCCGACAACCCCAGAACAACTTCAAAGAATGGCTTGGGGAAAGCGCTTTCACCTGTTAATGCAGCAGCGAGAACTGGGTTTGCCAGTAGAATCCCTGATCTCCGCAGATGCTGAGTTAGGACGTTGCTTGGAAGCGTTAAGGAGTGCGGTACCAGAAATTTTCACCACTACCCTTTCTACTAGCCAGACTTTCCGGGAGAGCGAACATTGCCGCACTCTCAAGATCGGCGGCTATTTGCTGACTGTTGTTTATGACCTATTAATTTTAGATGACCTGGACGCCCGGATTTTGGATTGGAAAACCTATCAGATTCCTCAAAACCCCACGCGGCTAGGAAAAAACTGGCAAACTCGCCTTTATCCCTTTGTTCTGGCTGAAACTAGCCCATATTTACCCCGACAGATTTCCATGACGTACTGGTTTGTTCAGTCTCAAGCTTCCCAGACCTCTAAACCCGAACCCCAAAGTCTCAAGTTTGCCTACAGTGAAGCTCAGCACCAGTACACAAAAGCTGTTTTGAGCAACCTGTTGCGTCAGCTAACTGATTGGTTGCAAGATTACCAAGCCGGAATTCCTTTTCCTCAAGTCCCAGAAACAGCCCCCCTTTGTAAATTCTGTCAGTTTGCGGTTCGCTGTCAGCGCACTAAGGGCCCTGAATCAGCCCTTGATGGCCACCACCATCTGCTTTCTCTGGCTGAAATCCCGGAAGTGTCTCTGTAATTACAATTTAGATTTGATATTTGCGATTGGGGAACTGGCTCGGCATCTGTAGCCAAAATTTTCCCGGTGGCCTATTTGATGGCAAAAGTTAAGATTTTCTTAAGGAATGAGGGGCCATAAATTTAATATTCTGGCTCCAAAAAGGGTAAAGATGGATTAGGATAGGGAAAAATTTTTCCAAAAAGACTATTGGGCCTAAGCTGCTCTCGGAAATTATTTGTTGAGATTGAAGAGGTTTTGAAAATGAAGGAATTAGTCGGTCAGGATCAATACGAACGGGATTATGGTGAGGTGAATAATAAGATTGCCGTGTCTCTTAACGGTAAATATAACATATTAAATCATCCCTGTCAAGATACCAAGGCAGCAAATTTAATAGGGCCAGAGTCAAAAATGGCCCTAGAGGCTTATGGGCGGGCGATCGCCTCTCAAAATTATCGGGATGAAACAATCAGGCAAACTATCCAAGAATTGTCAGATATCAAATATGCCTTGGAGCAAGCGGCGATCGTCGCCATAACGGACGAGAAGGGAATTATCCGTTATGTAAACGATAAATTTTGCGAAGTTTCCAAGTATAGTCGAGAGGAACTGCTGGGAAAAAACCACCGGATCGTCAATTCAGGTTATCATCCCCCAGAGTTCTTTGAGGAATTTTGGTCCCGGATTACAACTGGTGAAGTTTGGCAAGGGGAAATCAAGAATCAGGCCAAAGATGGCACCTATTATTGGGTGGAGACAACTGTGGTGCCCTTTGTGAATGAAAAGGAGAAACCATACAAATATTTAGCCATCCGATTTGATATCACAGCTCGCAAGCAGGCAGAAGAGGCATTGCGTTGTAGCGAGGCGAAAAATCGCAGCCTGGTAAACGCGATTCCGGATTTAATGTTTCGCCTGAACAAAGAGGGCATCTTTCGGGACTACTACCCGGCAAAAAATGACAAAAATGCTCCCACCGCATCAGCAGTAATCGGGAAAAGCATCTCCGAAGTGTTTCCTACGGATTTGGCCTATTTGACACGCCATTTCCTGGAGCAAACTTTACAAACTCGACAGCCTCAATGCAGCGAGTACGTACTGCCGATCGATGGTAGCTGGCGTCATTGCGAGGCGAGGTACGTACCCTGTGGTGAAGATGAAGTCCTGGCGATCGTGCGGGATATCACAGATCGCAAGCAGGTGCTCGCCGCCCTGCGACTGTCGGAAGCGCGAGAACGGGATAGAGCATTGCAACTGGAGCAGGCTTTGCTGAAGCTGCAACAAACCCAAGCACAATTGATTCAGGCGGAAAAAATGTCCAGTCTCGGTCAGATGGTGGCTGGTATCGCCCATGAAATTAACAACCCCGTTAGCTTCATCTACGGCAATCTGAGCCACATGGATGAATATATCGAAAATTTGCTGCAGCTGTTAGACCTATATCAGCAGCACGATCGAGGGACGGTGCCGGAAATATCCGCAGCAATTGCAGATATGGATCTCGATTTCGTGAAAGAAGATTTGCCGCAATTGATCTCGTCAATGAATATGGGCGCCAACCGGATCCGCGAGATTATCCTGTCCTTGCGGAATTTCTCTCGCCTAGATGAGGCCCAGATGAAGGCAGTTAATATTCATGAAGGAATTGACAGCACATTACTGATTCTGCAAAACCGACTGAAAACAAAACCGGGAAAGCCTGAGATTACCGTGGTCAAAAATTACGGCGACCTGCCCCTGGTGGAATGCCATGCCTGTGGACTCAACCAGGTGTTTATGAATATGATCGCTAATGCGATCGATGCCTTGGACAAGCAACCGCCACCCCGATCGATCTTTATCAAAACTGCAAAAAATATCATGGGTGACAGGATCGTGATTTCCATTGCTGATAACGGTCCGGGCATCCCGCCAGAAGTCCAGAAACGCCTATTTGACCCCTTCTTTACCACTAAACCCGTCGGCAAGGGCACGGGTTTGGGATTGTCGATCTCCCATAATATTGTTGTAGAAAAACATTCAGGTACCCTCCAATGTATCTCCCATCCTGGTGAGGGAACTGAGTTTCTGATCGAGATTCCCCTGCGTGCAGCTCAGGTGGGCACCGCCCACCCTACGCCAGAAACGACACCCGATCGGGATATGGCCGCTACGAGGGCCTGATAACCGCAATTCATGACTGTTCGGGACCCAACTCAGGTCTGACTAGGGCCTGAGTGATCCAGATTTTTTAAAGCTGGAGATGATTTGACAAAGATTTAATATTGGCGTTGCACATTCTTACCGATGATAGCAGTCAATGGTTGCAAATTGCCGTTCCCAGGCGGGAGCCAGGGAATTTAAAGTATAATAAGCAGTCGTACAAAGCAAGATTAAAATCATGTCTGTAATCTCGCCTACCATCACCACCTTTCCCCTGACGGCTGTTGTCGGTCAAGAAGCGATCAAATTGGCGCTGCTGCTGGCGGCGATCGACCCGGAATTGGGAGGAGTGGCGATCGCGGGTCGTCGGGGAACGGCAAAATCAGTAATGGCACGGGCTTTACACGCCTTACTGCCACCCATTGAAGTGGTCAAAGGAGACCTGAGTAATTCGCAAGCCACTCAGGAAAGTCAGGAAACCGAGATTATTCCGGCGCCCTTCGTGCAAATTCCCCTGGGGGTAACGGAAGACAGACTCTTGGGTTCGGTAGATGTGGAAAAGTCGGTGCAGCAAGGACGGACGGTATTTCAACCGGGGTTGCTGGCCACTGCTAACCGGGGCGTCCTGTATGTGGATGAAATTAATTTACTCGATGACCAAATCAGTAACCAACTGTTAACGGTTTTGAGTGAAGGACGAAACCGAATCGAACGGGAGGGGATTAGCTTTGAACATCCCTGCAAGTCTCTGTTAATTGCTACCTACAACCCCGAAGAAGGTCCCCTGCGCCGCCATTTACTCGATCGCATTGCCATTAACCTCTCCGCTGATGGGGTTTTGGGATTGGACGATCGGGTGCAAGCGGTCGATCGGGCCCTGGCCTACGGCAAATCTCCCCGAGAATTTCTCCAGCAGTACGGTGAAGATCTGGAGAGCCTGAAAACTCAAATTCTCCTGGGACGGGAATGGCTCCAAGATGTGAGCATCAAGAGCGAACAAATCACCTATCTAGTAGAAGAGGCCATTCGGGCGGGGGTCCAGGGACATCGGGCGGAATTATTTGCCGTGAAAGTGGCCAAAGCTAGCGCGGCACTGGAGGGACGTACCTATATCAACGCGGAAGATTTGCGCAGTGCGGTGGAATTGGTAATCGTTCCCCGGGCCACAATCGTGCAAACGCCACCAGATGAAGCACCCCCACCGCCCCCCCCTCCACCGCCACCATCCGATGAACAGCAAGATCCAGAAGATTCCGAGGACGAAGAGGATGAGGACAGTCCCGAAGAACCAGAAGAAGAGCAAACTACCATTCCCGAAGAGTTTGTCTTCGATCCCGAGGGAGTAATTCTGGATGACAGCGTGCTGTACTTTGCCCAGATGGCCCAAAGGCAGGGTAACTCCGGCAGTCGCAGTCTAATTTTTTCTGAAGATCGGGGACGGTACGTGAAACCCATGTTGCCGAAAGGAAAGGTGCGCCGCATTGCCGTGGATGCGACCTTGAGAGCAGCGGCACCTTATCAGCAGGCCCGGCGATCGCGCCAACCGGGTCGGAAGGTAATTGTCGAATCGGGGGACGTGCGTTCCAAGCGACTAATGAGAAAAGCGGGTGCTTTGGTGATTTTCCTAGTGGACGCATCCGGTTCAATGGCCCTCAACCGGATGCAGTCGGCCAAGGGGGCGGTAATGCAACTGCTGACGGAAGCTTATCAAAATCGGGACCAAGTGGCCTTGATTCCCTTCCGGGGAGAACAGGCGGAGGTGTTGCTACCCCCGACCCGATCGATCGCGGCGGCGCGGCGACGTTTGGAAGTGATGCCTTGCGGTGGCGGTTCGCCCTTAGCTCATGGTTTGACTACTGCTGTCAGGGTGGGGGTGAATGCTCAACAGTCGGGAGATATCGGGCAAGTAATGCTGGTGGCCATTACCGACGGACGGGGGAATATTCCCTTGGCCCGTTCTTTGGGGGAAGGGATGGAACCAGGAGAAAAGCCCGATATTAAAGGGGAACTGTTGGAAATTGCGGCCAAAATTAGAGCTTTGGGGATACAACTTTTGGCGATCGATACGGAAAATAAGTTTGTTTCTACTGGGTTCGCGAAAGAGTTGGCGAAAACCGCCGGGGGGAAATATTATCACTTGCCCAAGGCGACGGATAAGGCGATCGCGGGGCTGGCGAAGGGGGCGATCGCCGACCTGAAGTCCGGTTCGTAGAGAGGACTTTAGTCCTCATAATCGTTCGTAGAGAGGACTTTAGTCCTCATAGTCGTTCGTAGAGAGGACTTTAGTCCTCATAATCGTTCGTAGAGAGGACTTTAGTCATCATAAGAGTAGAACAGATTAACATAGATTAACCCTATACCACGTGAGTTCGTGATTATGCTCAAACCCTTATTTATCGTCGGGTTAAAAATGCAACCCCCTAGACCAGCGTTCCCGTAATCCCCAACTCCGAAGGACGAACTCCGAAGGACGAACTCACGTTGGCCAAGGTCGAATGTGTAAAATAGCGTAATTATCAATTTTCAATTCTCCATTCTCAATTTTCAATTCTCAATTCTCAATTTTCAATTCTCTATTCTCAGGATACATATAAGTTGGGATAGATAAATGTGCAACGCCTCAAGCTGTACCTAACCGATCGGGAGAGAAAAAGATATGGAAAATGCGCAAAAAAGCTCGATCTTAATTGTGGATGATAACCCAACGAATCTCAAGGTATTGTTTGAGGTTTTGCATCAGGCCGGGTTCAAAGTGTCAGTAGCGAATAGTGGTGAAAGTGCAATCAGAAGGATGGAAAATACATTCCCAGACGTGATTTTACTAGATGTGATGATGCCGCCGGGAATAGACGGGTTTGAAACCTGCCGCCGCCTGAAAGCGGACAGAAAAACGAAAGATATTCCGGTAATTTTTATGACAGCAATTGCTGATGTCGAAAATAAAGTAAAAGGGTTACAAATAGGGGCAGTAGATTACATCACCAAGCCATTTCAAAACCAAGAGGTTTTAGCCAGGGTAAGTACCCACGTCCAACTGCGCAAAGCTCAAATGCAGTTAGTGCAGAGTGAGAAAATGTCCTCCTTGGGGCAATTAGTGGCAGGGGTAGCCCACGAAATAAATAATCCGGCAAATTTTATTCACGGCAACCTTTTCCACGCGAGGCAATATACTGAAGAATTGCTGGAGTTCTTAGAATTAGTATCTAAAAATAAATCCCGTTTATTGGCGCCAGAGATTCAAGATCGGATAGAAGAATTCGACCTGGAGTTTATCAAACAAGACCTACCTAAGCTATTTGAATCGATGCAGATAGGAACTAAACGCATTCGGGATATTGTTCAGTCCCTGCGGAAATTTTCCCGGTTGGATGAAGCGGAATATAAAGCAGTAGATTTGCATGAGGACATCGATAGTACCTTAATGCTTCGAGAAAACCGCATGCAAGCTAGGCCCGAATTGGGCCCTATTGAGGTAATAAAAGAATACGGCAAATTATCTCTAGTGGAGTGCTACGCCGGGGAACTGAATCAGGTGTTTATAAATTTGCTCGCCAATGCGATCGATGCCCTGGCGAACATCTCCTTTCCGCAAATTATCATTCGTACCTTGTTAATTGAAGATCGGCGAGTGCAAATCTCAATTGCCGATAATGGACCTGGCATTAGTGAGTCGGTACAAAAGAAAATATTCGATCCCTTCTTTACGACTAAACCCGTGGGGTCGGGGACGGGGTTGGGGTTATCTACTAGCTACCAGATCGTGGTCGGGCGTCATGGTGGCAATTTATCCTGCATTTCCGCACCCGGTGAAGGAGCGGAATTTGTCATTGAGATCCCGGTGCGCCTTTGGTAATTTTTTGGGCACCGTAGGACCGATCGCTTGCCTAATGGTGCTAATGGTGGGCAATGCCCACCCTACTAATAGTGGAGATCCCTAATCAAGGGAGCCGATCCCCAAGAGGTGACAATGAGTCATGGCCTGCTCCGGGGTACAGCAGCTCAGCTCTTGGAGATCTGTGTTATCATAAGAGTCACGGTAGTAAAGAGGTTTGTCAAAAAGAAGTATCATGAGTAATAGCAGCAACTTCCGGCAAGCGATCAGCGAAGCCCAAGGCCAGGCAATAATTGGCCCCAATGTCATCCCCAACGCCCTGCCCTACGTGGGTGGCGGTCTGTTGTTAACCGCAGTTGGCACCTACGGGGGCATTGGCATGATCAATAGCAACCCAGGGCTGTTCATGTCCACCTTCATTGTGGCCATAATTGCAGAGCTAGCCTTGTTCTTTGTGGCCCGTAGCGTCGCGGTAAATGGGAATAACAGCACGGCCCTGCCCCTACTGGCACTCTACAGCCTGTTGTCAGGCTACACCCTCAGCGGCTTAGTGTATGTAGCCCTGGGAACACAGGGAGTGGGTCTCCAAGGAATTGCGATCGCCGCCCTCGGTTGCGGGATTACCTTTGTGGTCGCCAGACAGATAGGATCAAATCTCTCAGATACCGATGGTCTGGCCTGGACTCAAGCGATCTCTATGGCAATGATAGGCTTCTTGGTAGTCATCGTTGCCCAATTCTTGTTTGCCATCTTCGGGGTCTACACGCCTACTTGGCTGGAAATTGCCATCTCTGGCTTCGGCGTCTTTCTGTTTGCTGGTGTCGCCGTGGTGGATTTCTACATTCTGCCCCGGACCTATAACGATGACCAGTATCTACCGGCTGCCTTGTCGATGTACCTGACCTACATCAACCTGTTTATCTTCATTTTGCGGTTGCTAATCGCCATCAGTGGTGGTGGTCGCGACTAACTCGCGATCGAAGAATAGAGCAATGGCAGGCAAAAGTTGCCTGTCATTTTTTATCTGTCAACTTCCAAGCAAGGTAAGTATATAGGTTGAAACCTGTGGAAAAAAAGCTAAGATCTCCGACAGAGTAACTAGAGCTAAATATTCAAGCATCGAAACCATGATGGAACTTCAAGACATCAAGCGGGAAGTCGAAATATTGTCCTTGCGTCTGGGTAAAACCCAGGACTATCTTTGACATTCCCGCACTGACTGCAAAAATTCAAGACTTAGAACAGCTAGCAGCACAACCAGAATTCTGGGATGACCAAACTAGCGCCCAGCAAACATTGCAAGAACTCAACGAGTTGAAATCTCACTGGGTACAGTTTGAGCAATGGCAAGCTAGCATGGAAGATCTGAGGGCCGTTTTGGAGCTGCTGGAGTTAGAAGCAGATGAGTCCCTGCTCCTTGAGGCCCAATCTAATATTTCCCATTTAAGCGGCCAATTAGATCGATGGGAATTGCAAAGATTGCTATCGGGCCCCTATGACAAAAAAGGCGCGGTCCTCACGATTAATGCTGGTGCTGGCGGCACAGATGCCCAAGACTGGGCCGAAATGTTACTGCGGATGTACGAGCGTTGGGGCAAAGACCACAGCTATCAGGTAAATTTAGCCGAAATCTCGGAAGGGGATGAAGCGGGCATCAAGTCTGCTACCCTGGAAATCTCCGGTCGCTATGCCTACGGTTACCTGAAGGCAGAAAAAGGCACCCATCGACTGGTGCGGATCTCTCCCTTCAATGCTAATGGCAAGCGCCAGACTAGCTTCGCTGGGGTGGAAGTCATGCCCATCCTGGATGAGGAGGTGCAGTTGGACCTTCCGGAAAAAGATTTGGAAATTACTACCTCTCGTTCTGGTGGCAAGGGCGGCCAGAATGTCAACAAGGTGGAAACTGCCGTGCGGGTGGTTCACGTTCCCACTGGCATTGCCGTGCGCTGTACCCAGGAACGCAGTCAGCTGCAAAACAAGGAGAAGGCGATCGCCCTCCTGAAGGCCAAGCTACTGGTGATCGCCCAGGAACAGCACACCCAAAAAATTGCTGATATCCGGGGCGATATGGTAGAAGCAGCTTGGGGCAACCAGATTCGTAATTACGTCTTTCACCCCTACCAAATGGTGAAAGACCTCCGTACTACTGCGGAAACGACAGCCATTACAGATGTGATGAACGGCGATCTTGACCCCTTCATCCAAGCTTATCTCCGCCAGGAAAACCAGCTAGTCGAGAGTATTAGTGCTTAGTAGAGCCGATCGGGGGGATGGGGCGATCGCCCTCTCCCCTTTTTGGCAATAGACCGGCGGGCAGTGGAGAGATTTTCTTGTACTCTTCACGTAACAAAATGAATGATACGTTACACTAGAGAGAACGTGTTTGCACTCAGCTTATGAGCCAATCATCTAACCAAGTAGAAGCGCCAGTTAATGCGGAACCGGTGGTGGACCAGGAAGCACCGGCAGCAACAGAACCCCAACCAAGTTACGTCAAGCTGGCGATGCGCAACATGGTGCGCAAAGGCGGCACTTCCTTAAAGCATTTTGCCCTGACAACTGTTGGTCTTTTAGGCATGCTCATCCTCTTGTCCTACCTGACTCGCTAAAGAACGTTTGAGATTGACTCCGAACAGCTGGTATGAGGAAACTAGATAGTGGAAGTTGACGTTAGTATTCACCAGGCTTGTGCCAGTACCAATTGCCCAATTGACGATCGCACGTGGGTGAGTTGGTTCTCTCTATGGTTAAAAAAAATGCATCCCCTACTGCCACCAGCTAAGGGCTATGAACTGAGTCTGCTTCTGACTAGCGATGCCGAAATTCAGGCAATGAATGCCCAGTACCGCCATCAGAATCAGCCGACAGATGTCTTGGCTTTCGCAGCTTTGGAAGTGGACTTTCCCAAGTCCCATGAGTTGCATCCTTCTACTCTGCTGACTCTGGGTGATATCGTGATTTCGGTGGAGACAGCGGCGCGACAAGCGCAACAGCAAAGACATTCGCTCTCATATGAGCTAGCTTGGCTAGCAGCTCACGGTTTTCTCCATCTCCTGGGCTGGGATCATCCTGACGACGAGAGCCGATCGCGTATGTTGGACCAGCAAGATCTGCTGCTTAAAACATCTGGAATTGTTATGACGCCGACTCCAAATAACTCTCATCAGCCTGCGATCCCCAACCGGGAGTTATCCTGGCAGGTGGCGGAAAACCTCCTGGTTAGTTTCAAATATGCCTGGCAGGGAGTAAGGTACGCTTTTAATACCCAACGGAATTTTCGCATTCATCTGGTGCTGGGCACAGTGGCGATGAGCGGCAGTTTGCTTTTGCATTTGCAGTTAGTGGAAATAGCTGTAATTGGACTGACAAGTGGACTGGTTCTGACGATGGAGTTACTCAATACGGCCCTGGAGGCAGTTGTTGACTTAACGGTAAATAAATCATACCACGAACTTGCTAAAATAGCTAAGGATTGCGCGGCGGGTGCGGTCCTGATTTCGGCATTGGCAGCTATGGTGGTGGCGGGGTTGCTGCTGTTGCCTCCCCTGATTGCTATGATAGTAAAAACTTGGGCCTAGAAATCAGATGAGGGCAAGATAAAAAGAAAAGTTAATGACAATAGATATGAGGAGAAGGGTATGTCGATCGTAGTTATCGATAATTATGACAGTTTCACTTATAATCTGGTACAGTATCTGGGAGAGTTAGGCAATGAGTTGCCCGTAGCTGAAGATATTCAGGTCTACCGGAATGATAAAATATCGGTCGCAGAGATTGGTCAGCTAGAACCAGATGCGGTGGTGATTTCTCCAGGACCGGGCCGTCCGGACGATGCGGGTATTTCTCTAGATTTGATTAGAGAGTTGGGACCGAGTTTGCCAATTCTGGGGGTCTGTCTGGGACATCAAAGCATCGGTCAAGTGTTTGGTGGTAAGATCGTTTCGGCTCCAGTTTTGATGCATGGCAAGACATCTTCAGTGCATCATACAGGTGTGGGGGTCTTCCAAGATGTGGAAAGTCCATTGATGGCGACGCGCTATCATTCTTTGGTAATTGACCGGGAGACTTGTCCAGAGGTGTTGGAAATTACAGCTTGGGTAGAAGATGAGACAATTATGGGTGTCCGACATCGGCAATATTCTCACATTCAGGGCGTCCAATTCCATCCGGAGAGTATTCTCACAAAAGCTGGCAAGCAGCTGCTGGGAAATTTCCTGAACCAACTGTAGTGATAGTAGAGAAATTAGAGAAATTGATGATGATGAAACGGCGACAGTTGATGCGCTACGCAGGTGCAAGTTTACTCACTGCTGTGGGGACAGCTTGGACTGGGAAATTACCGGCTTCTGTTGCAGTTACAAAGCCAGAGTCCTTGTCAATTGAGTGGTTGGGTCACACTTGTTTTATGTTTACCGGAGAGGGGCAACGCATCCTGGTAAATCCTTTCCGCACTCTCGGCTGCACGGCGGGATATCGTCCTCCTAATGTCGAGGCGGACGTGGTGTTGATCAGCAGTCAGTTACTGGATGAAGGGGCGATCGAATCTCTGCCTGGCAAGCCGCAGTTATTATATCAGCCTGGAGCCTATAATATTGGTTCTCAGATAAAGGTTCAGGGAATTAAAACTGACCACGATCGGGAAGGGGGACGCCGGTTTGGAACTAATGTGGCCTGGCGCTGGAACCAAGCGGGAATCAAAATTTTACATTTAGGAGGGGTAGCAGCACCAATATCGATCGAGCAAAAGATTCTCATGGGGACACCCGATGTGGTATTCATCCCGGTGGGAGGCGGTCCCAAAGCTTATAATCCCTCGGAAGCAAAGCAGGCCCTGACGGTATTGAACCCGAAGCTTGTCATTCCTACCCATTACCGCACTGCTGCTGCTGATGCTAATGCTTGCGATATTGTCACGGTGGATGAATTTCTGGCCCTGATGGATGGCATCTCAGTGCGCCGCGTTGATGGCCAGGCGATCGCCCTCAGTGCTGCTGATTTGCCAGAAAATGGCTCGGAGATCAAAGTGCTCAGTTACGAGTTTAACTCTTGATTGTTTGCGGCTGTTCTCTTTCCTGGTGAGACCAAGAGAGAGTCAGTTGCACCAGACCATTGAGCGCGCTGATGACAAAGGCGACAGAAATTGTGAGAAAATGGGTTATATACAATTGTACTTCTTGTTTTCATGCCGACGAACAACTCTGAACTGCAAGCCCAAGCACGTATAATTATAGATGAGATCGCCTTCATTCCCTTTGATCAATGCCTGCCCTTAAGCCGTGATTTTGGCAGCATTCCCGCTCGTCCTGGCATCTATGCAATTAGACACAAGACTGATGGATTGTTGTACATCGGTAAAACTAAGAATCTGCGAAGTCGCTTCAGTGGTGGGCACAAAGCTTTCTTGTGGGCGTGGCTAGACAAATATAATGATGAAGATATTCGTATTGCGGTGCAGCCAATTTCTCATTGGAAAAACCCTGCGCTATTATTGGAGCTAGAAGGAATCATCCTGAGAGCTACCGAACCTCCTTACAACGTAAAGATACCAGCAGAATCGTAAAGTTATGCAAGTAAAACTTTTAGAGCAACTTTCTGAATCTGATGCCGAAATTATCTTGGAACTGCTACCCGAACGGATTCGATCGGCCTTAATTGCGCGTGCTAGTGAAATTGATTATCCAGTTGCAGCAGTGATTGAGATGGCGATCGCCAGCTTCCTGGATACAGAGGCATTGAGTTTTGTCGATTGTAAACCCGGACGCGGACAATAGCAACTTCTTGCTTACCTCGTTCTCTTTGGTTTCATTTGCAACCAAGCAAATATTTCCGTGGCATTCATTTCCAGTTCCATTCCATTTAGCACTGGCAAGGGATCCCTTTGTGAGAAAATAGTCGGTTCTTGCCGGGGTTGAAAAACGAGCACGGAGCGATCGCTTGGATCGAGCAACCAACCCAATTGACTTCCATATTTTAAGCAATGTAAAATATTTGCGGCGACGCGGTTGGTAGATTGGTCTGGAGAAAGAATTTCAATGGTCCAATCGGGAAATGAATTAAACTTATTGATGAGATCCCCTTCGACTGTCATGGGAATTCGTTCCCAACGCAATATGGAAATATCGGGAACGAGGGAGCGATCGCCAAATGTACACCGCAATTCTGGAAAAGCACAAGCAATCTCTAGATCTTCTCCAACTTGATTGATGGCTTCACAAAGTTTGAATTGCAATCGGCTATGTTGGGTTTGGGGCATGGGTTTTTGTATTATTTGACCATTATATTCCCAGGCAGGGGATTCCTCAATATAAGGCAGTTTGAGGAAGGCTTCCAAGGTTAAATCTCGAACAGATGTAGTGGTCATGGTGGGAAAATGATACCTTCGTTTGAATTATAACATGGATTGGGAGGGGAGGCGATCGCGGGTGAGCACCGCCCACCTGATTTTCTCCGACGGACAGGGCTTCATTCACCGGCAGGTACTCACGGGTTTCCTGCGCGGACAGCCAACATTTCTCTATCGCTGTGGGGAAAATTCTTGCCTAGGTACCGGTAAGAGCGATCTCGACCGGAGCTAAGGGGAGCTAAGGGGGCTGTCGTCTTGCTCCAACCAGTCCGCACGGGCGATCGCACCAGATCGCAGGTGATGCAAGTCACGACTATAACCACGGAAAGTCACCACCTCTGGAGATGTTCTCTCACGTCTCAACCTCAAATTTCTCACAACCCACAAGCTGTCATCATCACCACACAGTTTTGGTATCCGAGGGATATTAGAGTTGTAGAGTTCAAGGAAACATCATGCGGTCATACATCGAAACCCTATCCAACTCCATCTCCGAGATTGTCTTCAACACTGCTCAAACCGGCACAATCAATCTATCCGACTACCATCTGCTGACCACGGTTATCAATAATGAATTTCTCAGTGAGTTCGAGAGAAAATCTGCACAGCGAGTCCTATATCTCCTTCGTAGAGGTCGCTTATCACTGGTCGATAACTTAACCCAGGGCTTGATGGCCGCCTAACTTTCTGTATTATTTGTTGCTTCGTGACGCGCTTATATACGTAAAGAAAGCGTCGCAAGTTGAACTGTCGGAGAGCGCGTTTCTTCACGATTATTTTCGCCACAAAGATGTTCTCAAGTATACGCGATCGCATAGGCCACGAACGGCACCGCCCCCCAAACCCACCATCCATAACCCTAATTGTCGCAGCGCAACTCTTCAGATGAAAGTTCATTTATTGTCCCCGAGGGGCAGTGTATGTGCCGGTGATAGCAATTAATCATCGAGTCAGGCAGGGCTGAAGCAACCCACCAGAACCTGATACAGACCGTCTCATAGCGCCGGTGCAATAGGTTTTTGACAATAGACTTTGCCAACAATAACCTCCCAGTTTGCGACCAAGGCGGTCAGACCATCCCACCAAGGCGGTCAGACCATCAGACCCGGGCGGGGTGACCATCAGACCCGGGCGGGGTGAACATCAGACCCGGGCGGGGTGAACATCACACCCGGGCGAGGTGAACATCACACCCGGGCGGGGTGAACATCCGACCAGGGCGGTCAGACCATCCGACCAGGGCGGGGAGACCATCCGACTGCGGCAGTCAGACCATCCGACTGCGGCGGGGAGACTATCCGACCCGGGCGGTGTGGTCACAAGTAGTTGCAGCACCGATCCTCCCCCTCAAACCCACCATCCATATCGCCGGTTCTAACCCTAATTATTGCTCGCAGTCTGCGAGGTTATTGCTCGCAAGCTGGGAGGTTATTGCTTGCAACCCGGTTTCTCGGCGTTGAGCACCGGCAGCATAATGTTCAGCTCCCCGCAGTCAAAGCTAGATCCTCCCCAGCAAGGGAGCCACAGGTGACAAGTAGTAACCGGTGACATCTGCGGTCGTCAGAATAGCGGGATGTGGTCCAAACCCGTTGGTTTTTCTGTGATAGGATGATGGTCGCACGAGTTGTCTCCCTAAGTATATGCAAGCAGAATACCGCCAGCGTCGCGATCGCCTCATGGACAAGATTGGTCAAGGAACTGCCATCTTTAGAAGTGCCCCGATGGCCGTGATGCACAATGATGTAGAGCACAATTTCCGACAGGATAGTGATTTTTTCTATCTGACTGGTTTCAACGAACCCTCAGCGGTGGCTGTTTTGGCCCCCCACCACACCGAACATAAATTTGTGCTGTTTGTCCGACCCAAGGACTGGGAAAAGGAAGTCTGGAATGGTTCCCGGGTGGGCGTCGATGCCGCAAAGGAACGGTTTGGTGCCGATGAGGTGTATCCTATTACAGAATTGGATGAGAAGCTGCCCCAGTATCTGGAAAAGGCGGACAGAATTTATTATCATATCGGACGGGATGAGGCTTTTAATCGGACTATCCTCAAGCATTGGCAACGCCAACTGAAAGCATATCCTAAGCGGGGTACCGGACCTCGCGCCCTGGAAGATCCTGCTTTCATTCTCAATTCCTTGCGATCGCTCAAAAGTTCCGCAGAATTGCAGTTAATGAGAAAGGCGATCGCAATTTCGGTGGAGGCCCATCAGCGGGCCCGGGAATTAGCCCGTCCGGGGGTTTACGAATATGAAATTCAAGCGGAAATGGAGTATATTTTTCGCCAGCAGTCGGTGATGGGACCGGCTTATCCTTCTATTATTGCATCGGGTCCGAATGCCTGCATATTACATTATGTGGAGAATAATCGCCAGTTGCAAGATGGCGATCTCTTGCTGATTGATGCGGGTTGTTGTTACGAGTATTATAATGCTGATATTACTCGCACTTTCCCCGTCAATCGCAAGTTTACCATGCAACAACGGGTGATTTATGAGATAGTCCTAGAGGCCCAAAGACAGGCGATCGAGCAAATAAAACCCGGCAAGACTTACAATGATATGCATGGGACAGCGGTGAAAGTCCTAATAGAAGGATTGCTGGAAATCGGACTGCTCGTGGGAGAGATGGAAGAACTGATTAAAGAGAAGAAATACAAACCTTTTTACATGCACGGAACCGGTCATTGGTTGGGTTTAGACGTGCATGATGCGGGTTTTTACAAGCAGGGGGAAGGAGAAGAAGATTGGCTGACCTTCCAACCAGGTCAGATAATCACAGTGGAACCGGGTCTTTACATTAGTTCGGAAACGAAACCGGCGGAGGAACAACCAGAGATTGACCCGCAATGGTGTGGCATTGGAGTGAGAATAGAGGATGATGTTTTGGTGACAGATTCTGGACATGAGGTGTTGACTGCTGCGGTCCCGAAAGTCGCGGAGGAAGTGATGGGATAGTCAAATGGTTGATTGTTGATGTTACAATTAATCAATAGAGATATTTGGGTCACCAGCGAATGAGCCACATCAAAAACCTCACTATTCATCAGTTCCGGGGACTGCGGGATCTGAGTTTGGATTCCTTGGGGCAAATAAATCTGCTCGTTGGCGTCAATAACTCAGGCAAAACCAGCGTTTTAGAAGCTATCTCTACCTACTGTCGTCCCTTGGATCCGCTACAATGGCTGACTAGGGGACGAGATTTAACGGGCGATCGGCCTTATCTGGTATCACGGCTCAAATGGCTGTTTCCAACATTACCACAAAATCAGCAGAATGGCGACAGGAAAATCGATGTAACCCATGTCCAAACACATATCTCTGGCGATGGCAGTTTCCCAGTCATTGATTCTCGGGCAATTTATAGACTGTATCCCCCCTTTTCTGCGAGTAGCGTTCCTGGGGGATACAGAGAGTTAACGGTAGGGGAGTCAGGGGAACATCAAGCGGATCTAGAATTAGTTGCTACGATCTTCAACTCACAACAGCATCAGGAAAAGCAGGAGTGTTCTGAACATTTTCAGTTGTGGAACTCTGGGGGTTTGATTACCAGAAGTCAAGTCCTTAGCCCTAAGAAAGGGGTGTGGTCAAAACCCGTTGATCGTTCGGGCGGCCCTCCCAGTCGCCGGATCCCCCCAAACCCCCCTTAAAAAGGGGGGCTTCAGGAAGGCCCCCCCTTTTGGAAGGGGGGGTTTGGGGGGGATCC
>JBFRWI010000090.1:0-6244 GCA_051439505.1 Hormoscilla sp. | reverse complement strand
ACTGCTAAGATATTGCTATTCCCTTGCCGATCGCTGATAGTTATGCCGCGCATTTTTCCTCCTGGAGGTTCTAGTCGGGTTCTTCTAAGGGTTCGGCTGCACCTCTGACAAAGCCAGAGCGATCGCCGATTTTGGGGTCATTAATGTAGAAACGATGTTGATGTGGCGGAC
The DNA here is from genome assembly GCA_051439505.1 of Hormoscilla sp. GTDB lineage: Bacteria > Cyanobacteriota > Cyanobacteriia > Cyanobacteriales > Desertifilaceae > Hormoscilla. The sequence goes on along the minus strand of JBFRWI010000090.1, from coordinate 6,073 downwards.
CTGGATGTCCCGGACGTATCCTACCACTACGGGGAAAGGTGGGGCTTGTGAAGTCGATGTCGCGCACGGGATTACCGCTAGCGTCATACTCCCGTCTTTGATAGATTCTATTGTTAATTGTATCCCTGCGCAGCACTGAATGGGGGCCTATTGCCCTGGTGTCGGGACCGGAAATACTCGGCGGTCGATGGCTTTTGTAAACTGGGATACTATCTGCATATTTAGAGTAAAATATTGGTTGTGAAGGCATCGATCATGAGCGCGTTTTTAGGATTAAGGTTTATTTTTCAATTGTATCAGAAGTACGCTATGGAAGGAGATGATGATTTTCGGTTCCCAGAGGCGATCGCTCTTTCAATACTTCAATTGTGCGATCGCCCGCCTCTGGTTGCGCGTCAAAGTCCATCGCCGAGCGCGCCCCAGCCTGCGATCGGGCCAGCTAAGGATATTTTACCACGGCGGGGGTGAATATTCCCGCTGTCCCCATTATCAATCAGCTAAGACAACAGTCACCTCGCCCCGGGAGGAAACCAACTTGAGCGCCGTACTTGCCCGCCAAAGGCGATCGCACCCAACCATACCGTCAAGCTAACAATACCGAACAACAGACACTTCCTTACTTTTCATCGATTCCAATTACCAATTGGGTCGCACTTCCAAGCTTGGATGAGTGGCGATCGCACTAAAAAGATAGTGAGCGTTTGCTGAGAACACAATCTTGCAGGTATAAATTAATTAACTCTTGGTATGAAATTCCTTTTTCTCGTGCTTGCTCTTCAAAATATTCTATAACATCAATCCCCAAAGGTAAAGTCACTTGTTGCTTTAACTGTTTGGCAAATGGATTCGGACGACTTTTCATCTTGGCAAGGTCGTATTCTGGCTTCATAGTTTTATCCTCCATAATGTTGACTCTCTTTTTTAGTAGCTTTGCGAGCTGAAATAATTCTAATTACTGACTCTTTTTCTCGATAGCAATGGACAATCAATAAAATTCGCATTTTGGAGCTGAGCCCCAGCAGTAAAAACCGGTCTTCCATCTCAGAATGTTCTTCGTCCCAAAATTGAATTGCATTATCATCATAAAATACAGATTTTGCTTCTTCAAATGAGACCCCGTGCTTTTGTTGATTGATTCTATTCTTTTCGTTATCCCACTCAAAAAATAATTGACCCATCTTTACATATTACACCAACAACTTGCTTAATTTACTATGGCATTTCCCACAGGATACCACAGGATAAACCCTACACGCTTCGCTGCTTCGCTACATGTCAAGCCTTGACCCTCTCATTGGGCGGCAGTTCCAAAACACTGTCAACAAGCGCCTTATCCATCCTTCAACTCCTAAAACTTAAATCTATCTTACCGACATCACCAGAACGACCCAACACAAAGTGCGATCGCCTGCCTCTGGTTGCGCGTCAAAGTCCATCGCCTCATCGCCCCAGCCTGCGATCGCGCCAGCCAAGGATATTTTAGCACGGCGGGCGTGAAGATTCCCGCCGTCCCCATTATCGACAGCATTGACAACAGTAACCTCGCAAAGGAAAGTGCTGTTACTGTAGAGGCGATCGGGCTTTCACATGGTCGATCGGGCGGTAACTAGAAACCGGGTTTCTTTTCGCAATTGTCGATTCATGCCACAATTGTCGCAGAAACCCGGTTTCTGGTCTGCTGGCGTGATCGGTCGATCGCGTGGGGGTTGGCGAGGATGCAACGATAATGAACGATAATACATGTATATAGCCCGCGCAAGCGGGCTTTGTTCATGTAGCCGGGCCCTTTAGGGTTCGGTCTCCTACCTTCGACTCTGCATCATGTCCAACCACTTAAAAATTCAAAATTCAAAATTCAAAATTCAAAATTTTGAAAGCAATTTTCAACTTTTGGTTCAGCGTTTTGGCATCTGCAAGTTAAATGCGCGAGAGCTTAAATATCCTCCGCTACATTCACGCCTTACCAAAAAAAGCCGGGATCCAACAAGGTTTTTTCTACGACTTTTCCAACTATGGAACCTATGAACGATTCATCAATTACTTTCCCCATTTTAATTTTTTAATTCTGAATTTTGAATTGCTTAAATGGCATCCGGCGTTCCTGGAACTTGCTGATACGAATGATGGTTGTGCTGAAAAATATAAAAGCTTTTGTAACCGGTATAAACCCCGGGCTAAATCCGATCGCCGTTCCCATTGGGGCTGCAATTTCTTGCTAAAAATTATCAAACTTAAGCCTCAGCAAGAATCAAAAGGGCAGATGCTTTTGCCTTGGGCCCAAATGGCGCAGACTCTCGATCTTGATGATCTTGTCACGGCGGCCCTCGATTTTGTCCGTGCTAATAGTTACGTTTATGAAGTTGCCACCGAAAAGTACTATTAGCCTCGTTGCGAGTCAAACAAGGGATCGAACTGTCTTGATGTCGTAAGGCTCGTGCTCATGATGATTATTTCTCGCTCAGATAGTAATTTTTTTCAATTATCTGTCTGCAAATCTTGACAGGTAATTTTCTCTTTGTGGAGCACCCGATACCTGTCGTGGCCTTGGGCCCAGGGGTCTGACCACCACAGGTATCGAAGCAAAGAAAAAAGCTTGACTCTTTGTTAGGCTGGGTGTTAAGTTTGTCAAGAACGACGCCGCAGTCTGGATTTCTAATCTACTCCTTCCTTCGCTTCTCTTCTATTTCCTTCTCAGTCCCCTAATTATATCGTCAATAGTATCGTCATCACCATAAGTCTCCTCTTTGCTACGCTCGTCTCCCGTTGCGATCAGGTCGCCCTCACTCGGATTCCTGCCGATCAACTCCGCTAGCGGATCTCCCGAGGACAGCACGTGAGCGGACACCCCGGCGATCGCCGGGCTGACGGCGCCGGTAGTAGCAAGCAACGACGCCACGGCGGCGGCGAGGAATACGGCGAGAGTTTTGCCGAAGAACTTGAACATTTTTTTCGTGTTTTCTTTGATAATTGGATTTTGTCCGTGTCCTGGCCCGAGGGTCAGATGTATTGTGCCAACACCGCTCCCCGGGCATCTCACAGACATGTTTTAGTTATAGCACATTTTTTCTCTTTTGGGTGGGGTGTTTCTAACTTTTTTCACACATCAGGTCCAAGTATTCGGAGGCCTTTTTTTGGCCCAAAAAGGCAATTCGCGTTATTAGTGGGTTGACGATCTGCCGACCGTCGTCGGGCTCTTGGGGCCTCTGGATCAGTCCAACCCTTACCCTGAATGCGTTGAGCTCGATTTGGTTCTTGTCCGAATCGATTCTTTGCTGCCGTCGTAGCTTGGTGGTTTTGACTTAGTTAGCTCGGCGTTGCACAACGACGGGATGATGAGGGCTGCTAATTGCTAATTGCGGGCTTGTCAATGGCGGGCAAGAGAATCGTCATTTGTAGTCAATCATATCGATTTACTCTTTGCAATTAGCAATTAGCCAGAGCGCAAATTTTAACAATTGGCTGCTATCATCCCCTCAATGTGCAACGCCGTTAGCTCTTTACCGAATGGCTTGGGCTCGGTCGGAAGTCTTTGATTTGAATGTGGAAAATTTGATTTGCTAAGGGCCATCGATAGAACTGTCATCTCGCTTCAGCTAGCAAGAATAGGCTTGTTTCGCGGTCATCCACTCGGGTAATTCGGATGCGGGGTCCGGCGATGCGGTAGGTGCGGCGAACTGTGGCTGTGATTCTTGTTGTGCTGGTGATTTGGCAGTCTCAGAGTGTGATTGTTCGGGGCGAACTGGACGGTCTTCAGTAGCTGTCGGGTGGCGATCGCGAATTTTCACTACCTCGTGTCAACTGTTCTAACGGATCTATCTCAGTCTTGAGACCCGGAGCCGGTCATAAACCAATCGGATGCTCAGAACAGACCAGCACCGAACCCAAGCCTCATGAATCACTGGCTGTACCCGAAGCAAAGACCGGTCCAATCGCGATCGCTCGATCAAGTCAATGAATTTAGGATTACAAGAGGTGTGAAATAGTTTCCAAATCCACTTTTTCAAGATTAACCAACGCTGCGATCGGCTCCCCCTGTCGAGTAATTATCACGGGTTCGAGCATAATATTCGAGGTATATTCCGCCAGTTATATCTGGTCTGTCTAATATAGTAACCATCTTTTGCAGCAGTGTCAATGTTTCTATGAGATTAATCTCGATCCCGGAGTAATCTCACACTGGCACCCGCCCCCGTTCGGAGTCCAACAGACAGATAATGCTGTAACGCCAGTGACAGGACAGCAAAGGCGATCGCATCGGTACCACCAGCACCCACCACCGAACTCCACCTCTATTAAATTTATCACATCTGCTTCCACCAGTAGCAACTTCACCGGAGGACTGAAACTCCCGCAAAGCCCCTGTCCAACTCCAGCACTGCGTCAAAGCCGCCCCAATCTTCGGCGCATTTCCTCGCTAGAAATCCCCCCCGACCCACGACGCCGTGCCCGCGATCGCTCGATCGAGTCAATGAATTTAGGATTACTAGAAAGTGAAATCGTTCTCCTACCACATTTTCAAGATTAACCAACGCTGCGATCGGCTCACCCTGTCGAGTAATTATCACGGGTTCCTGCATGAGATTAGAGGTATATTACGCCAGTTAGATCGGGTCTCCTCCTCACTCATCACTCGGTTCATCCTCTTGAAAAATCGAAGGTAAATCCCTACGACCACTGATGACCGGTGAGAATTTCTATCCCATCTTCGATAATTCGATAAAAAATGATATAGCCATCTAGGGGAATACCTTTAAGATTAGGATAGATATCCTCATAGCTTTTGCCACTGTTAGGAAATGAAACTAACTGCTGACATTTTTTGTTAAATTTTTGGAACAATTTTTCGCCAGCACGAACATTATTTACCTTAAAATATTCAGCAATATCATTGAGGTCTTGACTAGCGAGTACGTTAATTAAATATCGTGCCATTTACACCTCTTTGAATACCTGCAAAATCTCTTCCACAAAACGCTCTCCATTGATGGGAGGCTGTTTTTCTGACATAGCAACAGCCGCTTGAATTTTTTCTCTGACAGACAAACTCCACTCACTTTCTGCCCGTTCATATTCTTCAAACAAACGAATGGCAATCTCAATAACTTGCTGTGTCGATTTGTATTTGCCTGTTGAGATTTTGGCTTGGATGAAGTTTTCTTGGGCTGGGGTTAAGGTTATGTTCATAGTTCCCGAGTTTATTTGATGTTTAAGAATGTTTAAGCCGATCGAAAAAGCCTGTATAAAATAGGTCCCAGACCGGCACCCCAATCAAATCCAGCAAGGGATTTCCAGTTCGATCGGGTCTCTATAATATATTAACCATCTTTTGCAGCGGGGTCAAGGTTTCTATGAGATTAATCTCGATCCCGGAGTAATCTCACACCAGCACTCGCCCCCGTTCGGAGTCCAACAGACAGATAATACTGTAACGCCGGTGACAGGACAGCAAAGGCGATCGCCTGATTGTGCCTGCGCTACCCTTTGTTTTGGGGACATTTGACACGATCAGAATTGAGGGTTACACCGTCCTGCACCCGATCGCCCCCTCACGCGATCGCCCGATAAGAAACCGGGTTTCTGCGATCCCTACAGGCACAGCAAGATAATATTGAAGAAACCCGGTTTCTGGCCCCCCCACGCGATCGCCCGATAAGAAACCGGGTTTCTGTGCTCCATACAGTCACAGCAAGATAATATTGAAGAAACTCGGTTTCTGCCCCCCACCCGATCGCCAATTACCAGGTTCCGGCCCTTGAATTGTCAGATCCGATCCCATACTTCAAGGGATACAAGCTGTCATTGCGAGGGGGGGAAGCTAAACCGATAATTCAGGGATCTCCGCCGAGATCCCCCCGAAGCAATCTCACCTATGACGCCTGCGTAATCTTCATCTTATACGGGGCGGGGGATTGCTTCGGGGGGGGGGTTGACTAAATTTCCCGTAAATTAATCGTGTTCTACCCCCCCCTCGCAATGACAAATAAAATGTTTAACTAAGAAGTATTGAGATCCGATCGCCCTCCAAAACGGTCCCTCAACCACGAACCTTGATAAAATAATTCTCGACAATTTG
>JBFRWI010000089.1:0-21173 GCA_051439505.1 Hormoscilla sp. | reverse complement strand
TTAAGAATAAAGGTTCATGGGGGCTTGGAAAATCACACCCTCCCAAGCCCAAGCGAAACCAGGGATGCCCGGCCCGGACTGCGCAAAAAGCGCCCCACTTGGGTCAAGCAACGGTTCACCAGGCGCTAAGCGCAGGTAACTCCGGGTCAGGTAAATCTCTTTATCGCTCACTTCGACTCCACAAGGAGAGCCCTGTGGCGGGGTTCTCCTGCGCATTTTTAAATAATTTTGCGGTCCCTGAGCGTTAGTCGAAGGGAAGTGAAGAAGGGGAGATCCCGCACCCAACAAATGCATGACCACACCCAAGGTTCTCCTAGATTACTGCGAATTTCCTTGGCCGTGAATTTCCCCGCACTACTGTAGTAAAGTAATTTGCGGATTGATGGCAAAATTGATTCGTATTGGATGTTTAGGGAAGATTTTTTGTCCCTTTGGCGATTGTAGAATTATACCAACTCCACTGGGTCGCGATCGGGGAACAGATAGCGATCGCCTTACTGCTACAATCGTCGAAAGCATGAATAAGCATGGCTAGCTTTGCGGAACTCTCTTGGGAGTAGAGACACCGGGGCTAATGACGGGACTGGCAGGTATCCGCTACGGACTGTTGCGACTGGCGAGTCCCGATCGGGTGCCATCGGTGCTGCTGCTAGGCCAATATCATCTGCCTGACATAACGTCCAGGTCAGACCAATTACAACTTCTTTAACTGGGGTTGCCGATCGGCTAGCTTCTAGGAGTAAAGAATATATCTCTCGTGGATGTACTTTCATAAGATACAATTTGGAGTCAAACCGTCAAAGCTATATGATAAAGGATAAACGGCGAAGTCCGCTACAACATATTTGCCCGATCGCACCCTGATTTCCAAAACTTATACGTTCGGGGGCGGACTGGCGAGGGCCAGAAACCGGGTTTCTTCTGGGAAATATTGGTTGGGGTGCCTACATTCTAGCAGAAACTCGGTTTCTCGTTCGTATCTGCCATATGTAGCGTATTTGAATGTGTTCGCGCGATCGCCCTTAATGCTTATCCGTCAGTTTTGCGGGATCGCCCCCTTATTCAGGTAGCGTTCCCTGGTGCGATCGCCGAATCAAATCAGACTGGCTACAAACTACCAGATTATACATGGGGGTGCATCTCAATTCTCAATTAATAATTATACTTAATCGCCCAAAAATTGCTAAATTTTTTGACTAGCATACTAAGTAGCGAAGAGCCGATTTATTGAGTGCGCCAATTAGTAAAAAACATGGGGTCAGTCAAGATGAGATTAGTTTACGCAAAAGACGCGATTTTGCCTCGCCATCGGGCAAATTCTCCGCCAGCAATAAATGAAGTTGGATCGCATCTTGAGTAAGACAAATCATTTTTTTACAGGTTGAATATAACGGCTATTAGCTCTGACATAACATCTGGTCAGGTCCGCCGGACTGTCAATATTTCGTCCTCCCCTAACATGCATCCAGGGTTTACCTTCGCTGTCTAGTCCGTTGACAAGCACTTCATCAGCACCGCCGCGCCAGACTTCTGCCTGAATGATATCATTGCGACTAAACTGGGTGATGATAATCTTGCTGTCAGCTTGAGGATCGCTATAGCAGTTTAACTGGGACGCAACTACACGCCACAGCGATCCGGGCACCAAGGGCGAGAAAGTCGTCCCTTTTACGGGTGTATCATTGCGATAGTAGTCTGTTAACTTATCTACTGAGTTTTGACCACAGGAAATGGACAGGAAACTGGCAGCAAACAGAAACAGCGCGATCGGGATTTTGCGGGAATTCATACTTATTGTTGCTAATTGTCAATAGCTAATTGCAAATCTAGCTGTATGCGAGCATTTATGACCATTTAATTATTGTCAATCATCAAGAATTAACAACTGGGATATTCGCGAAATAGTGCCGCTAAGCTAACGGAAAAAGGTTTGTTGTTGAGCTTTAGAGATATCTGCTAGCGATCACTAAAGCTCAACAACTCGAAACATTTTTCCCTAGTGATCCAAAGCGGCATCTATGCGCTGTTTTAAGGTAGAGACGACTTGCTCGATCGCAATCTTTTCAGATTTCTTTGTCGATCGTTCCACCAGTTCTACCTTACCTTCCGAGAGGGTTTTGCCGGTTACTACCCGATAGGGAATGCCAATTAGATCGGCATCTTTGAATTTTACCCCAGCTCGTTCATTGCGGTCATCTAGTAGGGTTTCTACACCCGCTTGATTTAGTTCGGCATAGATTTTTTCCGCAGTTTCCAGCTGTTGGGCGTCGGCGATATTGGGAACGCAGATGATGACATGATAGGGGGCGATCGCGACTGGCCAGATAATCCCATCTTTGTCGAAAGATTGCTCTACCGCCGCTTGCGCCACACGGGAAACGCCTACCCCGTAGCACCCCATGTACAAAGGCAATTCTTCTCCTTGTTCGCTAGTGTAGGTAGCCCCCATCGCTTGGGAATATTTTGTACCCAGCTGGAAAATATGCCCCGCTTCAATACCTCTGGCAGTTTGCAGGGTTTGACTGGGGTCGTGAATTGCCCGATCGCCCGAAGAAGCCGTTCGCAGGTCTGCCACCTCTGATGGCATATCGAATTGCTCGTCCCAATTGGCGCCAACTACATGATAACCCGACTCATTCGCACCCGTGACGAAATTTGTCATATCCACGACTGTTTTGTCTGCCAACCGCAAAAACTTGGGCGCGACATTCCTCATGCTACTGATATAATCATCTGGCAACCCTGGATCGATATAACCCAAGGGCAAGGGTTGATCGGCCCATTTTTGTTGCGCTTCCGCGTCCGGCACTGTTAAAGCTAAGACAGTTTTAGCATTATACTGGCCTGCTAGGGCTGTCAATTCGTTGAACAGCTTCACCTCATTTACATCTTGGTCTCCCCGGATGCTTACCAGGACTAGGACTGTCATGCCATTATCGTAAACTACCTGGTAGAGGACGTTTTTCACCACATTGGTCGGATCGCACTTGAGTATTTTGCACAGCTTCTCGATCGTCTCACTATCAGGGGTCTCCAGTTTTTCATAGGTTGTAAAGGGCGAGGGTTTCCCATCAGCTGGCAGAGATACGGCCTTTTCCACATTGGCCGCATACTTATCGTCCGCACTGTACAGCACCTCATCTTCACCCGCATCTGCCAAGATCATAAACTCTTGGGACACCCCACCCCCGATCGCCCCCGAGTCGGCCTGCACTGCTTGGAAGGCCAAACCGCACCGACGAATCATATTCCGATAGGCCCGATCCATATCTTGATAAGTTTTTTTCAGGCTTTCTACATTCCGGTGGAAGGAATAGCCATCCTTCATGATAAATTCCCGTCCCCGCATTAACCCGAAACGGGGGCGAATTTCATCTCGGAACTTGGTTTGAATTTGGTACAGATGTACGGGCAATTGGCGGTAAGAACGAATCATGTCCTTAGCAATGGTAGTAATCACCTCTTCATGGGTAGGACCCAATCCCAATTCCCGTTCTTGTCGGTCCGTGAGGGCGAACATGATCCCTTCAGCTTGAGTGTAGGTATCCCAGCGCCCCGATTCTCGCCACAAGTCAGCCGGTTGCAACTGGGGCAGGAGACATTCTTGAGCCCCGGTGGCGTTCATTTCCTCCCGCACTATCTGGGATACTTTTTGCAGCACCCGCCACATGAGGGGCAGATAGGCGTAGATACCGCTACCGATGCGACGGATATAACCGGCACGCAATAGCAGCTTGTGACTGGGAATTTCCGCTTCCGCTGGATTTTCCCGCAATGTGTAGAACAGCATTTGAGACAGTCGCATTCCTTTTCCTCCTATATAGGCGATCGTCATTGTAGTTTAGAGTCAGGCCAGCCCGCACCCTGGGGTGACAAAAAGTTGGCGGGCCCCACGCTCAAGGATTTGAGGGGCGAATTACCCGATCTGGCGCGATCGCTCCCAGACCTGGCCGGTGCCCACCAGACGCTACCGGTAGTGTTTAAAAATTAAAGCAGCGTAATTACCTTATTTATATCGGTAAGACTGTGATGGATTACACTCAGGATGAGCGATAATTTTTGTCTGAACTTCCAAGAAAATATTTAACGAGTAGTGAGTAAAGGCGATCGCTGCACGTCCAGAGAAAAAAAGAGCTGATAATCTATGTTATCAGCCCTGGAAATTATTTACCTAAATTGTCGTTGCCCGCTCTCAAACTATTGCGACTTAGTCTCAGAGAACTCAGCATCAATCACATCGGCATCGGCACCGCTAGAGGCATCACCCGATCCAGCATCTGCACCCGTGGCACCATTATCGGTAGGACCTGCACCAGATGGATCGCCGCCTGCCTCTTGATATATCTTGCTGCTGATACCATAGAGGGTTTGCTGCAACTCCGGTGTTAGCTTCTGAATTTGCTCGTCATCTTCCTTCCCGATCGCCTCCCGCAGGTTTTTCACCAACTCATCTATCTTCGCCTTATCTTCCGCAGGCACCTTGTCTCCCAACTCGTTGACTTGCTTCTCTGCCTGGTAAGCGAGAGTATCTGCCTGGTTCTTGCGATCGATCTTCTCCCGGCGTTCCTTATCAGCGTCCGCATTTGCTTCCGCTTCCTTCACCATGCGATCGACTTCCTTGTCATCCAGAGTCGAAGCACCCGTGATGCTGATGGATTGTTCCTTACCCGTACCTTTATCCTTGGCCGTTACATTCAGAATCCCATTAGCATCGATATCAAAGGTAACTTCGATTTGAGGCACGCCTCTGGGTGCAGCGGGAATTCCATCTAAGCGGAAAGTACCCAGACTCTTGTTGTCGGAGGACATTTCTCGTTCCCCTTGCAGAACGTGGATTTCCACATTCGTCTGTCCGTCCACAGCAGTAGAGAAGACTTCCGACTTCTTGGTAGGAATAGTCGTGTTGCGAGGGATGATCTTGGTCATCACGCCACCCAAGGTTTCCACGCCCAGAGACAAGGGGGTGACATCCAACAGCAGAATATCTTTCACTTCACCCGCCAGCACACCCCCTTGAATGGCCGCACCCACAGCAACTACTTCATCGGGGTTAACTGATTGGTTGGGGTCTTTACCCAGAACCTTCTTGACCACTTCTTGTACTGCGGGAATTCGGGTAGAACCGCCCACCAGCACCACTTCATTGATTGCAGACTTGTCTAACTTGGCGTCGCGCACGGCATTTTCTACCGGGATGCGGCAGCGATCGATCAAGTCAGAACAGATTTCTTCAAACTTGGCGCGAGTTAAGGTCAGATCCAGGTGCTTGGGTCCATCTTGGGTGGCCGTGATGAAGGGCAGGTTGATTTCTGCTTGGCTGACGTTAGAGAGTTCTATCTTGGCTTTTTCCGCAGCTTCTGTCAAGCGTTGCAAGGCTTGCTTGTCTTTGCGCAAGTCAATCCCTTCGACTTTGTTGAATTCTGCCGCCATGTAATCAACAATTTTCTTGTCGAAGTCGTCACCGCCCAGGTGAGTATCTCCAGAAGTAGCCAGCACTTCAAACACGCCGTCCCCCACTTCCAGAATCGATACGTCGAAGGTACCGCCACCCAAGTCAAACACCAGGATGGTTTCATTACTCTTTTTATCTAAACCGTAAGCTAGGGCCGCAGCGGTGGGTTCGTTAATTATCCGCAACACTTCTACCCCGGCAATCTTGCCTGCGTCTTTGGTGGCTTGACGCTGGGAGTCGTTGAAGTATGCGGGAACGGTGATTACTGCTTGGGTGACGGTTTCGCCCAGGTACTTGCTAGCGTCGTCTATCAGTTTGCGTAGGACTTGAGCCGAAATTTCTTCTGGGGCGAATTGCTTGCCTGCTGTGGGACAGTCTAGTTTCACGTTGCCGTTGCTATCCCGCAGCACCTTGTAGGATACTTCGGTGGATTCGTTGGTAACTTCGGTGTGTTTGCGTCCGATGAAGCGCTTGACCGAATAAAATGTGTTTTCCGGGTTCATCACGGCCTGCCGCTTGGCTATCTGCCCTACCAGGCGATCGCCATTTTTGGCATAGGCGACCACGGAAGGGGTGGTCCGAAAACCTTCGGAGTTGGCGATCACCGTGGGCGTACCACCTTCCATCACGGCGACGCAGGAGTTTGTCGTACCTAAGTCAATTCCAACTACTTTTGCCATAATACTGTCCTGATTCTAATTACTAGGGTTTTCTGCTTGTTGGTCGAGCCACGAGTAGGGTTTGGGCTGATGGGTCTAGCCGTAATTGAGCCACAGCGGGATGTCTGCTGATATCGTTATATCTATACTGATCACCTTGAGGCTCTCTCATGAAGGGGGGTTTACCGAACCCGATCGGGGACGGTTGACAGCTATACCCCCTTTGCTGTTGTGTATACTAGGCTGCCCAAAGGTCTGTTTCTAATTCATCCGGTTCCGTTACAGCAGCTGAGGCAACTTCTGTTTCCGGAGTGCTGCTAGCTGACGATACCTTCACTTTCACTACCTCCGGACGTACCGCTGCCAATTTTGGTAAGGTCAGGGTGAGAATCCCATTGTTAAATTCTGTCTGCACCTGCGTATTATCTACTGCTACGGGCAAAGGAATAAAGCGACGGAATTTGCCGTAGCATATTTCTGAGACCCATCTGCCTTGACTTTGGTTAGTGGGGCGATCGCCTGCAATCAAAACTGCTTCCCGCGTCACCTGTAAGTCTACATCTTTGCCTGCTACTCCCGGCAGTTCTAGACGCAAGATAACTGCGGTAGAAGTGCTTTGCATTTCCATTGCTGGAGTCCAAGTCCTATCCGCCGATTTCTGGGAAGTGCCGACATCGTTCAATAGTTGATTTAGCTGATGCCGTAACAATTCTTTTTGTTGCTGAGGTGCAGACATAATTAACGTGCTCATTATCCCTTCTCCTTAATTTATGAGCCTAGGGCTGTCGTCAGCCTAGCAGTCATTTTTTCTTTAATTATTTGCTTCGACAACAATTACATGCTAGGTCATACAAACTGTCTGAGACATTGGTGGGGACCGTATTCTGCTATTGGTGTTTGCCGTCTGGCCAGCTATTAAAAATTAGCAATTAGCCATTAACAATCACATGCTAGGTCAAACAAACTGTCTGAGACATTGGTGGGGACCGTATTCTGCTATTGGTGTTTGCCGTCTGGCCAGCTATTAAAAATTAGCCATTAGCCATTAGCCATTAGCCATTAGCCATTAGCCATTAGCCATTAGCCATTAGCCATTAACCATTAGCCATTAGCCATTAGCCATTAGCCATTAACCATTAGCCATTAGTCATTAACCATTAGCCATTAGCCATTAACCCATCCTATGCGATCGAGGGGTTTCAGACTAGGGTGCCAACCGTATCCGGTGGTGGTGTTTGCCGTCTGCCGATGGGAACCCAGGGCAAGATGTTGGTCTAAGATGAAATAAGCTTAGTAATGAATTGATGTATGGGTTTATGGTATATTTGTCTCCAGAACTACAATCGCGACTGGAAACCCCTCTGAAAATTGGCTCGGTGGAGGTCAACAGCCGCGTACTGCAATCTCCCCTATCGGGGGTGACTGACTTGGTGTTCCGTCGCCTGGTGCGCCGTTATGCGCCAGAGTCGATGATGTACACGGAAATGGTGAATGCCACGGGGTTGCATTATGTCAAGCAGTTGCCGAAGATTATGGAGGTAGACCCGCAGGAACGCCCGATTAGCATCCAGCTGTTTGACTGTCGTCCGGATTTCTTGGCCGAAGCTGCTCAGAAGGCGGTGGCGGAAGGGGCGGATACGGTAGATATTAATATGGGTTGCCCGGTGAATAAGATTACCAAAAATGGTGGGGGTTCCTCCCTGTTGCGGCAACCGGATGTGGCAGAGGCGATCGTCCGGGAGGTGTCCCAGGCGGTGGATGTGCCGGTGACAGTCAAAACCCGGATCGGGTGGTCGAATCAAGAAATCAATATTCTGGAATTTGCCCGCAGGATGGAAGATGCGGGGGCGCAAATGCTGACGCTGCACGGTCGGACTCGCGCTCAAGGCTATAATGGACCGGCTAGATGGGAATGGATTGGCAGGGTGAAGGAAATTCTGTCGATTCCGGTGATCGGCAATGGGGATATTTTTTCGGTAGAAGCGGCGGTGCGGTGTTTGGAAGAAACGGGTGCTGATGGCCTGATGTGTTCGCGAGGGACTCTGGGTTATCCGTTTCTGGTGGGAGAAATTGACTATTTCTTGAAGACTGGCAAGCAGTTGCCACCGCCGACTGCTGTAGAAAGGTTGCTTTGTGCCCGGGAACATTTACAGGCTTTGTACGAGTATAAGGGCGATCGGGGAATTCGCCAAGCCCGCAAGCACATGACTTGGTATGCGAAGGGTTTTCCCAATGCTGGGGAATTGCGGGGTAAATTGGCGAAGATTGAATCCGTGACCGCAGGGGTCGAGTTGATCGATCGGGCGATCGCCTCCCTGACAGCGATGGGTTATACTGAAGCACAGGAGATAGAACAGAGACAGGCGATCGCAGTCTAATGGTTTCCGCGAACCTGCGAAAGTCACCGCCCGAACCCTAAAGGGTCCGGCTACACGAACAAAGCCCGCCTGCGCGGGCTAGATTACATGCATACCAGATGCACCCGTTTTTGGAGGCGAGAACCACCGAAGCATCCCGTGACTAACCTCAAAAAATAGTTCAGCAAATGGCATAATGTAGGGTGGAAACCGCCTTACAGGTATTATTTTTTTTACAGCTAGCCAACAGTTATTCCTGGGCGATGTGCAAGAAGCCAACATTTTTTTAGGTCGGCGAAACAGCAGGCGGAACGACTACTGACACGGGTTAAGCAATTCAAAATTCAGCAATTCTCTAGATCGCATAAAATATTGAGTTCTGTAAAAATGGCGATCGCCTAATTTATCATTGCGCGATAGTAGCTTATTGGTATAATAATTAAAGACATTGGAGAGAAACTCATGGTTGAAACTATTCAAGCCCAAAATATCACCCTGATGGACTTAAGTGAAAAGTTTGGTCTAGAACGGACTGAGGACGACAAACAATTCTTCCAAGAATGGCAAGAGAATTTGCCAGAACTCACCGCAGCAGAAAAACAGGTTCTAGATGAGGTGAAAGCCGACTATCGTCACTTGTCCAAATATCCCATCCTCGAACCGATCGTCAAGTTAGTGGTGCTTTCTCCCTTGTTGAAACTAGCAGGGTTTTATCGCCCGCCATTTTACCTTGCTGGGGAGAAAGAGGTAAAAATTATCTCTGTGGATGAGGAAACTGTTGTCAAAGGGCGTCTCGACCTGCTGGTGTTTACCCCGGAATTTTGGATAATGGCAATTGAGGCGAAAAAGGCACAATACTCTCTGGAGGCGGGAATACCCCAAACACTGAGTTATATGCTGGGTAAACCTGATTCTGAAAAACCTGCATTTGGATTTGTTACCAACGGTCTAGATTTTATCTTTCTCAAGTTGACTAAACAAGATACACCGAGATATGCTGAGTCAGAGCAGTTTGCGTTGCGGCGGGAGCACGATCTGTACATTGTCCTGAGCATCTTAAAGCGACTCGGTCAATTGGTTAGTCAATAGTTATGTAATAATGTAGGGTGGGCACCGCCCACCAGGCACCACCGCTTTTACCAACTGGTGCAAGACCACACCCTTTCCTTACTGATTCAATTAGTATCAATACTGCCAGCAAAATCTGAGTTCATCACCTGTTGCAGTAATACCTGATTCCGATCCAATTCCGACAACAATTCTTCCAGGGGTACATTCATCTTCTGTTCCAAGATTTTGAGATTCATCAACATCTTTCTAGCTAGGGGTTCTAACACCTTATATTTCTCCATAATATGATGAACTTCTTTAATATTGATGTTCACGGTCATCTGGGTAAACTCTGACAACCTTTCGGGCATTTTCTGGAGTTTTTCCTGGGTCGCCCCATCGTCGTAGAAATGTATTCCTTGACGGTCCGTAAAGAAATCTGCAAAAGGGACAAACCCTTGTTCTAGCAACATTTGTACTGACTGCACCGCCTCCGCAGGGGTGGCTCCCACACCCACATGTACCACAAACCATGCTAGGGTGGGGTGAGTTGGGCTTCCCAGGGCTCGTGTCATGCCTTTGCCAATTTCTATGAGGAGGTGTTTGGCCGTTGGCGCTCTCAATTCTTCTGGTTGTTGTAAAGGAATATCATGCATGACGATTTTCAGCAGTTGATTGAGAACGGGTTGAGTTTGCTTGACCGCAGCTTCCACTACTGCTGAAATTAGTCCCGACCATTGCTGCGTATCAATTTTTGGCGCTTGAGAAGTCATTGGCGATTTACCTGAATCTGATATTTCTATCTTATCATACATCTGCCATTATTTCATCTAACAGCTACCACCGCCCTCACCCTAAAGGGTGGGGCTACAGTTCCAAAGCAATGTCATTGCGAGCGCAGCGTGGCAACCGCCTGCGCGGGCTTTCCGGACTTTCCTCATCTGTGCTACCTCTAATCAAGTTCCCATGCGATCGGGCGATGGGCTGGAGGATAATGTGCTATGGGATTTTCGGATCTTAATTTTACCGCTTTTCCCTATCATCTTTCTCTGTTGGATCAAAAGGCGTATACTTCCCGCCGAGGGCTTCCACGATCGCCCGGGTATTCGCCACCATCATGTTAACATAGGAATCCCCTTCACTGCCCGGTGCCCCGATCGAATCAGAATAAAGTTCTTGTGGTGCCAATTTTACCCCAGCTTCTGCGGCCACAGTCTTAATCAACTGAGGATTAATCGTTGTTTCGGCAAAAATAGCAGGAACGCCCGTATTTTTTACCGCCTGCACCAACTGCCGCACGGTTTGAGCACTGGGTTGTTCCTCCGTGCTGATCCCAATTAGCGTACCGGAAACTTCTAACCCATAAGCATTGGCATAATATTGAAAAGCATCATGGCTGGTAATCAACTTGCGCTTACTCGCGGGAATGGTTTGAATTTGCTGGATAATCCAAGTATCCAACCGTTCTAATTCCTCTATCAACTGTGCGGCATTTTGGGTAAATTCCTCTCGGTCGGATGGGGAAATTTCAATTAAGGCATCCCGCATCGCTTTTACCATCATAATGACATTTTTGCCATTGCCCCAAACGTGAGGATCTGGTTCTGTCTCCCCATACTGTTCCATCTGTAATGACTGCACCACTTCCCCGACTGCTACCTTACGGGCCTTCCCTCCTACTGCCTCGATCATCTTGATCAAGCCGGGCTCTAAATTATAGCCGTTATAGAAAATTAAATCAGCTTCCTCCAAGGCTTTACTGTCTTGCGGTACGGGTTCGTAAATATGAGGGTCCGCGCCTGGTTCCAGAATACCCGTCAGTTCGATTTCGTCTCCGGACAGTTGTTCTGCCAAGTCGTTGAGGATGGTGCTAGTTGCTACAACTGATGGCCGATCGCCCCCAGCATTCACCCGATCGCCACTCGGTTGGGTACATGCGAATAAGGCAAAAGGCATCAATAATCCCAGGCAGATCCGAGACACATAAATCTTTTTCACCTTTTTGCCTATAGAAAACTGCTGCGCAGCAGCTGGCACCCGCCTGAAGCCCGCGCAGGCGGTTGCCACGCTGCGCTCGCAATGACATTGCTTTGTTTCTGTAGCCGCACCCTTTAGGGTGCGGCTTCTTTGGGTGCTTCTTTGGGTGCGGGTTACACCCCGCTGAGTAACCGGCGATCTCATAGACATTCATATTGATTTCATTTTGACATCATAATCTTTTCATTTTTTGGGTAAAATAGTCAAGGTGAGTATAGAAATAAATCATGAAGACCGGGAAATTATCTAGCAGTCCCTCGCTATCGGGAGGTTGGACAGGCGATCAGGCGGCGCCAGAGATGATCATTACCCATCTGGGGGTGAATTATCGCCAGTTGCAGGCACTACAGGATATAAATTGTGTAGTCCGATCGGGACGGTTAACGGGAATCATCGGTCCCAACGGGGCGGGGAAAAGTACCCTACTCAAGGGGATGCTGGGGTTAGTTCCCACCGCCACTGGCACGGTACTGTATAACGACAAACCGCTGATCGCCCAACTGGAAAAAGTGGCCTACGTACCCCAGCGATCGCAAATCGATTGGACCTATCCTGCTATTGTTTGGGATGTGGTCATGATGGGTAGAGTGAAGAAAACTGGTTGGTTGCGTCCCTTTTCTGCTACGAGTCGGCATATTGCTGCCGATGCTTTGGAACGCTTGGGTATGAGTGCCTATCGCCACCGCCCGATCGGGCAACTCTCGGGAGGACAGCAGCAGCGGGTATTTATTGCCCGGGCGATCGCGCAAGAAGCAGAAATTTTCTGCTTTGACGAACCCTTTGTGGGGGTAGACCAAAAAACCGAAGCAGTAATTTTCGATATTTTTCACGAACTGGCCGCTGCGGGTAAAATAGTCTTAGTCGTCAACCACGACTTGGGAGAATCGATCGCTCACTTCGATGATTTGATTTTACTGAATAAAGAATTAATTGCCTCGGGTTCCCGTCAGCAGGTACTCACAGAAGAATACCTGTACGGTGCCTATGGCGGTAAAGTGTTTTTCTTGGCACGAGAGGCAGCTTAAACAATTCAAAATTCAAAATTTGAAATTCAAAATTGGGGAATTTCCTGGCAACAAGGGTCTCGTAGGTCATAGCAATTTCAATGCAGGACAGCTTCATGTTAGAAAGTTTAATCGAACCTTTGCAATATAGTTTCATGCAGCGATCGCTGACGATCGCTATTTTAGTCGGCATCATCTGTTCTGTAGTGGGCAGTTATCTGATGGTGCAGCGACTAGCGCTGTTGGGAGACGCCATCAGTCACTCCGTACTGCCCGGACTGGCGATCGCCTTTCTGTTAGGAGCCAATATTTTTGTCGGTGCTTTTATTTCCGGGGTTTTTAGTACCATGGTTATTGCCTGGATCTCGAAGCGATCGCCCATCAAAGAGGACGCCGCTATGGGGATAGTCTTCTCTGCCTTTTTTGCGCTCGGCATTACTTTAATTACCATCATTCAAAAAGACAACAAGATCGACCTCAACCACTTTCTGTTCGGCAACATTCTCGGCGTCACCATTACTGACTTGCGAGATACTGCCATCATTGGGGCCTTTGTCTTATTGGTAGTGCTGCTGCTATACAAAGAATTGCTCTTTTACACCTTCGATCCTCTGGGGGCCCAAGCAGCTGGCTTACCCGTAAACCTGCTCAACTTTGGGTTAATGGTACTCATTTCCCTCACTATTGTTGCCAGTCTCAAAGCTGTCGGCGTCGTGTTAGTGCTAGCATTGCTGATCGCCCCTGGGGCAACAGCTTATTTGTTGGTCAAGCGACTGCACCAAATGATGATTTTGGGGGCAGTTATTGGGGTGGTTGCCAGTGTCAGTGGCATGTACCTCAGCTACTTTTTTAACTTGCCTTCCGGTCCCGCGATCGTCTTAGTGGTATCAGGATTTTTTCTGCTAGCATTGCTGTTCAGTCCCACTCAAGGGATTTTAACTTCACACCAGTCTGGAAGCGGGTAGTCAATACTTCTCGGTTAAAGATTGTATTTGTCATTGCGAGGGGGGGACAACCGCGATTAACTTATGGGAAATTGAAGAGACCCCCCCCGAAGCAATCTCCTGCCCCCTGCCTCTTGCTTAACCGAGAAGTATTGAGCGGGTAGTTGGTTGTATCGATAAGGGTGCATCCCATATTTGCCGCCCGAACCCTAAAGGGCCCGGCTACACTGAACTTGCGCCCGCCTGCGCGGGCTACATTACATGCATTATCGTTGCACCCCATTGATGATGCCCGATCGAGATGCACGCGATCGCACTTTGTTCTGGGACCAGGAGCGATCGCACTTTTATAGAAAAAATTAAGAAACCAGGTTGTCGCGTTTGGGGAGACAGATGTATAATGAAATAGATGAATTTTTACCAGAGGAGGGTGGCCATTCTTCCTACAGCAGAACAAGGTATAACCTGCATTAGGGTATGTCAATCTTTGACTAATTTTTACCGCTCAATTGAAATATTGCGTTTTGATGAGCGGGATGGCACGATATATATATTTGCCGGAGAGGAACTTCAAATTCAAGTTAGTCGGGATGGAAAATGGAGATTTATAACATGAAACCAGATTATGATACAATGAGCAAGGCTGAGTTACGAGCCTATGTGTTCGCTCACCGGGATGATCGTGAAGCATTTTACAAGCTGGTCGATCGCTATAAGGCTGACTCTTTTGACCAAGTATGGCATCCTTGTCCGCAAGAGCCTGAAGATTTCGCGAAAATGTCAGGGTTGATTCAGGAGTATATCGAAAAACAGGCGTCATGATCGGATAACCCTCACGCTAAAAGATTTGAGGGGGTTCCGGGGCGATCGCACTTTGCTCTGAGACCGGGGGGCGATCGCACTTTCTTCCGAGACAATGGAGCGATCGACTCAGTCTGAGAAGCCATCCATAAGGATTGACAAAGAACTGGGGAGGGGTGGTATAATCAAAAATTAGAAAAATACCTTGGGTTGACGTTACCCAACTCTGGCAAATAATTTCAGTTTGAATAGGTACAAGAACGTGATACCACCTTTTGATGAAAATGGCAATCTTCCTCCGGGAATACACTGGGCTGAGTGGTCAGAATTTGAAGAAAGATTTGGTACAAATACTAAACGCACCCGTAGACTTCAAGGACTGTATACTGTAATGAAGGCATTAAAAGCTGCTGGATGTAGAACTATCTATATTAACGGTAGTTTATTAACGGTAGTTTTGTTACGAATAAATTAGACCCAGGCGATTTTGATGCTTGCTGGGATAGGGAGGAGGTAGATATGGATTACCTGAAAATAAATGCTCCTACTTTGCTAAAAATTTACGAACCGGTTGCCCAAAAAGCTAAGTATAGAGGCGAAATATATCCCTCAGACCAGCCGATTGATGATATAACTTCATATGATTTTTTTCAAAGAGATCGTTTGGGAAACTCCAAAGGTCTTGTTGCCATAGATTTAGTGAGGTGGTCACCGTGATTAAAGATTCTCACCAGTATAACATTACTAAATATTGGGTAGAGAGATTTACCCAAGCGCTCATCACCCTGCGGGAAAATGAAGAAAAGAAACTTAAAGATCCTGATGGTTGGCAACTGTTACAAGATTCTTATCACTGTCGGATCTTGCGTCTCAGGGAAGAAATCGTCGAATATGAAATGTTGATCGCACACGATCGCGATCGCCCCATCAGTCTGAATATTACCGAAATTCATGAGATATCGGACTCATTGATTAAAGCGAGAATTGCTCTCAAGCTCAGTCAAAAAGAACTTGGTATGCTTTGCGGTCGCACGGAAGAGCAAATTCAACAGTATGAAGCAAAGGATTATCAAAATGCCAGTTTTGTGGACGTACTCGCTATTAGTGATGCTTTAGGAATTGAGTTTCGCTCCGGTACGATCTTGGCCTCATTAGATGATTACTATCAGAAGCGTTTGGATGCTATTCGTGACTCAGAGAAAATAGAGATGCAAACGGCATCCCACGAGCGTGCTGTAGAGGTCGTCACCTAGGGCGGATTTCAATTAGTATGAAATTAGGGGGCGATCGCACTTTGCTCTGAGGCAGAGGGGCGATCGCCTCAGTCTGACAAGCCATCCATTTCTGTAACGGCAAACTCCTGGTTAATAGCGGCTATTTCTGCTTGGATGTCCGGATCGCAAGCCATTTCCTTGATTTGTGCTTCCATATAGGACGCATTAGCGAATCGATCGGCATCTGTAAAGTTACGGATAAGTTTGTTAATGCGATCGAGCAGCCATTTTTGTTCTTCGAGGATCAAAGCACGGATGGCACGATCGAGTTCCAGTACCTGCGGTGACATCATTTGGTGTAAGGGAAGTAAATCTGTACAATAAGCTCAATTATACTCGATCGCTCTGGAGGGTGGTCGGCGGCAAAGGAGAAATGCTATACTAAACACAGGGTAAAATCTTGGCGGGCGTGAATTTTCAGCAGGAGGAATACAAAAGTGACAACAGTTTCATTCCAATTGCCAGAAACGGCATTTACTGTTCTGGGTAAAGACGAACGGGAATTTATCGCAGAAATGAGGATTGCAGCGGCTGTAAAATGGTACGATATGGGAAAGATATCTCAGGGTAAAGCAGCAGAAATCGCCGGGTTAACCCGCGCAGATTTTATTGATGCTTTGTCCCGTTATCAGGTTTGCGTGTTTCAATATACTGAGGAGGATTTCGCTGAGGAAATGGCAAATGTCAATCGAGCGGGTTAAAATAGTCATCTCTGCTAGAATAAAAGGTAATGGCAATTGACGGCACTGACACAGATCCTCACCCATCAACACCTGTTGGTCGCAGAAACAGTCACCTTGAGGTGGAACCGGAAACGAATTCTCGAACAACTATTTATGAACGTCAATATTCTGGTCATGCAATTGACAGGATGCAAAAACGTGGAATTATACCCAGTGTAGTTGAAAATGCGATTCAAACTGGGATAGCAAAACCGGGAACGTCGGGAACCATTCGCTACTATGACTCGGTAAACAAGATAACAGTAGCCGTTGACACGAGCACCGGGAGAGTTGTTACAGTGTGGTAGGACTACCAATTAGGAGAATTAATCATGCTCGAAGCAAATTTAACCTATAATCAACGCCAATATCAGCGAATGATAGCATCAATAGATGCTTATGAGTCTGGTCAGATGAGTCTTCCGAAACTGATCGATAATTTAGATGCGCTGCTTGGGTGTCTGGAAAATATGTCCGGTGAGTGGTATGACTCTTTTATGGGTGAATGGACGGTGTTAGAAGAAGTTTATGCAGTGGCGCTTGACAGAAATGGTGGTCGGTTAGAAGATGACGATCTTCGGAAGATCGCATCAGCGGTTAATGCAATCAGAATAATGGTATCAGATGCGGCAATATCGCGCGTAGACGCTCTCGAAGTGGCTGGAGTTAGGTAAATATACTCTTGGGTAAAGGGAGATGCACTTTCGTCCGAGACTGGGGGGCGATCGGACTTCGCTGTCAGCCCGCCGGGGGTTCAAACCCCCGGCTAATAGCTCAAGTCGGTTAAAACCGACTAATACCATAGTAATGCTAATTTTAGCATTTTTTGTACAAAACGGTATGAGACAATGGGGCGATCGGGTTTATCCTCCCAATGCGGGGCGAAGTTTCTGGGAGCAAATCCTTGAGCTTAACCTATCAGCTGTCTGCCAGAATGCAACCAACAGATAAATTTGCTTTAGCGGGATAAATGCGATCGCACTTTGGGCTGAGGCTGGGGGGCGATCGCATTTAACCAAAACTTAACATAAAACTGCTGCTCGGATACTCTGCTAGAATAAAGAGAGTATTTCAGTTAATCTCGTTTCCTACTCAGATAAGTACCACCAGTTATGGAAAGAACGACAACGTGAGCAACCCTTCACCTTTGAGAAATCCGACAACCGATGAATTTCAGAGTCTTTTGTCCCAGATAGGCAACTTGACAATAGCAGAAGTTGCTTTACAATTAGAAGCATTGGGGCTGAAGAAATCGGGTAGTCCAGATGGTAGATTTTTGCATTTCCGAGATGGGGCGAGGCGAGTTAGAGCCAGAATCGATCCGCCAAACGTTATCATCTCCTATAATCACCTGCACCTGTATAATGAAGCGGGTGAATCATTAAATGCTAATTTGGAAGTAGTAGATCGTCAGTCACTAGAAGCACATATCTCTATTGGATTATGAATGTAACATCTTCTTGGCATCAGGTACATTTCCACGATGCAGTGGTTCGGTCAGTGGAACAGAGTGCAGAGGCGCTAGTGTTTCATCTGGAGGATTTCTTTGTTGATGCTAAACATCCTGACAATCAAAGGAACGAGCATATTTGTTTACCCAAAGGTTCCCTAATGTTCAAACAAGTGCATTCGATGTTGGTTCGCGTCTATGACTCGGATACCAAGAATTGGCAAACTCTCAGTCCTCCCTTTCCTTATATGGATACGATCGCGGAGGTGCTGTTTACAGAGTCAAATATTTGGCAAATCACGGGTTTTATTACTGATGGTAGGTGGTTAGAATGGCAGATTAAATCGGAGTCACCAGTTAGTTTATTAGCGGAAGATGTCTTAGATAAAAAAGTTGCGATCGCACGCTGATATAATGGGGCGATCGCACTTTTTTCTGAGGTCGGGGGGCGATCGCACTGGGTACACTGCATATTTGCGTTGCTGCCCGAACCCTAAAGGGTCCGGCTACAAGAACAAAGCCCGCCTGCGCGGGCTTAATTACATGCATTGAGATGCACCCAATCGCACTTGATTCTGAGACCAGGGGGCGATCGCACTTTCTTCTGGGACCAGGGGGCGATCGCACTTTTTTCTGAGACCAGAGTGCGATCGCACTTTGCTCTGAGACAATGAAGCTTAGCATAGTAAATCTATGTTTCTTCAGAGTTGAGCGATCGTCTCAGGGTAGGATTAGCGTAAAGCTGAATTTCAGCTACTCCTTTAGTTTTAACCTGTTCTTGATTGATTTGATTCTCTATTTCAGTAGTTAACCAGTTTAGAAAAGCATCTTTGCATTCCTTTTTTATTTTCAGTATTTTCTGTTTTTTTGGTTTTTTGGGTTTACCCTGATTTGCATCATCGGAATTCTGCTGATTGCCAAGACCGAAAAAATTTCCTAAACCCATAAAATTATATTGTTCTTTTCCCCGGTAATCTTCAAGCCAATTAAACGGATAAATTTCCATCCTTGTTAATAATAACTTATAAAACGTACATTTATCTTTATCATCACTTGCCACTAAATCATCGTAATTTATAATGTATGTCTGATCGTCTATTTTTTCAATACTGTTTAGCAACTTGCTTAAAAACTCATGTCCTTCGATATCACTATTGAGTTTGATTATTTGAGTGCTATTCGATAGTTGACTCACTTCAGTCTCAAAAGGCACTGATTCTTTATCGATCGTTCTTCTTAGAGTTGCCCCAAGTCTTTTCAGATTCATAATAAACCCTGAAACTATAATAGTAAATACTTTTGACAATGAAAAACTATCACCAATACTTCCTAAAATTAATGATGAACAATCTATAAAAGATGCGATTACTAAAGCTGCGAGCGCATTTTTATCTCCAGCCTGTAATCGTTCCAGCGGCAGCAAAAATGCTTCCGGGTTTTCATAATTGGAAAATTGTGGTTTTGGTGAATTATTCTTGTGAGCTGCTGGAATTGAACTCCAAGCAACTAATCCTAGATCGTAAAGCTCTTTAGTTGAAAGTTTCTTAATATCTTCATGAGACAGTGTAAATGCTGCTGCAATATTGGAATTAGTAATAATTCCTTCAATTTGATTGAGTTGATTTTCTATCTCCTCTTGCTCCTGCTTAAGCTCCCACGCTCGATATCCAATCCCAACGATTCCACTTCTTGTACCTTTGACTTCGTCCTCCCAGCGTTTTTTTGTTGTCAATAACTGGTTTTGTAAATTTTCATATTCAGCTTGCAAAGGAGTATATATTTGATTTTTAAGACTTTCATGTGCTAGGATCTTTTTCGGAGAATTTTCAGTTAATTCGCCTCCAAGTAATGCATCATAAAAGCAAAAAAAGCTAGTATAACTGCTGGCTGCGGTCAATATAATAATCATGAACCATCTTCTAACAGTCGATTGACTTCTAGCTCTGACTATTAAGAGCATAATTAAAGCTAATTGGACTGCACTACCTAGCACAAAAGGAATTAATTTAAATTGAAGTGAAGTTCCTAATAAAGATAGGGATACTGTATTAGCTTTAGGAAATATAATATGTGCGCCTTTAACTGTTGTCGTCCAACTAATTCCTTGAAATACATAAAGTACAACTGCAATTGGATCTTTGGTAAAAAGCTTAAAAACTATTCCAAGTTTAGCCTGTCCTTTAGCAATATTATTACCTGAATCTTGGCTAGGCTGATTGGATGAATCTTGCGGAGAATTTTGTGTATATTCAGAATTTGCTTCTGAATATACACGGTGATTGTTGCTATCTATGTTAGGTGATTGTTCTTTTTGTTGGGGTTCCATGACAATTTCCCTTGAGTGTTTTTACTGATGTACTGAAAAAACGCTAAATTATAGCAGCTCTCATATTAGTGTGATATGCGATTGGTGAGATTGCTTCGGGGGGGGGGTTAATGCATAAAGCATAGTTGATCGCGGTTATCCCCCCCCTCGCAATGACAAATAGGCGAGCTAAAATACACCACATCAATTTGAGAAACGCAATATACAATGTCTAGTTACTTGTCTCATGCTATGTCGTGGCAGTCGTTCAAACCGCACTCGCTAACATATATCAAACTGACATGGGCTGTAATTGCGTCATTTACAATGATATGGCAATATTTAAGTCTTTTACCAGAGGAAAATGTCGGATTTTCTATACAATTTTCCAAACATCGATCGCCTAAAGATGTCGGAAAATGTCGGATTTTGCAGCAAATGTTGGATTATATCGGAAAATGTCGGATTACAATAGAGCAAATCCCAGTATCTACCGGACCTATGCACCGGCGATCGACCTATGGAACTTGAAGATTTCCTCAGCCTCGCCTCCGACATCTTTTCCGCTAAGACCGGCACACCCCTCTCCGACCTGCAACAGGCCATACTGCGCGGTACTCTCCAACGTCACACCTATTCTCAAATCGCTGAAGAATGCCACTGTACTGAGGGCCACGCGAGAGATGTTGGCTCCGAATTGTTGCAGACCATCTCAGAGGAGTTGGGGGAAAAGGTCGGGAAAAAGAATTTGAAATCGGCCCTAGAGAGGTGGCAAGTTTCCAATGTCTTAAACTTCACAAAAGACTCCGTACACATTGGTGATGTCAACCTTTGTAGAGACAGTTTGCCATCAAAAGAAGTCCCGCACCCTCCCTCAAATGAGCAAACCCCTAACCAAGACAACCCTAGACCGAATGTACGTCTAGATTTAGCAGATGCGCCTGATGTCTCCCCTTTCTACGGACGCACCGCAGAACTGACTACCCTCAAGCAATGGATCTTGCAGGAACGCTGTCGCCTGGTGGCTGTTCTGGGCATGACTGGTATCGGCAAAACCGCGATCGCGGTGCAGCTAGTCAAGCAGATGTCCGATAAATTTGACTATGTAATTTGGCGCA
>JBFRWI010000088.1:0-7181 GCA_051439505.1 Hormoscilla sp. | reverse complement strand
GCCAAAATTACTCCGTGTGGATCGTAACCCTGGTGCTCATTCCCCTGTATACCCTGTTCATTTTACTAGGGTTTGAAGCTTACGTGCTATCTTTGCTTAATCTGGGTAATTACTTAAAGCAGCAGGGTTGGAGACGGTTGATTCTGCCAGCAGAGTTTTTCCTGCATATCCTCAGCGCGATCGGGATTTATCTCGGGCGGTTCGGGCGGTTTAATAGCTGGGATATTGTCACTAGGTTAGATACCTTAACCGCAGCAATATTAGATGATGTCCTCGGCAAAGGGCCTCTGCTGGCGATCGCTGTCACCTTTGTCGCGATCGCAGCATTATATTGGTTGATGAAACAGGTAACATTGGGAGTTATCCTCCGCTTCCGCCAGTTCTCTGTAACTGCTTAACAGCGTCGCCGCCCGAACCCTAAAGGGTCCGGCTACACGTTCCATACCCGCCTGCGCGGGCTAGATTACTTTAGTGCTTCCCGTTAGTGCTTCCGGGTTCGTAGTAAGACACACTTTACGGCTTCCCGTTTTCACGCCTATAATTGGAAGGATTGGGAAAAAAGTCTGGTCGCGATCGAGAATATGTTACCCGATCGAGCTTGCTCAACAATATCGCGAAATGGTATAATAGCAGTCTCGACCAAAATTGGTCTGGTTCATGGCCGAACAAAAGCATGAAATTACCATGTCTAACGCATCCTTTAGTTCTACAAACAACCATCAATCTTTGCCCCTCCACGAGCTGTTATCTCGTTTATTGGAGTCAGAGACAACGTCTCATCGGCATCCCTTGCCCATCATGGGAACGATGCAAGACCTCAACCAAGCATGGGAACGGCGGACCCTGTTGGATTTTATCAATGCTAGTTTACGGGGTATCGGTCAGGTAGGGTTTGCCAATAATCCTATCAGCGGACTACTCATCGTTCTGGCAATTTTTATTCAGTCGCCCTGGACAGCCTTGATGCTAGTAGTCGGAGTTGTTGTGGCTACCTGGACCGCCTATTTGATGCGTCTCGATCGCCCCAGCGTTCGCAATGGCATTTTTGGCTTGAACGGAGCCTTAGTCGGGCTGGGTTTAGGAACTTTTAGCGCTTGGGGCAATGGTACTGGAAACTGGCTCTGGGTACTGGCAGCGATCGTTTGTGCCGCCCTCAGCACCGTATTGATGGAGTATCTCGGGTTGTGGATGGCCGTGCATCTGGGGCTGCCTTCTATGGGATTGCCATTTCACATCGTTGCCTACAGCTTTCTGGCAATTGCCCTTTACGTTCCGCAGCCCTTCTTTCAATTAGGGGCACCACCGCCCTTTCCTCCAACTGAGTCCCTAGATGGGGTCGGGGTTTTATCCGGCCTATTCACCGGAATGGGTCAAATCTTTTTTGCAGGCAGCTTAGTATCGGCCTTGTTGATTATCATCGCCTTAGCCTTATGTAGCCCCATGGGAGCCGGAGTTGCGTTGCTAGGGTCGGCTATTGGCTTGCTCGCTGGCATGGTACTGGGGGTAAATTTCAATGTGCTGTATGCTGGACTGTGGGGATTCAACTCGGCCTTAACGGCAATTGCTATTGGGGGAATTTTCTATGCGCCTAATCGACGAAGCTTTCTGTTTGCCAGTGCTGGAGCCTTTGGGGCAGGGCTGATTGGCTGGTTGCTGAGTCTGGCGATCGGGCCCTTGGGACTGCCGACTTTGGCCATTTCCTTTCACCTGGGTACCTATGGCTGCATGGTCGTCATCCGGCGATCGCTCTCCTCCTTAGTGCCCGTTGCGCCCTATGCCATTGCTAGCCCTGAAGAGCATCGATGGCGCTACCTGACAGCCAAGGAAGTGATTTCGGCGTTCCGCAGCCAGTTGCAGTCCGCTATGCAAGGGCAGCATCACCAGGTTTTATTCGATCGCGCGCCCCAAGAGCTCAAAGGTGACCTGCGTTACATCTTTGATGCCATAGACCGGGATAATAGCGGCAGCTTATCTTTGGAAGAACTGAGCCATCACTTGCAGCAGGCGGGGCATCCCCTGAGTGACGATGAACTCAACTTTCTCTTTACCAGCATGGATGTGGATAACAGCGGCGAAATCGACTTCTCCGAATTTGGAGAATTGCTGCTGCGCCACCGTCGTCTGATGTCGAGACTTGATGAGTTCGCCACCTACTTTATTCCCATCGATCGGGATGGAAATGGAGTGCTGGAGCCAGAGGAAATGAATGTAGTGTTAGCCAGTGTGGATGAGCCTCCCCTTTCCTCCGAGGAAGTGACCTTTTTGCAAGGGCGAATTGGAGGCAAAGATCTTACCTGGGAAAGATTTCTGGAATTGTTGCTAGTGATTTAATTTATTTTTGCCGATCATTGAGGTAGACCGGATAATGACAACGATGACAACGATGACAACTCGACCCCTCTATCTGCCAAGACCGAGAACAGCAGTGGGCACCTATCTGAGAATCCTATCGATTAATGATGTTTACGACATCGCGAACTACCCCTATGTGGAAACGGTGATTCAATCCCTCAAACAGACAGGGTCAGATGGGGTGGTGGTTGCCTGTCTCAGCGGAGACTTTCTCTCTCCTTGTTTGATTACCTCACTGGATGGCGGGAAAGCCATGCTGGACGTGCTCAAGGTAGTCAACATTGATTATATTTGCTTTGGCAATCATGAATTCGATGTGAGCCTGGATGTCCTGCAGGAGCGTTTCAAAACCTACGAAGGCAAATGCTTGAATAGCAACATCCTGGATTTGCCGATCGTCGATGCTAGCGGTCAGCCCCTGCCCAAATATGACATTGTTGCGGTGGGCGATCGTCGAGTTGCCTTTGCTGGCTTTTGCACTAACAATACTAATATTTTCCGACCCGGAACTGACCTCACCATCCAACCGATATTTGAGGCGTTAAAGGAAACCTGGTCTAACTGTGCCGATGACGCAACGATGCTAGTTCCCCTCACCCATCAGACGATTGCCGAAGATCGCTCACTGGCGACGGCGATCGCGCGAGATGACGGACTTAGCAGTAAGGTGCCTGTAATTGTTGGGGGGCACGAGCATGAGATTTATATTGAGAAAGTCGATGGCAGCCTGATTGTTAAGGCTGGTGCTGATGCTGTTAATGTGGTGGTTGTTGATGTGTGGTGGGATGCTGACGACCAGCGTTATACGGCAGTTCATCTGTTGCCATCCAGCCATTTTGATGCCGATACCAACGCCCAAGCCTTTGTAGAAATTACTCAAAATTTTCTCGGTTCGCTGATGGATGTGGAAATATTTGAGGTGAAAGAACCCATGTCCTCTAAACGAACGCGATTCCAACCCGAAAAGGTCGCCTCAACCCTCTGTTCTTATATCAAGAAAAGCTTGAAAGATGTGGATATAGTTATGCTCCAGGGAGGATGCGTTCGCGGTAAGCGAGACTACGATCGGGGAGCATCCTTTACCTATGGTGATTTGTTGGAAGAGCTGCCATTTGACACCGAAATTGCCTTGATTCGGGTGCCGGGATCCGTATTGCAAGAGGCGATCGCGGAAACGAGGAGCACGCCCGATCGGGAAGCGCCCAATTTTCTCCATGCCGATTTTGATGTGGTAATTGAAGACTATCCCAGTCTGAAAATTGTCAGCATTAACGGCGCCCCATTTGACCCTCAAAAAATGTACAGCCTCGGCATTTATCAATTCTTACTGACGGGGCTGAATGAAATCAAACCCTTGCTAGATTATGTCAATGCCAATGGTGGGGCACCGCCTTTGGAGCAATGTCTACCTGGCAAAAACCTAATTGTGGAAAGCTGCATGAAAGATGCCTGGAGAGTCCTGGTTAATTATGACGAATGGGACGCAGACGGCGATGGGCAAATCACCAAAGAAGAGCTGGAACAGGCGGTCAAAAATGCCTTTGCCTTTCTGGATCTAAATCAGGATGGCCAGATTTCCCCCGAGGAACTCCAGACAGCATTGGCAGAACGGACAGGCCGCACCAACAAAGGATTGATAAACCTGATGTTTGAGGCGTTGGATGCCGATAAAGATGGTATGGTGTCCATGGATGAACTGGCATCCTTAGCAATGTAGCAATGTAAAGAGAAAAAAGGAGAAAAAAAATGGTTAATTCCCCAGCCCGTCCCATGATTATCGATACTGATGGGGGTGTTGATGATGCCCTGGCGATTATCATGGCCCTAAATTGCGAACAGATCGATCTCAAAGCGGTGACCGTGTTAGCTGGCAATATAGATGTCAATCAAGCCGCGAATAATGTCTGGCGGGTAATTGACATTGTCCAACCAAAGCAGCGTCCTCTGGTGGCAAAGGGCTGTGAAAAACCTCTGGTGCGCCCTCCCTTCAATGCGGCAGGCATCCATGGATCCGATGGACTGGGAGAACTGCATCAGTTCAAAAATGCGGATGGCAGTCCTCGTTATCCCCAACTCGCCGTGGAACCTTCTTCAGAACATGCCGTTGATGTCTTGCTCAAAGCCGCCCGGGAATATGGCAGCGACCTCACCATTGTGGCCCTGGGACCCTTGACCAATGTGGCCACGGCTCTACAGCGCGATCGGGCCACCATGGAAAAGGTAGGTGGCATTACGATCATGGGTGGGGCCGTGAAGGTTCCGGGCAATATTTCCGCTGCTGCCGAGTTTAACTTCTTTGTCGATCCTGATGCGGCCCAAATGGTAATGGAATCGGGCATTCCCCTGACCCTGGTGGGACTGGATGTAGCCATGAAGGCACCGCTTCCCCGGAAAGATGTAGAAGATTACGCTCAGAAACATCCCTCAACAGTGGCTCAGTTCATTGTCGATTGCACGGGCATTTATATGGCATTCTATCGAGACAATGAAGGTTTCCACGGCTGCTACCTCCATGACCCCTTAGCCGTCGGTGTGGCGATCGATCCCAGTCTCGTTTCTACAGAATCAGTCTATATGGTGGTGGAAACCGAAGGAAAATTTACCTCAGGTATGTCCCTGGCAGATCTGCGCGATCGCCGGGATGAAGCCACCTATCCTCCCAATGTAGAAGCCTGCTTAGATGTCGAGACCGATCGTTTCCTCAAACTGTTTTATGAACTGATTAGTTAAGCGGACATTTCCCACGACATCATCTATATCGGATAAACACTTTAGTGTTTACTACGAACCCAGATAAACACTAAAGTGTTTACTACGAACTAAGATCGACACTTTAGTGTTTACAAGGCATTGACGATCGAGAATATGTTAACCAGGAGCGTGGAAAATGCAATGGATAACTCAACCCACTCCCAATACTTCTCGGTTAAGCATTTTATTTGTCATTGCGAGGGGGGGTACGTAGCGATCGACTTATGCTTTATGAGTTAACCCCCCCCCGAAGCAATCTCACCGACGACTCTAATAGCGCTCTTCATATCATACAGGACGGGGGGATTGCTTCGGGGGGGATTGCTTCGGGGATCGACAAATAGTTTGTTTGTCAGCCCCCCTCGCAATGACAAGTTAACCGAGAGGTATTGAACCCACTCCGAATTGAGCGAAATCATAGCTGTAAATGTGATAATATAGAGAAAGAGGACAGGTAGAAGTCTATGGCTAATTATAACGAGATAAAAAATCAAGTTCTCAGCCTCACCCCTGAAGAACAATTGCGACTGATAAACGAAGTCCTGTCAGTTGTCCGTCACCGAGTTACGGCGAAACCCAAACGCAGCATTCTCGAATTGGAAGGATTGGGGAAAGAAGTCTGGGAAGGCATTGATGCTCAAGAATATGTTAACCGGGAGCGTGGCAAATGCAATGGATAAACCAATCAATTGTAAGGTGGGCGGTGCCCACCCTAGGAATGATTACGAAGCACTTGTCGCTTCAGCTAATTCTTTCGCTGGCAGAGAATTGCGCAACCGATCGCCATACAGATCCAAAGCATTTCCTCCCAATAGTAATTCTAAATGCTTCCGATCGTACTCGGCGACTGTTGCCGCATCCTGGACGCAATTATGCAACACCCCGTCCCAGTGACCGTAATCTCCCGAAAAACAAGTCAAATGCTTGCCGATCTCTCCCATCGCTACAGGCAGGTAACTCGGTCCGGGATCGTCTGACTCGAAGGAGGTAAAGATTTGTCCCCTTTCAAAGTATTCTAGCGGATCCCGGTGCCGCAAGTCATAATGTTCGTACAAGCTGCTATCATCTATTTTTGTCGGGTCATGTTCCGCATTCCACAGCAACTCGAACAGATTTTTCGCCTGGTTAATCAGGTTAACATTATTGGCACCCTTCTCCTGAAGCAATAGTTTCGTATACTCGATCAAAGAAGGACGATAGGGATGCTGGGGGTCGAAGTCCCGGATGCGCTTTTCCCAATGTTCGTGGAAAGCATGGGCCAGATCGGGCAACCAACCACAACCTCCTTCCAAAAAGCCTACCCTTAAGGTGGGAAACTGCTCGAATGCCCCGTCAAATACCATCCGCGCCAGTGCTAACTGCTGTTGGTTCCGCTGCACGAAAATGTGGGTCAGCACGAAAGTTTCCGTATGATCGGAAATTCCCCCGACCATGTAAGAACCCGGTCCCCCGTGGATGCCCAAACCAATGTCTAAATCTACTGCTGCTTGTAAAATCGGTCGGAAGTCCGGATGACTGATTGATTTACAGGTGCGAATCTCGGGAAAGGCATCCGGTGCTTTCGGATGGGGAATGGGCATGTTTGGTGCCACCGCCACAGAGATCATTCCCAGTTCCTCTACGCAGCGGCGCATCTCTGATACCGCAAAGTCTACATCCTGTAACGGGATCACGCCTATGGGTTTGAGTCGATCGCCATAGGGGCGGCAGTCGTCGGCAATATAGTTATTATAGGCGCGACAGAGGGCAAGGGCCAGATCCTTGTCCAGAATGCTAGAAAACATCAGATTGAAGGTACCGTAGATTACCTGCACGTCAATGCCTTCTTTGTCCATCTGTTCGACTCGCACCCGGTTGAACATCGCACCCAGGGTAGTATCCGGATGCAGGTTGCGGAAACCTCCTTTGCCCAAACCCTGTGGTTGGGGAAACATCCGCACGAAATCATTTTTCCCTGTTTCTGGATTGAAATCTACGACCTTTCCCCGCTGATCTCCCAGACTATCCACTATCAAACCTACCCGATCGCGATATTCTGGTTCTAAATACTCCCGCATTACCAGGGGATTTTCGATCTT
>JBFRWI010000087.1:0-4374 GCA_051439505.1 Hormoscilla sp. | reverse complement strand
AAGGCGTGAGTTATTTGTTCGACTCCATCTGAGTTGTCGTCAAGGATGAGAACCTTTACCCCCGGGCGAACTCCCGTTGCTAGCATTTGGTACTCTTCCACCCTGGGGTCGATTACTACCAGAGTATGGCCTTGACTTTCTGCGGTAGTCATCGTATTACCACGTTCTGTTTGATTTGTCATGTTTTGAGCGGTGGTTATGTATGCTCGGTTACATCAGCCCGATATTCAGGGTTTAGCGGAATCATAGCACAGATTATAGCAGGGCTGCGCAAAATTCCCATTGTCACCCAGAGACCCATTTTTTTTCACATATTCACGGCAACCAGCAACCGATCGCCCCCCAATATACCGGTCCCACATCAGGCCCCGGAATGTGACCGGTAATTTGGACGGGCATCCAACCGATAATGCGATCGCATGTGGCGGGGCGGTGCATGGGCGATCGCATGTGGCCGGGGCACGGCGATATTCCATTGATCAAATGAACCGATAATCTATTGATGCCGTGCCCCTACATAACATTGGTATTATCTAACATTGGTAATTCTATAATATGGGCGATCGCATTACATGGGCAATTCCATAACATTGACGACATAACATTGGCATTGCGAGATAAATATGTGCTATAATAGTTAAAGAACGCGAACGCAAGGGAGGTCAATATGACTCAAGCTGTCGTTTCAGCAACCGAGGTGGCCATCAAGGCACCTCAAGAAAAAGAACATCTGTTAACCTTCCAAGAATATCTGGAATATGAAGGAGAACCGGGTGTTCTTTATGAATTAGTCAAGGGAAAACTAATACCCATGGGAGCAAATACCCACAATCATACCAATATTGCCAAGTTTTTGGTTCACAAGTTCCAGCGCTACTTGGCGACCAAAAAATTGGATTTAGTCGTGACCGGTTTAGCCACTGGTGTCCGAACGGAAGAAAAAACATCACGAATTCCCGATGTGGTAGTCTATAGCAAAGCTGTTTGGAATAAAGTTCGTCATCGCCCAGGGGCTGGAGTTTTGGATTTTGACGAAAAGCCCATGCTGGCAATAGAGATTGTCAGCAGCGATCGCCGGAATGATTACGTGATTAAACGGAACGAATACGAACTGGCAGAAATTGCGGAATATTGGATCGTAGATCCCAAAAAAAAGCTGGTGCGGGTGTTTGCAAATCCTGGCAATGAAGAAGGATATCGTTCTGTAGATTTCACAGAAGAGAAATCTATTGTTTCCAGTCAGTTTTCCGACTTCAGTTTATCGGTAAAAGAATTACTCGATCCGCCATCAGTGGACAAATTGGTTAAAGCAGAACAAGCCAAAATTCAAACCTTGGAACAACGGGCTGAAAAGTTAACCCAGCATTTACTAAAAATGGGAGTATCCCCCGACGAGATCGATAAAATTATCTCCGAAGATTAGGAACAGGTAGGGTGGGCACCGCCCACCAGGCACCGCCCACCAGGCACCGCCCACCAGCGATCTGTAGGGCGAGGGTGTGGTCAAAACCCGTTGATCGTTCTAGGGCCACCCCAGTCGCCGGATCCCCCCAAACCCCCCTTAAAAAGGGGGGCTTTCGGAGGCCCCCCCTTTCGGAAGGGGGGGTTTGGGGGGGATCCTTTCCAACTACTTTTGACCACACCCGTAGGGCGATCGCACCACCCCAAATATACCGGTTTTATATAGGGCCCAATTGATAACCGGTATTGGCAGTGAATTTGTTACCTCAGCCATCAGTTTTGCTTTCCTAAAGCTGCCATCTGCCCGTGCTGCTGCGCTGCCCCACGGTAGATATTGATTTCTACTCCGTTGTTCGTGGCATCCGCTAGCTTTGCCAATGCCTGCGATCGCATATCGTGGGCTTCGAGGCGATCGGGTTCTACCTCCAAGATCACATCAGTCAACTGTAGCACCAATTGCCACTGCTCTAACTGCATTGCCTTTCTTACCTCTACCAATAGCGGTGCCGACCCCCCACTAGCTGACAACAACGCTTGGTAAAAAGGCTTTTGGGTGCCAGGATTGAGGTTAGTTGGATTAAGATCGTACCAGCCCGTGTACTGACGGTAAATCCCATTGACTGCCCATTCCACCTTGCCGTAGACGGGTTGAAGGTAACTCAGCTTTGCCAGTTCTGCTGGTAACCTTACCTGCTGCCGAATTTGTTCGAGAGATAGACCCTGGTTGATGCCCTTAACCGTTTCATCATGCACGTAGCGAATGGCCCGGGCATAATTAGCGAGGACTTTGTCAATCTCCATCTTGCCCCGAATTGGTTTACCGTGGGAGGGGATGAGATATTCTGGCTTCAAGGTACGCATCCGCTCTAGGGACTCGGCCCACTTGAGAACCGGTCGATCGGGTTTCATCGGACTGGCGAGCATTGGGAAGCTATTGTAGAACAGATCCCCAGGAAAGAGCATTTTTTCTTTCGGCATCCAGACCATTAAATGGTCGCGAGTTTCCCCCTGGGTGTGATATAGCTCAAAGCGGGTGCCGCCAGCTTCAAACTGATAGAATTCATGGAAAAGAATATCTGGCGGCAGGTATCTGCTACTTCCACCGGGGTTTGTTGCCTGACATCGGGCCGCACCAGGAATGAGGCGCTGCATAATCTCTTCTCCTAGAGTTATACCCCGCTCTTCTCGCGGTAGCGTCGCGCCGAATTGCTTTATAGTATGGTTCAGATTATAGCAGCGGACTAAGTTCCATCGATCGTACTCTGTTGGGAGACTATACTGAGCAATTACTCGAGTATTTTCATTGGCAAAAACTTTAGCTCCCAGGATATGATCGCCGTGGTGATGGGTGTAGATGATGTGGGTGATGGGCAAGTCGCTGACTTGACGCAATTCTAACTCAATCTTCCGGGCTGCTACCTGACTTTCGGTAGTGTCGATCGTCACTATCCCCGTGTCTGTAATAATGAAAATGGCATTCCCCAGGGCATAGCCGGTAGCTACGTATACCCGATCGCTCACCTGAATAAATTCTGGTGTTTGGGCGAACAACTCCACAGGAACCGACGTCTGTCCGATCGCAGAGGACGCAATTCCTGGCGAGGGCGCTTGTCCTACGATGCTGAAGATAATACTAGCTACCAGGCCCACTACCAGGCCGAATATCAAACGAAAATTCATAACATTTGCTTGTCAAAGTGAACTTGGATAGATACTAAGAAATATTGCGCAATTGTTCTAAGTTCTCCCGCAATCTGACTTGGGGCCTTTTAACTTTACCATTTCGCTTCACCTCAAATCCATAACGATAAATATCGGGCATATTAATCAGCCCATTAGAAAGAATTTCAATAATTCCCAGTTGCCGTAAATACTCCAACAATTCTGGCGGGTTGACAGTGGGTGGCTGTTTTTCTGGTATCTGACTCCATTCTATCGATTGCAGTTTGTTCGTGAAATCCTTTTTGGGCATAAGTAATTCAATTCCTTTCAGACTGGGCTTGAGATCTTCTAGCCAAGGATATCCCGATCGGGCTAATTCTCTAATTCTATCTAATGACGTATCCATGAGGGCCGATCGCAAATCCGCAGGTTCAAATAATCTACTTCCAGTCAGACTTTTATATCCTAGCCTTGATAAACTGCGCTCCGCCGCCAAGGAGAACAGCATTAAAAAAGAGCGTAATGTAATTTGTCCTCCAGCATCTTGAAGGGAGGTAGTAATCCAACTATAACTGTACCCCTTTCTCGGGTTGTCTCCCATGTATTTACCCACCAGATTTTCCACCAGTAATTCAAAACATGA
The DNA here is from genome assembly GCA_051439505.1 of Hormoscilla sp. Taxonomy (GTDB): domain Bacteria; phylum Cyanobacteriota; class Cyanobacteriia; order Cyanobacteriales; family Desertifilaceae; genus Hormoscilla. The sequence goes on along the minus strand of JBFRWI010000087.1, from coordinate 608 downwards.
TTCATCCAATTTTGGTAGGATACCCAGTGATGGATGAGTTTTAGAAATTAGACCCGGAACATCACTTAAATAATCAGCCATTTCCTGCCCAGAGTTGGCTAAGCGCTTGACAAGTAACTGATACAACCATGGCGCCTGCCAATCCAGACTAATCTTGTGTCCTCGTAGCTTAGAGGCATCAGCAAATCCTAAAACCACCTCCCGAAACAGGTCTGTAAATAAAAAAATCTTTGGTCGGATCCGTTCCCAGCGACGCCACCCTTCCAGCCAAAATGCTAACAGTTCCCTAATAGGGGCAGCCAGTTCCAGATAAGATGGCAGTAGCCGATCTACTTCATCATACATGACAAATAGCCAGCGATCGCTCTCGATCAATTCCGAGTCTAACTTATCCAAAGCAGAATTCAGCTTTTCCAAATGCTGGCGGGCCCGTGGCAACCAGTCTGATAGCAAAGGTAGCTGGTTAGTCAAAGCGGTGCGAATTGCCTCTGGGACTTCATCACATATACTATTTAATGCTTCATTTTTTTCTTGAAACATTACACCCAACATCAACCCAATCCAGAAGGTACGCCAATCGATTCTATCTGCATTTTTCATCCGTGCTT